>NZ_JBRBWD010000032.1:0-643641 GCF_052825245.1 Sagittula sp.
ACGCCCCCGTAGGGTGGGGCTTTGCGCCACCCTACCCCAGGGCCGTCTGGAACGCCGGGCGGTCGCGCAGGCGGTCGAGGTAGTCGGCGAAGGCCTGCGGCGGATCGGGAAAATTCGCCGACCGTGCCCAGCCGCCGCAATGGCCGAGGATGAAATCCGGCACCGTCATCTCCTCCCCCATCAGGAAGGGGCCCTCGACCTCGTCGAAGAGCCGCGCGATGGCGACGGCGTAATCGGCGCGGCAGGCCGGCTTGATCTCGGGCACCCTGGCCTCTTCCGGCAGAACGAAGCTGTGCCGGGCGGCGCACCACAGCGGCGCTTCGATCTCGTCGAGGATGCGGAAGGTGAAGGCGTCCTGCCGCGCTCGGTCGAGGCTGCCTGCGGGACAGGTGAAGCGGCGATGGCTGTCCGCGAGATAGGTCAGGATCGCCGAGCTGTCGCTCAGGCATGTGCCGTCGACGTCCAGCACCGGGATCTTGCCCGAGGGTGTCAGCGCCCGCACCTCGTCCGACTGCGGCTGCATGGGGATGTGCAGGTAGGTCACGTCGAGTTCCTCGAGCATCCACAGAACGCGGAACGTCCGGCTGCGCACCGCGCCGTAAACAGTGAATGTCATGGCTGCTCCCTCTGACGTCGCGGTCAGGATGCTTGTCCCGTTAACCAACCGCAAGGCACCAGAAAGTGCATGGGCAGCAAATCGCTCAACCCATGCGTGTCAGGAGCGTTGCAAGGAGCCGCTGCCAATCGCCTACCGGCGGGCGAGGTAAGCCAGACGGACGAACGCGCGTTCGACCAGCGCGAAGGCCGGGGCCTTCTGGCCCGCGCTGCGAAGGGTCAGGTCGGTGTCCAGGAGAAGCTCCAGCGCCGCTTCCAGCCGGTCGAGACGCCAGCCCTGCGCCTGGCGCAGGATGCGGTCGCGCCGAGGGCCGAAGACCGGCGGGCGCAGGCGTCCGATGCCCTGCACCGGGCCGCCCGGTGCCGACACCAGCGTGTAGAGCATGCGGAAATGGCGGGTGCCCATGATCAGCAGCGTGACCGGCGTGACCCCCTGCCCCGACAGGCGTTGCATGACCGGTGCGATCTCGTCGGTGCGGCCCTCGGCGAGGATGTTGAACACGTCGTCCACGTCGGACTCGAAGGAAGCGGGGGCATTCAGCTCCACCTCCGCAACCGACAGCGGCGAGCTGTCGTTCAGCTTGTAGAGCGCGATCTTCTCGAGCGTCATGCGGAAGTCGCCGGGCGTCAGGTCGCGGCCCAGCACCTCGAGCGCCCCCATGGCATCGCGGCCGACCTCGGCGATGCCGGCGCGTTTCAGCTCTGCCTCGATCTCCGAGCGGGTTAGCGGATTGTTGTAGAGCGCTGCGGCAAAGGCGCGTTTCGACCCTTCGAACAGCTTGCGCAGGGCAGATTTGGCGGCGAGCGATCCGCCGGTTGCGACGATGGTGGCGTCGCCTTCCCGCCAGTCGTCCAGCGCGGCCTTCAGCGCGTCGGTCGCGCCGTCACCGGCCTCTTCCACCACAACGGCACGGGCGCCGGGGAAGAAGCCCGTGGCCTTCACCGCGTCCAGCAGCGCCGCCGGATCGCGGCGCAGGTCGGCGCCGTTCAGGCGGGTGATGCGCATCTCCTCGTCGGCGGCCGGTCCGGTGAGATTGGCGACGACCTCCTGCCGCTTCATCGCGACGCGCATCGTGTCCTCGCCGTAGATCAGCAGGCCCGCCGCCTTGGGATCGGGCTTGCGGAAGAAGGCGTCTGCGTCGCGCGGCGTCAGCTTCATGCGGGCGACGCGGGGTCCGGGAAGTCGGCGGCGCGCAGCAACAGGTCGTCGATCATCTGGTCGGCAAGAATGACCATCAGGCGCTCTTCCGCGTCGCGTTCCGCAGCGCTGGTCGCCACGGTCGAGCCGGTGGTCGAATAGCCGGTGAAGGCGTTGGTCCGGCCGTCGTGCAGGACCGCGCCGGTGCCGGCATCGGTGAGGGTGTAGAACACCCGCCCGATCAGCCGGTAGCGCGTGATGTTGCCGGTCGAGGTCACGCCGATGTCCTGCTCCGTCACCTGGATCCGCACCGTCAGCGCGTAGGGCGCACCGCTTGCGGGACGGCCAAGGCGCTCTTCGAAGCGGCGGTTGAAGACGTAGCGGCGGTCGTCATCGGGGGCCTGGAGCGACACGGCGTTCAAAAGCCGCGACCCGCCGCCGCCCGGCGCATAGACCGGCGTGAAGCCGCAGGCCGCCAGCGACAGTGCACCGAGGCCCGCCAGCGCCGCGCGGCGGTTCAGGTTTCCCGTTTTCGTCTCAGACGACCACATTCACGATCCGCCCCGGCACCACGATCAGCTTCTTCGGCTGGCCCCCGTCGAGGGCCTTCACCACAGCTTCGTGTGCCAGGACCAGCTTTTCAACCTCTTCCTTCGCCAGGTCCTTCGGCACGTCGATCTCGCCCCGGCGCTTGCCGTTGACCTGGATCGGCAGCGTCACCGTATCCTCGACCAGCATCTTCGGGTCGGCCTTGGGCCATGCGGCATCGGCGATCAGCCCCTCGCCGCCCAGCGTCTGCCAGATCTCCTCCGCGAGGTGCGGGGTCATCGGCGACATGAGCTGCGCCAGCGTCTTCGCCGCGAAGCGCTTCGTCTCGGTCCCGGCGCGGGACTTCGACAGCGTGTTGGTGAAGGCGTAGAGCTTGGCGATGGCGGCGTTGAAGCCGAAGCTTTCGACACCCATCGTCACGTCGTGGATCGCCTTGTGCGTCTCCTTCAGGAGCGCGGCATCCTCCTGCGTCGGCGGCACCTCGGCGCCCGCGATCTCGGAGGCGATGCGGTAGACGCGCGCCAGGTGTTTCGAGGCGGCCTCTGCCCCGGCGGCGGTCCATTCCACGTCCCGTTCCGGGGGCGAGTCGGACAGCACGAACCAGCGCGCGGTGTCTGCACCGTAGGTGGCGATGATGTTCATCGGGTCCACCACGTTGTTCTTCGACTTCGACATTTTGGCCGACGGGATGATCTCGACCGCCGTGCCGTCCTTCAGGAAGCCGCCGCCATCGCGCAGTTCGACATCCTCGGGGTAGTGGTAGACGGGCCGTCCGTCCGCCCCCTTCGTCTGGTAGATCGCGTGCGTGACCATGCCCTGCGTGAAGAGCGCGTTGAACGGCTCGGCGGATTTTTCCGGCAGGTGGCCGGTGCGGATCATCGCACGGGCGAAGAAGCGGGAATAGAGCAGGTGCAGGATCGCGTGCTCGATGCCGCCGATGTACTGGTCGACGTTCATCCAGTAGGCAGCGTCCTCCAGGTCGGTCGGCGTCTCGGCGCGCGGCGCGGTGAAGCGGGCGAAGTACCACGAGGAGTCCACGAAGGTGTCCATTGTGTCGGTCTCGCGCTTCGCGGGCTTGCCACAGGTCGGACAGGCGCATTCGCGCCACGTCGGGTGCCGGTCGAGCGGGTTGCCCGGCACGTCGAAGGTCACGTCGTCGGGCAGCCTGACGGGCAGGTTTTCCTTCTTCTCCGGCACCACGCCGCAGTCGTCGCAATGCACGACCGGAATCGGGCAGCCCCAGTAGCGCTGGCGGGACAGGCCCCAGTCGCGCAGGCGGAATTTCTCGACGCCCTGGCCCAGACCCTTCGCCTCCATCCAGTCGATGGTGGTGTCGACGGCTTCCTGCCCGGTCGCCACGTCGAGACCGGCGAAGTGATTGACCCACTTCACCTTCTCCGTCTTCGGCGGGATGAAGGCGGTGTCGGTCACCGGCTCCGGGTTGTCGAGCGACAGGAAGGTGTCGATCACCGGCAGATCGTACTTGCGGCAGAAGTCGAGGTCGCGCTGGTCGTGCGCCGGAGAGCCGAAGATCGCGCCCGTGCCGTAGTCCATCAGGATGAAGTTGGCGATCCAGACCGGCACTTCCCACGAGGGGTCGAGCGGGTGCTTCACCTTCAGTCCGGTGTCGAAGCCCAGCTTCTCCGCCTTTTCCAGCGCCTCTTCGGTGGTGCCGCCCTTGCGCATCGCCGCAACGGCGCTGGCCAGCTCGGGGTTGTCCTGCTCAAGCGCCTTGGTCAGCGGATGATCCGGGGACAGCCCGAGGAAGGACGCGCCCAGAAGCGTGTCGGGGCGGGTGGTGTAGACGTCGATGGCCTCGAAGCCGTGCGACGGCTCCGTCAGCGACCAGGCGAACTGCAGCCCGCGCGACCGGCCGATCCAGTTGGCCTGCATCAGCTTCACCTTCGCGGGCCAGTCGTCCAGCCCGTCGATGGCATCGAGAAGCTCGCCCGCCATGTCGGAGATCTTGAAGAACCACTGCGTCAGTTCGCGGCGCTCGACTTCGGCGCCGGAGCGCCAGCCCTTGCCGTCGATCACCTGCTCGTTCGCCAGAACGGTCATGTCGACCGGGTCCCAGTTCACCACGGCATTCTTGCGGTAGACCAGCCCCTCGGACAGCATGTCGATGAACAGCGCCTGCTGCTGGCCGTAGTATTCGGGATCGCAGGTGGCGAACATCCGCGACCAGTCGAGGCCGAAGCCCAGCGGCTTCATCTGGCCGACCATCGTGTCGATGTTGCCGTAGGTCCAGTCCTTCGGGTGCCCGCCGGACGCCATGGCCGCGTTCTCGGCCGGCATCCCGAAGGCGTCGAAGCCCATCGGGTGCAGCACGTTGAAGCCGTTCTGTTTCTTGTACCGCGCGATCACGTCGCCCATCGTGTAGTTGCGGACGTGACCGATGTGGATGCGGCCCGACGGATAGGGGAACATCTCCAGCACGTAGTACTTGGGCTTGTCACCCTCGCGGGTGGCCTTGAAGGTCAGGGCGTCTTCCCAGGCCTTCTGCCACTTCGGCTCGATGCTGGCGGGGTCATAGCGCGACATGTATTCCTCCGGGGACGGATCGGCAGGCGGGTATCCGGTGGCGTGATAAGGTCCGGGAGGTCAAAGGTCCAGTGGCCGTTTGCCGGCGTCGGGGCGGGACGGTCCCTGAGCCTCGGTTCATCAGCCATGCATGAGCGCTGTGGCGGGTATGCTGCATCCGCACTGGAAGATCGCCGCACTGCGGCATAACTTGTTGTCACGGAGGGGCAACCCAACCGAAGAGGCAAGAAAATGGCACATATCACACACGAGAGCGCACCGCGCCGCAACGTCCTGGCGGACATGTTCAACGGCATGATGGAGGGCCTCGCCCGCATCGCCGAGAGCAGCCACCGCATGAAGGAAATCGAGCGTCTGCACGCAATGTCCGATGCGGACCTGGCAAAGCGCGGCCTGAAGCGCGATGAAATCGCACGTCACGTTTTCCGCGACGTGTTCTACGTCTGAATTCAGGGGCCACGCGTCCCTTTGATTTCAAACCGCCGCGCGCCATGAATGCCGCGGCGGTTTTGTTTTGTCCGGAGCCCATCGCAGGGTGACGGCGCCCCTGCGTCCGCCCTGCCCCGCGTGGCCCTTTGCCGGCGTGCCACGGTCAGGGCGCCGAACCTCACGCCACCCGACCGTCCGCAGGGCAGCACGGTGCTGGGCCCCGGAAACGCGAAAGGGCCGCCCCGAAGGACGGCCCCGAACACATGCCGGCAAAGCCGGGGTACGCTTAGTTCTGTGCGTAGTATTCGATGACCAGGTTCGGTTCCATGATCACCGGGTACGGCACGTCCGAGAGGCCCGGGGTGCGCACGAAGGTCGCGGTCAGCTTGTTGTGGTCGACTTCGACGTAGTCGGGAACGTCACGCTCCGGCAGCTGGGTCGCTTCGAGGATGGCGGCCATCTGCTTGGACTTCTCGCGGACCTCGATCACGTCGCCTTCCTTCACGCGGTAGGACGGGATGTTCACGCGCTGGCCGTTCACGGTCACGTGGCCGTGGTTCACGAACTGGCGGGCGGCGAAGACGGTCGGCACGAACTTGGCGCGGTAGACGACGGCGTCGAGGCGGCGCTCGAGCAGGCCGATCAGCAGCTCGCCGGTGTCACCCTTCGCACGTTCCGCGTCCGAGAAGATGCGGCGGAATTGCTTTTCGGTCAGGTCGCCGTAGTAGCCCTTCAGCTTCTGCTTGGCGCGCAGCTGAAGGCCGAAGTCGGACATCTTCTGCTTGCGGCGCTGGCCGTGCTGGCCGGGGCCGTACTCGCGGCGGTTGACCGGGGACTTCGGGCGGCCCCAGATGTTTTCGCCCATGCGGCGGTCAATCTTGTACTTGGCAGTCGTGCGTTTGGTCACGGCTGATCTCCTTCTTTGTGTTTCGAAGGGCGTTGTCCTCTCCCCGGACGGGTTGCCCCGCGCCCCGGAGTGACAGGCATCCCCTTGCGGGGGCCACCAACACCAATGGAGCGGCCCAAATACACTGCCCCGGTGGAGAGTCAAGCCTCTGCCCCGCCGGCGGGTCCAATTCGACGCAAAGGCGCGCTTTAAACCGGACTTAACCCCGCGCCTTTCAAATGCCGCCACACCTACTCCCCCGGCGAACACGGAGCGCCCCCCCCATGCCGAAGATCACCACCGGCCCGCGCAATGCCCTCGAACACGCGGTCGACGCGCGCGACGCGGGCGTCATGGACATGGTGCGCCGTGCGATCCAGCATCGTCAGGTCATCCTCGCCTTCCAGCCGGTCGTGCAGGCGGCGCAACCGGACCGGGCCGCCTTCCAGGAGGGGCTGATTCGCGTCCTCGACGACACCGGGCGGGTGATTCCCGCCGGAGAGTTCATCGATACCGTCGAAGACACCGAGTACGGGCGGCTTCTGGACTGCATCGCATTGGAAAAGGGCCTGAGCGAGCTGCGCCGCGTGCCGAGCTTGCGGCTGTCGGTCAACATGTCGGCGCGGTCCATCGGCTACAAGAAGTGGATGCGCACGCTGCATCGGGGCATCTCCGACGACCCCACCGTGGCCGAACGGCTGATTCTCGAGATCACGGAACACTCCGCCATGCTGGTGCCCGAACTGGTCACCACCTTCATGGACGACTTGCGCAAGAAGGGAATCACCTTCGCCATCGACGATTTCGGCTCCGGCTACACCGCTCTGCGGCATTTCAAGGACTTCAGCTTCGACATCCTGAAGATCGACGGGGAATTCTGTCGCGGCATTGCCAAGGATCCCGACAACCAGGTCCTTGTCGGCGCCATGGTCAGCATTTCCGAACACTTCGACATGTTCACTGTCGCCGAATGCGTCGAGACGCAGGCAGATGCCGACTGCCTCGCCCGCCTGGGCGTCGATTGCCTTCAGGGTTATCTCTACGCGGCACCCACGGTCACACCCGCATGGCGGGCAGAGAAGACCCGCCGACAGGCCTGACGCAACGTCGCTCTGAGACACCCTGCCTCTTTTGGAGGGTGGAAAAATCGTTTAGTCCATTCCCTCGACAGGCGAGACAGAAGCGGTCCGCGCCCCGCGGGCTCGCGTTTACATTTACGCTTGGCCAGGAGGACACCACATGACCAATGTCGTTATCGCAAGCGCTGCCCGCACCGGCGTCGGCAGCTTTGGCGGCTCGTTCGCCAACACCCCGGCGCACGATCTGGGTGCTGCCGTGCTGGAGGCGCTGGTCGCCCGTGCAGGCATCTCGAAGGACGAGGTTTCGGAAACCATTCTCGGCCAGGTTCTGACCGCCGCTCAGGGCCAGAACCCTGCCCGTCAGGCGCACATCAATGCGGGGCTGCCGAAGGAATCGGCCGCATGGGGCATCAACCAGGTCTGCGGCTCGGGCCTGCGCGCCGTGGCACTGGGTGCGCAGCACATCATGCTGGGCGACGCCGCCATCGTCTGCGCCGGCGGCCAGGAAAACATGTCCATGAGCCCCCACGCGCAGAACCTGCGTCAGGCGCACAAGATGGGCGACGTCAAATACATCGACACGATGATCAAGGACGGCCTCTGGGACGCGTTCAACGGCTACCACATGGGCCAGACCGCCGAGAACGTGGCCGACCAGTGGCAGATCACCCGCGAGATGCAGGACGAATTCGCCGTCGCATCCCAGAACAAGGCCGAGGCCGCGCAGAAGGCCGGCAAGTTCGACGACGAGGTGATCCCCTTCACCATCAAGACCCGCAAGGGCGACATCGTCATGGACAAGGATGAGTACATCCGCCACGGCGCCACGATGGACGCCATGCAGAAACTGCGTCCGGCCTTCACCAAGGACGGCTCCGTGACCGCGGCAAACGCCTCCGGCATCAACGACGGCGCCGCCGGTGTCCTGCTGATGTCCGCCGACGACGCCGAGAAGCGCGGGATCGAGCCGCTGGCCCGCATCGCGTCCTACGCGACCGCCGGTCTCGATCCGTCGATCATGGGCGTCGGCCCGATCCACGCATCGCGCAAGGCGCTGGAAAAGGCCGGCTGGTCGGTGAGCGACCTCGACCTCGTGGAAGCCAACGAGGCCTTCGCCGCACAGGCCTGTGCCGTGAACAAGGACATGGGCTGGGATCCGGCCATCGTGAACGTGAACGGCGGCGCCATCGCCATCGGCCACCCGATCGGTGCTTCGGGCTGCCGTGTCCTGAACACCCTGCTGTTCGAGATGAAGCGCCGCGACGCCAAGAAGGGCCTCGCCACGCTCTGCATCGGTGGCGGCATGGGCGTCGCGCTCTGCGTCGAGCGTCCGTAAGACGGAACAGAGGCGGGCCCTTCGGGGCCCGTTTCCCTTCATGACAAGACTTCCCGAAGACCCCGCCCAGATCGTCTTTTCCGGTGGTGGGCTGCGCTGCTTCTGGCAGGGCGGCTTCCTGACCCGGCTCGCGCAGGACATGTCCTTCGCGCCCGAACGTGTGACCGGCGTCAGCGGCGGTGCGCTGGCGGGGGCTGCGTGGATCGCGGGCATCGAACGCCGCCTGCTGGACACGATGTGCGACGCCTTCGAACGGCGCGACACGAACATCGACCTGTTCGAGGCGGACGAGAACGGCATCACCCCGCATCAGGAACTGTATTGCGACGTGGTCAACCGCGTGCTGGACGATGAGGCGACGCGCAAGGTGGCGGAGGGTCCCGCCTTCCAGATCCAGATCGCGCATCCGCCGGAGACGGGCCTGGCGACGCTGACAGGCACCGCGCTGGCGGCCACCTACGAGGCGGAACTGCACATCGTCGGATCGCCGCATTTCAACTGGGCGGAGAAGATGGGCCTGACGTCGAACCTGATCGACGCAAATGCCGCGGCGCGCGACGGGCGGCTCGCCGACCTCGTGAGCGCGGCCGCAGTCATCCCCCCGGTGTTCGAGCCTCCCCTGTGGGAAGGACGGCGGGTGGTCGACGGCGGCATGGCCGACCAGGCGCCGATGCCCGTGCCCGACAAGGGCGAGACGCTGGTGCTGCTGACCCGCGAGTACAAGAAGCTGCCCGATGTGGCGGGCCGAACCTACGTCTGGCCGGGCAGGGAGACGCCCGCCGACAAGATAGATTTCACCGACCCGCAGAAGCTGCGGGACACCTGGGCCCTGGGGGAACGCGATGCAGAGCGTTACCTTGGAGGGGTCTGAGGCCGGAAACTGTATAAAAACCGCAGAAGCGGAGAAAATTAAAGCAACTTTGTTGCGCAAGTTAAAACAGGAAGGTAACAAAGTTACCAACGATTAAGCCACTGACTGGAGGAGTTCCCATGGCAAGAGTTGCACTCGTCACCGGCGGCAGCCGCGGCATCGGTGAGGCCATCTCGAAGGCGCTGAAGGCGGAGGGCTACACTGTCGCCGCCACCTATGCAGGCAACGACGAGAAGGCCGCCGCGTTCACCCAAGAGACCGGCATCAAGACCTACAAGTGGAACGTCGCGGACTACGAATCGTCCAAGGCGGGTATCGCGCAGGTCGAAGCGGACCTGGGTCCCATCGACGTGGTCGTCGCCAACGCGGGCATCACCCGTGACGCGCCGTTCCACAAGATGACCCCCGAACAATGGAAAGAGGTGATCGACACCAACCTGACCGGCGTGTTCAACACCGTGCACCCGGTCTGGCCGGGCATGCGCGAGCGCAAGTTCGGGCGGGTCATCGTGATCTCGTCGATCAACGGCCAGAAGGGACAGTTCGCGCAGGTGAACTATGCCGCAACCAAGGCGGGCGACCTCGGCATCGTGAAGTCGCTGGCGCAGGAAGGCGCCCGCGCCGGCATCACCGCGAACGCGATCTGCCCGGGCTACATCGCGACCGAGATGGTCATGGCGGTGCCGGAAAAGGTACGCGAGTCGATCATCGCCCAGATCCCGGCGGGCCGCCTTGGCGAGCCGGAGGAAATCGCGCGCTGTGTCGTGTTCCTCGCCTCCGACGACGCGGGTTTCATCAACGGCTCCACGATCTCTGCGAACGGCGCACAGTTCTTCGTCTGAGCGGACGCTCCGCCGGATCGATCAAACCTGAGGGTCCCGACTGCACGGTCGGGGCCTTTTCTTTTTATATGTGTGCATTTTCGCACCGATCGGGCGCGGACGCTTGGACTACCTTGTTGGACCGCAGCCGCTATATCCTTGCCATGAAGGAGAACCCAGCCATGCTGACCCAGATCAACGGACTGCACCACGTGACCTCGCTCGCCTCAGGCGCGCAGGAGAACAACGATTTCTTCACCAAGGTTCTTGGCCTGCGACGGGTCAAGAAGACGGTGAACTTCGACGCCCCGGACGTCTATCACCTGTACTACGGCGACGAGATCGGCACGCCCGGCACGGTGATGACCTATTTCCCCTTCCCGAACGCCAGCCCTGGCCGTCCCGGCACCGGCGAGGTCGGCACGACCGTGTTCAGCGTGCCGAAGGACGCCCTGCCCTTCTGGGAAACCCGGCTGGCCGAGCACAAGGTCGACGGGCTGATCCGCACGGACCGGCTTGGCGAGCAGCGGCTGATGTTCAAGGGCCCGGACGGTGACGGCTTTGCGCTTGTCGCGACCGAGGATGACCGCGCCCCCTGGGTTGCCGATGTCCCTGCCGACGTGGCGATCCGCGGCTTCCACTCCGCCGATCTGCGGCTGTCGCAACGGGATGCGCAGGCCAGTGCGGAACTGCTGCGCTTCATGGGCTACGAGAAGGACGATGCGGAGAACAACGTCACCCGTTTCCGCGTGCCCAACGGCAACGAGGCGCAGGTGATGGACATCACTGAGGTCGATGCAGGCCGCGCCGACCAGGGTGCCGGCAGCGTGCACCACATCGCCTTCTCGGTGGACAACCGCGAGAAGCAGCTGGAGGTGCGCAAGGCGCTGATGGACACCGGCTACCAGGTGACGCCGGTGATCGACCGGGATTACTTCTGGGCGATCTATTTCCGGACTCCCGGCGGCGTGCTGTTCGAGGTCGCGACCAATGAACCCGGGTTCGACCGGGACGAGGACACCGCGCACTTGGGCGAGGCGCTGCGCCTGCCGACGCAGCACGAACACCTGCGCCCGCAACTGGAAAAGCGGCTCGAGCCGATCGATGACTGACCACGTCTTTTCGGAAACCGGGGGCGCGCCGGGCGCGCCCCTCGTCTTCACGTTCCACGGCACGGGTGGCGACGAACACCAGTTCCACGACTTCCCCCGGCAGGTGCTGGAGGGCGCGCATGTGATCTCGCCGCGCGGCGACGTCTCCGAACACGGGGCACTGAGGTATTTCCGGCGCAAGGCGGAGGGCGTCTACGACATGGACGACCTCTGGACACGCGCGGCCGCTATGGCGGAGTTCGTCGAGGCGGCGAAGGCGCGTGTCGGTGCAACGCGGGTCGTCGGGCTGGGCTATTCTAATGGCGCGAACATCCTTGCCGCCGTCGCGATGCGTGCGCCACACCTGTTCACCGACCTCGCGCTCCTGCATCCGCTGATCCCCTGGGACCCGGACACACAGCCGGGCCTCGACGGCGCCCGCGTGCTCGTCACCGCAGGGGAGCGCGACCCGATCTGCCCGGCCCCTCTGACACGGTCGTTCGTCGGCTGGCTTTCGGCGCAGGGCGCAAAGGTGGACACCCTCTGGCACCCCGGCGGTCACGAGATCGCGCAGCCAGAGGTGCAGGCGCTTGCAGGCTTCCTTGCGGACACGCCAAAACCCGCCTGACCACCCCCGGGCGGTGTGCTTTCAGCGATGTCCGGAAAACAAGGCGTTGCCCGGTGCGTCGGGCAAGGCGTTGGCTTCCACCAAGTCGGCGAACCTGTCCTGAGCGGTTGTCTCAGGACAGGCCGCTCCGCCGTGCGTCAGGCGACGGCGGACGAAAGGCGCGTAATCTCCTCCTTGATCCTCAATTTCTGCTTTTTCAGGTGCGCGATTTGCAGGTCGTCGGTACTGGGCGCGCGTTGCGCCTGCTCCACGGCCTCGGACAGGGCATGGTGCTTCTTCTTCAGTTCCTGCAGATGCGAACTCAAGCTCATGGGATCCTCCTTTCGCTGGTTGGTACGAACAGTGCACCACAGCTTCATCAATCTGTCACGCGGCGCGTGCAAAATGGGTTGTCGAAACCTTCAAAAATTGCGGAAATCAGCCGAAATCCGGTTCGAAAGTTAACGGCGCACCCTCCGTCATGACGGAAAAGAAGCATTCCGAGTAATTCTTTTGCCCGTTTCCCATGACACCCTCAGGGTGAATCACCTTCGGCGGATGGAACCTGAAGGGGGTGCGCGCCTCTTTCCGCCCGCGCAGCAGAACGAGTCGCGGCGGACGGCCCGGACGGGGCAGCAGCGGCAGCAGTTCCAGACCGCCCAGCACGGCCTGCATGGCGGCCATCAGCTCGGGCAGGCGTTCCACCCGCTGGATGAAGGTGGCGTGTCCCCTAGGCTTCAGGCGGCGCGCGGCGGTGTCGACCCAGACCGATAGCGGCACATCGCCCGTGCGGCCCTTGCCGCGTCCGCCGTCCTGCGCAGACAGCCCCTTGCCCGCTTCGAAGTAGGGCGGGTTGGCGATCACGTGGTCGAAACTGCGGGCCTTCAGCGCCGCCGGGGGCGCGGCCACGTCGCCCTCGTGGATCTCTCCGTTCAGCCCGTTGCCGTCGAGGTTCCGGCGGGCGAGATCGGCGTAGCCCGGCTGTATCTCCAGCCCCGACAGTGCGAGCCCCGGCACACGCCAGCCAAGGCAGCACAGCGCGGCCCCGCCGCCGCAGCCCAGTTCCAGCACGGCCTCTCCGGCCCGCGCCTGCACCGACGCGGCAAGGATCACCGGATCGGTGCCCGCCCGGTAGCCGTCGCGCGGCTGGAGCACCATGACACGCCCGCCCAGCATGGCGTCGCGCGTCAGGTCCGGGAGGTCGAACGGGTCAACGCGCAATGTCCACTCCGGCCTCCTGCATGAGGCGGCGGGCGCGGTCCAGATCGCTGGACAGGACCATCAGCCGGCGCGGCAAAATGCCGAGGGATCCTTCGAGGACGCTCATGTTTACGTCCAGCTCAAAGCTGGCTATACCCTCAGCGTCCAGAAGGGTCTTGGCCAACGGGATCACGGTGATGTCGGTGGTGCGTAGAAGCTCTTCCATGACAGGGATTTAAGGACAGGGCCCGGCAATTGTCGAGCCTTGGACAGGAGCGCGATGTTGGATCAGCCACGCATGAAACCGCACGAACGCCTCGCCGCTGATCTGGCGACCGAAATGGCGGCCGTGAACGACCTGATCCGGGAACGGATGGCCTCCCGGCATGCCCCCCGGATCCCGGAGGTGACGGCGCACCTCGTGGAGGCCGGCGGCAAACGGTTGCGGCCCATGCTGACCCTCGCCTCGGCCAAGCTCTGCGGTTACGACGGCCCCTATCACGTGCACCTCGCCGCGACGGTGGAGTTCATCCACACAGCGACACTGCTGCACGACGACGTGGTGGACGAAAGCGAACGGCGCCGGGGCCGGCCCACGGCGAACCTTTTGTGGGACAACAAGTCGTCGGTTCTGGTGGGCGACTACCTCTTTGCGCGCTCCTTCCAGTTGATGACGGAGACGGGCAACCTGCGTGTCCTGCGCATCCTGTCGGACGCGGCGGCGACCATCGCAGAGGGCGAGGTCCTGCAGCTGACCGCCGCGCAGGACCTGTCGACCACCGAACACATCTACCTGCAGGTGGTGCGCGGCAAGACGGCGGCGCTGTTCTCCGCCGCGACCGAGGTGGGCGGCGTGATCGCCGGACGGCCCGAAGAGGACGTGCGAGCGTTGTTCGACTACGGCGATGCGCTGGGGATCGCCTTCCAGATCGTCGACGACCTGCTGGACTACTGGGGCGGCGACGCGACCGGCAAGAACGTCGGCGACGACTTCCGCGAACGCAAGCTGACGCTGCCGCTGATCAAGGCCTTCGCCAGGGCGGACGACACGGAAAAGGCGTTCTGGAAGCGGGTCATCGAGAAGGGCGACCAGCGCGACGGCGATCTGGAGGAGGCCCTGCGCCTGCTCGACCGCCATGGCGCGCTCGAGGAGACCCGGCAGGAGGCCCTCGCCTGGGCCGAGCGGGCGAAGACCGCGATGCAGACCCTGCCCGCCAGCGACCTGCGCGACCTGCTGATCGACCTCAGCGACTACGTGGTGTCGCGGGTCAGCTGAGGTGTCCCTGCGCGTGACGCCGGGCCGGGTCCGGTGATGTTCGACCGAGTGATGATGGTCGACTGGTCCGGCGGCAACGACCGCGGCCCCCGCCCCACACGTGACGCGATCTGGATCGGCGAGACCGGCCGCGCGCCGGTCTATTGCCGCAACCGCCAGACCGCCGAGGACCTGCTGTCAAAGCGGATTACCGATGCGCTAGCCGCAGGCGCACGGCTCATGGTCGGGTTCGACTTCCCCTTCGGCTATCCGGTCGGCATGGCGCAGGCCATCTGCGGTGGCGGCGTTCTCGACCTCTGGGACTGGCTGGAAGCGCGGATCGAGGACACGCCACGCGCCAACAACCGCTTCGACCTGGCCGGAGGGATCAACCTGTCGCTTGGCACCCCCGGTCCGTTCTGGGGCAACGGGCTGAAGCGCGACGTGCCGGGACTGGCGCGGACCAAAGCCGGCTATGCAAATCCGTTCGACGACAGGCGGGTTTGCGAAACCCGGTCGCGCGGCACCTTCACCGTCTGGCAACTGGCTGGCGCGGGTTCGGTCGGATCGCAGGTGCTGATGGGCCTCCCGGTCCTCGCACGGCTGAGGCAGCGCTTTCCGGTCTCCGTCTGGCCGTTCGAGCCGGTGGACGCCCCCGTCGTCTTCACCGAAGTCTGGCCCGGGCTGATCGAGCCGGTGGTGCGGACGACAGAGGGCATCCGCGACGCGGTGCAGGTCGATCTGCTGGCGCACGGCATTGGCCGGTTGAACCCCGACAGGCTGGAGGCGATGCTGGCCGTAGAGGTGCCGGACGCCCGGACCGAGGAAGGCTGGATCCTCGGGCTTGGCTTCGAAGAGGAGTTGCAGGACATATGCCGCTGAAACCGCCCCCCTTGCGCAACGACTGCTTCGCCCTGCCCCCGGGCGTGGACTGGACCCCGGTGGACGCGGCGCTGAGCATGCTGCGGCAAAGGCTGTCGCCGGTCGTCGCGCGAGAGGACGTTCCGCTTGGGGATGGCGCGGGCCGGGTGCTGGCAGAGGACATCGTGGCGCGCCGGTCCAACCCGCCAGAGGCCAACACCGCCGTCGATGGTTACGGTTTTTCTGCTGGCGCGGTCGGCGAGGGCGACGTGGTCCTGCCGCTGGTGGAGGGACGCTCTGCCGCCGGGGCGCCTTTTACGGGCCGCGTGCCCGGAGGTGCCGCCGTGCGCGTCCTGACCGGCGCGGCACTGCCGGAGGGCGTGGACACCGTGGTGCTGGACGAGGATTGCGCTGTCGGAGAGGGTGAGATCGCCTTCCGCGGACCGGTGAAGCGCGGCGCAAACACCCGCAAGGCAGGCGAGGACGTGGCCGAAGGTGTCACCGCCCTGTCGGCAGGCCGCGTCCTGACGCCCGCCGATCTGGCACTGACTGCCGCCGTGGGCCACGGTGCGCTGCCGGTCTTCTCGCGCCTGCGGGTCGGCGTGCTGTCGACCGGCGACGAGGTCGTGGAGCCGGGCAGGACGGCCGCGCCGGGCCAGATTTTCGACGCCAACCGCCCGATGCTGCTGAGCATGGCGGCGCGCTTCGGGTACGAGGCCATCGACCTCGGCCACGTGCGCGACGACCGCAACGCCCTGCGCGCGCGGCTTGACGGGGCGGTGGGCGCGGTGGACGCCATCCTGACCTCCGGCGGTGCATCGGCGGGCGACGAGGATCATGTCTCTGCCCTCCTGCGCGAGACGGGCGCCCTGGCGGAGTGGCGCATCGCTCTGAAACCCGGGCGGCCGCTGGCGCTTGGCATGTGGCAGGGGGTGCCGGTGTTCGGCCTTCCGGGCAACCCTGTTGCGGCCTTCGTCTGCACGCTGGTCTTCGCACGTCCCGCCATGGGGCTCTTGGCCGGGGCGGGCTGGCAGGCGCCGGTGGGGTTCGACGTGCCCGCCGCCTTCACGAAACGCAAGAAACCGGGCCGCCGTGAATACCTGCGCGCCCGCGTCCGCGAGGGCCGGGCAGAGGTTTTCGCCTCGGAAGGATCGGGGCGTGTGTCGGGCCTGAGCTGGGCAGAGGGTCTGGTGGAGTTGGAGGACGGCGCCCGGGATATCGAACCGGGCGACCTCGTGCGGTTCATCCCTTTCGGCAGTTTCGGGCTGTAGCGCGGCCCGCCCCTTAGGATCAGTCGAAGGTCCCGGCGACCCGTCCCAGCAGCATGAAGGCGCGCGATGTCCGCGTCGAGGCGAAGGCCGAGATATCCTCGTCCGAGAAGCCCGGTTCGACATTGGCGAACATCTGGTCGTAGCGCCGCAGGAAGTGATGCGCCGCGTCGCGGAAGATCGTGTCCTCACGCATCCGCGCAGCCGTAAGTGCCAGCGAAGAGCGGTCGTGCACGCCGCCCAGCGGGGCGATGGTGCGGCCCCGGTCACCGCGGGCAAAGGCGCGCCAGACCTCGGGGCGCGCCATGTCCGGGCGCAGATCGTCCATGTAAATGCCGTCCTGGCTCATCAGGGTCAGCACGTCTTGAGCGGCCTGGATCAGCTTGGCCGCGGACCGGTCGCGCAGGGCACGGCGCAGCGCGGCAAAGCCCGCCTCGTCCTCGGCGGTCTCGGGAAAATGCAGCGCGCGGATCAGGTCCTCGTTCGACAGCGGCGGCTGCATCGCCTCGGCGGGCGTGCCCAGCGAGAGCGTCGGCTGGTTGTCCTCTGCCTGATCGGACGGCGACTGCAGCGCCATGGGATCGGCCTGCCGGATACCGCCCAGCATGGCCAGCGTGGTTTCCAGATTGCGCACGCCGCCACCCAATTCGTCGAGCCGCTTCAGCACCGCCGGGTGCGGCTGCTGGCCCTTCCCGGCCTGCGACTGCGCGACATAGGCCTGACGCAGCGCATCGATGGCCGCCTGAAGCCGGGCGCTTTCCGTGCGCATGACCTTGGCGGCGCGGATCGCCATCGCCGCCACCCAGATCATCGCCACGGGCAGCACGATCGCCATCAGGACCTGCAGGAACCGCAGGCCCTCGGCGCCGGTGTCGCCGCCGGTCAGGAAATAGGACGAGGCCACGATCAGCCAGATCACCGACAGCACAAGCGCCGTGATCTCGACCGCGGTGATGCCCGCCGCCTCGCCCCGGCTGTAGAGGCCGGGCAGCGTCGGACGGGCTTCCTTTGGTTCCGCCATCTGGCCCGCTTACTTGTAGGAGACCGAAAGGATCTCGTAAGACTTTTCGCCCCCGGGCGTGCGCACTTCGACGCTGTCGCCTTCTTCCTTGCCGATCAGGGCACGGGCGATGGGCGATTTGACGTTCAAAAGACCCTTCTCGATCGAGGCCTCGTGTTCGCCCACGATCTGCCATGTCTTCTCTTCGTCGGTGTCCTCATCGACCACGGTCACGGTGGCGCCGAACTTGATGGAGCCGGAAAGCGAGGCCGGGTCGATGACCTCGGCCAGACCGATCACGCTCTCGAGTTCCTTGATCCGGCCCTCGATGAATCCCTGCTTTTCGCGCGCGGAATGGTACTCGGCATTCTCCTTGAGGTCGCCGAGTTCGCGCGCCTCCGAGATAGCCTGAATGATGGCCGGGCGCTCCACGGACTTGAGCTGTTTCAATTCTGTTTCGAGCGCGGTGAAGCCCGCGCGGGTGATCAGGATCTTGTCCATTTAAGATCTTCTTTGCTGAGAGAAGCGTCGGGTGCGAGTGTTGTCGCCGTCGGCCACGATGTAAAGTGTCCGGGCCGCGGTTGCCAGCATGTTTTCGCGGAACGGCGGGGCTGCGCGTGCTGTCCAGCCCTGACGGGCACCGCTGTGGCGGTATCGATTCGGCAGGCGCACGCCCCGAGGTTGGGCGGGTTTCTGCTTCGATTATCAGGATTGACGAAACAAACTTCTGGACTCGGGCAGTTTGTTGGCCCTCTTGTGGCCAGCGCAAAAATCCTGAACGTAAATCCACCATAGAGGGTAAATTCCAACGGTGATACCCGGCTTGGCGGTCCGGACGTTCAACAGGAACCAGGACGCTTTTTCAATACTGCGAGGGACTACGGATGCCGACAAACGGCGACGACAATCTGAATGGGACAATTCTGGGCGATGTCATCGCTCTTCTCGAGGGCAACGACACCTTTCACGGTCTAGACGGCAACGACACGATCGACGGCGAAGCCGGTGACGACGTGCTGTGGGGCGACCTCGGCGACGACTGGCTCAAGGGCGAAGAGGGCCGCGACCTGCTGCTTGGCGGTGAAGGCAACGACACGCTCGAAGGCGGCCTCGACAACGACACCATGGACGGCGAATCCGGCGACGACCTCATGCTTGGCGGCGAGGGCGACGACTGGATGACAGGCGAGGACGGCAACGACACCATGGACGGAGAGTCCGGGAACGATACCGTCGAGGGCGGTCTCGGCAACGACTGGATCAAGGGCGAAGAAGGCCGCGACCTGCTGCTCGGCGGTGAGGGCAACGACACGCTCGAAGGCGGTCTCGACAACGACACCATGGATGGAGAATCCGGCGACGACCTGATGCTTGGCGGCGAGGGCGACGACTGGATGAAGGGCGAGGACGGCAACGACACCATGGACGGGGAGACCGGGAACGACACCGTGGAAGGCGGTCTCGGCGATGACTGGATGAAGGGTGAACAGGGCAGCGACCTGCTGCTGGGTGGTGAAGGTAGCGACACGCTCGAAGGCGGTCTCGACAACGACACCATGGACGGCGAATCCGGCAACGACCTCATCCTTGGCGGCGAGGGCGACGACTGGATGAAGGGCGAGGACGGCAACGACACGATGGATGGCGAAGCCGGGCACGATCTGATCGAAGGCGGGGCCGGGGGTGACTGGATCAAGGGCGAAGGCGGCAACGACACCCTGTTCGGCGGCTACGGCGATGATACGCTGGTCGGTGGAGAGGGCGCGGATGTCTTTGTCTTTGCTCAGGAAAGCGGCTTCGACATCGTCGAGGACTTCCAGGATGGCGTCGACAAGATCAACCTGACCGACCTCTGGGGCAGTGCGATCTATATCACCGACACGGCGGACGGGGCATTGGTCAATGTCGAGGGCTACGACATGGCGCTGTTCAAGGGCGTTTCGGCGTCCGAGCTCGGCTTCGACGACCTCGTCTTCTGATCTTCCGGGGGCCACTGGCCAGGGTCGTGGCCCCCTGCACTCTCATTCCCTTGGATATCGCTTGTCGCGGGCCAGCCGGCCCGCTGCCTGCATCGCAGGAACGACATGGCTGCGGCCTCGTGACGCTGCGCGCGCATTGACGGATGCCGCAACGCCGCGCTAGGAATTTTGGAATTTTATTACCCGGCCGCCTCGTGCGTGTCGTCGGGACGTCTCTGGAGGGAGCGACATGAGCGAGATCGAGCGCGAAGCGATGGAATACGACGTGGTGATTGTTGGAGGTGGCCCCGCGGGCCTGTCCGCCGCGATCCGCCTCAAGCAGCTCGACCCGGAGCTGTCGGTCGTCCTGCTGGAGAAGGGCTCAGAGGTTGGCGCACACATCCTGTCGGGTGCGGTTCTGGACACCTGCGGGCTCGATGCGCTGATCCCCGACTGGAAGGACAAGGGCGCGCCGATCACCGTGCCGGTGAAGAAGGACAACTTCTACATCCTGGGCGAAGAGGGCAAGGTCCGCATCCCCAACTGGCCGATGCCCTCGCTGATGGACAACCACGGCAAGTACATCGTGTCGATGGGCAACGTTTGCCGCTGGATGGCGGAGCAGGCCGAGGAACTGGGCGTCGAGATATTCCCGGGCATGGCGTGCTCGGAACTCGTCTACGGGGACAACGGCGAGGTGAAGGGTGTCGTCGCCGGGGTCTTCGGGCTGGAGGCGGACGGCTCCTACGGGCCGAACACCGAACCGGGGATGGAGCTGCACGGCAAGTACGTCTTTTTGGCCGAGGGCGTGCGCGGCTCGCTCTCGAAAGAGGTGATTGCGAAGTACGACCTCTCGAAGGGCAAGGAGCCGCAGAAGTTCGGCCTTGGCATGAAGGAAATCTGGGAGATCGACCCGGCCAAGCACCGCGAGGGCACCGTCACCCACACGATGGGCTGGCCGCTCGGGTCGAACGCCGGGGGCGGTTCGTTCATCTACCACCTCGACAACAACCAAGTCTATGTCGGCTTCGTGGTGCACCTGAACTACAAGAACCCGCACCTGTATCCCTACATGGAATTCCAGCGGTTCAAGCATCACCCGATGGTGGCCGAGCTGCTGGCAGGCGGCAAGCGCGTGGCCTACGGCGCGCGGGCGATCTCCGAAGGCGGCTACCAGTCGATGCCCAAGATGGTCGCGCCCGGCGTGGCGCTGCTGGGCTGCTCTGTCGGCATGGTCAACGTGCCGCGCATCAAGGGCAACCACAACGCCATGCTTTCGGGCAAGGCCGCGGCCGAGGCAGCCTATGCCGCGATCAAGGCCGACCGCGCGGGCGACGAGCTGACCGACTACGAGACGGAGGTCCGCGACGGCGCCATCGGCAAGGATCTGAAGCCGGTGCGCAACGTAAAGCCGATGTGGTCGAAGTGGGGCCTGACCCCGTCGCTGGCGCTTGGCGGGCTCGACATGTGGACCAACAGCCTGTTCGGCTTCTCGTTCTTCGGCACGCTGGGCCACGGCAAGTCCGACGCGGAAGCGACCGGCAAGGCTGCCGACTACACGCCGATCGAGTATCCCAAGCCCGACGGAAAGCTGTCCTTCGACCGGCTGACCAACGTCTCCTTCTCGTTCACCAACCACGAGGAGAGCCAGCCCGCGCACCTGAAGCTGAAGGACCCGTCCGTGCCGCTGAAAAACCTCGAGACCTACGCGGGGCCGTCGCAGCGGTATTGCCCGGCGGGCGTCTACGAGTTCGTCGAGAAGGACGGCGAGAAGCAGTTCGTCATCAACTTCCAGAACTGCGTGCACTGCAAGACCTGCGACATCAAGGACCCCGCCCAGAACATCAACTGGACGGTGCCGCAGGGTGGCGACGGGCCGAATTACCCGAACATGTGAGCCTTGGGCCGTCGCGGCTTAACCTCGTGTAAATCCCGATTTGCCACTGTCCCCGAAATGCCAATCGGGGACAGTGCGATGATAAGGAAACGTGCAGACCGCTGGCCGAGTGCCTGGGGCTTCGAGTTGTGTACCGATGACGGCGACTTTGCCGCCACCATCGTCAACGTGTCCGAAACCGGCGCCTTCGCGGAGGGGCGGCTGCCCCTTGCCGTGGGCTCCCGGGTCCGGCTGATGGCGATGCGCCAGCCGGTGCCGGCCCGCGTCGTGCGCGTGGGACCACGGGGTGTCGCCCTTTCCTTCGACCACCCGCTGGATGCCGCCCAGCTGCAGAACTTGCGCCAGTACCGCGATCTGAGCCTGCTTTAGGCGAAGCCCCACGGCAGCAGGGCCTCTCGCCGCTTCGTGAGCGGTGTTCTCATTGCCTTGCCCGCCCCGTCGCTCTAGGCTCTCGGGAACGAAAATGAAGGGGAGACCGGCACCTTGGACCTTTGGGCAAAGCGCATCCGTGCAGGCATTATGGCACTGGCCGCAACGGCAACGGCGGCCAGCGCAAACGGCATCGCCGGGGATTACCTCGCCGCACGTCAGGCCAGCTTCCTCGGCGACTTCGCCTCGGCCGCACACTACTACGAACGCGCGCTGGCCTTCGATCCCGGGCGCGCGGAACTGATGGAACGCGCCATCCTGGCGGAGATGTCGCTGGGCAACTTCGGCAAGGCGGCGCTGCTGGCGGAACGCATGGCGGAGGGCGGGCACGAAAGCCAGATCGCCCAGATGGCCGCCCTGACCACCGCCGTGGACAGCGAAACCTTCGCCAACGTCATCCAGTCCATCGACGACAAGCGCGGCATCGGCCCCTTGGCAGACGGTCTCGTGAAGGCCTGGGCACAGCTTGGCGCCGGCGACATGAGCGCGGCCCTCGTCGAATTCGACAACGTCGCCAAGATGCCCGGCCTCGGCCCCTTCGCGTCCTATCACAAGGCGCTGGCCCTCGCCTCGGTGGGCGATTTCGAAAGCGCCGCCGCGATCTTCGACGAGGAAGAGGCGAACGGCATGGCTTCGACCCGCCGCGGCGTCATGGCCCGGGCAGAGGTGATGTCCCAGCTTGGCCGCTCGGAAGCCGCGGTTGCCATGCTGGACGAGAACTTCGGCGCCGACCTGGACCCCGCGCTGCAGCAGATGCGCGACGCGCTGGCGACCGGCGAAAAGCTTCCCTTCACGCATGTCCTCACCCCGAAGGAGGGGATCGCGGAGGTGTTCTATACCCTAGCCGGCGCCCTCTCCAACGAAGGCAGCGACGAGCTGACGCTGCTTTATGTGCGCATGGCCGAATACCTGCGCCCCGATCATGTCGACGCAATCCTGCTTGCCGGCGAACTGCTGTCCGGCATGGGCCAATACGAACTGGCGGAGCAGGTGTTCGAGGAGGTCCCGACGGACGATCCCTCGCGCCACGCCGCCGTGCTGGGCGAGGCAGAGGCGCTGCGCGATCAGGACAAGACCGATCAGGCGATTTCCGTCCTTGAGACACTGGCCGAACAGAAGCCGGACCTGCCCGTGGTGCACACCACGCTCGGCGACATCTTCCGGCAGGAACAGCGCTACGAAGATGCCGTCGCCGCCTACACGAAAGCGCTGTCGCTGTACGAGGAGGAATCCGAACGGCTGTGGTTCCTCTACTACGCCCGCGCGATCAGCTACGAGCGTCAGGAAAAGTGGGAGGAGGCAGAGGCCGATTTCCGCAAGGCGCTGGACCTGAACCCGGAGCAGCCGCAGGTGCTCAACTACCTCGGCTATTCGCTGGTGGAACAGCAACGCAAGCTGGACGAGGCGCTGAACATGATCGAGCGCGCCGTCGCGGCCCGCCCGAACTCCGGTTACATCGTCGACAGCCTCGGCTGGGTGCTCTACCGCCTTGGCCGCTACGACGAAGCCGTGCCGCACATGGAACGCGCCGCCGAACTGATGCCCATCGACCCGGTGGTCAACGATCACCTGGGCGACGTCTACTGGGCCGTCGGGCGCGAACGTGAGGCCGAATTCATGTGGAAGCGCGCCCTGTCCTTCGTCGACTGGGAAGACGCCGCCGCAGAGGCCGATCCGGAGCGCATCAAGCGCAAGCTGGCAGTCGGTCTGGATCAGGTCCTTGCCGAAGAAGGCGCGCCGCCGCTGGAGCGCGCCGAGGTGTCGGACTGAACCTTCCGTAGCGCAGCGGGCTATTCCGATGAACGGACGTCAGGTCGCCGCCTTCGCTCCGGCGAAGATCAACCTCGCGCTGCACGTGACAGGGCAGCGGGATGACGGCTACCACCTGCTCGACAGCCTCGTGATGTTCGCCGATGTGGGCGACACGCTGCGCCTGTCCGACGCGCCCGAGATGTCGCTGGAGGTCACCGGGCCGCGCGCGCCAGGGGTGCCCACCGACCCGCGGAACCTGTGCTGGAAGGCGGCGGAAGCCTTTGGTTGCGCCGTCGCGATCACGCTCGACAAGCACCTGCCGGCGGCAGCAGGGATCGGCGGCGGATCGTCGGACGCGGCGGCGGTGCTGCGGGCGATGGAGGAGCTTTACGGCCGCCCTGCCCCGGTCGATCCGGTGGCGCTCGGCGCGGATGTGCCGGTCTGCATGGTGGGACATGCCGCCCGGATGAACGGGATCGGCGACCACGTGCTGCCGCTCTTCATGGCGCCGATGTATGCCGTCCTCGTCAATCCGGGGGTGGAGGTCCCAACTCCGGCCGTTTTCAAGGCCCTGTCGCGCAAAGACAACCCACCCATGTCGGAGATGCCGGAGGGCGGCGGCCAAGCCGCCGCGCTCGACTGGCTCCGCGCACAGCGCAACGACCTGCAGGATCCCGCCATCGCGCTGCAGCCGGTGATCGGCGACGTGCTGGCGGCGCTGGCCGCGCTAGCCGGCGCTCGGCTGGCGCGCATGTCCGGCTCCGGCGCGACCTGCTTTGCGTTGTTCGACGACCGGCCCGCAGCAGATGCCGCGGCGGCGCAGATGCTACAGGCACACCCGCACTGGTGGACCGCCGCCTGCACCCTGCGCTGAAAGACTAGTCCAGCCCGACTTCACCCAGAATGAAATCCGCGATGCGGATTGTGTCGTCGAGGTTGAAGACAGGAACGTGCAGCGACATGGAGGTGTCCGAGGCAACGGCGCGGATGGTGTCGTCCTCCGACACGATCAGGCCCTTGCCCGTCTCGACCCGGTGGCATTCCAGCTTTGGATGCCGCGCGCGCTTGTAACCCTCCACCAGAACCAGGTCGACGGGCCTCAGCCGCGCCAGCAGATCGTCCAGGTCTGGCTCGGGCGCGCCGCGCAGTTCCGTCATCTGGGCCACGCGCTTGCGCGACGCGAGGATGACTTCGGAGGCGCCCGCCTCCCGGTGGCGATAGGAATCGCGACCGGGATGGTCCACGTCGAAACTGTGGTGCGCGTGCTTGATCGTGCTGACCGAATAGCCGCGCCCGGCGATCTCGGCCACGAGGCGTTCGACCAGTCCTGTCTTGCCGGAATTCTTCCAGCCCGTGATCCCGTACAGCTTCACAGCATCGCCTCCGCCTGCGCCAGGTCTTCCGGCGTGTTCACATTGAAGAAGGCGCGTTCGTCCGGGAAGACAGCTTCGCGCCCGCCGTGCCTTTCGGTCCAGAGCACGACCTTCTTCAGCCCGCCCTCAAGGGCGGCACGCAGGTCGTCGCGCAGCGCCACGGGCCAGAGGCCGAAGGTCGGGTGACGGATCAGCCGCCCCTTGGCCGAACGCGTTTCCGTATCGCCCTCGGTCGCGGCCAGTACCAGCGGGCGGTCCTGCCCCTCGGCGGTCAGCAACAGGCGCGGGACAAGGTCGCAGGGCAGGAACGGCGTGTCGGCCGCGACGCTGACAAGCGTGTCGGACCCCTGCGCGGCGGCCCAATCGAGCCCGGCCAGCACACCGGCGAGCGGCCCCGGGAAACCCGGCAGGCTGTCGGCGACGACCGGCAGGCCGTAGGCACCGAAACGGGCGGCATCGCCATTGGCGTTGAGGCACAGGTCCGCCACCTGCGGCGCGATCCGTTCGACCACATGGGCCAGAAGCGTCCGGTCGCCAAGCGTCAGCAAACCCTTGTCGCCGCCGCCCATCCGCGTCGCCTGACCGCCCGCCAGGATCACCCCTACAGGTGCCTTCATGCCCAATCCTTCCAAGATGCCTGTTCCCGTGGTGCCTGCGACCAAGCCGGGTCGCAAGGCCCTTCGTCCTGACCGTTCAGGCCTCCGCGCTCTTGCGGCGGTGCTTGCGATCCTCATCGTCGATACTGTCCGGGTCTGCGTCCCGTGTCAGCCGCTCTTCGCCGGACAGGCACAGGAACCGCCGCCCGCGCAGCCGTCCGATGCAGGTGAGGCCGGTCTCCCGCGCGATCTCCACGCCCCACGCGGTGAAGCCCGAGCGCGAGGCCAGCACGGGTATGCCCATCAACGCGCACTTGATGACCATTTCCGAGGTCAGCCGCCCCGTGGTGTAAAGGATCTTGTCCGCGCCGGAGACGCGCTCGGACAGCATCCAGCCCGCGATCTTGTCGACCGCGTTGTGGCGCCCGACGTCTTCCATGTAGACCAGCGGGCGGTCCTGCTGGCACAGCACCGTGCCATGGATCGCGCCGGATTCGAGGTAAAGCGACGGCGTGGTGTTGATCTTCTTGGACAACGCGTAGAGCCACGAGGTCCTGACCTCGGCCGCGGGCAGGGTCAGCCCCTGCAGTCCCTCCATCATGTCGCCGAAGACGGTGCCCACGGCGCAGCCGGAGGTCCGGGTCTTCTTCTTCACCTTCTCCTCGTAGGTCGTCTGGGAGGCGGTGCGCACCACCACGACCTCAAGCTCCTCGTCGTAATCGACACGTGTGACCGTCTCTTCGGTCCCCAGCATGCCCTGATTGCGCAGGAACCCCAGCGCCAGGTATTCCGGGTAGTCGCCGATGGTCATGGCGGTGACGATCTCCTGCCCGTTGAGGTAGATCGTCAGGGGCCGCTCCTCGACCACGCGCGCTTCGACCGGCTGGCCGGTGTGATCGACGCCCGTGACGGCGCGTGTCAGCCGCGCGTCGCCCGGGTTCGGGGCAATCAGGTATTCGCCGTCATCGGATTGCATCTGCCCTGTCTCCCCGCTACCGCTGTGCCTGTTTCGAGAGGTTCAGACCATGGCTGACGCCCCCCCGATGTCAAGCTTCTGGCGCGGATTCCGCGACGGACTGCCGTTCCTGTTCGTGGTCGGCCCCTTCGGCATGCTGTTCGGCGTTCTGGCGACGGAGGCCGGGCTGAACGTGTTCGAAACGCTCAGCTTTTCGGTCGTGGTCATCGCTGGGGCCGCACAGTTCACCGCGCTGCAACTGATGACGGAGAACGCACCGACGGTGGTGGTGCTGGCCTCTGCGCTGGCGGTGAACCTGCGGATGGCGATGTACTCCGCCTCCATCACGCCGCACCTCGGCGCGCTGCCGCTGGGCAAGCGGATCGTGGCGGCCTATTTCCTCGTGGACCAGACCTACACCGCGGCGGCGATCGAATACGAGAAGCGCCCCGATCAGACGCTGGCCCAGAAGTTCGCGTATTTCATGGGTGTGGCCATGCCGATCTGCCCGCCCTGGTACGCATTCACCCTTCTGGGCGCATGGATCGGCGCGGCGGTGCCGCCGGAACTGGGGCTGGATTTCGCGCTGCCCATCGCCTTCATCGCCATGCTTGGCCCCGCCATGCGCACCGGGGCGCACCGCATCGCGGCGCTGGTCGGCGGAACCGGGGCGCTGCTCTTTGCCTTCATGCCCTGGAACCTGGGCCTGATCTGCGGGGCTGTGCTGGGCATGATGGCCGGGGCGGAGGTCGAACGCCGCCAGTCCCTGCGCGCGCGGGAGGAAACGACCGAAGACGCGATGACCACGGGAGAGACGCGATGACCGCCGGAGAGATCGACCGCACCACGCTCTGGATCGTGATCGTGCTGCTTGGCCTCGGGTCGTTCGGGCTGCGATTCGTGTTCCTGGGACTGATCGGGGATCGCGAGCTGCCGGAATGGCTGCTGCGGCACCTGCGCTATACCGCCGTGGCGGTGATCCCCGCGCTTGTCGCCCCGCTGGTCGTCTGGCCCGCCGCGACGGGAGGCCAGACAGATCCTCTCAGGCTGACCGCCGCCGTGCTGGCGCTGCTGGTCGGGGGATGGACGCGCAACCTGTATGCTGCGCTGTTCACCGGGGCCGCCGTGATGGTCGGCGGCTCCTACCTGCCCGGGCTGGTCTGACGACCTTACGGGTTCTTAGTCTGCTGCCAGTCCAGCTCGATCCGCTTCACGGCAAGGTCCTTGTCGTCCTCGTCGTCCTCGCGAAGCTCGCGCGTGGTGACGCCCGGCAGTTCCGCGAAGGCTTCCATCAGCTTGGTCGGGAACAGGACGGAGGGAAGCGTCTCGAACCCCGGCAACTGGCGCAGGATGCCCGAAGTGGCCGACGTGCAGGCCGCGGCCGAAACCGGCCCGTTCGCCTGCACCAGCCGCAGGGCGCGCTCCGCCACTTCAGGCGGAACCTGCTTCTGCTGGATCTTAACGCGGTAGGTCGACCGTGCGTGCGCGCTTTCATAGGCCTGTTCGACGTCGGGCGTGATACCGTACAACACGTCGTCGATTTCCGGCACGGACTGGAAGCGGACAGAGCCCGCGGGGTCGAAGACGACGCGCTGGCTGGGCGCATTGATCATGATCGAGGTGTGCGCCCCGCCGTTCGTCCGGTTGTTGATCATCGTATAAAGCGTAATCGACGGCGGCAGCGGCGAGCGGTAGGCGGCTGCTGCCGCCTCTTCCGGCGTTGCGTTCGGGCCGGACATCTGCCCGGCGCCGCAGGCCGCCACGGTCAGGAGCGCCACCAGCGCGAGGCAGGCGCGGAATCCCCGCCCGGTCAGTTCCGTCATCTTCATCAGCATACCACCCGATCTGTTCGCGCACGTTCTGACGCACGAATGCACGAGGCCCAACTCACATTCAAGTGACGTCAAGCGCTTGAAATACCGACGTTGCGTGGAGGTATCAGGTCCGGAAGATCGCGAGGAAGATCACGATCGCGAGGATCACGTACAGCGTGCGGACGGTGAACTTCACGAAGCCGTTGAAGGTTTCTTCCTGCGTGGTGATGTCCATGCTGCCGTGCTTGTGCTCTGCCATTTGTCCTGTCCTTGGGGTGTTCACGTTTCGAAGCAGGGGAATAGCGGATATTTTCGCCCCTGTCACCGCGCCAATAAGGCGCAAATGTCGCGCCCTCGCTCAGGTGTCGAGATCGCGCACGAGGCGGAAACCGATCCGTCGCGGCGCCGCGCGTTTCTCGGCCTTGGGAAGCGCCCTGAGCGCCACGTTCAGCTGCGTGACGTGCTGGATAAGCTGCATGCGCCCGCCTGCCGGGTCGCTGCCGTAGAAGGTCACCACATCCGGGTCGAAGTATCCCATGCCCTCGATCCGCAGCACGCCCGCATCGCCGCCGGTGAAGCCCATGGCCACTTCCTGCTCCGAATCGAGCCGCTCCTCGAAGGCCTTGATGTAGAGGATCAGCCGCTCATAGGCCCAGCGGGCCGGGCTTTTCTGTTCGACCGGCGTGTTGCGCACCGCCTCCGGCAGTTCGTTGGCATTCTCAGGGGTCTCTTCCTCGGTGTGCACCTCGCGCCGCTGCGGCATGGCCGCGTTTTCGTGCGCTTCGGCCGCGGTCGCGATCCGGTCGTCCATGGGTCCTCCTCGGGGCCGCATCGCGGCCCGCACTCCTTCAGTCGTCCGGTTGAGGATAGCTTGGGGGGTCCGGGGGGCAAAGCCCCCTGCCACGGCCGAAAGCGGGTCGTCGCGCGTCAGTTCGGCGAAACCCTCCGGAACAGCCAGCGCCCGTCCTCTGTCACCTCGCGCGTGGCGCGCCCGGTGTGCCAGAGGTGCAGGCAATGCGCCATCGCCTCCACCAGCGCCAGCCCGTATTCGCCCGCACCGATCCGGCGCATGAAGAGCGGCTGGAAACAGCCCGCGGCGGTGGCGGGCTCCGACAGGAAATCCTCCAGCCTTTCCAGCGCCCCGTGGTGGTTCGAGATCAGTTGCCCCATCCGCGCCGGCAGACCGTGAAACGGCAGCTTGTGCCCGCCGAGGACAAGGTGATCCTCGCGCGCCAGCACCGACAGGCGTTCGCAGGCGTCGAGCCAGTCGGCCACCGGATCCGCCTCGGGCTCTGTGGCGTAGACCCCGAGGTTGGGCGAGATCGACGGCAGGATCTGGTCCCCGGCGATGACCAGAGATCCGCCCGTTTCCCAGAGCGTGACATGCTCCGGCGCATGACCGCCGCCGGTATGGACTGCCCAGTCCCGTCCGCCCGCGCGCAGCGTGTCGCCCTGTTTCAGCCGCTGGACCCCGAAGGGCAACGGCCAGACGGTGCGGCGGAACATGTAGGGCGGCTCGTCCATTCGGGACGCGATGATCTCGTCGCCCATCCCCGCGGCGCGCCAGTAGGCCACCACCTCGGGCGGCGGCGTGTCGTTAGGGTCGAGTTGCAGCATCCGGGCCAGCAGCCATGCGGTGCGCGAGGTCAGAAGCTCTGCCCCCTGCTCCTGGAACCATCCGGCCAGCCCGATGTGGTCGGGGTGGTGGTGGGTGACCAGCACCCGGCCCACAGGCTTTCCCGCCAGGGGCCCGGCCAGCAGGCTCTCCCAGATGCCGCGCGTCTTCGAGGAGTTCATGCCGGTGTCGACGATCGTCCACGACGCGTCGTCGTCCAGCGCGTAGACGTTGACGTGGTCCAGCTTCATCGGCAGCGGCAGACGCATCCACAGCACGCCCTCGGCCACCTCGATGGCCTCGCCCGCGGCGGGCGGGGTGTCGAAGGGAAAACGGATGTGTCCCGGGCTGCCGTCCATCATGCCGCGAAGTCCTCTGCCGGGACCAGGGCACCCGCCCGCGCCTGCGCGCAGAGCGACGCGTGCTCGGGCAGCATGCGCAGGATGTAGAACCGGGCCAGCCGTTCGGTGGCGCTGTCGCGCTCCGCACAGGCGGCGCGCAGGTGGGCGGTGGCGCCCAGCACCCGCGCAAACGCCCTGAGGTAGGGCACGGCACCGGCGAATCGGTCCGTCATGTCCATTGCCAGCAGCGCCTCCGTCGCGTCGCGCAGATTCTCCGACGCCTGCCACGCGGCTTCGGCCAGTTCGGGGATGTCGCTCTTCACGCCCTCGATGTAGCTCTGCATGGAATCGATAAGGGCAAAGACCGCCTCTCCGCCGTCCATCAGCTTGCGGCCCACGAGGTCCATCGCCTGGATGCCGTTGGTGCCTTCGTAGATTGCCGTCACGCGCACGTCGCGCAGGTACTGGGCGGCGCCGGTTTCCTCGATGTAACCCATGCCGCCGTGCACCTGCACACCCTTCGACGCGACCTCAATCCCGACGTCAGTGCCGAAGGCCTTGGCGATGGGCGTCAGCACGCCCGCGCGCGCGGCCCAGCCCTTGTCCCCGGTGGCCCGCGCCATGTCGAGCGCCACGGCCAGCATCAGCCCGATGGACCGGGCGGCGAAGATGTCGGCCTTCATCTCGGCCAGCATGCGGCGCACGTCGGCGTGGCCGAGGATGGTCCCGGTCTCCGACCGGCCCTGCTTGCGCTCTTCGGCATAGGCCACCGCGTGCTGGTAGGCGCCTTCGGCCACACCGATGCCCTGCACGCCCACGCCGAGCCGCGCGTTGTTCATCATGGTGAACATGGCGCGCATGCCGTCGTTTTCCTCACCGACAAGCCAGCCGGTTGCCCCCTCGTAGGACATCACGCAGGTCGGAGAGCCGTGCAGCCCCATCTTGTGCTCCAGCGAAACCACCCGCAGGTCGTTGCGCGCGCCCGGTTCGCCGTTCTCGTCCGGCAGGAACTTCGGAACGAGGAACAGCGAAATGCCCTTGGTCCCCGGCACCGCGTCCGGCAACCGCCCCAACACGAGGTGGCAGACGTTTCCGGTGAAGTCGTTGTCGCCCCACGAGATATAGATCTTCTGGCCGGTGATGGCGTAGGTCCCGTCGCCGTTCGGCACAGCCTTCGTCGACAGCGCCCCCACGTCGGACCCGGCCTGCGGCTCCGTCAGGTTCATGGTGCCCGCCCACTCGCCGGTGACCAGCTTCGGCAGGTAGAGCGCCTTCAGCTCGTCCGAGGCGTGGTTCTCAAGCGCCTCGATCTGGCCCTGGGTCATCAGCGGGTTCAGTTGCAGCGCAAGGCAGGCGCCCGACATCATGTCGTTGACGCAGGTGGTGACCGTCAGCGGCAGCCCCATCCCGCCCGACGCTTCTTCGGCCGAGGCCGCGATCCAGCCGCCTTCGGCTATGGCCCGGTACCCTTCGGCAAAGCCCTCCGACGTACGCACCACGCCGTTCTCCAGCCGCGCCGGATCGAGGTCGCCGTTGCGTTGCAGCGGCGCCATGACCTCTTCGCACATCTTCGCCGCTTCCGAGAGCACCGCTTCGACGGTTTCAAGCGAGGCGTCGGCGAACCGTTCCGTGGCCGAGACCCGTTCATAGCCGACCACATGTTTCAGAATGCGAGAAAAATCGCCCAATGGCGCGCGATACGTCATCTAATTGCCCCTCCGGCTTGGCAAGCCCACATCTCTCTAGTAGCAAGCGGACCCGTATAACAAGCGTATGACCGCTGAGAGTGGCGGCAACAGAAACGCCACGTCAAAACCGGGCCGCATGACAGAGCGACTTCTCCCCGACCCCACCGGCCTCGCCCGCGCAGCCTCCCTGCTGCGTGACGGACGGCTCGTGGCCTTCCCGACCGAGACCGTCTACGGGCTCGGTGCGGACGCCCGCGACGATCATGCCGTGGCCGCGATCTATGCTGCCAAGGGACGTCCCAGCTTCAACCCGCTGATCGTCCATTTCGCCGACCTCGACGCGCTGAAGGCGATGGTGGAGTGGTCCGAAGAGGCGGAGGCCATTGCCCAGAGCTTCTGGCCCGGCCCGCTGACGCTCGTCCTGCCGCTCCGCGAAGGCGCACGGGTGTCGAAGCTGGTGACCGCCGGGCTCGACACCATCGCGGTGCGCATGCCTGCGGCGCCCGTGGCACGCGACCTCTTGCGCGCGGCGGGGGTGCCGGTGGCGGCGCCGTCGGCCAACGTCTCCGGCCAGATCAGTCCCACGCGGGCCGAGCATGTCGCGGCCAGCCTCGGCGACCGGGTGGATGCGATCCTCGACGGCGGGCCGTGCAAGGTCGGGCTGGAATCGACGATCCTCGGGCTGGCGGGCCGTCCGACGCTGCTCCGGCCCGGCGGAATCACACGCGAGGCGCTTGGCCATGTTCTGGGACGCCGGATCGCGGAACGGCACGGCTCGGACACAATATCCGCTCCCGGCCAGACCAAGTCGCATTACGCGCCACGCGCCGCCGTGCGGCTGAACGCCATCGAATTCGAACCGGGCGAGGCCAGCCTCGGGTTCGGAGATGTGGAGGCGGACCTGAACCTTTCGCCGTCCGGCGACCTGACGGAGGCGGCGGCAAACCTCTTCGAATACCTGCACCAGCTCGACGCCAAGGCGCCGAAGGTCATCGCCATCTCGCCGATCCCGCATCTGGGTCTGGGCGTGGCGATCAACGACCGCCTCAGCCGAGCCGCCGCCGACCGCTGATCCGGCGCGGCGCGAAGCAACTGTCGGCTGCGCTGGGTAGGGCGGGGTTTCACGCCGCCCCTGCCAGTATTCAGTAAATCCTTGGCCTGAGGTCGGCCTCCGGCACCCCCGGCACCTCCCAGAACGCCGCGGCGCCCTCTGGCAGGCGTTGCAACACCCTTGCGAAGTCCGCCGGATTCACGTGTGGACGGATGGCGCGCGCGACGGCCTCGATGGCATTGTCGGGGGTCAGGTTGTGATGGCGCCGCACCGCCTGTGCCTCACGGACAAGCCCGGCCCGGGGTCCAAAGGGCGGAGGCGTCTCCTCCACCTGCCAGCCCGCCACGAACACCGCCCGCACCACGCAGGGCAGGACAGAGGCGAAATCCAGCCCCTGCTGGGCTGTCAGGCGGCGGCGGAACACCTGCAGCACACCATCCAGCGCGGTGTAGGCCATGTTGTCGGACTCAAGGCCCATGTGCTCTTTCAGATCGTCGAGGATGGCCCGCCATTCCTTTTCGGCGTGGCGATAGGTCCATGGCATCGGCATCGCCGCCTCCCGGTCCTTCAGGCCCGCCCGCCCTCGCTCGACAGCAGGAGCGGCGAGACGCCGATGCTTTCCAGCGCCGCCTCCCACTTCTGCCCGTCGGTCAGGTCGAAGATCAGATCGGCGGACGACGGGCCGACCAGCCAGGCGTTCTCGGCGATCTCGTTCTCCAGCTGGCCCGGCCCCCAGCCGGCATAGCCCAGCATCATAAGCCACCGCTCCGGCCCCTGGCCCTGGCCCAGGTCCTCGAGCACGTCGAGCGTCGCGGTCATCTTCAGATCCGGCGTCACGTCCAGCGTCGTCACCACCGAGGTGTAGTCGGGCGAATGCAGCACGAAGCCGCGGCCCATCTCCACCGGCCCGCCATAGCGCACCTTGGTGCCGTCCAGCCCCGCCGGATTCTCGATCGACAGCTGGGACAACAGGGCCGACATGTCGATGTCCGGCGTAGGCTTGTTGACGATCAGGCCCATCGCGCCCTCGTCGGAATGGTCGCAAATGAAGACCACGCTCAGATCGAACCTCGGATCGGCCATGCCCGGCATCGCGATCAGCAGATGCCCCGTCAGGTTCGTCGTCGCAATGTCACTGTTTTCCGCCATGCCCACCTTCAAGTCCTGCAGCCGACGTTCTGGCGCGGTCGGCTTTCTCCCCACCATGCGACAGGCCCGGGCCATGCGCAAGAACGTGGCCTCGCCGCCACCCCTCTCGGGGCTCTCACTTCAAGGTGACTTCCCTTTTGGCGACGTCCATAGCATCCCTGTCCGCATGAAGAAAATTCTGCGCGCCTTTCTGGCCCCGGTTCTGGCCGCTTCGCTGATCCTGCCCGCGCCTGCCCGGGCAGAGCGCTACGACGGCATGCTCGACGCCACGATCCTTCCCGGCTGGCGCCTGCCCAATGGCGACCATATCGCGGCGCTGCACCTGCGGCTGGCCCCCGGGTGGAAGACCTACTGGCGCAGCCCCGGCGATGCGGGCATCCCGCCCAGCTTCGACTGGCAGGGCGCTCAGAACACCCGTGCCGTGACCGTATCGTGGCCCAGCCCGCAGGTGTTCTGGCAGTCTGGGATGCGCTCCGTCGGCTATCATGACGAGGTCGTGTTGCCGCTGCGCGTCTCGCTCCGCAATGCCGGCAAGGACGCGCAGCTCAACGGCACCATCGAGATCGGCATCTGCAAGGACGTCTGCCTGCCCCAGCGGCTGAAGGTTTCGGCCACTCTGCCCGCCGGTTCCCGCAAGCCCGATCCGCGGATCGCCGCTGCGATGGCCGACGTGCCCTTCGGTCGCGGCGATGCGGGCGTGACCTCCGTCACCTGCACGGTCTCGGCCACGCCCAAGGGCATCGGGCTGAACGTCGCCCTCACCCTGCCCGGCGCCACCGGCAACGAGGAAACGGTGATCGAATTCGCCGATCCGGAACTGTGGGTGGCAGAGCCGCAGACATCGCTGCGCGGCGGCCAACTGGTGGCAGAGACGCGCGTGACCCACCTGTCCCGCGCCGCCTTTGCGCTGGACCGCTCCGAGATGGTGCTGACCGTGCTGGGCGGCCGGATGCCGGTCGAAGTCCGCGGCTGCGACTGACGCGGCCGTTCAGTCCACACCCAAGACGCAAGGCCAGCCCGGCGGCATTCCATGATGCCGCCGTTGTTGCTTGTAGCGACCCGATGTAGGGCGGGGCTATGCGCCGCCTGCCTTCACCGGCCCGCGCCGCATCAGGACCGCCAGCGCCGCCGCCAGCCAGAGGGCCAGCACCAGCACCGCCGCTCCGATCAGGAAGACCGCGAGCGCCGTCCCCTTCGACGCCGGGTCGCCGAACGGTGCCAGTGCCGCGGGCATGCCGCCGGCAAAGGCCACCATGCCCAGCGTCAGCCCCAGCCAGGCCACCACCGCCAGCGTCCCGCCGACCAGCAGTCCGCGTACCGGCCCGCTGCGGAAGCGCCAGCCGCGCTTCAGCGCCGACCAGGCGACCGACACGTCGTGCTGTACGGCCACCAGCGAGGGTACGACCAGCAGCACCAGCACCATGCCGAAGCCCAGCCCGTAGACCAGCGTGATCACCGTGGGCTTCAGGAACTGCGCATCGGCCGAGCGTTCGTAGAGCAGCGGCGCCAGGCCCAGCACCGTCGTGGCCGAAGTCAGGAAGACTGCGCGCAGACGGTCCGCTGCGCCGTCGATGATCGCCGGGATCAGGCCACGGTCGCGGGCGTATTCGTCGATCTGCGTCACCAGCACGATGGAATCGTTGATGATGATCCCGGTCATGCCCAAGAGGCCCACCACCGTGAACATGCTCAGCGGCACGTCCCACAGCCAGTGGCCATAGACCGCCCCAACCAGTCCGAAGGGGATGATCGCCATGACCACCAAGGGACGCGTCCAGCTGGCAAAGACCCAGGACAGCACGAGGTAGATGCCCAGCAACACCATCGCCAGCCCCAGCTCCGCATCGGCGAGGAACTCGTCCTCCTGCTCTGACAGCCCGGAGATGTCGTAATCCACCTGCCGGGTGTTGGCGATGCGCGGCAGGATGACCTCTTCCAGCGCGGTCATGATCTCCGTCGCGCGGGCTGGATCGTCCTCGGAAATGTCGCCGTTGACGGAAATCTGCCGGATGCCGTTCTCGCGCCGCACGGTCGAAAAGCCCGTCCGCCGCTCCACCCGCACGATGTCGGCCAGCGGCACGTAGGCACCTTCGGGCGTGCGCAGCATCATCCGTTCGAGGAAGTCCGCCGTCAGCTCGCCCTCCGGCAGTTCCACGCGGATTTCGGCAGAGCGCGGTCCCACCGGGTAGCTTGCCGCCTCTATCCCGCCCAGCCGGTTGCGCAGCACGCGGCCCAGCCCGTCGATGTCGAAGCCAAGCGCCTGGCCCTGCGGCGTCAGGTCGAGGATCAGCTCCTCCTTGTCGTAGGCGAGGTTGTCCTCCACCGCCGACACTTCGGGGAAGGCGGCGACGGCGGCCTTCAGATCCTCGGCGGCGGCTTTCAGCGTCTCGGAATCGGAGCCGATGAACTTCACGTCGAGCGCATCGCCGCCGGGGCCGGAGCGCCAGCCGCGGAACGAGATTTCCTCGACCAGCGGATGCTTCTCGACCCGTTCCTGCAACTCTCCGACAAAGGCGAAGGAGGAATAGGGCCGCGCGTCCGCCTCGATCAGCTCGATGGAAATGCCGCCAAGCTGGTCGGCGTCCTTGGTGTCCGCGCTCGACAACCCGCGTCCGGAGCCGCCGCCGATCTCTGCCATGACATAGTCCAGCGGGTTGCGGCCGTAGCGTTCCTCGTATTCGCGGCCAAGCTCCTCCGTCGTCTTCTGCAACAGCCGCATTTGCGCCAGCGTATCCTCGCGCGTGGCGCCCGGCGCCATGGCGAAGTTGCCGCTGATCGATCCGCGTTCCGGCGAGTTGAAGAAGCGCCACTGCACGTCGCCGCTGATGAACAGCACCGCCTGCGTTGCCAGCACCAGCGTCGCGGTTGCAAGCACCACGTAGCGCGCCCGGATGACCACCGCCATCAAGGGGCGGAAGCCGCGTTCCCGGACCTGCCGGAAGCCCCGGTTGACCACACGGCTGGCGCTGTCGATGCCCATGTCCGACAGATCGTTCAGTGCTGCCCGGCGCCGTGCCCCGTCCATCCGGATCAGCCGGAGCCCCAGCGCCGCGGCGACCAGCGCAACCAGAAGCGCGCCGATCCACAGCGGCCGGCCAAGGATCGTGCCGCGCAACGCGACGGCGCTTTCATGCAGGCCGGCGATCCAACCCGGCGTCTCGCCCATGGTGCCCCAAACACCGTTGGCGGCGCCCGGCAGCGACAGGATCGCCAGCAGGATCAGCCCGACCGCCAGCGTGCCGACGATCACCTCTCCGACGAAACCCGCCGCCGCGCGCCACGCGCGGAACCCGGTCGCGACGCGGGGCTTCAACGCGTGGGCCATGTGGTTCGGCAGGATCAGGAAACACTCCACCAACGAGGCCAGCAACACCGTGATGACGGTAAAGGGGATGTCGGCGATCATCTCTCCGAACGTGCCGCCGATGGCCGTCAGCCCGAAGAAGGCGATGACCGTGGTCAGCGTCGCGGAGAACACCGGCAGCGCCATGCGGGAGGCCGACCGTTCCGCCGCCTCGTAGGGGCCGAAGCCCTGCCGGGACAAATGATCGGCGTGTTCCCCCACCACGATGGCATCGTCGACCACGATGCCCAGGGTGATGATCAGCGCGAAGAGCGAGATCATGTTGATCGTCAGCCCGCCCACGTACATCAGCGCAATTGCCGCCAGCAGCGACGTGGGGATCCCCGCCGCTACCCAGAAGGCCGTGCGCGTGTTCAGGAACAGGAACAGCAGCGCCACCACCAGCAGGAGCCCCATGGAGGCGTTGTCCATCAGGATGTTGAGCCGCCCGGTGATCGCCTCTGACCGGGTGCGGATCAGTTCGATGGTCACGCCTTCGGGCAGCGTGGACTGGTAGGCCGCGGCGACCTCCTCGACCTGCTCCTGGATGCCGATGGCGTCGCCCCGGTCGGACCGGTCGACCCGCACCGTGATCGCCGGGTTGGGGCCGACGAAATAGCTGCGCTGACGGTCTACGCCTTCCTCGCGCAGCTGCGCCACGTCGCCGATGGTCAGCTTGGACCCGTTCGGGTTGGAGCGCAGGGCAATGGCGGCGATGTCGTCGGCAGAGCGTTTCTCGATCCCGGTGCGGACACGTGCGCCCGCCCCCGCCACGTCGCCTGCCGGATCGGCGTCCACCTCCGCCGCGATAGCCTCGGCGATCTCCTGCATGGTGACGTCATGCGCGATGAGGCTGGTCGAGGGCACTTCCACCAGGATCTGCGGCGCGGCGACGCCCTGGATCGTCGTGCGCGTCACGCCTTCGGCGAACAGGCGCACGGTGAATTCGTCCGCGAACCGGGCAAGCTGGTCGACACCCACCGGCCCGGTGATCACCACGTCGGTCACGCGGTCGCGCCAGCCGCCACGGCTGACGCTCGGTTCGTCGGCGTCGTCGGGCAGTCCTGTGATCCCGTCCACCGCCTGCTGCACATCGTCCGCGGCCCGGGCGATGTCCCAGCCCGGCTCGAACTCCAGCTCGATGCTGGCGCGGCCCTCGCGCGAGTTGGAGCGGGAGGATTCGACCCCCTCGACCGCCAGCAGCGCCGGTTCCAGAAGCTGCACGATGGCGGCGTCGATGTCCTCGGCGCCGGCGCCGTCCCAGGACACCGACACGTCGATCTCGTCCACGATCACGTCCGGAAAGAACTGCGCCCGCATGTTCGGCACGGCCAGAAGGCCCGAGGCCAGCAGGATCACCAGCAGCAGGTTCGCCAGCGTGGGATGCCGGGTGAAATAGCCGAAGATACCCCCGGCGGATTTTGGCAGTTCACGTACCATGCGCCCCCTCCGGAACGGGTGTTTGCAACGTCATCGCGGCGCGTCAGCCGCCCATGCGCTCTTCGATCCTCTGTACCATGTCGGCGGGGACCTGGTTTTCCTGCAGCTGCGCAAGGATCCGGGTCTTGGCCTCTTCCGGCATCCGGTTGTTGCCCTCGACGAAGGCCACCAGCCGCGCGCGCCTCTCTGCCGTCAGTTCCAGCATCTCGGGCATCTGCGCCTCTTCCGTGGCACCGGGCCTGAGCGGCTGGACCTTGATCCCGGCGCCAAGAAGCGGTGTGCGCTGCGCCACGACCTCGCGCCCTTCAAGGGCGTCCGCGCGGATCAGGATGTCGTCGCCCTGGCGGCGCATCAGGGTGACGGGCACCACCTCCAGCCGCCCCTCCGGGTCGAGCGCCAGCACCGCACCATCCGCGCCAAGCGCCGTTGCGGGCAGGCGGGCGACGTTCGGCAGTTCCGGCTCCTCGACCTCGACCGTCACGAAGTCCCCGGGCTTGAAGCCGCGGGCCCCGTCGAGCGTCGCGAACAGAAGCCGCCCGGTCTGACCTTCGCCGACGGAGGCACCGGCACGGGACAGGCGGCCCGTCGTGGCGATCTCTGTCCCCAGGACATCGAGCCGCACGGAGACAGCGGATTTCTTCAACCGGCCCGTATCGTCCAGCAAGCGCACGTATTGCGGCGTCGAAACGCGAAACGCCACTTCCAGCGCTTCCGGGTCGACAAGCTGCGCCAGCTGTTCGTTGGCCGAGACCAAGCGCCCCGCGACAACCGTCACCTCGGTCAGCGTGCCCGCGAACTGCGCCCGGATTTCCGTGTCCTGAAGCCCGCGTTCGGCCTCTGCCGCTGCGATCTCCGCCCGCCGCTGCGCCGTCTTCGCCTGGTCGATGCGGGCCTCTGCGGTGGCCACGGCCTGCCGCTGGTTCAACACCGACTGGCGTGCAGATGACAGGGCCAGTTCCGCCGTCTCCACCGCCGCCTCGGTGCCCACCCGTCGCTCCAGCAGATCGCGGGACCGTTGCAGCGCCTGCTCGCGCAGCCGTACCTGTTCGCTCGCCGCGACCAATTCGTCGCGGGCGATGCCGATGGCGCGCTCCGCCTCGCGCAGCTCCGCCTGCGCATCCAGAAGATCGCTTTCCGCCCGTTCCACCGCCGCCTCGGCATTGGCCGGGTCGATCCGCGCCAGAAGCTGCCCGGCATCCACCTGCCCGCCTTCGACAAATTCGGGGTCGAGGTCGACCAAGGTTCCTGAGGCTGCCGCGCGCAGTTCCAGCGTCCGCACGCTCTGCACCTCGCCGAAGGCCGACAGGACGGGGCGTTCCGTGCCGAAGGACACGTCAACCACGTTCACAGCGAATACCCGTTCCTGCGCCGGCCGGCGGCCCGGCTCCTCGTTCATCCGGGCGACGACCGCATCGCGCACCATCAGTCCCGCCCAGGCCAAAAGGCCCAGCGTCAGCGCAAACAGGAAGAGCCCCGTCAGGCTCTTGCGTAGAAATCGCATCCGGACCGTCTCCCGTTGAGGTGCAGCATCGCGTCACGTCGCACGTATAGAATGACCTCCCGAAAACAAGCGCCGCGAAAGGACTTACGTCATTATACGCACGGTCGGATCACTTTCGTCGCCTGTGTTCGTCGAGGCGCGGAAAAATTTCGACGAAGTTGCAGGGGCGGTGACGGTAATCGAGCTGCCACTTCAGGATCTCGTCCCAGGCGTCCTTGCAGGCGCCCGTGCTGCCCGGCAACGCGAATAGATACGTGCCCCCGGCAACCCCGCCAGTGGCCCTGCTCTGCACCGCGCTTGTCCCGATTTTCTGCATGGAAACAATGGTGAAGACCGTTCCGAAGGCGTCGATTTCCTTCTCGTAGACGTCGCGGTGCGCCTCCACCGTGACATCGCGCCCGGTCAGCCCCGTGCCACCGGTCGAGATCACCACATCCACCTCCGGGTCCGCGATCCAGGTGCGCAGCCGGTCGGCGATGACCGCGCGCTCGTCCTTCACGATGTCGCGATCCGCAAGGACATGCCCCGCTTCGGTCAGCCGCGCAACCAGCGTGTCGCCCGAGCGGTCCTCAGACAGCGACCGGGTGTCGCTGACCGTCAGCACCGCGATGCGCACCGGGATGAATTCCTTGGACTCGTCGATACGGGACATGGGGCAGGCCTTTTCACAGACAGGGAAGCGTGACCGGCAATCTCGGCACGGAGAGCGCCATGTCAAGCACCGGGTCCATCGCTTCGGAGGCCAGCGCCGCGGCAAATCCCTGCATCCCCTCGCCCGGCTCCGGGCATCCCAGCCGCGCCACTTCCCGCCCGTAGGCCTCCCGCGCGGCGTCCAGCATGGCGGGCACCTCCTCGGGCGGCAGGCGGGGCTCGCCATTTTCCGCCACGAAGGTCGCGATCCGGTTCAGCCGCTGCTCGAAGGTCTGCGCGGCCTCTGGCGGCGGCGCCCAGGGGCAGAAACGCCCGGCGGCATCGAGTTCGAAATAGATGCGGTAGAGGCAGCCGACCGCGCCCAGCCCGCTGCGGTCTATGCCTTCGTAGGTGACGGTCCCGTCTTCCGCCGTCAGGCGCCGAAGCTCGATCCCGTTCTCCATCTGCAGCGTCTCGACAGCAGCGCCGTTTTCCGTCCCGGCCTCCGTCACGCGGGCCGCCTCGCGCGCGAAGATCGCCGCGTAGTCGATGCCCTGGGCCTGCGCAGCGCCGGCAAGGCTCATCGCCAGCATGAGAAGACACCGTCCGATCACGGTCAGAGCGCCAGCCGTACCGCAAGCCCGCCGAAAAGCGTCGCGCAGGCGTAGCGCAAACCGCGCTCCGTTCCCGTGCCGCCCTGCAGATGGCGGCGCAGGCGCCCGGCGAACTGCCCGACAAGCCCGTTCACCAGGAGGCCGCCCGCCCCCATCATCGTGCCGAAGATCAGGAACTGCGGCAGGACCGGGCGCGCGGGATCGACGAACTGCGGCACGAAGGCCAGCACGAACAGGATGAACTTCGGGTTGGTCATGTTCACGACAAAGCCCTGCCGCGCCGCACGCGCCGGTGCCAGCGGCGGCGCGTCCACACCAGCCAGAGGCGTCCGCCAGGTCTTCCACGCGATGTAGACGAGGTAGGCCGCACCCGCCCAGCGGATCGCGTCGAAGGCGCCCGGCACCGCGGCGACCAGCGCACCCAGCCCCAGCCCCGCCAGCAGCACGTGCACCATGCCGCCCGCGGCAACACCTGCGGAAGCTGCCCAGCCGCACCGCGGACCGCCGCGCAGGCCCTGCGCCATGCAGAACAGCATGTCCGGCCCCGGCGTGACGTTCAGCGCCAGCCCCGCAGGCAAAAAAGCCAGCAACATCACCGGATCGACGATCGTCCACGCCATCACCCGAGGCTCCTCAACTTGACCTTCAACTCCAGCATGTCGTTCCACGCCTCGCGTTTGAAACCCGGATTGCGCAGCAGGTAGGCGGGATGCACCATGGGCAGCGCCGGGCGGCCCTCCGCCTCCTGCCAGGTGCCGCGCAGCCGGGTGATACCCCGCCGACCCAGAAGCGCCTGCGCGGAAATATTGCCCACGATCACCAGCAAATCGGGATCTACCAGCGCGATGTGCTTTTTCAGGAAAGGCAGCATCATCGCGATCTCGTCCGGCTTCGGGTCGCGGTTCTGCGGCGGGCGCCAGGGCAGCACGTTGGTGATATAGACCGACTCCGCGCGCGACAGTCCCACCGCCGCCAGCATCCGGTCCAGCAACTGCCCCGCCCGGCCGACAAACGGCTTGCCCTGCAGGTCCTCGTCCCGGCCCGGCGCCTCGCCCACGAACATCACCCGCGCCGCCGCCACCCCGTCCGAGAACACCAGCGACCGCGCGCCGCGCTTCAGCTCGCAGTGGTCGTAGCCAGCCAGCGCCGCCTCCAGCGAAGGCAGGTCGACAGCCGTCGCCGCCGCCGCTTCGGCCTCGGCCACGGGATCGGCCTCTGGTTCCGCCACCGGCGCGGCCACGGCGCCGCCGCGGCGGGGCGCAAGACGCTCCGCCTTCGCCGCATCCTCCAGGGCAAAACGGTCCACGGGCGCTTCGCAAAGCGCCTCGGAGACACCCATCTCCAGTTGCCAGTCGAGGGCGGCACGCGCGGCGTGCCAGTCCAGTGCCGATTCCATGGAGGCCACATTACGCCCAAGCCGGGCAAAGGAAAATCCGCCCGGCTTCTCTGCTTCACAAATACTCGAATCCGCCGCCCGCCACCTGCCCCTTGCCCCCGGGGGACGCGCTTCGTAAGACAGGTGCGACTTCGACAGGGGTGACCATGCGCTTCGACCACCGCCATCTTCTGGGGATCGAACCCCTGCGTCCGGACGAGATCACGACCCTGCTCGACCTCGCCGATCAGTACGCCGCCCTCAACCGCCGCCGCGACAAGCACGCGCAGGCGCTGGCGGGTCTCACCCAGATCAACATGTTCTTCGAGAATTCGACCCGCACGCAGGCCAGTTTCGAACTGGCGGGCAAGCGTCTGGGCGCGGACGTGATGAACATGTCGATGCAGGCGTCCTCCATCAAGAAGGGCGAGACGCTGATCGACACGGCCCTGACGCTGAACGCGATGCACCCGGACCTGCTGGTGGTCCGCCACCCGCATTCCGGCGCGGTCGACCTTCTGGCGCAGAAGGTGAACTGCGCCGTGCTGAACGCCGGCGACGGGCGGCACGAACATCCCACGCAGGCGCTGCTCGACGCGCTGACGATCCGCCGGGCCAAGGGCCGCCTGCACCGCCTGACCATCGCGATCTGCGGCGATGTCGCCCACAGCCGCGTCGCGCGGTCCAACCTGCTGCTGCTGCACAAGATGGAGAACCGCATCCGCCTTGTCGGCCCCGCCACGCTGATGCCCGCCGGGATCGAAGACTTCGGCGCAGAGGTCTACCAGGACATGCGCGAGGGGCTGAAGGACGCCGACGTGGTGATGATGCTCCGCCTGCAGAAGGAACGCATGGACGGCGGCTTCATCCCGTCCGAGCGCGAGTATTACCACCGCTACGGCCTCGACGCCGAAAAACTGTCCTACGCTAAGGACGACGCCATCGTGATGCACCCCGGCCCGATGAACCGCGGGGTGGAGATCGACGGCACAATCGCCGACGACATCAACCGTTCGGTCATTCAGGACCAGGTGGAGATGGGTGTCGCCGTGCGCATGGCGGCGATGGACCTCTTGGCGCGCAATCTCCGCGCCCGTCCGACCGAAGTCATGGTATGAATTATTTCGGCAACGAAACACCACCCCTGCTGCGTTGATAAGTATCCCCTCCGCGCTTCCATGAGGCCCAATGTGACACAGATCGAGATCAACGGCTCCGACGCTTCGACCGTCCACCTGTTCCGGCTCGATCTGCCGCCGGAGGCCGTCGAACGCTTCACCGCCATGGCCGGCACCGGGGAATGGCCCCTGAAGTACGGGCTGGGTGCAACCAAACTGCGCCCCGGCTTCGTCGAGACGGTCGACCTGCGCGATCTGGGTCCCATGCCGCTTTCGCAATACCTGTCGGAGGCCTACGACCTGCCCACAAAGGCGCTGGGGACGGACAGGGCGCGCATCGACGCGCTGACGGGGCATGTGGTGATCCTGCCGCCACAGGCCTTCGATTCGACATCCCAGACGCTGAACGTCAACACGCCGCTCAGCCACGTCGGAAGCTGGTCGGCAGCCCCGGCGAAGGCGCGTTCGGCCAGCCTGCGCAGCACCTCTGCCGAGGGCAGCCTTTCCGGCGGCGGAGAGTCTTCGATGGTCGGGCTGTCCCGCGCCATCCTGATCACCGCTCTGGCCCTCGCCGCGCTTGTGGTCTTGGTTCTCGTCCTCGTTCTGTAAGGCGCGACGACAGTCCTCTGTACAGGCTTTTGCGCCGGTCGCACCCCCTCGACATGCGGGTTCCGCAGGGCCGTCACAGGCGGGTTCCCCCGCCCCGGGATTTGCCGTAGAGGGAAGGAAACCGACCAAGTGATGCCCGCATGTCCCAGACCCTCTTCACCAACGCCCGCCTGATCGACCCCGACGCAGGCACCGACACCATGGGCGCCTTGCTCGTCGAAGATGGGCGCATCAAGGAAATTTCGACCCAGGCTTCTGAAAATGCAGGGTTTTCGTTCACATCTGTGATCCCTGACACGGTGGTCCGGGTGGACTGCAAGGGCAAGTGCCTTGCGCCGGGGATCGTGGACATCGGCGTGAAGGTCGGCGAGCCGGGCGAACGGCACAAGGAATCCTACGGCACTGCCGGTCAGGCGGCAGCGGCGGGCGGCGTGACGACCATCGTCACCCGGCCCGACACGCATCCGCCGATCGACACGCCGGAACAGCTCGACTTCATCCGCCGCCGCGCGGCCGAGGAATGCCGGGTGAACGTCCTGCCCATGGCCGCCCTGACCAAGGGCCGCGTAGGTCGGGAAATGACCGAGATCGGCTTTCTCATGGACGCGGGCGCCGTGGCCTTCACCGACTGCGACCACGTCGTGACGGACACCAAGGTTTTGTCGCGGGCCATGACCTATGCCCGGTCTCTGGGCGCGCTCATCATCGGCCATCCGCAGGACCCCGGCCTGTCGAAGGGCGCCTCTGCCACCTCGGGCAAGTTCGCCTCCCTGCGCGGCCTGCCCTCCGTCAGCCCGATGGCCGAGCGCATGGGCCTCGACCGCGACATCGGCATGGTCGAGATGACGGGCGCGCGCTACCACGCCGACCAGATCACCGCCGCCCGCGCACTGCCGACGCTGGAACGCGCGAAGGCCAACGGCTTCGACGTCACGGCGGGCACCTCCATGCACCATCTCACGCTGAACGAGATGGACGTGGCCGACTACCGCACGTTCTTCAAGGTCAAGCCGCCGCTCAGGGCCGAGGACGACCGCAAGGCCATCGTCGAAGCGGTGCGCTCCGGCCTGATCGACATCATCGGGTCGTTCCACACCCCGCAGGACGAGGAATCGAAGCGCCTGCCCTTCGAGGAGGCGGCTTCCGGCGCCGTTGGGCTGGAGACGATGCTGACCGTGCTCCTACGTCTTTACCACGCCGAGGAAATGACCCTGCCGACGCTTTTCCGCGCGCTGGCGCTGAACCCGGCAAAGCGGCTGGGTCTGGACTGCGGACGGCTGACCGCCGGGGCACCTGCCGACCTCGTGCTGTTCGATCCGGACAAGCCCGTGATCCTCGACCGCTTCAAGCTGCGCTCGAAGTCCAAGAACACGCCCTTCGACGGCGCCCGCCTGCAGGGCAAGGTGCTGGGCACATGGGTTGCGGGCGACCGCGTCTACGAAGCCTGAGAAGGACCCGCGCATGACCCTCCTGATCTGGACCGTCCTTGGCTATCTGCTGGGCTCCGTCCCGTTTGGCATCGTCATGACCCGTGCAATGGGTCTGGGCGACCTCCGCCAGATCGGATCCGGCAACATCGGCGCCACCAACGTGCTGCGTACCGGCAGCAAGCCGGCGGCGCTCGCGACACTGATCCTCGACAGCGGCAAGGGCGCCATCGCCGTTTTGCTGGCGCGCTGGCTTTCCGGGGATGACAGCGCGGCCCAGCTTGCAGGCCTTGCGGCCATGCTGGGCCACTGCTTTCCGGTCTGGCTGGGCTTTCGGGGCGGCAAGGGCATGGCGACCTTTCTGGGCACGATGCTGGCACTGGCATGGCCCGTGGGCCTCCTGTGCTGTGCAACCTGGGCCGTGGCCTTCGCGATCAGCCGCATCTCCTCGGTCGGGGCACTGGCGTCGGTGGCCTCCGTCGCGCCGTGGACGCTTGTCATGGGGCGAACCGACCTGACGATCACCAGCCTGATCCTGACCTTTGTCGTGCTGTATCGCCACAAGGACAACATTACCCGTCTGCGCGCAGGGACCGAACCGAAGGTCGGCAAGAAGTCCTGAAGCCCGCCTGGCGCCGCGCGGGTTCAGCGTGGCGTGACGGCGCTGCGGGCTTTCGCCTCCACCATGGTCACGCAGATTTGCCGCGCCACATCGTCGGCGTGGGTCATGACCAGCATGTGCCCGGCGCCCGGAATGACAGCCTCCCGGCCATGCGGCAGACGGCTCAGAAGACCGTGATGGATTTCTGCGATGATCGGGACGGAATCGCCGCCACGCACAAGGGACACCGGCATCGAAAGGCGCGCCATCCTGTCGGGGTGGAGCATGCCGTGCATGTCCCGCCAGAGGCTCGGTTCGGTGCCGATCACGAAGGGCATCTGCGACGCCATGAGCTGGCGGGCCCTTTCGGGAAAGCTCTCCCAAGGGGCACCGCCGCCCCAGACACTGTTGAAGCCTTGCGCCGTTCCCATCAGGTCGCCGCGCTCGAACCCCGAGAAATGTGCGGCCTCCCGTTCGTAATGCGCCGACTTGACCGGACCGTCAGCCGCAGCGGCGAAGAAGACCGGCTCGATCAGCGCCAGCGACAGGACGTGCGCGGGGGTGTCCTGTGCGAGCCGCAGGGCGACGGTGGCGCCGAAGCTGTGGCCCACGAGGTGCATCGGCCTGTCCAAGAGGGGGCGCACCGCATCGCAGGCAGCATCGTGCACGTCCACGCCATCGGGAAACGGGCCGCTGCGCCCGTGGCCCGGCAGATCCGGTGCCGTGACGGTCGTGTCGCCGAGGCCGGCGGCGACGTCTTTCCACATACCCGACGTCCCCAGCCCGCAGTGTAGGGCCAGGACGGGTTCCGCCCCTGCGCCGAACTCCCGGACGGACAGCGCCGCCGCGTCCTTCACCCCGCGCCTCCGAGGTGCGCGTCGAGGTCGTCCAACCGGTCGCGGCCCCAGAACAGGGCGCCGTCGTCGACCACCCAGAAGGGCGACCCGAAGACACCGCGTTCCACTGCTTCTTCGAGGTTGGCAGAGTAGGTCTCGGCCCCGGCGAGCATCCCGGTGAAGGTCAGCCCCCGGTCGAATCCTGCCGCCTCCAGCCGGTCGCCGATCACGGCGTCGTCGGCGATGTCCTTCTGTTCCGCCCAGCAGTCGGCCAGCAGCCCGTGCACAAGTCCGGCCAGATCGCCACCGCCCGCCTTCTGCGCCGCGATCACGGCGTAAGAGGCAGGCGCCGCGTTGGCGGGGAAGAACATCGGCTTCTCGTGGTAGGGCAGACCGGATTTCTGCGAACTGCGGGCAAGCTCCTGCAGGCGGTAGGCCTGACGCGAGGGGTGGCGCTGCGGCAGGGGCGTGCCGCCCGTTCGCGCGAAAAGCTGCATGATGTCGAGCGGCTTGTAGACCAGCTCGGCCCCGTGCCTGGCCGCGATCTCTGCCGGGCGGGTGCCGCAGAAATACGTGAACGGTGAAATCATGGACAGATAGTAGTCGATCCGGGCCATATGCCGCGTCTCCCTTTCCCGTGCTGGAACCGACCCTAGGGCCGTGTTAACGGGACCGCAACGTCACGAATCCGTCATTCTCCCTGCACGGACCTACCCCGGAGCTGCCCATGCCCACCGTCGTTGAACCCAAGCTTATCGCAGGCAACGCTAACCGTCCCCTCGCCGAGGCCATCGCCCGCCGCATGTCGCTGTACCGCGGCATGTCCGTGGGGCTGGTGCAGGCCCGGGTGGAACGGTTCAACGACCAGGAGATCTTTGTCGAGGTCTACGAGAACGTGCGCGGCGAGGACATGTTCATCATCCAGCCGACCTCCAACCCGGCGAACGACAACCTGATGGAACTGCTCATCATGGCGGATGCGCTGCGCCGGTCCTCGGCATCGCGCATCACCGCGGTGATCCCCTACTTCGGCTACGCCCGGCAGGACCGCCGCACCAAGGCGCGCACGCCGATCACCGCCAAGCTGGTGGCCAACATGATGGTCGAGTCCGGGATCGAGCGCATCCTGACGATGGACCTGCACGCGGCGCAGATCCAAGGGTTCTTCGACATCCCGGTGGACAACCTCTATGCCTCGCCGATCTTCGCCATCGACATCAAGAACCAGTTCGCCGACCTGTCAGACGTGATGGTGATCTCGCCGGACGTGGGCGGCGTGGCACGCGCGCGCGAGCTGGCCAAGCGGATCAACGCGCCGCTCTCCATCGTCGACAAGCGCCGGGAGAAGCCGGGCGAGATCGCCGAGATGACGGTCATCGGTGACGTGACCGGCAAGCGCTGCATCATCGTCGACGACATGTGCGACACCGCCGGGACGCTCTGCAAGGCGGCCGAGGTCATCATGGACCACGGCGCGACCGAGGTGCATGCCTACATCAGTCACGGCGTCATGTCCGGCCCCGCGGTGGAGCGCGTGTCGAAGTCGGTCCTGAAGACGCTTGTCCTGACCGACACCATCCAGCCGACCGGCCCGGTCAGTTCCGCTTCGAACATCCGCGTGCTGCCGACCGCGCCGCTCTTTGCGCAGTCCATCCTGAACATCTGGAACGGCACATCCGTGTCGTCGCTGTTCGAGACCGACACCCTCGGCCCGATCTACGAAGGCATCCTGTAAGCAGCATTGGAGCGGGCGGCGCACGACGCCGCCCTTCCCTGCCCCATGGGATCAGTAAAGATCCCAGTCGTCGGGGCTCGACGCTTCGCCGAAGGCAATCCAGCTCATCCGTACCCGCGCCACACGCGTGTCGGCCCATGTCCGGAAGACCATCTCAAATCCCGCAGGTGTCACTTTCTCCGCGCTGATGTCGGCGCGGACGTTGGACTGGGAATCCATGTCCCACAGCGTCAGAGCGACCTGCACCACCGGAGCCGAGCGGAAGGGTTCCGAGAAGGTCACGGCCTTGCGCCGTTCGCGCGGGCCATGCCCCGTCCACATCTCGCCACCGTCCTCGAAGTCGGTAAAGACCTCTTCGGTGCCTTGATCGACGCCAAGGGCGGCGCCGGGAAACTTGCGCATGTCCCGCCTCGTCTTTTATTACCGCAGGTTGTCTGCTTTCGGGCAGGTCTTACAGGCAATCGGCGCGCGGTGTCACTCGGAAATCGACAAACCGCCGGGCGCGCTTTCCACCTGCATCACGCCGACCGCATCCAGACCGCCCAGCACGGCATCGACCGCCACAGTGGCGAGGATGATCCCCATGACGCGGCTGACGACGCTGGCGCCGGTCGAGCCGAGTATCCGCTTGAGCTGCGACCCGAGGAGCAACAGCAGCAGCGTCAGGATCAGGACGATCGTCAGCAGACCTGCCGTCATCAACTGATCCGGCACGGAATGCGCGTGGTTGTCTGTCAGCACAACGATGGCCAGCATCGCGCCAGGCGAGGCGATGGAGGGCATCGCCAGCGGGAAGACGGCGCCGGAGAGGTGCTCACGCGTCGCCTCCTCGATCTCGTGCTCCGGTTTCGATTCGCCGAAGATCATCGTGAGGGCGAACAGGAAGAGGATGATCCCGCCTGCGATCTGGAACGACCCGAAGCGCAGACCCAGCCCCTCAAGCAGCCATTGTCCGCCGACAAGGAACGCCATCAACACCACCCATGCCACCAGCACGGCGCGCAGAGCGAATTTCCAGTGCAGGGCATGCGGCACGCGGGCGGTGGCGAAGTAGAACACCGGCAACGTCCCGATCGGATCGACGACGACGAAGAGAGTGATGAACTCGCGCAGAATGGAGCTCCAGTCGAAGATCATGGCGACAGGCTTTCGGCAGAAGGTGAGGGTATGCGCCGCTTTTGTCTCAGAGCCGGGCCAAGGGCAAGCGTGCGATCACGCTGTGGCGGTGGCTTGCCTGCGCATCGGCCAGAATATGGCGCCGCTGATGACCAGAAGGGCAGCGGTCATGAGAAAGGGCGCCCCGGGCAGGTACAGCGGCGCGTGGGGCGCGGCGAAGAACCTGAACAGCGGCGTCACGATCAGCGGTGCGGTGATCGCGGCAACGGCACCAAGCGATCCGATGACCCCCTGCAACAGGCCCAGCCGGTCGTCGGCCACGAGGTTCGTGGCGATCCCGGTCGCGTTGGGCGGAGCCATGTCCGACAGGCATGCGAAGGGCAGGAAGACCCAGACCACCCATGCGGCGGAAGCCACGCCATAGGCCAGGGAGGCGACGATCCCGGCCACCACGGCCAGCATCAGTGTGTGCCACGTCCCGATGCGCGGGATCAGCAGCCGCATCAGGGCGCCCTGCGTGAGCGCCACGCCGATGCCATAGCAGGCCAGCGAGCCACCGATCAGCACGGACGACCAGCCGAAGGCCTCGCGCAGCCAGAAGGCCCAGAGCACCGGGTAGACCATGTTGGAGAACTCGAACACGAAGAGCCCGGCCAGCGGCAGGCCTAGCCCCGGCAGGCGGGCGGCGGCGAGGATGCTGCCGAACGGGTTGAGGTCGCGCCTGTCGAAGCGGCGGCGTTTCTCCGGGGCGAGGCTTTCGGGCAGGACGAACAGGCCGAAGACGAAGTTGGCCGCCGCCAGCGCGCCCGCCGCCCAGAACGGTGCTGTGACGTGGATGCCCGCCAGCAGCCCCCCAAGCGCCGGGCCGATCACGAAACCGACGCCGAAGGCCGCGCCGATCAGGCCGAAGTTCGCGGCCCTGTCCTCGGGCTTCGAGATATCGGCGAGGTACGCGGTGGCCGTGATGTAGGTGGCCCCCGCGACACCGGCCAGAACCCGGCCCACCAGCAGGACCCAGAACCCGGTCGCCAGCGCCATGATGAGATAGTCGACCGCCAGAGCGGCCAGCGTCACCAGCAGCACCGGCTTGCGGCCGAGTGCGTCGGAGATTCCGCCGATTGCCGGTCCACAGAGGAACTGTGCGCCTGCGTAGGCCGCCATCAGCACCCCGCCCCAGAAGGCCCCCGTCGCCGTGTCCCCGGCACCCACGCGCTCCATCAGGTCGGGCATGATTGGGAAGATCAGCCCGATGCCTATGGCATCGAGAAGGAGTGTCGCGAGGATGAACCACAGGGCTCCGCGATTGGTCTGCATTACGAGGCCCGGCAGGAAACGATACGCGGCAGAGGGTAGGCGGAGAAAGCACCGGGTTCAATCCGCATGGCGGGGGTTTCAGCGGCTTGTGGAACGACCGGCAAAGTGGCGCCCTGCCCCGCGCGCCGCCCCTTTTGGCCAACCCTACCCGGCACCGGCGTGAGGCGGGAAAGGAAAAACCCCGCCTAAGCAGGCGGGGTTCTCCGAATGTCGTGCGTACCTTGGAAGGTCGGCGTCAGAGCGACGGCTGCATCGGGTCGAGCCCGATGTGACCGCCAACGGCCACCATGTCCTGCAGCAGCTTTGCTGCCTCGTCGACCGGGCCCGGCTCGTTCTTGTAGGCTTCCTTGGTCTGCTGGTAGGCCTCGTGGGCCTCCTTCACCAGCGCCTCGTAGGTCGCCTGATCCATGTCGGCCTTCGGCAGAGCCTTCTCCGCCAGAACCGACACGCTTTCACCGATCTCGGCGAAACCGCCGGTCACGACGAAGACTTCAGTGCCGCCGGTGGTTTCCACCGTCAGGAGGCCCGGACGCAGCGTCGTGATGGTCGGCGCGTGGTTCGGCATGGCGGTCATGTCGCCGTCCGCACCCGGGATCTGCACCGAGGTGACCTCTGCCGACAGGAGCTTGCGCTCCGGCGACACCAGGTCGAATTGCATCGTGTCTGCCATGTGAAACTCCTTGTCTCATCAGGGGGCCAGCAGCGGCCCCCCGACAGGGTCCGATTTAGGCAGCCTCTGCGGCCAGCTTCTCGGCTTTCGCCTTCACTTCGTCGATGCCGCCCACCATGTAGAACGCCGATTCCGGCAGGTGGTCGTATTCGCCGGCGACAACCGCCTTGAAGGACGAGATGGTGTCTTCCAGCGGAACCTGCACACCGTCGGAGCCGGTGAAGACCTTCGCCACGTCGAACGGCTGGGAGAGGAAGCGCTGGATCTTCCGGGCGCGGGCCACGGTCAGCTTGTCCTCTTCCGACAGTTCGTCCATCCCGAGGATGGCGATGATGTCCTGGAGCGACTTGTAGCGCTGCAGGATACCCTGAACGTCACGGGCGACCTGGTAGTGCTCTTCACCCACGATGCCCGGGTCCATCAGACGCGAGGTGGAGTCGAGCGGGTCCACGGCCGGGTAGATGCCCAGCTCGGAGATCGCGCGCGACAGAACCGTGGTTGCGTCGAGGTGGGCGAAGGTGGTTGCCGGAGCCGGGTCGGTAAGGTCGTCTGCGGGCACGTAGACGGCCTGGATCGAGGTGATCGAGCCGGCCTTGGTCGAGGTGATGCGTTCCTGCATCTGGCCCATGTCGGTGGCCAGCGTCGGCTGGTAACCCACGGCAGAGGGGATACGTCCCAGAAGTGCGGACACCTCGGAACCGGCCTGCGTGAAGCGGAAGATGTTGTCCACGAAGAACAGAACGTCGGTCCCGGACTGGTCGCGGAACTGCTCGGCCAGGGTCAGGCCGGTCAGGGCGACACGGGCACGCGCACCCGGAGGCTCGTTCATCTGGCCGTACACAAGCGCCACTTGGCTTTCCGCAAGGTTGTCCGGCTTGATGACGTTGGATTCGATCATCTCGTGGTAGAGGTCGTTGCCCTCACGGGTCCGCTCGCCAACACCGGCGAACACGGAGAAGCCCGAGTGCACCTTTGCGATGTTGTTGATGAGTTCCATGATGAGAACGGTCTTGCCCACGCCGGCGCCGCCGAAGAGGCCGATCTTGCCGCCCTTGGAGTAGGGTGCCAGCAGGTCGATGACCTTGATCCCGGTCACGAGGATTTCCGATTCAGTCGACTGCTCGGAGAAGGCCGGGGCTGCGGCGTGGATCGGGCGGTATTCGTCCGCTTCGATCGGTGCGCCTTCGTCCACCGGCTCGCCGACGACGTTGAGGATACGGCCCAGCGTCGCGTTGCCAACCGGCACGGAGATCGGTGCGCCGGTGTCGGACACTTCCTGACCGCGGACCAGACCTTCGGTCGCGTCCATGGCGATGGTGCGGACGGTGTTTTCGCCGAGGTGCTGAGCCACTTCGAGGACCAGCTTCTTGCCGTTGTTCTCGGTGTTCAGCGCGTTCAGAATTGCCGGCAGGTGGTCTTCGAACTGGACGTCGACCACGGCGCCAATCACCTGGGTGATCTTGCCTTGTGCTGTCATTGGTTTCTCTCCGGGTTCCTCAGAGCGCCTCGGCGCCCGAAATAATTTCGATAAGCTCGTTGGTGATGACGGCCTGACGCGAGCGGTTGTACTCGATCGTCAGCTTGTCGATCATCTCGCCCGCGTTGCGGGTCGCGTTGTCCATGGCCGACATACGGGCACCCTGTTCGGAGGCACCGTTTTCCAGCAGGGCAGCGAAGATCTGCGTTGCCACGCCACGCGGCAGCAGGTCAGCGAGGATCGATTCTTCGTCCGGCTCGTAATCGTAGAGCGTCGTCGCGTCGTTCTGCTCCTCTTCCACGGTCTCGTAGGAGGCCGGGATGATCTGCAGGGCCGTGGGGTCCTGGGAGATCACGGAGTTGAACTTGGCGTAGAAGATCGTCGCCACGTCGAACTCACCATTGTCGAAGCGGCCAAGCACGTCGCGCGCGATGTCCTGCGCGTTGCCGTAGCCGAGACGCTTGACCTGGGAGAGGTCGACATGACCGACGAACAGATCGGCGTAGTCACGCTTCAGCTGTTCCCGGCCCTTCTTGCCGACGGTCAGGATCTTGACCGTTTTTCCCTTGCCACGCAGCTCGGCAATCCGTGCCTTCGCCAGCTTGACGATGTTGGTGTTGAAGCCGCCGCACAGCCCGCGTTCGGCGGTCATGACCACCAGCAGATGTACGTCGTCCTTGCCGGTCCCCGCCAGAAGGCGGGGAGCGCTGTCACTGTCTCCGACCGAAGCGGCCAGCGACGCCATCACCGCGTTGAAGCGTTCCGCATAGGGGCGGGCCGCCTCGGCCGCTTCCTGGGCGCGGCGCAGTTTTGCTGCCGCGACCATCTGCATGGCCTTGGTGATCTTGCGGGTCGATTTGACCGACGCGATCCTGTTTTTGAGATCCTTGAGATTGGGCATCGGATGATCCTCTTACGAGAAGTCCGCTGCGTATTCGTCGAGAACCGCCTTGATTCTGGCTTCTGCGTCACCCTTGATCTTCGGATCTTCGTTGGTGATCCAGTCCAGCAGGTCGGAGTGCTTGCCCCGGACGTGCTGCAGCAGACCCTTCTCGAAGCGGCCCACGTCGGACACGGCAACCTTGTCGAGGTAGCCCAGCGTACCGGCGCAGATGACGACGACGATTTCGGCGTTGGTCAGCGGCGAGTATTGCGGTTGCTTCATCAGTTCGGTCAGACGCGCACCACGGTTCAGCAGGCGCTGGGTCGCGGCGTCGAGGTCGGAACCGAACTGGGCGAAGGCGGCCATTTCACGGTACTGCGCAAGCGACAGCTTGATCGGGCCCGCGACGGACTTCATCGAGTTGGTCTGCGCGGAGGAGCCCACACGCGAAACCGACAGACCGGTGTTCACGGCCGGGCGGATGCCCTGGTAGAACAGTTCGGTCTCGAGGAAGATCTGGCCGTCGGTGATCGAGATCACGTTGGTCGGAATGAAGGCCGACACGTCGCCGCCCTGGGTTTCGATGATCGGCAGCGCAGTCAGCGAGCCGGCACCGTTGTCCTCGTTCAGCTTTGCCGAACGCTCCAGCAGGCGCGAGTGGAGGTAGAAAACGTCGCCCGGGTAAGCTTCGCGGCCCGGCGGGCGGCGCAGCAGCAGGGACATCTGGCGGTAGGACACGGCCTGCTTGGACAGGTCATCGTAGATGATGAGTGCGTGCTTGCCGTTGTCGCGGAAGTATTCGGCCATCGCGGTGGCGGAGTACGGTGCGAGGAACTGCATCGGCGCCGGGTCGGACGCGGTGGCGGCCACGACGATCGTGTAGTCGATCGCGCCGGTTTCCTCGAGCTTCTTCACCAGCTGCGCCACGGTGGAGCGCTTCTGACCGATGGCGACGTAGATGCAGTACAGCTTGTCGGAGTCGTCCTTGGCCGCGTCGTTGTACGACTTCTGGTTCAGGATGGCGTCCAGTGCCACGGCGGTCTTGCCGGTCTGACGGTCGCCGATGATCAGCTCGCGCTGGCCGCGGCCGATCGGGATCATGGCGTCGACGGCCTTCAGGCCGGTCGCCATGGGCTCGTGCACGGATTTGCGCGGGATGATGCCCGGCGCCTTCACGTCGGCGATGCGACGCTCTTCGAACTGGACGGCGCCCTTGCCGTCGAGCGGGTTGCCGAGGCCGTCGACAACGCGGCCCAGCAGGCCTTCACCGGCGGGAACGTCCACAATGGAGTTCGTGCGCTTGACGGTGTCGCCTTCCTTGATGTCCCGGTCGGAGCCGAAGATCACGATACCGACGTTGTCGGTTTCGAGGTTCAGGGCCATGCCCATGATGCCACCCGGGAACTCGACCATCTCGCCGGCCTGCACGTTGTCGAGGCCGTGGACACGGGCGATACCGTCCCCAACGCTCAGCACGCGACCCACTTCGGCAACTTCGGCATCCTGGCCGAAGTTCTTGATCTGGTCCTTCAGGATCGCAGAAATCTCTGCTGCTTGGATACCCATTTATCCGACCTCTTTCATTGCATTCTGGAGGGAGTTGAGCTTCGAGCGGATCGAGGTGTCGATCATCTTCGAGCCCACCTTGACGATAAGACCGCCGATGAGGCTTTCATCCACGGTGGTACTGATCTTGACGTCCTTGCCGACCTTTTCCTTCAGCGTGGCGGCGAGGTTTGCGGACTGCTCGTCGGTCAGCGCCACGGCAGAGGTCACCTCTGCGGTGACTTCGCCTTTGTGCTCCGCGATCATCTCGCGCAGGCGCCTGATCATGGCGGGCACGACGAACAGGCGGCGTTTCCGGGCCATCAGGCCCAAAACGTTCTTCATCGCCGGGATCATGCCCATGGCTTCGGCCACGGCAGAAATCGCATTCTCCTGCTCCTGGCGCGAATACACCGGATTGACCAGCAGTTCACGCAGGTCGGCGCTGTCGTCCAGCGCAGCGGTCAGGTCGTTGAGGTTCTCTTCGAGACGCGGGAGATTGTTGTTCTCCTTCACGATCTCGAAGACGGCGGTGGCATAGCGCTCGGCGATGCCGGAGGAAATCGAGCTGTCAGACACGTCCACCCTTCCGATTTTCGGCCTCCGTCACGCGCCCGCCGTCTGGCGGGGCGTCCGGAGGCTCCTGGAACCCTGATTTTTCGTCAAGGCAAGTAAATCGCGGCGGATGTAGCAGAGCCTCCCCCACCTCGCAACATCCTTAGAGAGATTTAACGTGGGCGCTAAACCCATACTTTTCAGTCGGTTGCCCGAAGTGCGACCTTTCGTGCCCAAACTTCGTGCAGGAAAAGCGCACTTTTTCGTGCATTTGGCGACGATTCCCGGCACTGGCAACAGCTTGGCACGGGACAGGTGCCGTTGCGAACCCTGTTTCTCGGTGACCGATGTTTACGCAATCAGTCGCACGCCGAATGCGTTTTGGGTATCACGCACACCCGATCATGAGACTTTCCGGTATCTGACGCCGCTCCTGTCGAGCACAGCCCACCCCGGCCCGACCGCCCTTTCCCCGGTCAGGACACTCAAACCTCAGACCGGCCCGGCGACCTTGCCCGGCTTCGGCGAAAGGACCTCCAGCGGGTTCGGCACCCGCTTCTTCTGCCCAAGTCCGGCGCGCGTCGGCGGGTGCCGCTTGGAGGCTTCGACGATCATGACGCCCCCGGCGGTGAACGGGATCAGCCGCCCCAGCCGCTCCCAGAACGGGCCGGTCTTCATCCAGAAGCGGCGCGCCGACGGCGGCTGGTACAGCACGGAAACATGCCGCTCGGGAACGAAGTCATGCCGCTTGAGCTGCGTTTCGAGCTGGCCGATGGAATAGGGCCGCCCGTAGCCGAACGGCGTCCAGTCCGCCCGTGCCCAGAGACCGGAGCGGTTGGGCAGGATGAACAGGGCGCGACCGCCGGGGCCGAGCACGCGGTACGCCTCGTCCAGCAGGTCGGACGGCCGTTCCGAGGTCTCGAGCCCGTGCATCAGGATCAGGCGGTCCACATGCCCTGTCTCCAGCGGCCAGGACACCTCTTCCGACAGCACAGACACGTTGGGCAGACCGGCAGGCCAGGGCATCACGCCCTGTGGCGCGGGCATCAGCGCCACGACCCGTCGCGCCTCCTTCAGGTAGGGGCGCAGCATCGGCACGGCAAAACCGTAGCCCGCGACCGTCTGGCCGTGCACGTCCTCGGGGGACCAGCCGCGCAGCACTTCCGCCCGCAGGATCTTCTGCGCCGCGCGCCCCAGCGCACTTCGGTAGTAGAAATCGCGCAACGCCTGCACGTCCAGGTGCATGGTGTCTCCAGTTGAGAAGTCGGGCCGGATGGGTCACTCTGAGGGCATCTTACAAAGCATTCAAGGAAACGCCATGCCACTGGACATTGTGACCGTCCCCTGCCTCAAGGACAATTACGCCTACATCGTCAAGGGTCCGGACGGGATCGCGCTGATCGACGCGCCCGAAGCCAAGCCGCTGATCAATGTCTTGGAGCATCGCGGCTGGAAGCCCGACGTCATCATGATCACGCACCACCACCACGACCATGTCGGCGGCGTGGACGAGTTGCGCGAGAAGTACGGCTGCAAGGTCATGGGCCCCGCGGCAGAGAAGGACAAGCTCCCCGAGCTCGACATGGCGCTGGAGCCGGGGTTTTCCGGCGGCACCGACGACGGACTGTGCGAGGTGATCCCGGTTCCCGGCCATACGCTGGGGCATGTGGCCTACCACTATCCGGAGGCAAAGTGCCTGTTCAGCGCCGACAGCCTCATGGTGATGGGCTGCGGACGGATCTTCGAAGGCACGCCCGAGATGATGTGGGACAGCCTCTCGACGCTTGCCGCGCTCGACCCGCAGACCATCGTCTGTTCCGGCCACGAGTACGGAGAGAGCAACGCCGCCTTCGCCAAGACCATTGAACCGGACAACCCGGGACTTATATCACGAGCACAGATGATCACCGTGGCCCGCGGTCGGGGACAGCCAACCGCTCAGGTGCCGCTTTATGTTGAACTCCAGACAAACCCGTTCCTGCGGGCCGGCCAGGCGTCGGTCAAGAAGGCACTCGGCATGGAGGACGCCTCCGACCTGGAGGTCTTCACCGAGATCCGCGCACGCAAGGACAAGTTCTGACGCGATTTTCGCGGACCCACACCCGTTAACCGGGTTCGCGACGATGAAGGGTTCGGCAGACCTGTTGTCAAGCGTGCCATGTGACAGATGCGTGAAAAGAAAAAACTTGAAGACAGTCACTAATCGACCAAACTTTAACTTAACGGGGCAATGCTGGACCCGAGTACGGACAGCGCAGACAAGAGGAGCACCAAGTGCCTTCATTCTCGAACACCCTTGAGCAGGCCATACACTCCGCGCTGGCGCTGGCGAACTCGCGAAGCCACGAATTCGCCACGCTGGAGCATCTGCTGCTGGCGCTGATCGACGAACCTGACGCATCGCGGGTGATGAAAGCCTGCTCCGTCGATACGGAGGAGTTGCGCACCACTCTGGTGGAGTTCATCGACGACGATCTTTCCAACCTCGTGACCGACATCGAGGGGTCGGAGGCCGTTCCCACGGCCGCCTTCCAGCGCGTCATCCAGCGCGCCGCGATCCACGTCCAGTCGTCCGGCCGGACGGAGGTGACGGGTGCCAACGTGCTGGTCGCGATCTTCGCGGAACGTGAGTCGAATGCCGCCTATTTCCTGCAGGAGCAAGACATGACGCGCTACGACGCGGTGAACTTCATCGCGCATGGCGTGGCGAAGAACCCCGCCTACGGCGAATCGCGTCCCGTGCAGGGCGCAACCGAGGCAGAGGAAGAGGCCGCCCAGACCGAAAGCGCAGCACCCGCCAACGACAAGGAGTCGGCGCTCGGCAAATATTGCGTCGACCTGAACGCCAAGGCGGAGATCGGTGACATCGACCCGCTGATCGGACGCGACCAAGAGGTGGAGCGCTGCATCCAGGTGCTGTGCCGCCGCCGCAAGAACAACCCGCTTCTGGTGGGCGACCCGGGCGTCGGCAAGACCGCCATCGCCGAGGGTCTCGCCCGCAAGATCGTCGCGGGCGAAGTGCCGGAGGTCCTGTCCGAGGCCACGATCTACTCGCTCGACATGGGCGCGTTGCTGGCGGGCACCCGCTACCGAGGCGACTTCGAGGAGCGGCTGAAAGCGGTCGTCCAGGAACTCGAGGATCACCCCGACGCCGTGCTCTTCATCGACGAGATCCACACCGTGATCGGCGCCGGCGCAACGTCCGGCGGCGCCATGGACGCATCTAACCTGCTGAAGCCTGCGCTTCAGGGCGGCAAGCTGCGCACCATGGGATCGACCACCTACAAGGAGTTCCGTCAGCACTTCGAAAAGGACCGCGCCCTGTCGCGCCGGTTCCAGAAGATCGACGTGAACGAACCTTCGGTCGAAGACACGATCAAGATCCTCAAGGGCCTGAAGCCCTACTTCGAGGAGCACCATGCCATCAGGTACACCGGCGACGCGATCAAGACCGCCGTCGAGCTTTCGGCGCGCTATATCAACGACCGCAAGCTGCCGGACAAGGCCATCGACGTGATCGACGAAGCGGGCGCGGCCCAGCACCTCGTCGCCGCGTCGAAGCGCCGGAAGTCCATTGGAACCAAGGAGATCGAGGAAGTCGTGGCAAAGATCGCCCGCATCCCTCCCAAGAACGTGTCGAAGGACGACGCAGAGGTGCTGAAGGATCTCGAAGCGACGCTGAAGCGGGTCGTCTTCGGTCAGGATGCGGCGATTGCCGCCCTGTCCTCCGCGATCAAGCTGGCCCGGGCGGGTCTGCGCGAACCGGAGAAGCCGATCGGCAACTACCTCTTCGCGGGTCCGACCGGCGTCGGCAAGACCGAAGTGGCAAAGCAACTGGCGTCCACGCTGGGTGTCGAACTGCTGCGCTTCGACATGTCGGAGTACATGGAGAAGCACGCGGTCTCCCGCCTGATCGGCGCGCCTCCTGGCTATGTCGGTTTCGATCAGGGTGGCCAGCTGACGGATGGCGTGGACCAGCACCCGCACTGCGTGCTGCTGCTCGACGAGATCGAGAAGGCGCACCCGGATGTGTTCAACATCCTGCTGCAGGTGATGGACCACGGCACGCTGACCGACCACAACGGCCGGTCGGTGGATTTCCGGAACGTGATCCTGATCATGACCTCCAACGCGGGCGCCGCGGAACAGGCCAAGGCGGCCATCGGCTTCGGTCGCGACCGCCGTGAGGGCGAGGACACCGCCGCGATCGAGCGGACTTTCACACCGGAGTTCCGCAACCGTCTGGACGCGGTCATCAGCTTCGCGCCGCTGCCGAAGGAAACCATCCTCGCCGTGGTCGAGAAGTTCGTGCTGCAGCTCGAAGCGCAGCTCATGGACCGCAACGTGACCATCGAACTGACCCGCCCCGCCGCCGAATGGCTGGCGGACAAGGGCTACGACGACAAGATGGGCGCGCGTCCTCTGGGCCGCGTCATCCAGGAGCACATCAAGAAACCGCTGGCCGAGGAGCTGCTGTTCGGCAAGCTCACCAAGGGCGGCATCGTGAAGGTGTCGGTCAAGGACGGCGAACTGGTGCTGAAACTGGACGGGCCGGACAAGCCGCGCCTCGGCTCCAAGAAGCCACCGCTGCTGACCGCGGACTGATCGCAAAGAGGGCGCCTTCGGGCGCCCTTTTCACATGCGCCTGCCAAGCGGCCTCACGGGACGGCGGGCGGGGCGATGTTGCCGAAGGCGACGAGCGCCCGACCCGCCGCACGGACCGACATGCGCTTGTTTTCCCTGATCTTCCTCGCCTGCCACGCCTTCGCCCAGACTGCGGGCGCCCAGACGCAGCTCGCCCTGCCGCTCGACTGCGAGATCGGCACGACCTGCTTCATCGAGGACTACGTCGACAACGCCCCCGAACCGGGCCGGCAGCAGGACTACGCCTGCGGCATCAACAGCCGTGACGGGCACAAGGGCACCGACATCGCCCTGCTCGACTTCGGCGCCATAGACAGCGGTGTCACGGTGCGCGCCGCGGCGCCGGGCACGGTCCTGCGCGTCCGCGACGGCATGGCCGACGACCGGCTGATGCGCGGCGTGACATCCCAGAATGCCTGCGGCAACGCCGTTCTGGTGGATCACGGCGACGACTTCCAGACGATGTACTGCCACCTCAGGGAAGGCTCCGTGCATATCCAGCCGGGAACCCCCGTCGAGACCGGCACAGCCCTGGGCATGGTCGGCCTGTCCGGCCAGACCAACCACCCGCACCTGCATTTCCAGGTCCTGCGCGCGGGCAATGTGATCGACCCCTTCCGCCCAGATGGGACAGGCACCTGCGGCGCGACGGAGGGCAGCCTCTGGGCCGTCGATCTGCCCTACACGAAGACCGGGCTGATCACGGCGGGCTTTTCCGACCGTGTGCCGGAGTTCGACGCCGTGCGCGACGGAAGCGCCCGGCTGGCCCAAGGCACGCCCGGCACACCTCTGGTGGTCTACGCCCACGCCGGTCATGCAGAGCATGGCGACCTTCTCACGCTCTTCGCCACGGGCCCTGACGGCAGAGAGATCTTTCGCCGCGAGAGCGTGCTGAAGGCGCCGCAGGTCAGCATCATGCGCGCTGCCGGCAAGCAGGCCCCGCCCGAAGGCTGGCCGCCGGGCGAATACCTCGGCGAGGCGCTGCTGACCCGCGCAGGCAAGGTCATCGCCCATCGCTTTGCCCATGTGACGGTGCGCTGAGCCTTACTTCTCAGTCAGTTTCAGCTCGATCCGGCGGTTCTGCGCGCGGGCCTCTGCCGTGTCCGCGGGATTGACCGGCTGGTATTCCCCGAAACCGTTCGCGGCAAGGCGGTTGGGCGGGATGCCGTAATTGTCGATCATGTCCTTAACCACGGCGCGCGCCCGGGCCTGGCTCAGGTCCCAGTTGTCCTCGAACTCGGCGCTGCCGCGCACAGGCACGTTGTCGGTGTGTCCGTCGACCCGGATGATCCAGTCGATCTCCTCGGGGATGTCCCGCGCCAGTGTACGCAGGATGTTCGACACCTTGGCGATCTCGCGGCGGCCCAGCGGGGACAGGTCGGCAGAGCCCTGCTCGAACAGCACCTCCGACGAGAAGACAAAGCGGTCGCCTTCGATGCGGATGTCGTCCCGATCCGCCACGACCTGCCGAAGGCGCCCGAAGAACTCGGAGCGGTATGCTTCCAGATCCTTCTTCTCGGCCTCCAGCCGCTTGCGCTCTTCCTCTTCCAGGACCCGCCGCCTTCGTTCTTCCTGCGCGACCCGGGCCAGAGCCGCGTTCAGCTCGGACCCGAGGTTCTGCAGCTGCACCTCCGAGGCCGCGTCACGTGCCTTCGCATCGTCCAGCAGCGCCTGCAGTTCGCCCAGTTGCTTGCGCAGCTCGGCGACGTTGCGGTTCAGCGCCTCGACCTTCAGTTGCGACTGGCTGGCGCGCTCGCGGGTCTGTGCCAGTTCGTCCCGCGCCTGGCTGAGCAGCAACTGACGCTCCTCTGCCTCGTCGAGCTGCGCATCAAGCGCCTGTTCAGCCTCGCGTTGGCGGGCCAGCGCGGCGGCAAGGCGATCCCGGGTTTCCTCGGCGGTGGTCTGGGCCGTCATCCGTTCGGCAAGCGCCGCCGCCAGCTTTTCCTCGAGCGAGCGGGCATCGTCACCCTGCTGGGCGGCGCGGGCCTCGGCCTCTGCCAGCGACTGGCGCAGTTCGGAAATCTCCAGATCGCGCGCTTCGGCACGCGCCAACGCCACCTGCAGATCGTTCTCCAGCCGGGTGCGGCTGGCGCGCAGCGACTCGACTTCCGCGTCGCGTTCCTCGGCCGTGCCGCCGACTTCCGCCAGCCGGGCGACGAGGCTGCGGTTCTCCGCTTCCAGCCCTTCGATCCGCCTTCCGCGGTCTTCGACGCGTTGCAGCGCAGCGTCTAGTTGTGCCTGCGTCTGGGCGACCCGCCCGCGCAGATCCTCGATCCGCGACGTCTGCGTCGTATCCTGCGACTGCATGGCCGCGATGCGGGCATTCAGCCCCTCGGCCTCTGCCCGCAGGCGTTCTAGATCGTCATGCGCCGCCACAAGTTCGCGCCGCACCTCTTCAAGACTGCGGTCCAGTTCGGCGCGCTGCGCCTCTGCCGCGTCGCGTTCGGCGGCACGGTCAGCGGCGGCCCCCTGTGCGGTCGACAGCTGGGACACAAGCGCCGCGTTGCGGTCGCGCAGCGTTGCGATCTCGGCCTCCCGCGCTTCCGCTTCTGACAGCCGGGCCAGCGCCGCAGCGAGTTTCGCCGACAGGTCCGACATCTGCGTCGCGCGCGTGTCGGCATCGGCCTGCAGCCCGGCCAAGTCGCGCTCAGTCTCGTTGCGGCGGCGCTGTTCCTCGGCAAGGCTCTCCTCTGCCGCGCGGCGGGCCTCCTGTTCCGAGATCAGGTCGTCGCGCAGCCGGGCCAGCCGCTCGTCGGTCTGTTCTCCGGCGCTGCGGGCGTCGTCCAGCCGGGCCTCCAGCTCTTCGATCCGGGTCTGAAGCGCGCTTGCCGATTCCTCGCCATCCAGCAGCGCGGCGGCAAGGCGGGCGTTCAGGTCGGCCTCTGCCGAACGGGCGGCAGCCAGCAGGGTCAGCGTCTCTTCCGCCTCGGACCGCGCCTTTTCCAGCGCCAGCGTCATCGAGGTCAGCTCTGCATCGGCGTTCTCGAGCCGGGCGCGCAGGGCCTTGGCGGCCTCCGCCTCCGCAAGCCTCTCGGCCTCTTCCTCTGTCAGCGCCTGCTCAAGGTCTCCGACTTGCGCCGTCAGACTGCCCACCTTGGCTTCCGCCTCGGTATTCCTCGCCCGAAGGTCGGCAATCAGCGCCTCGAGTGCCTCGCGGCGGCGGGCGGCGAGGGCCGCGGCCTCCTGCTGGGCATCCAGTTGCGTGCGGGCGGAGCCAAGCGCGGCGGACAGTTCGTCGCGTTCGCCCGACAGCGCGTCCCGTTCGGCCGTCAGGGCATCCCGCTCCTCCACCAGCGCATCGCGGGCGGCGGTCAGGGCGTTGCGCTCGGCCGTCAGGTCGTCACGCGCCTGAGTCAGGTCGATCACGCGGGACTGGGCGTTGTCGCGTTCCAGGATCAGCGCGGCAACCTGCGCCTCGAAATCGGAAATACGGCTGGAGGCGGTCTCAAGCTGCTCCGCCTGACGGTCCCGCGTTGCGGTCAGCGCGGTGATGATGCTCTGGGCCTCGTCGAGCTGGGTGTCACGACTGGACAGCGTCGCCTCGAGGTCGCCGAGGTTGCTGGTCAGTTCGGCATTCCTGCGTTCTGCCACGCCAAGCGCCTGCGCCAGCGCGGAGAGTTCGGTGGAAAGGTTGTCGAGTTCGCTTTCCTGTCCGCTGATCGTTTCGTTCAGCACGAACTGGATGACCATGAAGATCGACAGGACGAAGGTCAGCACCAGCAGGAGCCCGGTCATGGCATCCACGAAACCGGGCCAGATGTTCGCCTGAAAGCGTGCGCCTGTCCGTCGTGACAGCGACATCTATCCGCTCCTGCTAGGGGCCGGGGACATGGCTATTCCCCCCGGGGCCGGGTGTTGCGCGATGTTCCCATGGCGCGGCCGAGCGCCGCAATGTCGGTGCGCAGTTCGGCCATGCTTTCCTGCCGTCCGGCGCTGATTTCTTCGAGGATGCGCAGCATCTGCACGTCGATCGACCGCAGCCGCATCCGGCTTTCGGCATCCAGACCTTCGCTGCTTTCCTTTGCGCGGATCGCCTCTGCCAGCAGTTCCTGCCCTTCCGCGATACGCGCGAGCGAGGTGGCCGAAGGGGCTGTCGCCTCGATCCGTTCGGTCAGGCGCTCGATGGAATCCGCCAGTTGCGATAGCCGGGTGTCGACCTCCGACCGGCCCCGCTCGGACTCCGCAAAGAGATCCTGCAACTGGCCCATCTGTTCAGCCATGCGGTCCAGCACGATCCCGGCGGCGCCAAGGTCCGGGCCTTCGGTGTCGGAGGAGAAGCCGAGTTTGGTGATGGAGGACAGCCATTCCTCCAGCTCTCGGTAGAAGCGGTTCTGCCCGTGGCCGGCGAAGAGTTCGAGCAGGCCCACGATCAGCGAACAGGCCAGACCCAGGAGCGACGAGGCAAAGGCCACGCCCATGCCGCCCAGCTGCGATTCAAGGCCGCTCATCAGGCGAGAGAAGACGGCGACGCCCTCCTCCCCTTCCTGCGGGGCGAGGCTTCGGATGGTATCGACCAGCGCGGGAACGGTGGTGGCCAGACCGTAGAAGGTACCGAGGAGGCCCAGGAAGATCAGCAGGGAGACGATGTAGCGGGTGATCTCCCGCAGTTCGTCGATCCGTGTGGCGACGGAGTCGAGGATCGACCGTGTCGAAGTGGTGTTGATCTGCATCCGCCGGTCGCGGCGCCCGCCCAGCAGCGCGGCCAGCGGCGCCAGCAGGGTCGGCGGACGGCTTTCCGTGGTGCCGGAGGCGGTGAATTCCTCGATCCAGCGGACAGAGACCATCAGGCTCCAGACCTGCCAGAAGCAGGCGAAGACACCCACGACAAAGACGATCAGGATGAAGCCGTTCAGGTAGGGGTTCGACTCGAAGACCGGCAGCACGCTCGGCGCGGCAAGGACGGCACCTACGCCAGACAAGCCGAGTGCGGCCAGCATGAGGATCACCTGGCGGATTGGCTGGCTGAAATGCGGCTCTGCCTCGCGGTCGGAAATGTCCATCTGGACTGTCGTCACCTTGTGTTACTGCTTCATACTTAAGGGTTTACGCAGGTTTCGCCAAGAAGTCATGAAGCGGGGTATACCGCTGCGCTCCCGACAGCGGGAAAATGTTGCATCCTGACACACCCCTGCGCGGCATCAGCCCGCGGTGAGCGCCTTCACCTGCTCGGTCAGCCAGTGCAGGTCGGCATCGGGCACGCCGATTTCGTCCAGATGCTGCGCGGTGTTGTAAAGGTATTCGGTGTTCGGCCCCCGGCCGCCTGTGGCCCGCGCGATGATGCGGGCCTGCTCCTCGAGCGGCAGGCGGCAGTACTGCACGTGGTGCGGGTCGATGACGTAGGACACCGCCTCGACCCTGCGCCCGTCAGACAGCGCCACCGGCAGGCGTTTTTCCAGGTAGGCGGAGGAGATCAGTTCGCGTTCGCGCAGGTAATCGAGGGTCGCCTCTTCGGTCCCGGGGGCCGCACGCAGGCACATGCCGTCGCAAAACGCGCCCTCCTGCGCGTCCAGCGCAAGGACCAGCCCGGGGTTCTCCTCGGTGCCGCGGTGGTGGATCGAGTACATGCAGAAGCTGCGGGCGTAGCCGTGCAGACGGCCCTGCACCTGCTCGGCGACCTCGAAGCCGGGGTTCCAGAGCAGCGAAGCATAGCCGAAGACCCAGAGCGTCATTGTCCTTCCCTTCCGCCGCGGATGTTCGCGGCCCTTTGCGCGACAGGTCACAGCCTGTAAACGGTGTCTCTGTAAACACGGCTCTCGGGCAATGAAAAGGGGGGCGCGGTGAAACGCTACCTGTTGGTTCTGATCGGCGCGGCTGTCCTTTGGGGCGCGTACTGGGGCGTGCAGGCGCATGGTCTGCGCGGCGAGATACGGGACTGGTTCGACGCCCGCCGCGCCGAAGGCTGGGTGGCGGAGTACGACGCGCTTCGGGTGCGCGGCTTCCCCAGCCGGCTCGACGTGACGATCACGCAGCCGCGCCTCGCCGACCCGGAAAGCGGCCTGTCGTGGGAGGCGCCGTTCCTCCAGATCCTCGGGCTCAGCTACAAGCCCGGCCACGTGATCGTGGCTTTCCCGGACCGGCAGGTTTTCGGCAGCGGCGGCACCACGCACGAGGTGACCTCGGACGGGCTGCGGGCGTCGCTGGTGACGGAAGCGGACGGCACGCTCCTGCGTCTCAACGCCGAGGCGGAGACGTTGAACATCACCCGCGACGGTGCCGACATCGCGCTGGCCGCCGTGCTTGCGAACTTCCACCGGATCGCGGGGCAGGACACCGGCTACAGGCTCGCCCTCGGGGCAGGCGCGGTCGCCACGCCGCAGGGCGCGCTGAGCCGCGGCCGATCCAACGGCCTAGACATCGAGGGGCGGTTTGTCTTCGACCGCCCGTGGACGCTGGGGTCGTTGGCCGGGCCGCGCCCGCAACCCGCATCCATCGACCTCGCGAAGGCCGAGTACCGCCTGAACGATCTCGATCTTCAGCTGGCCGGGCGGGTCGAGATCGACAGCCTCGGGCGGCCGGACGGCAGGATGACGCTCCGGGCGGAGAACTGGCGCAGCCTGCTCGACAGCGCGCGCGACAGCGGCGACCTGCCTGAGGCGCTGGCCGAGACGCTGATCCGCGGCCTGACGCTGGCGGCCGGGCTGAACGGACGACAGGACACCATCGACCTGCCTCTGACACTCTCCGGCGGCGAGGTGTCGCTGGGGATCATTCCGCTGGGAGAGGCACCGCGCATCCGCCTGCCCTGACGCCGATAAGGTGCGGCCTGCGGGACGGTGGGCGGGGCGCCTTTGCCCGGCACGGGCAAACAGCGTCCGCCCCCGTCCCGTCACACCTCGATATTGTCGATCAGGCGGACCCCGTCGAGCCAGGCGGCAGCAAACAGCCGGGCGGGTCCCACTGCGCGCTCCAGCAGTTCGAGGTCCTCGGCCCCGCGCAGTTCGAGGTATTCCACCTTTTCGAACCCTGCGCCTTCCAGACGTTCCACCGCCGCGCCCCGCAGCGCGTCCAGCGGTTCGCCGCGCCGCAGTTGCAGGGCCATTGCCCGCATTTCCCGCGCCAGCGCAGGTGCGGCTGCCCGACCTTCGTCCGTCAGCTTCAGGTTCCGCGACGACATCGCCAGCCCGTCGGTTTCCCGAACCGTCGGGCAACCCACGATCGTCACTTCGAGGTCGAGATCCGTCGCCATGCGGCGCACGACCTGCAACTGCTGGTAGTCTTTCTGCCCGAAGTAGGCGCGGTCCGCCTTCGTCTGCGTGAAGAGCTTTGTCACCACCGTCGCGACGCCGTCGAAGTGTCCGGGCCGGTGCGCGCCGCACAGCACGTCCGTCAGGCCGGTCACCGAAACGGTCGTGCAGAACCCCGCCGGATAGATCTCGTTCACCGACGGGGCATAAAGGGCGTCCACCCCGAACGGTGCCAGTTTCGTCGCGTCGCTTTCTTCCGTGCGCGGGTAGGTCGCAAGGTCCGAGGCGCTGTTGAACTGCCTCGGGTTCACGAACAGCGTGACGATCACCCGGTCGCAGTCGCGCTTTGCCGCCTCGACCAGCGACAGGTGGCCGTCGTGCAGCGCGCCCATGGTCGGCAGGACGCCGACAACGGCGCCGTCCGCGTGCCATGCGTCGACCCGCGCGCGCAGGTCGTCGCGCGCCCTGACGATCTCCGGCCCGTTGACCATGAAGCTCAAGCCGCGGGTTCCACGTCGGAGAAGACGTGCTCTGCCGCCGGAAAGCGACGGGCGCGCACGTCTTCGGCGTAGGCCGCAATCGCCTCGGACCCGTCGGCGCCAAGGGTGGCGTACCGTTTCACGAACTTCGGCTTGAAGGCGGTGAAAAGGCCCAGCATGTCGTCGACCACGAGGATCTGACCGTCGCATCCCGCCGACGCGCCGATGCCAATGGTGGGGATCGACACCTGCGCCGTCACCGCGTCCGCCAGCCGCTGCGGCACCTTTTCGAGCACCACGGCAAACGCACCGGCGTTTTCGACTGCCCGGGCGTCCGCCAGCAGCTTGCCCGCCGCAGCACCCCGGCCCTGCACCTTGTAGCCGCCCAGCGTGTGGATCGACTGCGGCGTCAGGCCGATGTGCGCCATCACCGGGATGCCGCGCGCGGTCAGGAAAGAGATCGTCTCGGCCATGTCCACGCCGCCTTCCAGCTTGACCGCCGGGGCGCCCGTCTCGCGCATGATGCGCGCGGCGTTGCGGAAGGCCTGTTCCTTCGATTCCTCGTAGGATCCGAAGGGCATGTCCACCACCATCATCGCCTTCGACAACCCGCGCCGCACCGCCTGGCCGTGCAGGATCATCATTTCCATGGTCACGCCCAGCGTCGATTCCAGACCGTGCAGGACCATGCCGACGGAATCGCCGACCAGCACGAAATCCACGTGCTCGTCCATCAACTGTGCCATTGGCGTGGTATAGGCCGTGAGGCTCACCAGCGGCGTACCACCTTTCGCCATGCGAATGTCCTCGGGCGTTCTGGCCCGCATGTGTCCCGTCGTGCTCATGGTCCACTCCTCCTTCATGGCCTGACGCTTGGGTCAGGAAATGTCGCAAACACCGCTGATACCGTCACAAAGTTGCGCGCTCGTATCACATGCCGCGCTGCGGCGCTACCTATCACGTAGGGCGAGCCCATACTTATCATTTAGGCATCAGTGCTTGAAGATTTACGGGGAAAATTCCATCAAGAGCGTACTTGCCCCATGGGAGACAGCATGAAACGCCTTGTCCTCGCCGCGCTGCTGGCCGGTACTGCCTCGTTTGCGCAGGCCCAGCAGACCGATCTCACCATCGCCCTGCAACTGGAGCCGCCGCACCTCGATCCGACCTCCGCGGCCGCCGGGGCGATCGATAGCGTGCTGTATACCAACGTCTTCGAAGGATTGACGAAATTCACGGAAACCGGCGCGGTTGTCCCCGGCCTCGCCCGCGAATGGGAGATCTCCGACGACGGGCTGACCTACACCTTTCACCTGGTCGAGGGGGCGACGTTCCATGACGGCACCACCTTCGATGCGGAGGACGTGGTCTTCAGCCTCGACCGCGCGCGCGCAAAGGACTCCACCAATGCGCAGAAGCAGCTTTTCGCCGGCATCGCCTCGGTCGAGGCCGTTGACCCTGCGACGGTGAAGGTCACTCTGTCGCAGCCGGACGGCAACCTTCTGTTCAACCTCGCGTGGGGCGATGCGGTGATCGTCGCGCCCGAATCGATTGACGACATCAAGGCGCGTCCCGTGGGCACCGGGCCCTTCCGGTTCCAGGACTGGCGGCAGGGCGACTCGATTACGCTGGTCCGCAACGATGACTACTGGGGCGACGCACCGGCGCTGACGCAGGCGACCTTCAAGTTCATCTCCGATCCGACGGCGGCCTTCGCCGCGATGATGGCGCAGGACATCGACGCCTTCGCGGGCTTCCCCGCGCCGGAGAACCTGCCGCAGTTCGAGGCCGATCCGCGATTCAAGGTGCTCAGGGGCTCGACCGAGGGCGAGACGATCCTTGCCATGAACAATGCCGTGGCGCCCTTCGACGATGTGCGCGTGCGCGAGGCGGTGGCCCATGCCATCGACCGGCAGGCGGTGATCGACGGCGCGATGTTCGGGCTGGGCACGCCCATCGGAACGCATTTCGCCCCGCACAACCCCGACTACGAGGACCTGACCGCGCTTTCGAATTTCGACCCCGAGAAGTCAAAGGCGCTTCTGGCCGAGGCCGGGCTGGCCGACGGATTCTCCACCACGCTGAAGCTGCCGCCGCCGTCCTACGCCCGCCGCGGCGGCGAGATCATTGCCGCCCAGTTGCGCGAGGTCGGGATCGAGACCGAGATCACCAACCTCGAATGGGCTCAGTGGCTGGAGCAGGTCTTCAATGGCAAGGACTTCGGGCTGACCATCGTGTCCCACACCGAACCCTTCGACATCGGCATCTACGCGCGGCCCGACTACTACTTCCAGTACGGCAAGCCGGAGTTCGTGGCGCTGATGGACAAGCTGACCGCCACGTCCGAGCCCGAGGCACGCACCGAGCTACTGCATCAGGCGCAGGAGATGATCGCGCGGGATTACGTGAACGGCTACCTCTTCCAGCTTGCCTTCCCGACCATCGCGGATGCGCGGCTCGAGGGGATCTGGACCAATGCCCCGACACAGGCCACCGACCTGACCGAGGTGCACTGGACGGAATAGGCCGGGCGGTCTCAGCCCGTCCAGGCGCCGTCGGCTTCTGCCAACTCGATCGCCTGACGCTCCAGCACGGCGCAGGCCTCGTCTTCCGAGGGCTGCAGCCGGAAATCGGTCTTGCGGAAACCGCCGTCCCGTTCGGCACGATAGGTGTAATAGCGGCCCCGGCGCAGTTCGATCCCCGGCACGCCGTCGCCCAACCCGCCGAATGTGAAATGCCGCCCGTAGACCGCGCCGTTCTGCTCCAGCATCTCGTGCAGTTCGAACAGGGTCATCAGTCTTTCCAGATGCGGTAGAGCCGGGCGAGATCTTCGGCGCGGGGCAGCATCCAGGCCACCGCCTCTGCCTCGCTGTCCCAGCGGCGGTAGTTGTTTTTGGAACCGCGTTCGCTGAAGTACGTGTGCCAGGCGCCATCGATGAACTCGATCCCGTCGATCTCTCCCGCACCAAGGCCGCCATGCGTGTAAACCGAGCCGTCCTCGACCCCATGGGCGGCGAGATAGGCCTTCATTTCCTCGACTGTCATTTTCTTTGTCCTCATTGAACTTGCCGGATCTTGCCCTGCCGGATCAGGTCGCCGACCGAGGCACCGGTCTTGTACTGCGTCGCCCCGCCGGGCTGGTCGAACCACGGCGCGGCGCTGCCGGACTGCACCTCGAACGGCTCCACCACTTCGTAGACAGCGTGGCGCTGCATGGATGGTTCGTATGGAAGCGCGCGCGACTCGAAGGAGGCGCCTTCCGGTGACAGGAAACTGCCGGTGTCGGCCTCGCCGGTGCGTCCGCTGAAACGGTCGATCCGCGTGCCCGGTTGCAGCGTTTCCGTGGTGGGCGTCCCCTCGAAACCGTCGTTCGGAGGCCAGCGCAGTTCGCCCGTGTCAGGATCGAACCATTCGTCGGACAGGTCGCTCCGCAGGTGCGGGGCGCGCTTGGGCGGCGCGCGCCGTGCGGCGCAGCTGGCACAGGGCGGAGCGTCGTCTGCGAGCGTGCCGGCCCGGCGCGCGGCGTTCACGGCCTTAGTACCGCGGGCCGCGTTCAGTGCGGCACCGCCGCGGGCCACGCCCTTGGCCGCAAGCCCGCCCACCGGCAGGGTCGCGACGGTGAAGGCTCCGCCTCCCGCCAGCTCTCCCCATTGTTCCGCATCGGCGGTGCGGGCAAAGTTGTCTGCGGCCGCATAGGCGTCCGAAGCGGCATTGCCCAGATCGCGGAACGGTTTCGAAGGGTCGTTCCAGCTGTCGGTCGCGTATTGCCCGGCGCTCTGGCTGGCGGACACGGCGCCTTGCCATGCCGCTTCCCGAGTCGCGCCGTCGGTGGCGAAATCCCATGCGTAGCTGCCCGCGCCCTTCACACCCTCCCAAGTGCCCTTGGCCGCGCCGACAAAGCCCGATTGAACGCCAGACCAGAATCCCATGTCAGACCCGCCGCGCGTGGTCGAGCATGACCCGCGCCCTCAGGGCCGCAAGCCGGACCGGACCGGCCATCGCCGGAGACAGGATGTCGCGCAGCCATGGATGGCGCCTCTCGTCCATCCGGTCGGGGCCGTAAAGATGCACCCAGCCTGCGCAGACGCAGAACGCATCGAGAGAGTTGCCCAGCCCGAAATCCGACATGGCCCGCGCGACATCGCCACGCAGGGCAACGCGGCAATCCTTGGAGGAATCCCAGAGCATCACGTCCAGACACGCATCGGCAGGCGCCCAGCCCGCTGCCCCGTCCAGCGCCGGAGGCAGCCAGGCGAGAACGTCGCTGCGCCGCGCCTCTGCCCGGTTCCAGTCGTCCTGCGACAAGGTGGCGAGCTGGAACTGGAGATCGGAATCACGCGCGGCATGCAGCAGAGGACCGATCCGGGGGTCGGACCACAGGTTCGGTGCGACCGAAAGCACAAGGTCGCCCAGCAGGCCGAAACTGCTTTCCCATTCGAAACCGAAAGCGCGCGCACGCGCGATGATGTTGCGGACGATCACCTTGCGCTGGGGGGCCGGAAAGAGCGGCAGGTAGGCGGGAACAGCCTCACACAGGTATTCCACGAGACGACCAGCGAAGACGTCTTCGGAAAGTCTGTCAAAGGTTTGGGATTGAACAGGATTCAGCCGTAGCATCGGTTCGTTTCTTCAAATTCGCCGGGACGCTACCGGGGTTCGCCGCCTGTGTCAGCAGCCAAATCACCCAAAGTCAGGATTTCCGCCGGTGGCGCGCGGCGCACGCGGCCACTCTTTGCTTAGGGCCTGCGGGCCGTGGCCAGCTTGGTCATCCCGGGGATCAGCGGCCCGACCTCGGCATCGCTGAACCCGGCGGCCTCCAGCGCGCCGGTCAACCAGTCGTCGTCGAGCGACCGCGCCTCCGGCGTGAAGGCGGTGTGCTGAAGCTGCCAGAGCGCGGTGTTCTTCGGCCCCGACAGGTCGGCGTCGACGATGAAGTCGTGGATCAGCACCTGACCGCCGGGGTTGAGGGCGTCGAACGCCTTGCGCAGAAGGCCCGCGTGGCTGTGGTCCGGCACGCCGGAAAACAGGTAGCTCATCAGCACGGCATCCTGCCCGCCGGGCCAATCGGCCTCAAGTGCGTTGCCATGGCGATAGCCGATCTGCGAAGACAACCCCGCATCGGCCACGTAGGCCTCGCCCAGCCGCGCCACGTTGGGGAAGTCCAGCACGGTGATCCGCAGGTTCGGGTTCTTGCGGGCCAGCGTGATGGCAAAGGCGCCCGTTCCGCCGCCCACGTCGAGCAGGCTGCCGATGCCCGACAGGTCAACCTTCTTTGCCAGCCCGCGGGCGGGCCCGAGCGACCCGGCGTGCTGGCTTTCGGAATAAAGCCGAGCCTCCTCCGGATCGGCGAACCACTCCGCGTAGGACCCGGTGTCCCCGTCGTCGAGATCGCCGGTCAGCGCCTTCTCGATCTGGTCCATCAGCGGATACATCTGCCGCCCGACCTGAAGGCGCAGGTAATCGCCAAAGTCGTGACGCGCACCTTTCACGAGGAACGACTCCGCCGCCGGGGAATTCGCAAAACCTGCATCGTCATGCGTGACAAGCCCCAGCCCCACCAGCGCGGACAGCAGCGTCCGGCAGCGCCCTTCCGGGAGCCCCGTGGCCCGGGCGAGGTCGGACAACCCCGTATTGCCCTGCGACAAGGCGGTGAACACGCCGAATTCGAGCGCCGCGAACAGTGCCTTGGAGCCCATGTAGCCAAACGCGATATCCGAAATGTCCTCTGCCTCGGTCAGGACCGTCATGCCGTTCTCCCTTGTCTCGATGCCGACAGCCTAGCGTCCCTTCGCCGGGGCACAACCGGAAGACGGGATCGCGGTCCCGTCTTGACGGCAACCGCCCGCCCGGGGCCAAAATGCGGGCAACGCGGGCCGGGAGGGGATCATGCGCAACGACATTCCGGGGTTCACGCCCGGCCGGGCGGACCTCGACGGGGTGGAGATCGCCTACGAGAAAGGCGGGCGCGGTCCCGCCGTCCTCCTGCTGCACGGCTTTCCCCAGACCCGCGCGATGTGGGCGGAGGTCGCGCCGAGGCTGGCCGAGCGGTTCACGGTGGTCGCCGCGGACCTGCGCGGCTACGGGGAAAGCGGCAAGCCGGCGGGAGTCGAAGCCTACAGTTTCCGCGCCATGGCGGGCGACATGACGGCGTTGATGACGCGCCTCGGGTACGAAGCCTTCCACCTTATCGGCCATGACCGGGGGGCCCGGACGGCCCATCGGCTCGCCCTTGATGCGCCGGGGCGGCTGCTGAGCCTGACCCTGATGGACATCGTGCCCACGCATCTTCTGCTGTCGCGGCTGACACATCCGGTCGCCCGCGCCTATTATCACTGGTTCTTCCTCAGCCAGCCCCACCCCTTCCCGGAGAACATGATCGCCGCCGATCCCGACGCCTATTACGAAAGCTGCCTGCTGGGCTGGGGCGGCGCGAAACTTTCGGACTTCCCGAAGCTGGAGGCCTACCGTGCGGCATGGGCCGATCCCGAGTGCCGCCGCGCCATGTGCGACGACTACCGCGCCGCCATCGACGTGGATTTCGCGCTGGACGAGGCCGATCTCGACCGCCAGGTCGAGGTGCCGTCTCTGGTCCTCTACGGCGCGGACGGAGCAATGGCCCGGGCCTACAACGTGCCCGCCACCTGGGCCGACCGGCTGGCCGACATGCGGGCGGGCACCGTCCCCGGAGGGCATTTCTTCATCGACCAGTCGCCGGGGGAAACGACGCGCGCCTTGCTCGAATTCCTGGGGTGACGTTCAGGCCGGACACCGAGGATGGTTGGACTTGAACGGTTTCGCGGTGACCGGCAGATGGATGACGCGCCACGGGCAGACGGTCGCATCAGCCATGCGAAGCACCAGCCGGTCGTTGGAAACGGAATAACGCGGTTGGGTCCGCGCCCGGTTCTTCCACCCAGGTATCGGGTTCTTAAGGCCGCCGCGGCAGGTGAAGCAGACCGCGATCACGCCTTTGTGCATGCCCGATCGATCCAGACAGCATGAACCTCTCCATCAGGCTGCAGTCGCAGCCGCCGGTCATCTGATCCGCCTGCGACATGATCCAGTGGCAACAAGCGTGGCGCGAACGCAATGTGCGGCAGCCCCTTGCCCCCGCCACCCCCTTCGCCCGATAAGCGGGGGCGGGAGGGTTCGTGCATGGTGCCGAAACGGCTTGTCTTTTACTGGGCGCAGGGTGAAGCGCAGGCGCCCGCCATCGTGCGTCGCTGCTGGGACGCCTGGGCCGCGCTGAACCCGGCGTGGCAGGTGCACATGTTCGACGCCTCCGACGCACGGCAGGCGTTCGCCGACCGTGGCATTCCGCATCCCCCGGCCACTTTCCAGGGGCAGGCCGACATCTTCCGCATGCACGAACTGGAGGCGCGGGGCGGCGTCTACGTCGATGCGGCAACCGTGCCGGTGCGCCCGCTCGACGACTGGCTGCCCGCGCTGACCCGGGAAGGCTTCTTCGCCTTCCACGATCCCTATCGCCGCCGCCCGGTCGAGAACTGGTTTCTTGCCGCCACGCCGGGCCACCCGATCATGACCGCATGGATGGAGGAGACCGTCCGCTTTTGGCAAAGCCCTCGGCGCCAGCAGGTCAGCCGACGCGAACTCGAACCCGGCGCCAAGGGCACGCTGGCCTTCCGCCTGACGTCGCTGAAGCTGGCCCTGACCGGCGGCGCGCCCAAGGCCAAACAGGTGCTGGAGCCGAAGAAACGCGCGTGGTCCGTGGCGCCCGGTGGCGGTGCGGACCGCCCCCTGCATCCGTACTTCTGGCCGCATTACCTCTTCGAGCACATGCTGGACACCCGGCCCGACATCCACGCCACATGGTCCCGGACCGCCAAGCTGGGCTCCTACAAGGACCTGATGCTGCGCCACTGGAAACGCGACTACGCGCGGATGACCGACGACGACATCCGGACCCTGACCGAAGGGTCCCGCATGCAGAAGCTGGCGCTGAACGGTCTTCCCGACGACGGGCAACTCGATCTGCTCTTCGCGCTGGCCGCCGAACCGCAAGCCGTCGCAGACCGGCAATGACCCCGGCACCCGTCCTGCCATGCTGACCTACCTGTCCCGCCGCCTGCTCTCGCTCCTCGTCAGCCTCGCCGCCGCCTCTCTGGTGATCTTCCTCGTGGTGGAGGTCGCGCCGGGCGACCCTGCCGCCTACATGCTGGGCATCAACGCGCAGCCCGAGACGCTGGCGGCGCTGAGAGCGGAGCTGAACCTCGACCTCTCTGCGCCCGAGCGTTACCTCGCGTGGGTCGGCGGCCTTCTGACAGGCGACCTCGGCATCTCCTACACTTACCGGACGCCGGTCGCCGACATGGTCGCGGACAGGCTCTGGATCTCACTGCCTCTGACCCTCTATGCGCTCCTCCTCGCCGTTCTCGTGGCCTTTCCAGCGGGGCTCGTGGCAGCGGTCCGCCGTGGCAGACCCGCGGACATCGCGGTCATGGGCGCCAGCCAGCTGGGCGTTGCCGTGCCGAACTTCTGGTTCGCCATGCTGCTCGTGTCGCTCTTCGCCATCACATGGCGCATCTTCCCGTCCGGCGGCTTCCCCGGCTGGGACGATCCCGGCGCCGCCCTCAAGGCCCTGACCCTGCCCGCCGTGGCGCTCGCCCTGCCGCAGGCGGCAATCCTTGCCCGCATCCTCAGGTCCAGCCTGATCGATGCCCTGCACGAGGACTACATCCGCACCGCACGCGCCAAGGGCCTGTCCCGGGCCCAGGCGCTGCGCCGCCACGGTCTGCGCAACGCGCTGATCCCCGTCCTGACCATTCTCGGGCTGCAGTTCTCCTTCCTGCTGGCCGGTGCGATCATAATCGAACAGGTCTTCTACCTGCCCGGCCTCGGCCGGCTGATCTTCCAGTCGATATCCCAGCGCGACCTGATCACCGTGGAATCGGTGGTCATGCTGTTGGTCTTCGCAGTGATCCTGGTAAATTTCCTCACGGATCTCGCCTACGCCCTGGCCGACCCGAGGCTTCGCCGCCGATGAAACCCGCGCTCCTCATAGGCGGCGCGCTCTCGGCGCTCATGGTCGCGGCGGCCCTCCTGTCGCTCGTCTGGACCCCGTTCGACGTCACGCAGGTGGACATCCCGCAACGGCTCCTGCCGCCGGGAGGCGCACACCTGCTCGGCACCGATCACTTCGGCCGCGACATCCTGTCGATGCTCATGACGGGCGCGCGCACATCCATCGCCGTGGCGCTCGTTGCCGTGGCCATCGGTGCGGGTCTCGGCGTCCCCCTCGGCCTGACCGCCGCCGCATACCGGGGCGGACTGATCGACGAAGCGATCTCCCGCGGGTCAGACCTCGTCTTTGCCTTCCCCAGCCTCGTGATCGCGATCCTCATCACAGCCACCTTCGGGCCTTCCGCCCTCAATGCGATCATCGCCATCGGCATCTTCAACATCCCGGTCTTCGCCCGGCTGACACGCGGCGCGGCACTGTCCCTCTGGACGCGGGAATTCATCCTCGCCGCCCGCACATGCGGCAAGTCACGCACCCGGATCAGCGCCGAGCACATCCTCCCCAACATCCTCAACCTGCTCATCGTACAGGCCACGATCCAGTTCTCGCTGGGCATCCTCGCCGAGGCGGGCCTCGCCTATGTCGGGCTGGGCGCGCAGCCGCCCACGCCCAGCTGGGGCCGCATGCTGGCCGACGCGCAGACCCTCGTGACCATAGCACCACACACCGCGCTGATCCCCGGCCTGACTATCGTTCTGATGGTGCTCGGCCTGAACCTCCTTGGCGACGGCCTGCGCGACGCCCTCGACCCGCGCCTGAAGCCGCTCCGGACCTGATGTCTGCATCCTGGTCCAGATACCCTCGAGAGGACCGGCGGGCAGAGCCCCCCGTGGTTCGGGTCACCGAAAGCGATCCGAACCCGCTTCTCCACGTCGACAGCCTCACCGCGACCATCCATGGCAAACCTGTCCTGCAGGACGTGTCCTTCCACATGAACCACGGCGAAACGCTTGCCCTGACCGGCGAATCCGGCTCAGGCAAGTCGCTCACCGCGCTCGCCGTCATGGGGCTCCTGCCTGCCTCTGCCGTGGCCTCGGGAACGATACGCTTCGGCGATACCGACCTCACCCGCCTTGCCGACCGCGACCTGCGCCGCATCCGCGGGCGCGAGATCGGCATGGTCTTCCAGGAACCGATGACCGCGCTCAACCCGCTCCAGACCATCGGCCACCAGATCGCAGAGGTTTTCCGCATCCATCGCGCCATGCCCCCCGACGTGACCGGACTGCTGCGAAAGGTGGGCCTCGACGTCTCGCCCGGACGCTATCCGCACGAGCTTTCCGGCGGGCAGCGGCAGCGGGTCGTCATCGCCATGGCGATCGCGCTGAAGCCACGCCTCCTGATCGCGGACGAACCGACCACCGCGCTCGACGTCACGACGCAGGCCCAGATCCTCGACCTCCTGAAGGACCTCACCCGGACCGAAGGCATGGCGCTCCTGCTCATCACCCATGACCTCGCCGTGGTGGCGGACATGGCCGACCGCATCGCCGTCATGCAGAAGGGTCGCGTGGTGGAGACGGCTCCGACCGCGCAGCTTCTGCACCAGCCCCAGCACACCTATACTCGCGCGCTCATCGCCGCCTCGTCGCATCGTGCCCACCTGCCCGTCCGCCAGACCGGGGAACCCCTGCTGCAAGCCACCGATGTCAGCGTCACCTACCCCCTGCCCCGTCCACATCCATTCGCGAAGCAGCGCCGCTTCACCGCCGTCGACAATGTCAGCTTCACGATCCGCAAGGGCGAGCGGCTGGGCCTCGTCGGCGAATCCGGCTGCGGCAAGTCCACGCTCACGCGCGCGCTTCTCGGCCTTGAGCCGCTGGCCACCGGCCGGATCGAGATCGATGGCCAGCCGGTTCTGGCAAACGGCCGCCCCAATCGCGACACCCAGCGTCGGATCCAGGTGGTTTTCCAGGACCCCTACGGCAGCTTCAACCCGCGCCACCGGGTTGCGCGCCTGATCTCGGAGCCGTTCCACCTGCTCGACAGGCCGCCGCCGAAGGATGCGGTTGCCGAGGCGCTGACCGCCGTGGGCCTGTCGCCCGACGATGCCACGAAACACATCCACGCCTTCTCCGGCGGGCAGCGTCAGCGACTCGCCATCGCGCGGGCGCTCATCATCCGGCCGGACCTGATCGTCTTTGACGAGGCGGTCTCTGCCTTGGATGTCCGGGTGCGGGCGCAGGTGCTCGACCTGCTGGCCCGCCTGTCGGAGTCGCACGGTCTGACGTGGCTCTTCATCAGCCACGACCTGCATGTCGTCCGCTCCGTCACCGACCGCGTGATGGTCATGCGCCACGGCAGGATCGTGGAGGACGCATCCACCGAACAGCTCTTCACGGCACCGCAGACCGAATATGCCCGCAGCCTGCTGGCCGCCGCGCCTCGTTTGCCGGCGGGACTGCCCGGCTGACCCCTTGCCCTTAAGTCCACTTCGCCGCACTCTCCTCACGTAAAGGGAGGAGCATTCATGCGTTTCAAGAACCGCGCCGCCATCGTCACGGGCGGCGCTTCCGGTATCGGTCTGGCCATCGCAAGTCGCATGGCCGACGAGGGCGCCACAGTTACGGTCTGGGACATCAGCGCCGACAACCTCGCAAAGCTCGAGGGCACACCGCTGAAGACCCGCCAGGTCGACGTCACCGACCCGGATGCGGTTGACGCCGCGATGGCGGAGGACGCGCAGGCCATGGGGCATCTCGACACGCTGGTCTGCTCTGCCGGGATCACCGGGCCCAACGTGCCGGTGATCGACTACCCCACCGAGGACTGGCTGAAGGTCTATGCGCTGAATGTCCACGGGCTGTTCTACTGCAACCGGGCCGCCGCGCGCATCATGCGTCCGAACGGGTTCGGACGGATCGTCAACATGGCCTCTGTCGCGGGCAAGGAGGGCAACCCCAACGCCTCTGCCTATTCGTCGTCCAAGGCGGCGGTCATCGGCCTGACGAAGTCCCTCGGCAAGGAACTGGCCGACACCCGGATCACGGTCAACGCCATCGCCCCCGCGGCCGTGCACACCGCGATCTTCGACCAGATGACCCAGACCTTCATCGACTTCATGAAGTCGAAGATCCCCATGGGCCGCTTCGGCACGGTCGACGAGATCGCCGCCATGGCTTGCTGGCTGGCCTCGGACGAGGCGTCCTTCACCACCGCGTCGGTCTTTGACCAGTCCGGCGGTCGCGCAACCTACTGAGGATACGGGCGATGAGATTGCAGGGAAAACGCGCCATCGTGACCGGGGCCGGCTCGGGATTTGGCGAAGGCATCGCCGCCCGGTTTGCCGCCGAAGGTGCAACGGTGCTTGTGGCCGACATCAACACCGACGCCGCCGTGCGCGTCGCGGCGCGGATCGGCGCGCCGCACACCCATGTCGACGTCTCCGACCCGACCTCGGTCGCGGAGATGATCGACGGCTTCACCGGCGCCCACGGCACGCCCGATATCGTGGTCAACAACGCGGGCATCACGCATCTTCCGACACCGCTGGAGGACGTGAGCGAGGACGACTTCGACCGGGTGTTCGCGGTGAACTGCAAGTCGGTCTACCTGACCGCCCGTGCCGTGGTGCCCGCCTTCAAGGCGCGCGGGTCGGGCGTGATCCTCAACATCGCGTCCACCGCCGGGGTTTCTCCGCGTCCGAAGCTCAACTGGTACAACGCGTCGAAGGGCTGGATGAACACCGCGACCAAGGCGATGGCCGTCGAACTCGCCCCCTTCGGCATCCGGGTGAACGCGCTGAACCCGGTGGCCGGGGACACGCCGCTGTTGCCCAGCTTCCTTGGCGAGGACACGCCCGAGATGCGGGCCAAGTTCCTGTCGACCATCCCGCTGGGCCGGTTCTCCACTCCGGAGGACCTGGCGAACGCGGCGCTCTACCTGTGCTCGGACGAGGCCAGCATGATCACCGGCGTCTGCATGGAGGTCGACGGCGGGCGCTGCATCTGACGCGTTGAAGGGCGGCCGTTCCGGTCCTAGCTACGAAGGATGACCGATCTTTCCGCCCTGATCGAAGACGTGCGCAGCTGCCGCATCTGCGAGGACCGCTTTGCGGCGACCGAAACCGGGCATGCGCCGCGCCCCGTGCTGCGCGCCAAGCCCACCGCGCGCCTGCTGATTGCCGGACAGGCGCCGGGGATGAAGGTGCACCATTCCGGGCGGCCCTTCACCGATCCGTCGGGAGACCGGCTGCGCGACTGGCTCGGCCTCGACGCGGACACGTTCTATGACGAGGCACGCGTGGCGATCCTGCCGATGGGGTTCTGCTTTCCCGGCTATCGCAAGGGATCGGACCTGCCGCCCCCTGCGATCTGCGCAAGGACATGGCGCGCGCCGCTGGTCGACCGCCTGCCCGAGGTCCGCCTGACCCTGCCCATCGGCGGCATAGCGCAGCGCTGGCACCTGGGCGTCACGACGAATGTCACCGAGACGGTGAGCAACTGGCGCGACTTTCTGCCCGACGCCCTGCCCTTGCCGCATCCGTCGTGGCGCAATACGGGTTGGCTGAAACGCAACCCGTGGTTCGCGGCAGACCTGCTGCCCGTGCTGCGCGCCCGCGTCAGAGAGGTTCTGGATGCCTGACATGCCCGAGACCGCGCTGGACCGCGCCTTTGCCGAAATGGAAGCCGCCCCGGACGACGACGCCGCAAGGATGCGGTTCTACGACCGGCTGGCGTCGAGCGAGCTGTTCCTGATGCTGGAACGGGAGCCCGCAGGCGACACCATCGAACCGGAGATCTTCGATGTGGCCGACGCGCGCTTCGTCCTCGTCTTCGACCGGGAGGCGCGGATGTCGGGCTTTGCCGGACGCGCGGTGCCCTATGTCGCCATGTCGGGCCGTGCGCTAGCGGGCATGCTGGCCGGTCAGGGCATCGGCCTGGCGCTGAACCCCGAAAGCGGCCCCTCGCAGATCCTGCTGCCGCCGGAGGCACTGGCCTGGCTGGCAGAGACCCTGTCGCAGGCCCCCGCCATGGCCGAGGCGCGCGCCGAAACCCTCTCCGCACCCCGCGCCCTGCCCGAAGTCCTGCTGACCGCGCTCGACGCCAAGCTGGCCACGGCGGCGGGTCTGGCGGACTGCGCGTGGCTGGCGGAGGTCGGCTATGAGGGCGGCGGGCGCGGTCACCTGCTGGGGATCGTCGGCGCTCCGGAACGGGCCGAACCGGCTCTGGCCGGAGCGGTGCAGGAGGCGCTGGTGTTCTCCGGTCTCGAAGCGGGCGCGCTGGACGTGGTCTTCCTCAAGGCCGACGATCCGATCTGCGCGCGTCTGGCTCGTGTCGGTCTGCGCTTCGATCTGCCGGAGCCGGATAAACCGCGGGTGGAATTCGAACGCGACGCCCCGGGCTCCGACCCCGACAAGCCGCCGATCCTGCGCTGACAAACCTGCCTCAGACGAGCCCAAGCTCCCGCCGGATCGCCGGCAGGGTATCGTAGGGCTCGGGCTCTGCCTCCCAAACCGCGCGTGCGATGGCTCGGCTGAGGCACAGGCTGGCGGCGTGGCCGATCATGGCGAGCTGCGCCCCCGGTTCAATCAGCGGGCGGTCCCCCATCGCGGCGGCGAACACAAGGTCCCCGTCCATAGGCGAATGCGCCGGCAGGATGGCCCGGGCGATGCCGTCATGCGCCGCAACGGCAAGACGGTTGCACTGTGCCTTGTCGAGCGCGGCATCGGTGGCGACGATCGCGATGGTGGTGTTGCCCTGCTGGGCCATGGCGCCGACCTTGCGGCTGGGCAGCAACGCCAGCGACGGCTGGGGGTCCGGGCCGAGGCCACCAAACTCGGCGTTTACCTCGTAGGGCGCCGCATGGAAGTGCCGGCCCGAGGAAGTCGTCACGCTTCCCATCGGGTTCACCGCGACAAGCGCGCCCACCGTGGTGCCGTCCGCCAGCACCAGCGAGGCCGACCCAAGCCCGCCCTTGTGCTGCGCCGTCTGCCCGCCAGCGCCCGCCCCCTGCGTCCCGATGGCAAAGGTCGTGTCGGCGGCGGCGAGCGCGCGAGCGCCCAGGTCCGGATAGGGGTTCACGGTCCAACGCTTCTCGCCGCCGTTCAAGAGGTCGAAGATGATCGCCGCGGGCACGATGGGCACGCGGGCCGAGAAGACCTCGAACCCCCTGCCCTGTACGTGCAGCGCATCCATGACTCCCTGCGCCGCGGCGAGGCCGAAGGCGCTGCCGCCCGACAGCACCAGCGCATCCACGCCCGGCGCCGATTTGTCGGGGGCGAGAAGCGCGGTCTCTCGCGTGCCGGGCGCCCCGCCGTGTATCGCGACGGAAGCGGTGAAGGGCCGGTCGGCGGTCAGGACGGTTGTGCCCGATTTCAATGCGGGGTCCGAAGCGTTCCCGACCCGCAGACCAGCCACGTCGGTGATGAGGTTCAGGGGGCCGGGCTGCATCTGGAAACTCCGCTGTCTGTGTGCGGGGACTGTCGCCCGGGCGGCGCCTGCTGGCAAGCGGATCGGCCGTTGGATCCGGCCAGTCCGCGCATGAACCCAACATTTCGAAGATTGTTGAAATAACACTTGCGCGACGGATTCATTTCGATAACGTTAGAAGTATGGAAATGACGATTCACAGCGGGCTGACGCCCGAAACCGCCGCGTCGAAGTTCGCGGCCCTCGGTTCGGAACAGCGCCTTGCGGTACTGGATGTCCTGGTGCGTGCCGGGTCGGAGGGGCTGTCCATCGGCGTTCTTGGCGAACGGTGCGGGATCAGCGGATCGACCCTGACCCATCACCTGAAAATTCTTGCCGCGGCCGGTCTGGTGACCCAGTCGCGTCAGGGAAGAAGCATCATCTGTGCCGGGGCGGACTACGCGGAAGTCCGGGCGCTGTCGGATTACCTTTTGCGGCACTGCTGCGCCGATGCGAGCTGTGCAACGGAGCATTCCCATGGCTGACACCTCTTCGAACACGCCGTTCTGGCCGCAGGTCCGGGCGCGGATCTCCTGGGCCTGGATGGCGTCTGCGGCGATCCTTCTTGCCGTGGCGGTGCTGGACACGCCGCAGTTCTGGCCCAGCGTGACCTTCGCTGCCCGGGCGCTGCTGAACACCGCACCGTTCATCCTGTTCGCGGTCCTCGCCGTCGCCTACCTGAAGGCGACAGGGGCGGAGACGCTGCTTGCCAAGGCCTTCGAGGGCCGGGAAACCCGGATGATCGTCTTTGCCGCGCTTCTGGGCGGACTGTCCCCCTTCTGCTCGTGCGAGGTGATCCCCTTCATCGCCGCACTGCTGGCCGTCGGCGCGCCGCTGTCCGCCGTCATGGCCTTCTGGCTGGCCTCTCCGTTGATGGACCCGGCGATGTTCTCGATCACAGCGGGCGTTCTGGGCATGGAGTTCGCGACCGCCAAATTGCTGGCCGCGGTTGGCATCGGCCTGATGGGTGGCTTGGGCACGATGATGCTGAAGTCCTCTCCGGTCTTTGCCGACCCGCTGCGTGCAAAGCCCAAGGTCGGCGGCTGTTGCGGCGTGAAGAAGCCGTTCCAGGGCAAGCCGGTCTGGCGCTTCTGGCAGGAGCCGGAACGTCGCGAGGTCTTTCGTTCGGCCGCCACCGACAATGCCCTGTTCCTGCTGAAATGGCTCACGCTGGCCTACATCATCGAGGCGGTGATGATCCACTACGTCCCTGCCGACGCGGTCGCCTCGGTGCTGGGCGGCAGCGGACTGATGCCGATCCTGCTGGGGGCGCTGGTCGGGATGCCCGCCTACCTGAACGGTTACGCGGCCGTACCGCTGGTCAGCGAGCTTCTGAACATGGGCATGGCGGACGGCGCGGCGATGAGCTTCATGCTCGCCGGGGGCGTCAGCTGCATCCCCGCCGCCATCGCGGTCTGGGCGCTGGTCAAGCCGCGCGTCTTCGCCGCCTACCTTGCCTTTGCACTGGCGGGGTCCATCGTCGCCGGACTGGCCTGGGGCGCCATCGCCTGAGGCCCTGACAACCCGGCCACCAAGGCCCCCTGCAGGTCCGGAATCGCGCCGGTTTCTGCAGGGGGCCTTTTCCGTTCAGCGGTCTGGAATCGCCCGATTTCCAGCCAACCGCGGCCCCGCCGCCGCGCCATTCGCGCAGGGAAGTGTCAAAGCCACCGCAACTCATGACGCTCGGGCAATTTTGGCTGCGGCCTGCGTTGCCCCGCCGCGCGCAATCGGATAACCCCGATTACCAACGCAGGAACGGGAGAGGGGCCTCATGTATCGCGTCTGGAATTTTCTGGCGAGCTATTCGCTGCTGCTGATCATCGGCGCTGTCATAGCGCTGATCTGGGCCAACCTCGACGTGATCGCTCCGGTCGCGGGGCAGCCGCACTACTGGGCGGACACGTATCACCACTTCGTCGAATTCGTGATATGGGACCACGCGCCCATCGGCCATCCGCATGACGGCCACCGGACGCTGACCCTGCACTACCTCGTCAACGACGTGCTCATGGCCCTGTTCTTCGCCATCGCGGCAAAGGAAGTCTGGGAGGCGGTGATCCTCGAACAGGGGTCCTTGCGGGGCAAGAAGGCCGCGACGCCGCTGTTCGCCACCGCGGGCGGCATGTTCGGTCCGATTGCCGTCTACCTCGGCCTTGCCATGGTCATGGGGTCCGAGACCTACAGCGCCGTCGCCAACGGCTGGGCCATCCCGACCGCGACCGACATCGCCTTCAGCTACCTCGTCGGGCGCCTGGTCTTCGGTGCGGGCCACCCGGCGGTGCGTTTCCTGCTGCTTCTGGCCATCGCCGACGATGCCGCGGGTCTCATCATCCTCGCGATCTTCTACCCGTCGGGCGACCTTGCCCCGGCCTGGCTGCTGCTGTCGGTGGGCGCGTCGCTCGTGGCGTTCTTCGCCTTCAACTCGCTCCCGCGGAAGCTGGACATCGGCAAGCAGGACCGCCCGAATTCGACCTGGGTCCGCAAGACGCTGTCGTTCTGGCCCTACGCCATCGCGGGCTGCATTTCCTGGTACGGCTTCATGATGTCCGGCCTGCACCCGGCGCTTGGCCTGCTGCCCATCGTGCCGGCGATCCCGCACGCTGACCGCGCCTTCGGGCTGTTCGCCGCCGCCGAGGAACACCTGCACGATCTGCTGAACGCCATGGAACACGCGCTTAAATACCCGGTGGAGGTCATCCTGTTCTTCTTCGGCCTGTTGAACGCGGGTGTGGAGTTCTCCTCCATGGGGGCTGCGACCTGGCTGGTTCTCGCGGGGCTGCTGATCGGCAAGCCGGTGGGTATCTTCATCTTCGGCTGGATCGCTGCACGGCCGCTTGGCCTGGGCATCCCCGAAGGCATGAGGATCATCGACCTCGTGGTGATCGGCTGCGTTGCGGCCATCGGCTTTACCGTGTCGCTTTTCGTGGCGTCCGTCGCTTTCGATGCCGGCCCGGTGCAGGATGCGGCAAAGATGGGCGCGCTCTTCAGCTTCTTTGCCGCCGTGGTGTCGATCATCGTCGGCAAGGTAACGAAGGTGGAGAAGCAGGAACTCTGACAAGCCTGATCGTGCGAAATCTGGACGGCCGCCGGCACCCCCGGCGGCCGTTCTTCGTTTTGTACGAACGCCCCAGTTCCTCTTGAGCGCCGAACACTCAGGGCAATGCCGCCGAATTGTCCGAAACCCGCCGCAGACCTGACGCACGCGTTTACCACGATTGCCGGACAAAACTACGGAGTCCGGCATGGGAGCAAGCAATACGCCGCTCTACGACCTGATCGAGCTGTCAGGCATAGGTGCCTTCACCACCTACACCACCGCGCCGGGGGGCGGCGGTGATATCATCGGCTTTGTCGACAACGCCACCTACTCCGATCAGGAATCCAGCAACACCGCCACTGAGATCAACGAGATCAATGAAACGGCGGACGCCGACAATGGCATCCTCGTCATCGACGGCGTTTCATACAACATCCAGATCTACACACCGACGAACACATCGAACCCGGTTACGGTGACCTACGACGGCGGCAGCACGGTCGATCTCGTCGGCGATGACTTCTCGTCCCAAGTGTCATGGATCGTCGCCAGCCCCATCGGCGGCGGCTCTGACCGTTACTTCATGGCCATCGACGACGGTGTCGGTGACCTGCCGGACATCACCTCGATCCAGACAAGCGGCATCGACTTCAACCCGAGCGGGGATGACGTCAAGATCAACCTCGATCAGGACAATCTCGTCACCGCCTGCTTCACCACCGGAACACGGATCGCCACACCTTACGGCTCGCGTGCGGTAGAGACGCTGAAACCCGGCGACATCGTATGGACGCTGGACGCAGGCCCGCAGCCGCTGATCTGGGTCGGAGCGCGGGGCCACGGGCCACGCACGCTGCAACTGAACCCGCATCTGAAGCCGATCCGCATCCCACCGGGCGTGCTGGGCGCGCGAAAGGAAGTGCTGGTCTCGCCGCAGCATTGTCTGCTCTGGCCCGCGCCATCGGTGGCCGAACAGCGGCTTGTGCGCGCCCGCCACCTGGCCGAGGCGGACGGCCCGGTGAAAGCCGCGGCGGGCACGCGTCACGTCCGCTATCACCACCTCATGCTGGCGAAACATCACATCCTGCTGGTCGAGGGCGTCCTGTCGGAAAGCTTCTATCCCGGCCCCATCGGCATCGCCGGTCTGGGCCAACCCGAACGCCTGTCCCTGCTGACTCTTCTGCCGGCCCTTGCGGACCGCACCGCGCTTGTGGCCTATGGTCCCACGGCTCGCCCCGTGCTGAAGCGGAAAGAGGCCCTCGCCCTCCCGAAACTGCGCCGGACTGTTTCAAACCCGGGCGAGTGAACCGCCCTGTCCGTTGTCTTTGTTTCGGCCCGGGGTCATAATGTAGCCAAATTCCTTTTTTAATAAAATCCAAACTCCACACGGGGATAACGGGCAGAAACGGGGAGCATCCCTGAATGCTAGAATTCGACATGGTTTCGAAGTCCTTCTGGACCGGCACCCAGCGCAAGGTGATCCTTGACCGGGCGTCCTTCCGTGTCGAACTCGGGGAATCCCTGGGCATTCTCGCGCCCAACGGGACGGGCAAGACGACGATCATCCGCATGATGGCCGGTCTCGAAAAGCCCGACGAGGGAGAGATACGGCGCGGCTGCCGGATATCCTTTCCGCTGGGCTTCATGGGCGGCGTGGTTTCGAAGATCTCTGCCAAGGAAAACGCCCGTTTCATCGCGAAGATGTACGGGCTCGACCCGGACTACGTCGAAAGCTTCTGCCGGTGGCTGTGCGGACTGGACGAGTACTTCGACCAGCCCATCGGCACCTATTCATCGGGCATGCGGGCGCGGTTTACGTTCGCCCTGATGCTGGCGCTGGACTTCGACATGTACCTGATCGACGAAGGGATGCCGAACTCCACCGATGCGGAGTTCAACCAGAAGGCCGGCGATCTCCTTGCGGAACGGCTGCGCACGACGACGATCATCATCGTGTCGCACCAGCCGAAGGTCCTGGAAAAGTTTGCGAAGAAAGCGGCGGTCCTGATGGACGGTCAGCTCCACATGTTCGATTCCTTGGAAGAAGCGAAGCAATTGTATGACTACGAAACCCAAGGCTAAGAAGTTCAGGATCCGCAGGTCGCCGACGACCTCGGCAGAGGCCGCATCCGGCGCGGACCATATCGTGTCCGAGTCTTCGGTGCACCCGGTCCCCGCCGCGCAACAGCCGCCCGCCCAGCCCACGGCCAGCCTGTCGCGCCGTCCTCCGGAGGACAACGAGGCAGCGCGGCCTGCGCCCCGCCCTGCCGCCTCGCCGGCGGAGGCCGCCGCACGCCTCTCGGACCGCTCGGCATCGCAACAGCCCCGGGCGCAGGCCCCCGTGACCGGTCAGGCGCGGGCACGGGCCATGTCGCAGCCCCCCACGCAGGGTGAGACATCGGTTCGGACCACCACTGCCCATTCGCGGCCGATGTTCTCGCAGACGGGGTCCGCCCCCTCCGCCGCGCAGACGGCCCACATGCAGCCGCAATCGCAGCCCCCGCAGACACAAGCCCAGCCCTCTGACGCCCCCCGCAGCGGCGACGTCGCCTCGGCCGCGCAGGTCGCCGGCGAAACCGACATGGACGCGATCCGCCACGAGGGTCTGACCGGGCGCCAGTTGCGCATGGCGCGTCGCGTGGCACAGAAACACGGCCTTGCGCCGACCTCCGATTTCGACGCGGTGCGGCTGTTGCGCGCACGCGGCATCGATCCCTTCCAGCGCACCAACATGCTGGAACTGGTGAAGCCCGCCGAGGCCCAGAACGAGACACAGCAGTTCAAGGTCCAGCTGCCCCAGACCGTCGAGGTGGAGAAGCACAAGCTCCCGTCGACGGAAACGATCAGCCCCGCCGAACGGCGCGCGGTCGAGATCAAGCGCATCCAGAAGGACCTGGCCCAGCGTCGGCGCAAGAAGACGCTGTTGCTGATGGTCCGGCTGGCCGTCTTCGTACTGCTGCCGACGGTGGTGATGGGCTACTACTATTACAACGTCGCGACCCCGATGTACGCCACCAAGTCGGAGTTCCTGATCCTCAAGAACGACGGCGCGGGCTCTGCCGTGCCCAGTCTGCTGAGCGGCTCCGCTTTCGACACGTCGCAAGACGCGATTGCCACGCAAAGCTTCCTGCAGTCGAAGGAGGTGATGATGCGCCTAGACCGCGACGAGGGCTTCAAGGACCACTTCTCGCAGCCCTCCATCGACCCCATCCAGCGGCTCGATCCCGAGGCCTCCAACGAAGACGCCTACAAGCTCTACAAGAAGAGCGTGCAGATCAGCTTCGACCCGACGGAGGGCGTCATCAAGATGGAGGTGACGGCCGCCGACCCCGAACTCGCGGCAGAGTTCAGCCGGGCCCTCATCGGCTACGCCGAGGAACGCATCGACAATCTGACCGCCCGCAAGCGAAACGACTCCGTGGACTCGGCGCTCGTGAACCTCGAAAAGGCGGAGACCGACCGGCGCGACGCGCAGGAAAAGCTGGTGCGCATGCAGCAGGAGGGCAATATCGTCGACCCCGAGGGCCGGATCGGCGCCCTGCGCGCCCAGATCAACACGCGGGAACTGGAGCTGCAGGAGAAGAGGCTGCAATTGCAGGCGCTGCTCGACAACTCCCGCCCGAACCAGGCCAAGGTGGATGGCACACGGGGCGACATCCGGCGGCTCGAAGCGCTACTAGCGACCCTGAACGCCGAGATGACGACCGCCACCACGGGCGAGCAGTCGCTGGCAGAGCTGGCCGTCCAGATCAAGCTGGCCGAAGCCGACCTCGCCACCCGCGACCTGATGCTTCAGTCCGCGCTGGAACGCCTGGAAACTGCGCGGCGCGAGGCTGACAGCCAGGCGCGCTACATGACCACATCGGTGACGCCGGTCGCGTCCGAGGATCCCAGCTATCCGCGCAAGTTCGAGAACACGATCCTCGCCTTCCTGATCTTCGCGGGCGCCTACCTTATGGTCTCTCTGACCGCCTCCATCCTGCGCGAACAGGTCTCGAGCTGAACCTGCCCGGTGCGCCAGGCGAGCACCGGCACTTCACAGCCCCAGGTCATTTCGGGCAGGTTTTGCCCCCATAGGCCGCGCCCGCGCCCGTCCGGCCGCGACGGCAGCCAAAAATCTGCAGAAACCGATGGATAAATGTTGAAAAACGCCTTGCAGCCGCCTGTCGCCCTTTGATAGACGCGACGGCGGAGAGGTGGCCGAGTGGTCGAAGGCGCACGCCTGGAAAGTGTGTAGGCGGGAGACCGTCTCGAGGGTTCGAATCCCTTCCTCTCCGCCACCATCAAGCGAATGACGCGCGCGGGTCAGGCACTGGGTCTCCATGGCGCGATGATGCCCGTCCCGCGAAGAGCGGCCCTTATGGCATTGACCGCGGCCTGGCTCGAAACTCCCGAGGCTTCGTCGGCGACCGCAGCTTGCTGAGCCTCCTATTGAGCATTGTGACGCCCACGACCTAGTGTGTCCGTCCTCATCGTGCCCGATCCAGGCGCGCTTGGTGCACCGGTGGTTTGACCTCCCGTATCCAACAGGCATCGGTGCGCGCGATGCGGTCAGTGAGGATGGAGGCCCGCGCTGCCGGTCGCTCATCGATGGTGAGTGTGCCGAGAGCGCTCGCTTCGCTTTCGGCACACTAAGGTGACAAAGGACCTACCCAAACGCAGGTGATGATCCGTTTTTGTCGGCACAGCCTTGCTCTGCACCCATGCGTGCCGGAAAGCCTTGCTTCCCCCCGGAGCTGGATTGCCAAACGGCCAGCGATCCAGGAACTCCCAACCTTCATTTTCCGACCTGTTTTTTGCGCAGAAAAGGTTAAAGACTGTTCGAGCGGACCTTGGGTTCGGATTGTTTTTGTATTGGGGCCGCTGGCGGCTGATCGTGACGGGTGACGGGTGACGGGTGACGGGACGTGTATTTGCCCCGGTTCGGGTAGCGAGGATTGAGTGATGACGAATTATTACGCGGATCGAGGCGAGTTCCTCGTCAACAGTGAAACGAGGCTTACCCAGGACGAACCGGCGATCGCGGGTCTAAGCAACGGCGGCTTCGTGGCGACCTGGCGCACCAGCGACACCTCGCAGGACGGCAGCGGGTCGGCGATCAAAGCACAGGTCTTCGACGCGGCGGGCGCGGCCGTGGGGCCGGAATTCCTCGTGAACAGCGAGACGGTGCAGAACCAGACCGTTCCTGCGGTCACGGGCCTGAATGACGGCCGGTTCGTCGTCACGTGGCAGACCGACGACACCGCTCAGGATGGCAGCAGCAACGCGATCAAGGCGCAGGTCTTCGACGCGGCCGGCACGCCGGTGGGCGGGGAATTCCTGGTCAACAGCGAGACGTACGACAGACAGGCCGCGCCCGAGATCAGCGCGCTGGCCACCGGCGGCTTCGCCGTGACGTGGTATACCCACGACGGCACGCAGGACGGCAGCACCAGCGCGATCAAGGCCCGCACCTTCGACGCGGCGGCCCAGCCAGTGGGGGCGGAGTTTCTCGTCAACACCGCCGCTCAGGGGTCTCAGATCGAACCCAGGGTCGCCGGGCTGACCAACGGTGGGCTGGTGGTGACATGGCGCACCAATTACAGGCCGGACGACGGCAGCACGTCCGCGATCAAGGCCCAGATCATCAGTGCCGCGGGTTTCCCGGTGGGCGGCGAGTTCCTGGTCAACACCGAAACGGCCGGCGGTCAGTACCGTCCTGCGGTCACAGGCCTGACCGGTGGCAGATTCGTGGTGACATGGGACACCAAGAACGTCTGGCAGGACGGCGACGGGTTCGCGATCAAGGCCCAGATCTACGAGGCCTCGGGGGCACCGGTCGGCGGCGAATTCCTGGTCAACACCGAAAGCGTGGAGCACCAGTACGAACCGGAGATCACCGCCCTGGGCGACGGCGGTTTCGTGATCACGTGGTACACCGAGGACTACAAACAGGACGGCAGCGGTTCGGCGATCAAGGCGCAGGTCTTCGACGCCGACGGCGCGCCTGTGGGCGAAGAGTTCCTCGTCAACAGCGAAGGTTCAGGCGGCCAGTACGACCCTGAAATCTCTGCCTTGTCCGGCGGCGGTTTCGTGGTGACGTGGCGCACCACAAGCAGTCCTGAGGACGGCAGCGGCTCTGCCATCAAGGCGAAGGTCTACGAGGCGCGCAACGATATCCCCGAGCTGACGCTGTCGACCACGGGTGTGAGCGAGACGCACATCTCGAACACGTCTTTCGCCGATGTTCAGTTCCCGCTCGGCGCAGGGTTCCAGATCGAGATCGCCGATGACGCCAACGGCGCCTTCGGTCTGAAGGGGAACACGCTTGTCGTCCTGGACAACACCCTGCTCGATCACGAGACGACACCGGAGGTATCGCTCACCCTGAGGATCACCGACCCGCAGGGCAACTCCGGGGAGCAGGTGTTCCGGATCGCCGTCGAAGACGAGGTCACCGAGACTCGGTACACCGCGAGTGACGAGTTCCTGGTCAACAGCGAGACGGAGGGTTGGCAGTTCTCCCCGACAATCACGGGCCTGACGAAGGGCGGGTTCGTCGTGTCTTGGCACACGAGCGACACCACGCAGGACGGCAGCAGCTACGCCATCAAGGCCCAGGTCTTCGGCGCCGCGGGCGATCCGGTCGGCGCGGAATTTCTGGTCAACAGTGAGGCAAATAGCGGCCAGGTCTTTCCCGAGATCACAGCCCTTGCCAACGGCGGATTCGTGATAACTTGGCGCACTCAAGACAGCGCGCAAGACCGCAGTTATGACGCGATCAAGGCGCAGGTCTTCAACGCCACAGGCGCACCCGTGGGCGGCGAGTTCCTCGTCAACACCGAGACCGCTCAGGAACAGCTCAACCCCAGGATCACGAGCCTGACCGACGGCGGGTTCGTCGTCACGTGGTACACGAAGGATTACTCACAGGACGGCTACGGCGCTGCGGTCAAGGCGCAGGTATTTGACGCCTCGGGCACGCCTGTGGGGGTGGAATTCCTCGTGAACAGCGTGACCTCGAGGGATCAGGTCGACCCTGCGGTGGCGGGACTGACCAACGGCGGTTTCGTGGTGACGTGGCGGACCGACGAGATCAAGGAGAACCGCAGCGACTTCGAGATAAAGGCCCAGATCTTCGACGCCGCGGGCACGCCCGTGGGCGGCGAGTTTCTGGTGAATAGCGAGTCGGCGGGTGACCAGTACAACCCCGGCATCACTGGCCTCGCAAACGGCAGGTTCATTGTGACTTGGCGCGGCTATGATCCTTCCGTGCCAAGCAGCTACTCCACCGAAGTCAAGGCGCGGATCTTCGACGCGTCAGGCGCGCCGGTGAGGGACGAGTTCCGCCTCAACAGCCAAGCGGCGGGCGGACAGGACTACCCTTCGATCACCGGCCTGCCCGACGGCGGCTTCGTGGCGACCTGGCAGACCGCCGACTACAGGCAGGACGGCAGCGGCAGTGCGATCAAGGCGCAGGTCTTCGATGCCGAGGGCGCCCCTGTCGGGGACGAATTCCTCGTCAACGACGAAGGGCAGTTTGACCAGCAATTTCCCGAGGTCACGAACCTGCCCGGCGGCGGGTTCGTGGTGTCCTGGCACAGCCGCGACATCATGCAGGACGGCAGTGGCGCAGCGATCAAGGCACGGATGTACCTGCCATCCGGCACGGGACCGAACACGGAGCCGTCGGCAGGGGATGCTTCAGGGCGTGGACACGAGGACACGGTCATCACCGGCGACCTCGCGGCGCTTGTCTCCGACGCCGACGGGGACGTACTGACCTTCACGATCGGCACGGATGCCACGAGCGGCACCCTGATCCTCGACCCTTCGGGGAGCTACAGTTACGTCCCGGACGCCGACTTCAACGGGACCGACAGCTTCTCCTACGTGGTCCACGACGGTAATGGCGGTACCGCCACCGCGACCGTCTCGCTGACCGTCGATCCGGTCAACGACGCACCCCGGATCGACACGGCGACCTCGATCCTCGCCGGTGAGTTCGAGGGCCCGCCCGCCCCGCTCGACCCCGCCGCAGACTACGACGGCGACGGCGTTGCGAACGGCGCCGACAACGCGCCCTTCGTCGCGAACCCCGGGCAGGAGGACGGCGACGGGGACGGTGTCGGAGACAGCGCCGACCTGGATCCCTTCGATCCGTCCCTGGGCCGCGACCCGTCGCTTGTGAACGGTGTCTTGCTGTTCTCCGACCCCGAGGCGGTGGATACCCAGACGGCATCCTTCAGCCTGCTGGGCACGACCGGCAACCCGGGCAGCCTTGACGCGGCAGCGCTGGAGGCGATGTTCAGCCTGTCGGTTGTCACCTCCGGCAGCTCTCCGGACGGCAGCGCGATCTGGACCTTCGACGCCGATCCCGCCCAGTTCCAGCACCTGGGCAGCGGGGACGCGCTGGTGATCGAATACCGGGTGGAGATCCGGGACAACCATGGCGCGGCGCAGGCCACCGCCGTCCGGGTGATCGTCATCGGCACCGCCGATGGCACGGTTCCGAGGATCATCGGGACCGGGGGCGCCGACAGCCTCGTGGGCACCGTCGGCAGCGACGTCATCGAGGGCTTCGACGGCGACGACACGATGCTCGGCGGAGCGGGCGACGACATCATGGCCGGCGGAGGCGGCACGAACCTGATGCGCGGCCAGACCGGCCGCGACCTCATCGACGGTGGCGAGCAGACCGACATCATCCATGGCGGCAGGCAGGACGATGCGCTCTACGGCCACGGCGGAGACGATTTCGTCTACGGCGAGGCGGGCAACGACCTCATATGGGGCGGCGCGGGCCATGACGTCCTGCACGGAATCTTCGGCAACGACGAGATCTACGGCGAGGACGGCAACGACAGTATCTACGGCGGCGGCGGGACCGATTTCCTCTATGGGGGTTCAGGCAACGACACAATCGATGGCGGCGCTGGCGACAACGTGATGCGCGGCCACAGGGGCAACGACCTGATCATCGGCGGCGACAAAACCGACATCGTCTTTGGCGACAAGCACAGCGACGAGGTGCATGGCAACGGCGGCGACGATTTCATATTCGGCCAGGCGGGCAAGGACACCCTGTGGGGCGGTGATGGAAACGATGTGCTGAACGGCATAATCGGCGACGATGAACTCTACGGCGAGGCCGGCAACGACGTTCTTTACGGGGGTGGCGGCAGCGACAGCCTGTACGGCGGAGACGGCGACGACACTCTCGACGGCCAGTGGCGGAACGACGTGCTGACCGGCGGGGCGGGAGCGGACTGCTTCAAGTTCACCACCGCGGGTGACATGGATACCATCACCGACTTCCAGGATGGCATCGACGTGCTCGACTTCTCCGCCGACGGGCTGGGTTTCGCCGACTTCACCGTGGCGGAGTACGGCGGTGGTGCAGGCACTGTGCTGACCGGCGGCGGCTACACCGTATTGCTGGCAGGCGTCGACACCATCGATATCGGTACGGGCGACTTCGCGTGAGGTTCGGCGGGATGAGCAAGAGCACGCTGTACCAGTGACTGGATCGGTGCGGCGGCATGCGACCGCCGCCAGCTTATTGCTGTCCTGCCGGATCAGGCGGCCTTGATGATTGCCGCCTCATCGGGCGCAAGCTGCAAGGTATCTACCGCACCGCCCTCGGACCCATGGCGGGAGGATAGGACGACCTCGCCCTTGACCGGGCAGAGCCTGGTTTCCGCGGTAAAGTTCAGGCAGACGTGAAAGACCGCACCATCAAGGCGGCGGGTGAAGACGAAGACCCCGTCTTGCGCCACTATTGTCTCGCAAGTGCCAAGCGTCAGCGCGGGCGTCTCACGGCGCAACGCGATCAATGCGCGGACATAGTTGAGCAGGGAAGTGGCATCGGCCCGCTGAGCCGCCACGTCTCCGCCCGCCGGAACGAAGACTGGAAGCCAAGGATCGCCGTCGCTGAAGCCATGGGTCGGGCCCCGCTCCCACGGCATGGGCGTGCGGGCCGGATCGCGACCCAGCCCGCGGCCCGGCACCTGCTTTTCCCACGGGTCACGAACGGCGTGGGGCGGAATCTCGGCGCTTTCCATACCCAGTTCGTCACCCTGGTACATCGTCGGAGTGCCCCTGAGCGTCAGCAGGAGCGTGGCGGCCACCGCAGCCTGTGCAGGACCGGCGCGGCTGGCGATGCGCCGGCAGTCGTGGTTGCCGAGCACCCAGTTGCCCCAGCCCCCGTCCGGCAGGGCGGCTTCGTACGTTTCGACCCGGCGCACGATTTCCGCCATCTTCCATGGCGCGTTCAGAAGCGTGAAGTTGAACGGCAGCTGGAAGGCGTCGAATGCCTCGCCGTAGTAGGTCATGACGGCCTTCAGTTCGCCGTCCGTCTCGCCGATCAGCACCCGGTCCGGATACGAGTCGGTGACCCGGCGCATCATCCGGACGAAGTCGAGCCCCTCCGGCTGATGCTTGGAGTGCACCTTTAGGTAGCGGTAGGAGGGGTCCATGTGCTCCTGCCATTTCGGATCGGGCGGGTGATCGCCCTTGTCGGGATCGGGCGCGATATGGGTGATGGCGTCCACCCGGAACCCGTCCACCCCGCGGTCGTACCAGAAGCGCAGCGTGTCGAGCATTTCGGCCTGCACTTCGGGATTGCGCCAGTTGAGCGCCGGCTGCTCGGACAGGAAAATGTTGAGGTAGTACTGGCCGCTGCCCTCGTCCCAGGTCCATGCGGGACGGCCGAATTCGCTGATCCAGTTGGTCGGCGGGCTGCCGTCGGGCTTGGCGTCGCGCCAGACATACCAGTCCCGTTTGGGGCTGCTTCGCGAAGACCGGGCGTCGACGAACCACGGATGCTGCTCGGACGTGTGGCTGGGCACGAAGTCGAGGATCAGCTTCATCCCGCGCCGGTGGGTGGCCGCGACGAGCCGGTCGAAATCCGCGAGCGTGCCGAACATCGGATCGATGTCGCGGTAGTCCGAGACGTCATAGCCGAAATCGGCCATCGGCGACGGGAAGATCGGAGAGATCCAGATGGCATCGACACCAAGGTCCGCGAGATAGTCGAGGCGGCTTTCGATCCCGGCAAGATCGCCCACACCGTCGCCGTCGCTGTCCTGAAAGGAGCGCGGATAGATCTGGTAGATGATACCGGTCTTCCACCATTCGGGGGTGGTCTGCGCGGTGGTCCGGACGGTTTCCTGTTGCATCGCGTCGCTGTCCTTCAGGTGACTATCGCCTCTCACAAGGCGGATCTGGTGGTGGTGGCATGTTGAGACGCTCAGTCCGAAACCGATGGCGAATCCAACCACACCGCAATCCTTAACGTTCAGATCACATATCTTAACGTTAAGGACAACAAATATTCCCGAAATTGGCGGATCGCGCATTGACCGCGCTCACGATTGCCGCTTGGTGAGGGTACCGGGACAGCGGCCCCTCTTTGCACCGACCTCGTAAATCTCGGACGGCATTCCGAAGGACATCCCAGACGTGGCAACCCTGAAGGACATCGCGAAGATAACCGGATTGACGGCGACGACGGTCAGCCGGGCCTTGCGCGGTTTCGACGATGTGTCTCCGGCGACCCGCACCCGGGTCAGGGAGGTTGCCCGCGAACTGAACTACCGTCCGAACCACAGCGCCCGAAAACTGGTCTCCGGACGGTCGGGGATTGTCGGTCTTGTCCTCGACACTGCGCCCGCCGACTTCGAGTCTCCCCACTTCTTCGAGATCGCCCATTCGATCACGCAGGCGATGGCAGCCCGGGGCCTCGATCTCATCCTGCACATCTCGACCGACGCGGACCCGCTGCAGACCTACGACCGCCTGATCGGCCAGGGCGTATTCGACGGTTTCGTGTTGCTTTTTCCACGCGCAGACGATGCGAGGATGGCGTTCCTGAGCAGCCGGGATGTGCCCTTCGTGGTGCATGGCAAACATGTCCCCGACCCGGATTATCCGTTCTTCGACCTCGACACGGCTGATATCGTCCGCAGGGCCGTCGCCCACCTGGCCGCGTTCGGCCACCGGAGGATCGCACTTCTGAACGGCGAGGCAGGCTGGCAGGTTTCAAGGGAACGGGCCGAAGTCTTTGCGGATGCATTGATGAGGGCCGGGCTGCACCCCGTCCCCGAGCTGATCCGCTACGGCGACACGTCGCGCGCCTACGGTCGGGACGCCACGCGCGCGCTGATCGCCCTTCCCGATCGCCCGACCGGGATCGTCTGCTGCAATTCGCTGGTGGCGGGCGGCGTGCTCGACGCCGCGGCCGAGGCGGGCCTCAGCATTCCCGGCGACCTCTCTGTCGTCGCGCATGACGATGTCCTGCCGGGCATTGAGACCGGCGACCTGAACCCGCCTCTGACCGTCACCCGCCGTGCGCTCCGAGACGCCGGAACCCCGCTTGCCGACCTGATGCAGAGGCGCCTGAACGGCGAACCGGGGCGGGAACTGCAAATCCTCGAAACGGCAGAGTGGATCGGCCGCGCCTCCGTTGCCCCCGCGCCCGCAGGGGGCTGAGGGTACTCAAGAGCAACGTAGGGATGGTCCCGACGCGGCACGCAAGGAGCGCCGGCACCGTCAGACTTCCGTGATTCCCTGACAACCACCGCTTGAAGGTCGGTGCATCGCAAAGCGGCACCGGCAGCGATTATTTCCGTAAAGCCTTCGGCACGAGCCCATCAAAAATTGAACATCGTTCAATTGAATGCTACCGCCAGCGCATTCCCTGAACGACGTAGCGCGCCCCGTGTTCGATCCCTCCCTGCTTCCCATCCTTCTGCTTCTGTTGGCCACCGGCGCCTTCGCCGGGCTGTTGTCGGGCCTGCTGGGCATCGGTGGAGGCATCTTCCTCGTTCCCGTCCTTCTGTTCATCTTTCGCGGGCTGGGCGCGTCGGACGGGATCGTCATGCAGCTCTGCGTCGGCACGTCCACGGCCACAATCGTGGCCACGTCGATCCGGTCGGTCTGGGCGCACCACGGGCGCGGCGCCGTGGAGGTCGGGATCCTGCGGGCCTGGGCGCCGTGGCTGGCGGTAGGCGCGATCCTTGGCGTGCTGACGGCGACCACGCTGAAATCGGACACGCTGATGCTGATCTTCGGCGGTCTTGCGACGGTCATGGGGATCTACATGCTGGCCGGCAACCCCAACTGGCGGCTGGGTGACAGCCACCCCGGGCTTCGGGTCTATGCCCCTTATTCCGGCGTGATGGGCTTTGTCTGCGCCATGATCGGCATTGGCGGCGGGACCTTCGGGGTGCCCGCCCTGACCGCCTACGGCACACCGATCAACCGGGCCATTGCCACCTCGGCGGGCTTCGGGCTGCTGATCTCGCTCCCCGCCAGCGTGACCTACCTGCTGGCATCGCCGGATGACGTCACCCTGCCGCCGTTCACGCTGGGCCTCGTCAGCCTTCCCGCCTTTCTCGCCATCACGGCGATGACCTTCGTGACCGTGCCCATCGGCGCCCGGCTGACCCACGTTCTTCCCACGGGCCGGCTGCGAAAGGTCTTTGCCCTGTTCATCATCCTTGCGGCCCTGAATATGCTCCGCAAGGCCCTCTTCTGAAGGAAACGCATCCCATGGACCGGACTTCCACTCCCACCGATCCCGCAGACCTAGGCGCCGCCGAAGCGCGCCGCCTGATCGCCCGCAAGGCGCTGTCCGCATCCGAACTGGCCGACGCCTGCATCACCCGTGTGGAGGCCGTGGACCACGCGGTGAACGCGCTGGTGGCGCGGGACTTCGACGGGCTTAGGGCGGGGGCTTGGGCGGCGGACAAGGCACTGTCCTCCGGCGCCGAACTCGGGCCGCTCCACGGCCTGCCATTCGGGGTGAAGGACATGATCGACGTGACCGGCCTGCCAACCACCTTCGGGTCTGAACTGTTCCGCGACAACATCGCCAAGAAGGACGATGCCATGGTCGCCGCGATGCGCGGCGCGGGCGCGATCCCCATGGGTAAGACCAACAACCCGGAATGGAGCGCGGGCGGCAACACCCGCAACCGCGTCTACGGTGCCACAGCCAACCCGTATGACCTGACACGCACCTGCGCCGGGTCCTCGGGCGGGTCGGCGGCGGGATTGGCAGCCGGGTACTTCCCCTTGGCCACCGGATCGGACACGGGCGGGTCGCTGCGCAACCCGGCGGCTTTCTGCGGCGTCGTGGGGTATCGCCCGTCGCCGGGTGTGGTGCCGGGCAACACCCGCGGCATCGGGTACTTCCCGCTGTCCACCTCCGGCCCCATGGGCCGCAACGTGGAGGACACGGCGCTGATGCTGTCGGTGCTGGCACGGCCCGACATGCGCGACCCCTACACGGCGGTCGTGGATGGCCGCACCGCATGGAATCCGGCGCGCTTTGCCACCCTGCCGCGCCGCGATCTGTCCTCGCTGCGCGTGGCGTTCACCGAGGACTACGGCTTTGCGCCGACCGAAGGCATCGTGCGCGACCACTTCCGGCGCGTTGTCCCGCAGCTTGCACCGCTGTTCGGCGCCGCCGATGAAGGGACACCCGATTGCGCCGATGCCGATCGTATCTTCTCGGTGCTGCGCGGCATCCTGTTCGTGGCCACGCACGGCAAGCGCCTGGATGATCACCCCGAGCAGGTCGGCCCGAACGTGACGGAGAACGTCCGCGAAGGCCGCAGCTTCACCCCCGACGACATCGCCGAGGCGCTGTCGATGCAGGGCGCCTATCACCAGCGCTGGCAGATCTGGTTCGAAAACCATGATTTCGTGATCTCTCCGGCGGTAACGATCAGCCCGCGCGACTGGCACGAGCTCTACCCGACCGAGATCGATGGCGTGGCGACGAAGAGCTACTACCACTGGCTGGCGATGGCCTATGCCTCCACCGTTGCGGGGCATCCGTCGATCACCATTCCCTGCGGGACCGACGCAAACAGCATGCCCTTCGGCCTGCAGATTGTCGGACGGCGCTATGACGACCTGGGCGTACTGGCGGTGGCCGCCGAGCTGGAGGCGATCATCGCGGGGATTTCTGACCTCGCGCCAAAAGGCCCCGACATCGCCGCGTTGAAATCCGCCGGACGGCTGTCGGACGTCGAGGGGGTCCTCAGCCTCTGATCAGGCCTCCGGAGCAGGACGGTGCCGGGCCGCAGCGCGCGCCCGGCATCATTTCCGAAGTGCCGGCAGCCACGGAAAAAGGGGCGCCCGGCAGGACGCCCCCGATCATGCAAAGCGGCGAAGTTTACTCCGGCGCGTATTCGGCGACGAAGGCGCGCAGTTCCTCGATCCGCTCGGCCGGCACTTCGGTCAGCACGTCGGCCATCGGCAGGGTCGCCTCGCGGAAGGTTGCAAGCTCTTCCTCCGTCGGCTCGTAAACGGCGATGCCGGCTTCTTCGAGGTTCTTCTTGTGCACGACCTCGGAGGCGTCGACCCATTCGAAAACCTCGGCCAGCGCGTCTATGGAGGCTTTCTCGAAGGTGGCCTGCTCGTCTTCCGACAGACCGTCCCACCACGTGGTGGAGGCCAGCGCGAGGCGGGCGGACATGATCACCTTGGCGTCGGTGAAGTTGGTGAACAGGTCGCCCTGCCCGAAGGTCAGCGGCACGAGCGACGCGTTGACGTAACCGTTGGCGATGCCAGTCTGGATCGCATTCGGCACTTCGGAGAACGGGATGACAACGCCGCTGGCGCCCATCATCTGGAACATTTCCAACTGGTTGGGATCCAGCGCGCGCATCCGCAGGCCTTCCATGTCGGATACGGTGCGGACTTCCTTCTCGTTGTTGAAGATGCCCAGGAAGCCCCCGGTGGGCACGATCGCCAGGATGCGCATCCCTTCGGCCGCCAGCTCTTCGTTCACCTGATCGAGGTAGTCGGATTCGGTGAAGAACTTGAACTCGTGCGCCGGATTTTCGAAGGTGTAGGGCAGTTGCAGCGCGCGCATCTCCTCGACGAACTGGGTTGCCACGGCGTAGTTCGACATCGAGATATCGAGGATACCGGCGCGGATCTGGTCAAGGCGCTCGTCCTCGCCGCCGATTGTGTCGCGCGGGAAGGTCTCGGTGTCCCAGCCTGCTTCTTCGAGCGTTGTGAAGAGGTTTTCCACATAGCGATAGGTGCCGGACTGCTCCCGATCGGGGTTGGAATCGAGAGCGACGTTGACCGACTGCGCCGAGGCGGCCGAGGCCAGGAACAGCGCGGTGAGGGTGGCGGTGGACGTTAAGTTCATCAGTTACTCCAGCATGTTGGATTCAGTGGATTTTGCGAAGGCGATCTCCTCCTCGAGAACCTTCGGCGAGATGAGCGCGCCAAGACCGGCAAGCCCGTGGAAAAGGATCAGGATCAATGCGACCGGCAGGGCCGAGGCCATCCAGGCGGTGGATATTTCGAGCCCTTCGGAGGTCCGCCCGATCTGGCGTTCGAGATACGGCCAGGTGAACCACAGCACGGGCGCGAAGAAGGTCCAGGACGCGAGGAACCGCGCCACGACCTGCACCTTCTGGCGCCAGATCACGTGGCTGGGCGGATGCACCATCGCCGGGTCGGCATGGGTGTGGAACGCTGCCGAGGCGCCCAGCAACCCGCCCCAGACCATGAGCCAGCGGGCCAGTTCCTCGGTCCAGAACGGCGGCGAGGCAAAGGCGTAGCGCGCCACCACCTGAAGCATCATGACACAGAGCATCGCTCCGAAGCACAGCGCGGCGATCCGGGTGGCGAAGAAATTCAGCCGTTGCGACGTGGCATAGGTGAGATTGGCGATACGGATCATCTGTCTCTCCTCACTCGACGAAACCGGCCAGGCGCGGCAGGAACAGTGTCAATTCAGGGGTGAAGGTCAGGATCAGCAGGACACCAAGCTGGACCACCAGGAAGGGCGCGGCGGCCTTGGCGATGCCCCAGTAGGGCGCACCCGATACAGCCGAGACGACCAGCAACGCCGCACCGAAGGGCGGAGTGACGATGCCCAGCATCAGGTTCACCACGATGACGATGCCCAGGTGGATCGGATCGGCGCCCATCGAGATGCCCGTGGGCACGAGCAGCGGCACCAGCAGGGCCAGCGCCACCGGCACCTCGAGGAACATGCCCGCCACGAGGAAGACCGCGTTGAGCAGCAACAAGTATTTCCAGCCCTCGAACCCCAGCCCGATCAGCGCATCGGCCAGAAGCGTCGGCAGTTTCTCCAGACCGGCGAGATAGCCGAAGATCGCCACGCCCGAGAGCAGGATGAAGATCGAACCGGACAGGATTGCCGTGCGTTCGAGGCTCTTGATGATCGTGCCCCAGGACATCTGGCGGTAGATGATCCCGGCGAGGATGGCGCAGCAGACCGCGACACCGGCGGCCTCGGTCGGGGTCATGACTCCGAAGACGATACCCGAGAGGATGATGACGGGGATCACGGTGGCGGGGAGCGCATAGATCGCGCGGCGCAGCACTTCGCGTGCAGGGACACGCTCCCCCGTCGGGTGGTCGTGGCGATGCGCCAGCCACGCGTTCGCACCAAACAGCGCAACCGCCATGATGAGACCCGGCACGATGCCCGCGATGAACAGCGCTGCCACCGAGGTGTTCATCAGCGCCCCGTAGAAGATCATGATGATCGACGGCGGAATGATCGGCCCGATCACCGAAGACGCGGCGGTGACGGCACCGGCATATTGCACCGTGTAGCCGGACTTCCGCATCGCCGGGACCAGCGTGTTGGACACCGCCGCCGCATCCGCCATCGCCGACCCGGAAATCCCGGCGAAGAACACCGACGTCAGGATGTTCACATGCCCCAGCCCGCCCTTCAGACGCGCCATCAGCGCCATGGCCAGATCGATCAGCGCTTTCGTGACGCCGGCACGGTTCATGATTTCACCCGCCAGAATGAACAACGGCATCGACATGATCGAGAACAGGTCGATATGAGCGATGATCCGTTGGGGCGCCGCAGCAAGGAAGCGCGCCCTGTCGGCGGCGATGAAGGACAGGATGGAGGCCGCCCCGATCAGGTGCGCAAGCACGGCGCCACCCAGAAGCAGGGCGACGGAAAAGATGAGGATCGGCAGTGCTGTCATTTGTACCCCAGTCGTCAGGTTCGAGAGTGTTCGGCCGGTTGTGTTGGTTTTTAATTGAACGATGTTCTATAACTGTTAAACCAAACTCGTCGAGTCCGTCACGCAAAATGAAACACGCCTATTTTTTGAACGGGAATCGTACCGGTGACCACTGAGAATGATGAAAAAAAGGGCAAGATGCTGCGTGGACGGGCCGCGGCGGTCGGGTTGAGCAAGAATCAGGTGGTCGCCGCAGCCGTCGCGCAGATCGACGAAAAGGGGCTGGCGGCCTTCTCCCTCCGAGAGCTGGCCCGCAATCTGGGCGTCTCTCCGGCAGTGATCTACTGGCATGTCGGTGGCGCGAAGGAAGACCTCTTCGCCGAGATTTCCGCCTCGATCACCGGGACCCTGTCCGACACTCTCGACGCCGACATGCCTTGGGACGACCGGCTCCGGCAGGTGTTTCTCAACTACCGCAAGCTGGTGCATCGTCATCCCGCCGTCGCGCCACTGCTGGGCGCGCAGATGAAGTCCAACGGTGTCGCGAACCTCGACTGGGTCGAGACGATCCTTTCGGCGCTGCACGACGGCGGCTACCGCGGCGACGCGCTGCGCCCGGCCTTCAACGTGCTGGTCGGCGGACTCGCCGGGTTCGTCACCATGGAACTGGCGCCGCCCCCCGTCAGCAAGCCGGGCAGCGAAGGCGAAACCTGGCAGGACCTTTTCGCAAAGCGGGTCGCGCAGACCGATCCGGAGCTCTACCCGCTGACGGCGGCCGCGCTGCCCGACATCTCCAACCGCATCTTCGTCCTGCGCTGGCAGAACGGTGCCGTGAATCCCTACAACGACAGTTTCGAATTGCTGCTCGACCTCCTGGTCGAGGGGCTGAAGGCCCGGGCCCCGGCCCAACCTTTCTGACCGCCACACTTCAACTCCCTTCAGACGACAAGGAAACACCGATGAACCTCCCCTTCTCCAAGACCCGCCGTGTCGGCAACACCGTCTACCTTGCAGGCGAGATCGGCTTTGACGCGGACGGCAAGGTCCCGGCGGGTATCGAGGCGCAGACGCGCAACATCTTCGAGCGGCTCAATGCGACGCTCGAGACCGAGGGCCTGACGCTGGCCAACGTGGTCTCGGCCACCTGCTACCTGACCGACACCAGCGACTTTGCAGAGTTCAACCGTGTCTATGCCGAGTACTTCTCCGATCCGCTGCCCGTCCGCACCACCGTGCAAAGCGGCCTGATGATCGACGCGAAGGTCGAGATCACCGTCATCGCCGAAGCCTGACCCGGGCCTGCGGAGGCAGGGCGCCGCGATGCGCGTCTGCCCCGCCCCAACTCTCCGGACCGGCGGTCCCGCCGGTTCGCTTCCCACTACCGGAACTTCTCATGGCCGATTTTCTCGTTCTCGGTGCCGGCATGGTCGGCGTTTCCACCGCATTGGCACTGCAGGAGCAGGGCCTGTCGGTCACCCTCATCGACCGCAAGGCGCCCGGGCGCGAAACCTCTTTCGGCAACGCCGGAATCATCCAGGCCGAAGCCGCGGAACCCTATGGCCTGCCCCGCGACCCGATGACCTTGCTGCGCTTTGCGCTTGGCCGGACCAACGATGTGACATGGTCCGTGGCCGGCGTCGCCGAGATGCTTCCGGCGCTGTGGAAATACTACCGGAACTCCTCGCCCGCCCGTCATGCCGAGATCTCGCGCACTCATGTCAGGCTGACCGAACGCTCGACCCGCGACCACGCTCCGCTGATCGCCGAGGCCGGGATGGAGAACCTGATCACCCGCGACGGCATCGCCCTCCTCTACCGCAACCCTGCCGAATACGCCGCTGCGGTGGCCGACGCCGAACGGGTCCACGCCACCTACGGCACGCGCTTCCGGGCGGTCGACGGCACGGACTATGCGAATGAGGATCCTGCGCTGCTGAAGGCGCCTGCAGGTGTGATCCACTGGCAGGACTCCTGGAGCTGCGCGTCGCCCGGCACGCTGACGGCGGGCTATGCCGATCTCTTTGCCCGGCGCGGCGGCCAGGTGGTGACCGGCAACGCGAGCACCCTGCGGCAGAAGGGCACCGGCTGGCAGATCGAGACCGATGAAGGCACCGCTGGCGCCACGCAGGCCGTCATAGCCCTTGGCCCATGGTCGCCGCGCCTGTTGGCCCGGTTCGGCTATCGCGTCCCGATGATCTACAAGCGCGGCTATCACGGCCATTTTGCCGCGCCGCGCGCTCCTGTCCGGCCTTTCCTCGACGTGGCGCACGGGATCGTCGCCGCGCCGATGACCGACGGTCTGCGGCTTGCCACAGGGGCTGCGCTGGTGACCAGGGACAGCCCCGCCGACCCGCGCCAGCTCGACCGTGGCCGGACCGGGATTTCCGACCTGATCGAGGTCGGCGCCCGCATCGAGGAACCACAATGGTCCGGCGCCCGGCCCTGCCTCCCGGACATGCTGCCGCTGGTGGGTGCCGCCCCCCGGCACAAGGGCCTCTGGATGAACTTCGGCCACGGCCACCAGGGCTTCACCCTTGGTCCGACGACCGGCGCCCTGCTCGCGCAGATGGTTGCGGGCCATCCGGCCGAGGGCTTCGACGCCCTCCTGCCCTCACATCGGATATAAGACATGACCTTTCACGCAGACACCCTGACAGCCGACCTTACCCGCGCCGAAGAGGACTTCCGCAATCGCACGCCCAAAAGCGCGGAGGCGCTGGCCCGCGCGTCCCGCGTCCTGCCGGGCGGCAACACCCGCAGCTCGCTCTGGGCGGCGCCCTACCCGCTGTCGATCACCGGCGGCGCGGGCTGCCGCATCACCGATGTCGACGGCAACACCTACACCGATTTCCTGGGCGAGTTCACCGCCGGCATCTTCGGACACACCTGCCCGTCGCTTGAAAAGGCCGTGACAGCTGCGCACCGTGGCGGGTTCGGACTGTCCTCGCACACGCCTTACGAGGTCGCGCTGGCCGAGGAACTGGCGGCGCGTTTCCCCTCCATCGACCAGCTGAGGTTCACCAATTCGGGGACGGAAGCCAACGTGATGGCTCTGACCGCCGCGCGTCTGGTGACGGGTCGTGAGCGCGTCATGGTCTTTGCCGGGGGCTATCACGGCGGGGTCCTGACATTTGGCAACGGCAATGCGCCGGTCAACGTGCCTTTCGACTTCGCCATCCTGCCCTACAACGACCCGCAGGCGGCGGCGCAGGAATTTGCCAAGTCGGGCGATCGCATCGCCGCCGTCCTGGTGGAGCCGATGCAGGGCGCGGGCGGCTGCAACGTCGGCACGTCCGAGTTCCTGCAGGCCCTGCGCGATCTCTGCGACGAAAGCGGCGCGCTGCTGATCTTCGACGAGGTGCAGACCGCGCGCATGGCGCCGGGCGGCGCACAGGAACGTCTGGGCATCACGCCGGACATGACGACACTTGGCAAGATCTTCGGCGGCGGCCTCGCGTTCGGAGCATTCGGGGGCAAGAAGGCCGTGATGGCGCGCTTCGATCCGTCCCACCCCGATGCAATCCCCCACGCGGGCACCTTCAACAACAACCGGCTGACCATGGCCGCCGGGCTGGAAGCGATCCGCAACCACCTGACACCGGACGCACTGGCCGCCCTCTACGAGCGCGGAGAAGCATTCCGCGCCGCGTTGAACGACCGTTTCGCGGCACAGGGCGGATGGTTTCATGTGACCGGGATGGGATCGATCATGAACATCCACGCCACGGCGGACGACTCCACGCTTCGCCGCGACCGCCTGCGCCTCCTGCATTTCCGGATGATGGAACGGGGCTACTACTTTGCCTCGCGCGGCCTGATCGCGCTGTCCTTCGCGGTGGGCGAGGAAGAGATGGGCGGGTTCCTGGATGCGCTCGACGCCGTGCTCAGGGAGAGGCAGGCCGAACGAGCCACCTAACGCGGCACGCCCGGCGCGACTTGTGTCTGCGGCGATGCGAAGTTTGATGCCACGCGCGTCCGCCCACAGGATCAAGCCAGCCTTCGCCCGGCTAGGCGTGCCACTCGGCGAACCGGGGGTCCGGCGCGTATAGCTGGATGGTGTGAAAGAAAATGTCGATCTCAAGCGCCACCCCCACCTCGAAGTCATTGAGTTCGGCGCCGCTCCAGCGATGCCGTTCGAGTCGGGCGAGGAAGTCGCGGCGCGCCTGCTCGTCGCGTGGCTTCAGCGGCAGGGTCTCGGCGGCGCGGAGCAGGTCGATGCGCTTGTGCACCTCCCGCATGCCTGCGAACGCCTCCATCATCGGGCGTGTCAGGCGCGGCTCGGCCTGCCATGACCTGCCGCCGAACACCTCCTGCACGACACGGTTGCCGGCCCCCAGGCAATCGTAAGCGACGCAGCCGGGAAAGCCCTCCTGCGTCAGCCGGTCGTGGATGGAACAGCTGTGGCCCGAGAGGTTCCGGCACGGCTCGCCGGGGTTCTTGTCGAAGGCGAAATCCTTGCCCTTGTCAAAAGCCAGCGCGAGGCAGCACAGCGCGGCGCACTTCGAACAATCGGTCTTGAGGTGGTCGGTCTGAGGCATCGCGGCTGTGGCCTTTCATCGGTCCGTCGGACGGGGGCTCGCCCTCGCCGCCGTATCCCGCAGAACGGCCCCGCAATGCAAGGCGGGCACCGACAAAGGGCAGGTCCGACGCGGCGTCCGGCCCGTTGTCAGGCGCCTTCGCTCTCGTCCTCCGGTTGCCTGTCGGCGGCCCAGCTGGCGATGGCCTGCTCGCGCACCCTGGCGATGACATCGGCGGGAATGTCCTGACCATGCGCGCTGCGCAGCGGCTCGTCGTGAAAGAGGTAGACACGGGACAGGAACGGGTCGAACTCCAGAGAGCCTTCGCCGTAGCGTTCGCCATGCCCCGAGGTCGACACCACGACGCCGTTGCCCCAGTCCTGACCGCTGTCGTTGTTCGGGTTGTAGAAGTAGATCCGCATCCGCCCGGCCTGATCCTCTGCCACCCGCAGGATGGCGATGGCGTGCCAGCCCACGAACCGCTGCTGCGCATCCGTCACAGCGATACCGGCCGGTTGCGGGTGACCAAGCGGCCGGCCGCCGTTGTGGTCGGGATGATAGGTCGCGAAGAAACGGCGCAGGAAGTCGTCGTAGGCCGCCAGCTTCCCGGTGGTGACATCGACCGCGACGGCGCAATCGCGCGACACCCACCAGCCGTGAAACTGCGGGTTGATCCACTTGTGCGGATCGCCGGAGCGTCCCGCGCAAAGCCGGCCCATCTCGGCATAGATGCGGTCGAGATGCCCGACCAGAAGGACCGACACCGGGTCGGCGTCGATCGGCCCCATACCCGCAAGCCCTGCCGGAAGGTCGGCGGAGTTGATCGGCGTGCCCTCGAACTGCATCTGAAGCGTGTCGAACTCGGCCACCTGCGTCACGAGGTGAAGCAGGTAATCCGGGTCGTTCAGCGCCCAGAGCGCGATGGCCCGGGCGGACTGGCAGGTCGGATTGGCGCCCTGCCCGACGCCCAGCGGCTGCCCGAGCACCTGAAGCACACCGGCCAGCAATTGCGTCTCGGGCGAGACGGCAGGTCCGAACCCGAGCGCGAGACGGTCCCGCGCCGCGCCGCGCAGGCGGAGCGACAGTTGCCGTTCCAGCGCCGGAACCATCGGCGCGTGATGCAGGGTGCCGCGTTCAAGCAGCATGGCGAGGCCGTAGGCGGCCTGCGGCGTGGCCGGCGTCACGGCGCTGCGCACCAGCTTCTCGATCACGCCGCGGTAGTGCCGCCAGCAGTCAAGGCCGGTGGACCCGAGGCCAAGCGCCTCCGGGATCAGGGGCCGCTGATCGAAGTCCAGCGCCCATGTCAGGAAAGCGGCGTGGTAGTCGGAGACCAGCCCCGTGTCGTGCATCGCGCGGGCAAACCCCATGGCCTCACGCGAGAGACCGGCGTCGTCGGCGACCGATATGCGGTCGAGGTAGACGGCAAGGCCCGGATCGTCGCGCGACGCCGTCGTCGGGCCGAAAAGGGCACTGACCAGACGCTCCGCGCCGAGGCGGGTGCTGCCGGGTTCGGTGCCGTTCTCGTTCAGGGCGACAGCGATCTGGGCGATCATGTCCTTGACCACACCCACCTGCACCGAGCGCTGCTCCAGCAGGCGCCAGATCTCGGACACGAGCACGCTGAGAACGTCGTTCAGACCGATATGGTCCGCTATGTGCCGCAGCACCCGGCATTTCACCTCGTGCCGCGCACCGAGCCCCCGGGCAGCTTCGTCCGGCACCCCGAACAGGTCCTTCAGGTTCAGCGCAAGCACCTGTGTCAGGAAGTGCCGAGCGCCGTCCTGATGCAGGTTGCCATGCCGGGCCTCGCCCTTCGCCACGGCCAGGAACCGCGACAGGCTGGCCGCCTCCAGCGCCTGGAACGCGGGGTCTTCGGACACCAGCGTCCCGCCGACAAGTTGCGGCAGGAGCGCCTCGGGCCGGTCCCAGTCGGAACCGACGAACAGCCCAGCTGCGTCCATGCGTGCCGCCCGTTCGCGCACCACTCCCAGCCCGCCGGGCTGGGAGATGATGCGGCCAAGAACGTCGAGCACGGGGCGCTGGTAGCGGGCCTTGGCAAAGGGCCGGGCCCGCTCCAGCCGTTCAATCGCAAGATCGAGCGTACCGGACAAGCGCGCCAGCGCGGCGCTGTCGTCCCCGGTCTGCCCGTCCGCGGAGGACGCGTTTCTGAGGTTCATCAAACGTAATAATCCAGCTCTTCCTGCTTCTTCAGAAGGTCTCGCAACTCGTGCGGGTTGTCACCGAAGAAATAGGCCAGCCCCCAGTGCGTGCCGAACGCGGACCGTTTGGCCACCTTCTGCTCGCGCGGATCGGCCAGTTCGTGAAATTCGAAATACGGGTGGTTCGCCGTATCTTCGGGGATCTCCAGCCGGCTGACGACCCGGCGGCGCGGATAGACACCGAAACACCCGGCGTGGCCCTTGGCATCGACGATCTCCTTCGGAAAGAAGGCGTCGAGCTCCTCCTGCGTGGTCTTCGGGTCGAAGGCCAGCACGAGGCCCTGATAGCCGTTGAAGCCATAGGCGCGCTCGATCAGCTCCAGCGCGTTGAAGCCCGGCGGGCGATACGCGACCTCACCAAAGTACAGCTTGTTGTCGCTGGTCAGGAAGTATTCCGGGTGGATGAAGCCGAAATCGATGTCGAAGACCTCGATCAGCTTCTCGATCTCTTCGGTGATCCGCTCGCGGTGCGCCTCAAGCTCGGGCGTGGCGGGCACGAAGACCGAATAGCCCAGCGTGACGTATTCCGAGATGTTCAGGAATTCGATCTTGCCGTTCTTGATCCAGGCCTCGACCGCGAATTCCCAACCGTCGAGATGGCTTTCCAGCAGCGCCGGAAATTCCTCGTCGGGGATGTTGTCCACGTCCTCGGGGGTGCGGATCACCCGGTGCCCGGCGGTGCCTGACTTGTCGAAAGCCTTGAAGTGGATCGGATCGTTCGGATCGCCGTCCAGCTTCAGCAGCGTCTGGTTGACCCGCTTGAGGAACCGGATCACGTCACCGCGGTCGTGCGCCTCTTCGAAGACGCCCACCCGGATGCCGCCCAGCTGCGCGCGGCGCTTCATCAGCGACTTGTCGCGGAACAGCATGGCCTGCCCCAGAAGGCGCGGGTTCTTCATCAGCACCGCATTGATCGCACCGGCCCATTCCACCGTCTCCTCGAAGATCGGGATGGCCACGTCGACGCCCATGTCGTCAAGCCGGTGCGCCAGCTCGTGCGAGCGTTCGTTCAGACGGTCGAAGTCCCACGGGACAAAGGGAATGTCGTTCTGCTTGCAGTAGTCCTCGGCCCAAGGCGGAGCGACGACAACATACCGGCGGTCGAAGCGGTCGACCGCGTCAATGGCGTTCAGGCTCCAGCCGAGCAGGGCGACATACCCTTTATCCGGGTTCTTGTCAGTCATTGCATATCCTTTCATCAGGCAGACCAACAGGGACGAGCGCGCGTCCTGTCCGCTCGCGGACTAAGGGAAGGTCCTGTTACGGGAGATGCGACCCCGGCGAGCTGATCTGCGTCGGTTTCAAGTTAAGAGGTTAGCCCGCCGCGGACCGATTTCAACCGGGTCACGCAAGACAAGCCGATACGCGTGTGCAGGGCACCCGCCTGTAACGCAGGGATGGAGGACGGGGTCAGAGCAGGTTTCTGAGCGGCCCGTCGGCGCTGATCGTCTTGGAGCCGTCGGGCTCTTCCAGGACGTCGAGCCATGCCCTTTCGTCGTCGATCTCGACGAAGAACCGCCATTCGTCCTGTTCGATCATGGCAATGGCTTCCTCGGTCGAGAGCCGCCACTGCGACTTGCCGAAAAAGGATTTGCGGACGCCTCCGATCGCAAGGAGCTGTGCGCCATTGTCCGCAACCTTTGCCCACGTCACTTGAGCTGGTGCAGCCATAGTGTTCACCACCTTTCTACCTTAAGGATAGCGCAAGATTGCCGCTGGGGAAACAGTCAAGGCTTAGTTAACTGTAATCGCTCACTAAATCCTGGATGGACGGCGCCGTGACCATGGGACTTTTGGAGATTCGGCGGCTCGCCGGTACTTTCATTCGGTGCCTGCAGCATGGCCCCGACGCAGGCGCACATCGGCTTTCCATGCGATAACCCGTCGGCGGCATTCGCCCGCCAGAGACCGCCGCCATGGCGCAAAAGAACCGAGGCGCGCCGAAGTTGGCCGTTAACGCTTTCGTGAGTTGCTACCGCCCGCGGGCGCGGGCATCGATTTCCACATGGTGAAGCGTGTTCTCCTCGTTCTGCTTCTCGGCCTGACCGGCCTGATGGTCGCGATCTCTCCGGTCGCGGCCCAGATCGCGTCCGACCGTGCGATCTGTGCACCGCAGGTGCAGGCACAGGTCGAGGACCTGCGCATGGTTCACCACGGCCATCAGGGCCACGTGACGCCGCCGGACGACACCGCAACCAAGGAGCAGAAGTCCGAAACCGCGCTGTTCAGTTGTTGCGATCACGGCTGCGTCCTCGACATCTCCAACCTGCCGGACACGGACGCAAAAACCGTGTCCGAGACGCGGGTGCCCGCGGACTGGTCCGTGCTCGACCGCGCCGACCTGACGGGGCCCATCGGTCTGCGTCGTCCTCCGAAGGCCTGATCTTCCCGCCACGGGTGTGCCTGCCGCGCCCTGACTGAAGATCCCTTCGGAGTCATTCCATGAAATACCGTTTCGCGGCGCTTCTGCCGCTGGCGCTTGCGGGCTGTGCACAGCCTCTGGCGTTGCCCGAGGCAGGTGCGCTGATCCGCGCCGCCGATCCGTCCACCGCCACCGCCGCCCAGCCGGGGCCGAGCGTCGGCTACACCGCCTACCCCATCGCCGAGCCGCTCGACTGGCGGCAGCTCAACGACGCGCAGGCGCCGGGAGGTGGCACATGAAGCATGTGATCGCGCTGGCCGGGCTGGCGCTTCTGACCGCTTGTGCCGATACGGCGACCGTGAAGGGCGCCTCCGATCCGCAAGCCGGTTTCGCCTTCGTCGCCGATGGCGCCAACCGTTCGACGGGCGCAAAGGCCGCCTGGGCGCAGACCGCCGCCGATGTGGCCGCGAACGAGGCGCGCGCCAAGGCGCTGGTTGCGGGCAAGACCATCGGGCCGGACACCGCCGTACAGGTCGCCTTGATGAACAATCGCGGGTTGCAGGCGGCCTATGCCGACCTGGGCCTTTCGGCCACCGACCTCTGGGAAACCGCGCTGGGGCCGCGTCCGAGTCTCGAACTGTCGCTCAGCGGCATCGGCGAGGCCAGTCTGGCCCGCTCGCTCGAGGCGACCGTCACCGGCGCCATACTCGACCTGGCCACGCTCAAGCCGCGCACACGCATCGCCGAGATGCACTTCCGCCAAGCGCAGCTAGAGGCGCTGGCCGAAACGCTTGCGCTGGCCGCCGAGACGCGCATGGCGTGGATCGACGCCGTGGCGGCGTTCGAGGCGTCGTCTCTGATCGCGCGGGCGCAGGGCACGGCAGAGGCCGCCTCCGAACTCGCGGCCGAACTGGGCCGCACCGGTGCGATGAACCGCGCCGACCAGGCGCGCGAACATGTGTTCACCGCGGAACTGGCCGCCGAACGCGCGGAAGCACGGCTGGAGGCACAACTTGCTAAGGAGAAGTTGACCCGGCTCATGGGGCTCTATGGCGCGAGCACGGATTTCTACGTACCCGACCGCTTGCCGAGCCTGCCGGGCCGCAGACCGGGGCGCAGCAATGCCGAGGCCCTCGCCCTGCAACATCGCGTCGACCTCGCCATCGGCAAGCTCGAACTGGAAGCGATTGCGCAGGAGTACCGCCTGACCAGCCAGACCCGCCGCATCGAGGGTGCGGAAGTCACAGCCGGGGCAGAAGTGGAACGCAGCGACGACAACGAAACCGAAGTCGCCCGCGTGCTGCAGGCCAGCCTGGAGATCCCGCTCTACGACACGACAAAGCTGACCTCGCGGCGCGGTGCACTGGAATATTCCCGCGCGGCGCATGAACTGGCGCAACACGCGGTCAACGCCCGGTCCGAGGCACGCTCTGCCCATGCGGAAGTCACCGGCACCTACAACATCGCGCGGCACTGGCGTGACGAGGTGCTGCCCCTGCGTCGTGAAATCGACCGCGAGGCGCTGAAATCCTACAACGGCATGCTGACCTCGACCTTCGAGCTGATCGAGGACGCCCGTGACGGGCTGGAGGCGCAGTTGTCCACCGCCGAGGCCAGAGCCGATTACTGGCGCGCCGAAGCCAACCTGAAAACCGTGATCTGGGGTCCGCCCGCTGGAGGTGACGAATGAACCGCCGTCAATTGCTGGCCGGTGGCGCTGGGGCCGTTCTGGCCTCTGCCGCCGCAGCCGAAACCCGTTTCCGCGACCTGCCCGAGGCAGCCTCGACCGACAGCCCCTACACGCAGGTGCCGCCACGGCCCGGCTCCGGCCCGGACTACAACCCGGTCGTGACGCTCAACGGCTGGTCGCTGCCCTGGCGGATGAACGGCAACGTGAAGGAGTTCCACCTCGTCGCGGAGCCGGTCGAGCGCATCATGGCCGACGGGATGATGGCCCGGCTCTGGGGCTACAACGGCCAGTCCACCGGCCCGACGATCGAGGCGGTGGAAGGCGAGCGCGTGCGCATCTACGTCACCAACCGTCTGCCGGAACACACCTCAGTGCACTGGCACGGGCTGATCCTCCCCTCGGGCATGGACGGCGTTGGCGGGCTGAGCCACCCCGCGATCCCGCCCGGAAAGACCTTCGTCTACGAGTTCGACCTGATCAAATCCGGCACCTTCATGTACCATCCCCACGCGGACGAGATGGTGCAGATGGCGATGGGCATGATGGGCCTTTTCATCGTGCATCCGCGCGATCCTGCCTTCATGCCGGTGGACCGCGACTTCGCCTTCCTGCTGGCGGCCTACGACATTGATCCGGGCACCTACATCCCGCGCGTTGCGGAGATGACCGACTTCAACATGTGGACCTGGAACAGCCGGATCTTCCCGGACATCGACCCGTTGGTGGTGAACAAGGGCGACCGGGTGCGGGTGCGCTGCGGCAACCTCACGATGACCAACCACCCGATCCACATGCACGGCTACGACTTCGAGGTCACATGTACCGATGGCGGCTGGGTGCCAAAATCCGCCCGTTGGCCGGAGGTCTCCATCGACATTCCCGTGGGCGCCATGCGCGCCTACGAATTCGATGCGATCCACGAAGGCGACTGGGCGATCCACTGCCACAAGTCGCACCACACGATGAACGCCATGGGCCACGATCTGCCGACCTTCATCGGGACGGACAAGACGCGCCTCACGCAGATGATCCGCCGCCAGCAGCCGGGTTACATGCCCATGGGCACGGCGGGCATGGCCGATATGGGCGAAATGTCCATGGAACTGCCCGACAACACCGTGCCGATGATGACCGGCTGGGGGCCGTTCGGTCCCTTGGAGATGGGCGGCATGTTCTCGGTGGTGAAGGTGCGCGAGGGCATCGCGCCCGACGATTACTCCGACCCCGGATGGTATCAGAACCCTCCGGGCACCCAGGCCTGGGAATGGACCGGAGAGCTGCCCGAAGAGGTGCGCCAGAGCAGCGCCGCCACGGTCATCACCCCCAAGAGTCACCTCAACCACGATCACTGATCCGGGCACCTGCCCGGCACTGACCCCAAGCCCCCGCGAAGGGGCAAACACCTGAAAGGAAACGCGTATGAAAACCCTCAAGGCACTTGCAATCGCCCTGCTCACCGTGACCGCGCCCGCTTCGGTCGCTCTGGCCGAAAGCCATATGGCCATGCCGATGAGCCAGGGCACGATCACCAAGATCGACACCAAGTGGAAGAAAGTCACCATCGACCACGGCCCGCTGGAAAACCTCGACATGCCGGCGATGAAGATGGTCTTCGACTATGCGGACGGCATGATGGAAGGCCTGAGCGAAGGCGCCACGGTGTCCTTCGTCGCCGACCGCGTGAACGGCAAGCTGACCGTCACCGAGATCACGTCCGAGTGATCTTGCGGCCTTCGGGCCGCCCTATTGCGCTGGATCAAGGTCTATGGCCCGGGTCCGGCGCATACTGGAGCCATAACAAGAAGACCGAAGGAGGTCGCCATGAGATGGTTCGCAGTTCCGATGATGTTGCTTGCCCAACCGGCCCTTGCCGACCGTGGTGAGGTGTACGGTTACATGATGGACGGTTACGGCCACGGCATCGGCATGATGTTCGGGCCGGTGCTCTGGCTGATCGTGCTGGGGCTGGTCGTGGCCGGTGTGGTCTGGTTCGTCCGGCAGCCCGGCAATGCCATGGCCCAGAAGGCGCCCGGCGATGCGCTGGCCGAACTGGACATGCGCTTGGCGCGTGGTGACATCGACGCCGAGGACTATGCCGCCCGCAAGAAACTGCTGGCAGGCTGAACGGTTCGATCCGGTAGCAAGGTCAGGGACGCGCCCCGCCGCAAGGACGGGGCGCGTATCCTTATTTGCGGAACTGCGAGTGGCACGCCTTGCAGGTTTCGCCAAGCTGGCCCAACGCAGCGCCGAGGTCGGCCTCGGACTGGATGGTCCCGGCAAGCTTCTCTGCCGCATGCTCGGCATCTGTCGCCCGGGACGAGAACGTCTCCCAGTCTTCCCAGATCACCGGCAGGGCCTCCGATTTCGGGTCCTCCGCGCGCACCTCGAACATGGAGACGATCTGCGCCGACTGTGCGGCGATCTCGTTCAGGGCGCTGTTGGCCGCGTTGGCGTCGAAAGCCATCTGGCCTTTTGCCATGGCCCCCACGAGCTTCATCTGGTCGCCGATGGTCTCCATGACCATCATGCGCGCCATGACATCCTTGTTCTCGACCCCGCCATGCGCCAGCGCCGCGGTGCCTAGCGCGATCAATGCGATTGCCAGTTTAGCTTTCTTCATGTCAGTCCCTCGTTGGTTTTTTTAAGTCACGTTTATCCAGGTGGTCATGCCCGATGCGGCATGGGCGAGCATGTGACAGTGGAACAGCCACTTGCCCGGGTTGTCGGCGGTGAAGGCGATCTCAAGCGGTTCGTCCGGCACGCTGAGGATGGTGTCGCGCAGCGGACCGAAACTGCCGTCGGCGCGGACCTCACGGAAGTGCATGCCATGCAGGTGCATCCCGTGCGGAAAGGCCGTGCGGTTCTCGAGCCTGATGCGCAGCACCTCGCCCAGGGCAAGGTCGGCAAAAGGCGTTTCCGTCCGCCCCGCCTGCCCTGCGAGCGCCCAGAACTGCCCCTTCTCGATCAACGCGCGGAAGCCAAGGCGCTCTCCCTCGAACATGGCGCTTTCCATGCCCGCCATCGCGCCGCCTTCCATCACCATGTCGAGGCTGCGGGCCTCTGACAGATCCGGCAGCGCGGTGCGCGGGTTGGCGGGCAAGGCCGTTGGCGGCGGGCGCGGGGTGGTTGCGGACTGGCCGGATACCCTGACCTCGGCCAATGCCTCCCAGCTGTCGTCGTCCATCCACATGAGCAGGCCCGCGGGCGCGCCTTCGTCCGCGGTGATGTCCACGATCAGATCGGCGCGCTGCGCGGGGGCAAGGACGATCTCGTCGCTCACCTCTTCCGGGGCATCCAGCGGCATCCCGTCGAGCGCGACGGTCCACCCCCTCATCCCCTGCAGGCGCAGCACGAAGATCCGCGCGTTGGCGGAATTGATCAGGCGCAGGCGCAGGCGTTCATGCCGCTTCGCGGTCAGGGCAAAGTCGTATCGGCCATTCACCCCGACCAGGTTCCCGGTACGTCCGCCATGGCTCATCATCATCGGATGGTTGAAGGGCTCGACAAAGCCGCCGGTGTCCGGGTCGAGCAACCAGTCGCCCAGCATCAGCACCTCGTCACGGTCCACGTCAGGGGCGTCCGCCTCTTCGACGATCAGCGCGCCGGACAGGCCGCGCGCCACCTGCTCCATGGAGTTCGTGTGCGCGTGGTACCAGTAGGTCCCGGCGTCCGGCAGCGTGAAGTCGTAGTCGAAGGTGCCACCGGGCGGCACGGCCTCCTGCGTCAGCCCCGCGACCCCGTCCATCGCATTGTCGATGCGGATGCCGTGCCAGTGCACGGAGGTCGGCACATCGAGTTCGTTGACCAGCTGCCGCTGCAGCCGGTCGCCCTGCCCCATACGGATCGTTGCTCCCGGTATGGTACCGCCATAGGACCAGACCGGGGTGGCGGGATAGCCGTCCGGTGCCAGTTGCACGCTGGCCTTCTGCGCGACAAGCGTATCCGTCGCCCCCCATGCGGGCCGGGCCAGCATCGTCCCGGCAAGACCGGCGCAGAAAGCGCGCCGGCCAATCGAAAACCCTGTCATGTCAGTTGATCCCGTTGGCCCGTTGAAGCTCTCGAACGTAGGTCACGATTCCCGCGACGTCCGCCCGTGTCAGCCCATCTTGCGCGGGCATGTTGCCGAACCGCCAGTGATGGGCGCGCACGCCCTGCTGCACGGCGAGGAAGAACGCCATGTCACCATGGTGCGAAGGTTCGTAGATCTTGTGAACGAGCGGCGGACCGAAGCCGTCCTTGCCAGCGGCGTTCTTGCCATGGCACGCGGCGCAGACCGCGTCGAAGGCCTGCTTGCCCACCTGCGCCTCGGCCGAGAGGGTCTCAGGCAGGGTGACGGAAACGATGGCCGCACCTTCGGTCGCCGTGTCCGCCGTTTCCTGCGAATTGGTCTTTGTTGTGGTCAGGTATGCGCCGATGGCGACTGCAACGACAGCCGCGCCAGCGAAAGCGATCTTTTTCATTTCAGTATCCTGAGTGGCACGAAGGACAGGCCCGCGTGCGGTATTCGACATTTCGGGCGAAGGGCCCGCGGTTCAGTCGATCTCAGGCACGCGGAGGGGGAAGATCGCGCTCCGGGCTGCGGTGGCGACCCGTGACAGACGTGGGCCTGTCGTGCAGGTAGCGGAAACTGCCGTTCAAAGCCGTCTCATGCTCTACCGGCAGCATCGCAAGGGCGCCGCCGGTCACATGGTGGCAGTCGGGCATGGCGTCCGCCTGGTCCGCCTTGGTCGTCTCATGATGGCTGTCGGGACAGTCCGGGCAGTCGTGGACGTGATCCACGACCCCGCCCGCCATATCGGCAGAGGCCACCTGAGGCAGGCTCACCAGCAGGATAGCGACGGCAAGCGTCAGGACGCCTGCGACGCACAGCATGCGCCGCACGGCGGCTGCGCTGTCCCTGCACGTCTTCTGTCCTGTTGCCATCAGGCCTGCCATGAACTGCCTCCTCGGTGGTACTGAACCCCGAACCCGGTTGATGATACAATCAATCTGTCGTGAACGTCAAAGTTTCGCCGCCCGGAGCCGCAAGGCATTGCCGATGACCGACACAGAGGACAGGCTCATCGCCGCCGCCGCGACCATCGGAGACAGCAGTACGCCGAGGAACGGGTACAGAAGCCCCGCCGCCAGCGGGATGCCCGCAGTGTTGTAGACGAAGGCGAAGAACAGGTTCTGCCGGATGTTGCGCATCGTGGCCTCCGCCAGCCTGCGGGCACGGACGATGCCGGTCAGGTCGCCCTTCACCAGCGTCAGGCCCGCGCTTTCCACCGCCACGTCGGCCCCGGTGCCCATGGCGATGCCCACGTCGGCCTCGGCGAGCGCGGGCGCATCGTTCACCCCGTCGCCCGCCATGGCGACAGACAACCCCTCCCCCTTCAGACGCCGCACGAGCGCGCCCTTGTCCTCGGGCGAGACACCAGCGTGCACCTCGTCGATGTTGAGCTCCCGCGCGACGGCCTGCGCGGTTGCCTCAGCGTCGCCAGTCGCCATGACGATCCGCAGCCCTGCCTCGTGCAGCGCACGGATGGCATCGGGCGTGGTCTTCTTGATCCGGTCGGCCACCGCGACCAGCCCGGCGGCGCGACCGTCGACGGCCACGAACATGGCGGTCTTGCCCTCGGCCTGCATGGCCTTCGCCCGATCCGAGGGAAGGTCCTCGACCCCGAGATCCCGCATCAGCGCAGCGTTCCCCAGCGCGACCTTCCGGCCATCGACGGTGCCGGTCACACCCTTGCCGGTGATGGCCTCGAAATCGGTGCTGTCCCTGCGCGGTGCATCCCGATCCTCGGCGCCCTTCACGATGGCCTCGGCCAGCGGGTGTTCCGAGCCACGCTCCAGCGCGGCGACCAGCGACAGGAACTCCTCCCCGTCCATGTCCTGCGGTTCGACGTCGGTCAGGGTCGGCTTTCCTTCGGTCAGGGTGCCGGTCTTGTCGACGATCAGCACGTCGACCTTGGCAAAGCGTTCCAACGCCTCGGCATCGCGGATCAAGACACCCGCGCCGGCGCCGCGTCCGGTCGCCACCATGATCGACATGGGCGTTGCCAGACCCAGCGCACAGGGGCAGGCGATGATAAGGACCGACACAGCCGCGACAAAGGCATATGACAGCGCCGGAGACGGGCCGAGCGCCCACCAGGCCACAAAGGCCAGCACGGCCGCGACCACCACTGTTGGGACAAAATACTCCGCCACCCGGTCCGCCATGCCCTGGATCGGCGCCCGCGACCGCTGCGCGCTGGCGACCATCTGGACGATGCGGCTGAGCGTGGTGTCGTCGCCCACGTCTTGTGCCTCCATCAGGAAGCTGCCGGTCTTGTTCAGCGTGCCGCCGGTGACGGCATCGCCTTCGGTCTTCTCGACCGGCACGGGTTCGCCCGTGATCATGCTTTCGTCGACCGAAGACCGGCCTTCCGTCACCACGCCGTCCACCGGCACGCTCTCGCCCGGACGGACGCGAAGGATGTCGCCAGAGCGCAGGTCGTCCAGCGGCACGTCCTCTTCGCTGTCGCCCGTGACACGGCGGGCGGTCTTGGGCGCGAGGTCCATCAGCGCCCGGATCGCGTCGCCGGTACGCTCCCGCGCGGCCAGTTCCATCACCTGCCCGATCAGCACGAGCACCAGGATGACCGCCGTCGCCTCGAAATAGACCGGCGTCATGCCCATGCCATCCCGCACCTGGTCCGGCAGAAGGCCGGGGACCAGCAGCGAGATGATGGAGAACAGGTAGGCCGCCCCGGTGCCGAGCGCGATCAGCGTCCACATGTTCGGGGACCGGTTCACGACAGAGGCCCAGCCGCGCTTGAAGAAGGGCCTGCAGACCCAGACCACCGGCGTCGCCAGCGCGAACTGCACCCAGCCGAACAGCCCGTGACCGAACCAGCGGTCGAAGGGAAGGCCGATGTGCGTGCCCATTTCGAGGATGAAGACCGCCAGCGCCAGCGGCGCGGTGATCCAGAGCCTGCGCTTGAAATCGACGAATTCCGGGTTGGGGCCGCTGTCTGCCGAGGGCGTCATCGGCTCCAGCGCCATGCCGCATTTCGGACAGTCACCGGGATGGTCCTGCACGATCTCGGGATGCATCGGACAGGTGTACTGCGTGCCCTTCGGCATGGCCTCCGGCGCAGGGCGGTCGCCCAGGTACGATTCGGGATCCGCGTCGAACTTCGACTGGCAGCGTTCGGAGCAGAAGTAATGCCGCTGGCCCGCGTGCTTCGACATGTGCGCGGCCGAGGCACGGTCGACCTCCATGCCGCACACCGGATCGGTGGCGGTCAGGTAAGCCTCCGGCTCTGCTACGAATTTCTTGCGGCACCCGTCCGAGCAGAAGTGATACGTGTGCCCGTCGTGGTCCGCCTTGGGCTTGTCCGCCTGCGGATCGACCGTCATGCCACAGACGGGATCGCGGGTGACCTTCTTGGAAGGGTGGTGGTGTACGTGCGCCTCTGCCATGTCCGATCCTCCGGCTTCGGGTTCAAGATGGACCATACAGATGAGGCTTCCAGTCACTGGAGGGTCAAGGGCAATTATGACACCGCGTATCGGCCGCGTGCGATCCGGGTGATCCGCCCCTCGGACAGCAGGTCGGCCAGGGCACGAGAGCACGCCTCCTGTGTCAGCCCGATGCTCGCCGCCAACGCCGTGACCGTGTCCGGCTGGCCAAAGCAGGTCAGCGCCGCAAACGTCCGCTCCCGCGCGGCGCGGATCGACATGATCTGGGTCCTCAGCCGTTCCTCGCGGACCTGTAGCGCCAGCCGCGCGACGAAGGCTTCTGCGAAGTCCGCATCGTGTCTCAGGTAGTCGCGGATCACGGTCCCCGCGACCTGCACGCCCCGCGCCGGGGACAGGGCCACGCAGTCGCAGTGGTAGGCGTCCGCGAAGATGCTCGCCTCGGCCAGCGTCTCGCCCGGACCGGCCTGCGCGATCGTCACCCTGTGGCCGTCCTCGGTCACGCGTACCAACGCGAGCCGCCCGGCATCCACACGCAGCATCGCCGTGCCAGCTTCCCCGTTCCGGAAAACATGGGTGCCTGTCTCGACCTGGAACGCCTTCAGACGGCCGGGCGGCAAAAGGGCAAACGGGTCGTCAATCATGATCGTGATCATAACCCTTGCCCGTTTCCTGCGATAGTATCCATGGACATGCGAACAGGAGATCCCGATGAAACCGCTTGCCATCTTGCTGACATGCCTGCCCTTGGCGGCGAACGCGCAATCCCACGCCGGGCATGACATGCATGCGCCGTCCGCCGCGCCGAAGGAAGCAGGCCAAGGCGGTTTCGCGGCGCTGGCGGAGATCACCGACCTCCTCCGCGCCGATCCGACGACCGACTGGTCTCAGGTGGACCTGGGGCGGCTGCGCTTGCACCTGCAGGACATGGACCAGTTGGTGACCGAGCTACAGGTGAGCGAGAATGACGTGCCGGAGGGCCTGCAGGTGACCATTGACCTGGCGGGTCCCGCCGCCGGGGCAGCCCGTCGCATGGTGCCCGCCCACGGCCCCGTCCTCGCGGCAGAGACCGGCTGGAACAGCGACGTGACCGTCGGTGAAGACAGCATCGTCTGGGCCGTGACCGATGCGGCGGCAGCGGACCAGATCCGAGGTCTGGGGTTCTTCGGCCTCATGGCCACAGGCAACCATCATCCGGCCCACCATCTGGCCATCGCCAGGGGCGGTTCGCAGGATGCCCATTCGGGTCACTAAGGCTTGGCGCAACGCGTCGAGGACCTGTATGCGGGCAAGCCAGTGATCATCGGCCTGCCCGCGGCCACCGGCCACCCCCTCCGGTCAATGGCATAGGCCGGCCGCCGCACCGCCAGGGATCACTCCGACCCGTTGCTGTCGCGTTTTTCGCGGGCTGCCTTCAGGCGCGCCATCTTTTCGGCGCGCTCTTCAGCCTCGTCCTCCAGAACGCGCCTGGCGTTCGCAGTGGTTTTGTCGATCGCCGTGACCACATCCGCAGGCTTCGGCTTGGCGGCGGCCACGCTGGATTTCAGGGGATCGTCAGCGTCGACGTCCATGGCGGGTTCGCCCGTAAGGCTTTCTCTGGACGATGTCTTCAAGCGAGCGCCAGGTTGCTGGCGGACTCGCGGCCATCGCGGCCTGTTTCGACGTCGAAGGTCACCTTCTGGCCGTCATCGATGCGGGTCAGGCCCGCACGCTCGACGGCAGAGATATGCAGGAAGACGTCCCTGCTGCCATGTTCGGGTTCGATGAAGCCGAAGCCCTTGCTGGCGTTGAACCACTTGACGGTGCCGTTGGCCATGTCCGTTTGCTCCTTCAAAATGCTGACCGCAGAAGTGCGGCAGTCCGGAAAACAGTTGATCCAAGTCGATCAACTGACGCCGGGCATACGGCAGCAGCGTTTCGAAGAGAAAAAACTAAGCTCCCCGTCCATGAGGCTTATGGCTTGAAATTACAACGATTCTTGTACGGCAATCACGGGTGCGGACAACGCGGTTGCATAGTCCGGCCACCTGCGCCGCCATCCGTTTGCGGCCCGTGTCGCAAAGTGTTTCGCCCCAACCGCCACAACCGCTATACAGCACCACGGCCGTCGCCCCGCAGGGCGTCCGCGCCGTTCAAGCAAGACCACGAGGGTGAGGCAGCGTTGAAGAAGTTCGGTCTCGATGCCACGGACATCCGTATCCTGAGCGCCGTTCAGAGCCATGGGCAACTGAGCAAGACCCGCCTGTCCGAGATCGTCAACATTTCGGCGACGCCCTGCTGGGCGCGTCTCGACCGGCTGAAGGCGGCGGGGTTCATTCGCGGATATTACGCCGACGTGGCGCTCGACCGGGTGTGCGACTTCACGCAGGTCGTGGTGACCGTCTCGCTGACCACGCATCGCAAGGCCGACTTCGACCGGTTCGAGGCATGGGTCGGGCGGCAGGATGAGATCGTCGACTGCATCGCGACGGGCGGCGGCATGGACTACGTGATGCGGACGATCTGCCCGACGCTGACGGCGTTTCAGGCGCTCATGCAGGACATGCTCGAAGCGGACATCCCCGTGGACCGCTACATGACCTACATCGCGACTCGGGTGGTGAAATCCGGACGGCCCAACATCGCCAAACTGGCCAGTTCCGCGCCGCGCGACCGAACGGTCTGACGAAGGCATCGTTTTCAGCCTGAACGGTCCGCGACAGGGCCCTATTTTGGTCCGCTGCCGCAGGGTTTCGCCGCCTAAATAGGCGTCATCTTCCACCGTGTCCCGGGCCGCCAGCCCGGTTCCAACAAGGGCGCAAACGATGCACGCAGACGAGTTCGGCTTTGGCACGCAGATCCGGAAATCCCCCTACTTCGACGCCACGGTGCGGTGGGGCGCAAAGGGGTTTTCCGTTTACAATCACATGTATATCCCGCGCGACTTCGGCGATCCGGAGCAGAACTTCTGGAACCTCGTCAACGACGCGATCCTCTGTGACGTGGCCGTGGAACGCCAGGTCGAGATCACCGGCCCGGACGCGGCCCGCTTCGTCCAGATGCTGACACCGCGCGACCTGTCCAAGATGGCCGTGGGCCAGTGCAAGTACGTGCTCATCACCAATGCCGAAGGCGGCATCCTCAACGATCCGATCCTGCTGCGGCTGGCCGAGAACCACTTCTGGATCTCGCTTGCCGACAGCGACATCCTGCTGTGGGCGCAGGGCGTCGCGGTGCACTCCGGGCTCGACGTGCAGATCTGCGAACCCGACGTGTCGCCGCTGCAGCTTCAGGGGCCGAAGTCGGGCGCGATCATGCAGGCGCTCTTCGGTGACGACATCCTGAGCCTGAAATACTACTGGCTGCGCGAGCTGAACCTCGACGGCATCCCGCTGATCGTGTCGCGCACCGGCTGGTCGAGCGAGCTGGGCTATGAACTGTACCTCCGCGACAGCGCACATGGCGATGCGCTGTGGGAACGGATCATGGCTGCCGGGCTGGAGTTCGGCCTGAAGCCGGGGCACACCTCGTCGATCCGTCGGATCGAAGGCGGCATGCTGTCCTACCACGCCGACGCCGACATCCACACGAACCCCTACGAACTGGGGCTCGACCGGCTGGTCAACCTCGACATGGAGGCCGAGTTCATCGGCAAGGCGGCGCTGAGGCGCATCCGGGAAGAGGGCGTGAAACGCTGCCAGGTCGGCCTGATCATCGACGCCGATCCGCTGAAAGGCCCGAACACGACCTTCTGGCAGATCAATCGCGATGGCGTCGAGGTCGGCAAGGTGACCTCCGCGGTCTACTCCCCGCGGCTCGAGCGCAACATCGCCCTTGCCATGGTCACGGTGGAGCACGCCCACCTCGGGATGCAGATCGAGGTCCTGCTGCCCTCCGGCCCGTCGATGGCGACGGTAGTGGAGCGTCCGTTCTACGATCCCAAGAAATCGCTGGCTGCGGCGTAAGGCAGGTCCATGTCCGATCTCGCCATCGACCTGCACTGGCAGCGCGGCGGGCCAGCCCTGCTGCCCGGCCAGTATTCCGCCGCGCACCGGGTGTCCTATGGCACCCGGTACGACATCGATGTGGACGCCGCCCCCGACTGGGGCGGCGATCCCGACCACACCAACCCGGAGCAGGCCCTGGCCTCTGCCCTGTCGAGTTGTCACATGATGACCTTTCTCGCATTGGCGGCAAAGGCGGGCTGGCCGGTGGCGGGATACTCCGATCACGCGGTGGCCTTCCTGGGCAAGAACCCCCGCGGACAGATGTCCGTCACGCGCATAGACCTGCACCCGGTGGTGCGCTTCGACCATGGCTTTGGCCTCACCGACGAGGCCATGGCGCAGATGCAGGACCGCGCGCACCGCTACTGCTTCATTGCCAACACGCTGGCCGACAGCGTGGAAATCAACATCCGCTGAAAGGGGGGCCGCCCGTGTCAACGATCCTGCTGCGCGACCTCGATGCCGATGGCGTCCTGCGCCTGACACTCAACGACCCGGCAAGGCGCAACGCGCTGTCGGAGGCGATGCTGACGGAGCTGGGCACAGCCTTTGCCGAGGCAGCCCGCAATTCCGCCGTACGGGTGATCGTGCTGGCCGCCAATGGCCCCGCGTTCTGCGCAGGGCACGACCTGAAGGAGATGACGGCGGGCCGGGCCGCCGATGACAGGGGGCGTGCCTATTTCACGAAGGTACTGACCCAATGCTCCGGCGTCATGCAGGGGATCGTCACCTGCCCGAAGCCGGTCATTGCCGAGGTCACGGGCATCGCCACCGCCGCCGGTTGCCAGCTTGTCGCCAGTTGCGATCTGGCGATCGCCGCCGACACAGCGCGGTTCAGCACACCGGGCGTTCACATCGGTCTCTTTTGCTCGACCCCAATGGTGGCCCTGTCGCGCAACGTCGCGCACAAGCACGCGATTGAGATGCTGCTGACCGGCGACATGACCCCCGCCGCCCGCGCCGCGGAGATCGGCCTGGTCAACCGCGCGGTGTCCCCGGATGCCCTGCGCGAAGAGGTCATGCAGATGGCCCGCAAGATCGCATCGAAGTCCGCGATGACCCTCGCCACCGGCAAGCGCGCCTTCTACGCGCAGGCACAGATGCCGCTGGCCGAGGCCTATGACCATGCCACCCGGGTGATGGTCGAGAACATGCTGGCCCGCGATGCCGAGGAAGGCATTGGCGCCTTCATCGAGAAACGCGCGCCCCAATGGCAGGATGCCTGACCCATGTCGAACCCCTACAACACCGGACTGGACCGCAACCCGGCCAATTACCAGCCGCTGACACCGCTCGGTTTCCTGGAACGCGCAGCGCTGGTCTTTCCCGACCACACCGCCATCGTGCACGGCGCGCTCCGGCGCAGCTATGCCGCGTTCTACACGCGGTCCCGGCAACTGGCGTCTGCCCTGGTGCAGGCGGGCATGGGGCGCGGCGACACGGTCTCTGCCCTGCTCGCCAACACGCCCGCCATGCTGGAATGTCATTACGGCGTGCCCATGAGCGGCGCGGTTCTGCACGCGATCAACACGCGGCTCGACGCGGCGATCATCGCGTTCCAGCTCGACCACGCCATGTCACGGCTGGTAATCGTCGATGCCGAGTTTCTGCCGCTTCTCAATGAAGCGCTTGGCCTGGCCGCAGTCTCGCCGACCGTCATCGTCTATGACGACCCTGAATACGACGGCCCGCGCACCCCGGCAGACGCCACCGATTACGAGGCCTTCCTCGCCGGCGGCAATCCGGACTTCGCGTGGCTGCGTCCCGAGGACGAGTGGGACGCCATCGCGATCAGCTACACCTCCGGCACCACCGGCGATCCCAAGGGCGTCGTGACCCATCATCGTGGCGCGTACCTTCTGGCGCAAGGCAACGCGCTGACCGCATCCATGGCGAAACACGCGGTCTATCTCTGGACGCTGCCGATGTTCCATTGCAACGGCTGGTGCTTTCCGTGGACCCTGTCGGCCATCGTCGCCACCCATGTCTGCCTGCGGCAGGTCCGCGCCGAACCGATATGGGCCGCACTGGCAGAGGAGAAGGTCACGCATCTGTGCGGCGCGCCCATCGTCATGTCGCTGATCATCCAGGCCCCGGACACCGTGAAGCGCGCGCTCACGCGCGACGTGCAGTTCTTCACCGCCGCCGCGCCGCCGCCCGAGAAGCTGCTGGCCGACATGAAGGATGCCGGATTCGACGTGACCCATTTGTACGGGCTGACGGAAACCTACGGTCCCGCCGTGGTCAACGACTGGCACAGCGACTGGTCGGACCTGCCGCCGGCGAAACAGGCCCGGCTGAAATCGCGCCAGGGCGTGCGTTACCTCCCCCTCGAAGGGCTGGACGTGCTCGACCCCGACACGATGCGGCCGGTGCCGCGCGACGGCCAGACCATGGGAGAGGTCATGTTCCGCGGCAACGTCGTGATGAAGGGCTATTTCCGCAATCCCAAGGCCACAGACGAGGCCTTCAGGGGCGGGTGGTTCCATTCCGGCGACCTCGGCGTCGTGCATCCGGACGGCTACATCCAGCTCAAGGACCGCTCCAAGGACATCATCATCTCCGGGGGCGAGAACATCTCCTCCATCGAGGTCGAAGAGGTGCTCTACCGCCACCGCGCCGTGGCGGTCGCCGCCGTGGTCGCCATGCCGCACGACAAATGGGGCGAAACGCCCTGCGCCTTCGTCGAACTGGCCCCGGGCCATCATGCGGATCAGGACGGCCTGCGCGACTGGTGCCGGGCCTACCTCGCACACTACAAGGTGCCCGGTCGTTTCGTCTTTGGCACGGTCCCGAGGACATCCACCGGCAAGATCCAGAAGTTCAGCCTGCGCGACAAGGCCCGTGCGCTGGAAGACGCCTGAATCCGGTGCGCCGGGTGGACTGCTCAGGCAAAAGACTTCGGCACAGCCACAATCCATGGCAGAATTCGCCCATTAGATTTCAAGGAAACGCATAGCGACACATTGAATACCAACTGAATAAAAAGGGAGGAAAGACCATGAACCTGAGACCCGACCCGACGTTCCACGCGACGCCGAGGCTGGCGATGGAGGCGCCGGCCGAGACACTGGCCTTCACGCTGATGCTGAGCCCCGACGGGTCGCAGCCCGATGGACTGGCCGTTGTCGACGTGGACCCCAAGTCCAAAACTTACGGCCAGATCGTCCATCAGGTCATCATGCCGAACAAGGGCGACGAGTTTCACCATTTCGGCTGGAACGCCTGCTCGTCCTCGCTCTCGCCGCTTTCGGGGCACGCCTTCCTCGAACGGCGCTACCTGATCATTCCCGGCATCCGGTCGTCGCGGATCTACGTGATCGACGTGAAGGAGCCGCTGAAGGCGAAGATCCACAAGATCATCGAACCCGAAGAGGTCTTTGCCAAGACCGGCTATTCGCGCCCGCACACCATCCATTGCGGCCCCGAAGGCATCTACGTCTCGACCCTCGGCGGCGGTGGCGCGGACGGCACCGATGGCCCTCCGGGCATCTTCATCATGGATTGCGAGACATTCGACATCCTCGGCCGCTACGAGATGGACCGCGGCGAGCAGGACAAGCACTACGATTTCTGGTGGAACCTGCCGCGCGACTACATGGTATCGTCCGAATGGGGTCTGCCGCCGCAGTTCGAGAACGGCATCGTCGCCGAGGACCTGCTGTCCAACAAGTACGGGCACAAGATCCACTTCTGGAAACTGCGCGAACGCAAGAACGTCCAGACCATCGACCTTGGCGAAAACCACCAGATGGCGCTGGAAATCCGGCCTGCCCACGATCCGTCGAAGGACTACGGCTTCTGCGGTGTCGTGGTGGACACGACCAACCTTCAGGGGTCGATCTTCACGTGGTGGCAGAAGGACGACGGCACCTTCGAGGCGAAGAAGACCCTGACCATCGACCCGCGCCCCGAAAAGCCCGAGAACCTGCCACCCCTGCTGAAAGGGTTCGAGGCCGTTCCGCCGCTGGTCACCGACATCGACCTGAGCCTCGACGACAAGTACCTCTACGTCGCCTGCTGGGGCCTGGGCGAGATGCTTCAGTACGACGTAACCGACCCGATGAATCCCAAGCTGGCGGGCAAGGTCGAGCTGGGCGGCATCGCGCGCGGCACGAAGCATCCCTGTGGCAAGCCCTTTGCCTATGGCCCGCAGATGGTGGAGATCAGCCGGGACGGCAAGCGTGTCTACTGGACCAACTCGCTCTATTCGACGTGGGACGATCAGTTCTACCCGGACGACGAGGGCGGCCAGATGGTCATGGCCCATGTGGGCGAAAACGGCGGCCTGACCCTGGCCGAGGACTTCTACATCGAATTCCCCAAGGGCTATCGCAGCCACCAGATCCGTCTTGAAGGCGGGGACTGCTCGACCGACAGCTTCTGCTATCCGTCCGCCTGAACATGGATGCACCGACCACCGCAACGGCCCTCTGGGGGGCCGTTGCCTTGTCCGGCCTCTATCACGGGGTCAATCCCGGCATGGGATGGCCGCTGGCCGTCTCTGCCGCGCTGATGGACCGCAGCCGCCGCAGCCTCTGGCGGGCGCTGGGGGCGCTGGCCCTCGGGCACCTGCTGGCGATGGCCGCGATCCTGTTTCCCTTCGGCGCGCTCATGTTCCTTGCCGAATGGGAACGCGAGATCCAGATCGGCGCCGCGCTCCTCGTGATCGGCCTCGGGGTGTACCTGCTGTTCAACCGGCGCCACCCCCGGTTCCTCGCCCGCATTCCGCCGTCACGGCTGGCGCTGTGGTCTTTCCTGGCCGCGATGGCGCATGGCGCGGGGCTGATGCTGGTGCCGATCTACCTTGGCATCTGCCGCACGGTCGAATCCGACGCCGGTCATGCGGCGGCTGCCGGCCTGATGACCGGAAACGCCGGGGTGGCGGCGCTGGTGGCGCTGGCCCACACCCTGGCCATGACCCTTGCCGGGGGCGCATTCGCCTTTGCTGTCTATCGCTGGTTCGGCCTGAAGGCCCTGTCCCGCAGCTGGTTCAACCTCGACGTGGTCTGGGCGCTCAGCCTGGTGATGGTCGGCGGGATTTCCCTTCTGACGCTCCACTGAGGCACAACGCTCTCGACCGCCTATCGTCTGTGCTGGACGCATCCAATCGTGCCGACACCGGCCCGAGGTCGCTTGCAACCGCTGCACGCGGCTGTACGGTCGCGGCGCATCACAAGCTGACTGGCCGGTGTCGCATTGCTAGGGTGTCGGGCGGCAATATCCTTTGGATGGCCATGAGCCAACCGACGCTTGGCATCGTAGAACCAGCGGACATCCAGACCACCCGCAACGACCAAACGGACCGACGACACCGCGACATGGAAGCAGATCACGCCTCGAACAGACCCGCTGGCGGCCCGGCGACACAGGAGCAGACCTCGCGGGGGATCGCGTCCATCGCGCTCGAAGGCGACGTGGACAAGCTGGACTTCACCTTCGTCGGGCTGCCGAAGGCGTCGATGCTGGCCTTCACCTCGGCGGTCGAACCGCTGCGCATCATCAACCAGCTCGCAGGCCGCCAGATCGCGCGCTGGCGGCTAGTGACGCCGGACGGCGCGCCCCTGACCTTCTCGTCCGGGCTGAGCATGATGGCCGAAAGCCCGCCCCGCGACCTGCCGCGCCACACAAGGCTGATCGTCTGCTCCGGCACGGAACCGGAAACCTCGCTCTCCGACACGGTCACCGCGATGGTGCGCCGGGCATGGCGGCACGGCCACATCGTCGGAGGCATCTGCACCGGCGCCTACACGCTGGCAGAGGCCGGGCTTCTGCAGGGCCGCCGCTTCACCCTGCACTGGGAGAACACCGACAGCTTCGAGTTGCGTTACCCGAACCTCATGTCGACGCGGCAGCTGTTTGCCATCGACAACAACGTGATGACCTGCGCCGGGGGCACCGCCGCGACGGACATGATGCTGTCCGTGCTGAACGATCACTACGGCCCCATCGCGGCGAGCGTCGTCATGGAGATGTGCCTGCACCCCGCGATGCGGATGCCGGACGAGGCGCAGAAGGCCTCGCTGGCGTTTACCTTCGGAGTGCGCAACGCCCGCTTCCTCGCGCTGATCCAGGACATCGAGAACAGCGATAACTGGTTCGACACGATGGACACGCTTTGCGAGAAGCACGCCCTGTCGCGACGGCAGATCGAGCGGTTGTTCAAGAAGTACACCGGCCATTCGCCCCAGGCCTATGCCAAGTTGCGGCGCCTCGACCATGCGCGGCTGCAACTGGCCACCACGAACATGTCGGTGCACGAGGTGGCAATTGCCTGCGGCTTCGAATCCGCCCGTGTCTTTGCGGTCAACTTCAAGAAACGCTTCGGCATGACGCCGACGGAATACACCGCGACCCACCGCAGATAGAGCCGCCCGTCCGGTCGGCAGATGACGTTTCACGCGCAATGCGCATCCGAAGCACGCAACGGGCGCTCGGCGACCGGATTGATTTCGCATGGATACGCCCCGGGTGAGCCTTTACGTTGCGGGACAATTCAAATGATCCATTCGGCGGGGACCGGAGCAATGGAAAAGACCTTTCACATCGCGCAACGCCTGCTGTCGACCTATGACGAGATGCCGCGCGGCGAACGTCGGCTGGCTGACCTGCTGCTTGAGGATGTCGGCGTGCTGGGCTACCTGACGGCCAGCGATCTGGCGGATCAGGCCGGCGTGTCAAAGGCGACCGCGGCACGGCTGTTCCGGCGCCTAGGCTATCACGGGTATCGCGACGCCCAGCGCGAGGTGCGCGAGAACAAGTCGGCCAAGGCCGCCGCGCCTGAGGTGCCCGCGCTCTCCGGCGGGTTCCTGTCACCGGGCGAATACCTCGACGCCGAGGTGAAGCACCTCGTGCGCACGTTCGAGACCCTGCCCGCAGAACAGATGTCGGAGGCGGTGGAGATCCTCTGCCGCGCGGCGAAACTCTGGGTCGTGGGCTTCGGCGAGGGCTATCCGCTGGCGCTGTTCGCGCGGGCACTGCTGATCAAGGTCTTCCCAGACATCCGCATGATCCCCCTCAGCGGTTTCCCCGTGCCGGAGGAATTCGCCTCGATCAATCCGGAGGACGCAGTGCTGGCCTTTGGCGTCGGCCGCCGGACGGACGAGTTCCGCAATGTCATCGGATCGTCGCGCCGCGCGGGCGCAAAGGTCATCCTCGTGACCAATTCCATCGCTGCCGGGGACAAGCGCGGCGCAGACCTGATCCTGCGCGGACGATCCGAGGGCCCCACGGTCTTCGGTTCGATGACCGCGCCGCTCAGCCTTGTCACCTACCTCTGTGCGCGCGTGGCAACCCGGACCGGCGATTCGGCACAGCGGCGTCTGGACCACATCGAATCGATTCATTCTCAATGGGCTGAAGAAAGCAGCAAATGAGAGTGTTGCGTTTTCATAAGTGAAAAGAATCGCCCGGAGCGATCCTCGCGAAAGAGTCACTTTTGAAAATCGCCATGTCGTTTATGAAACAATCCTTGCGCTGAAGAAGGTTCCGCACGGACCCTTGTCCTCATGTCGTTCCTCCAAGCGAGGCGACGCAACTCGATCTGACGGAGATGAGGACAATGGACGACACACGCAAAAGAAGACGCGGGTTACACGCGGCAACAGGGGGAATGATGACGGCTGCGCTGGCGCTCGGCGCGACCGCAGCCAGCGCTCAGGACCTCGTCTGGGCGCGCTACGGGGACATCGACAGCCTCGATCCGCACCGCGCGACAAGTACGCTGTCGATGCAGGTGTGGGACCAGATCTACGACACGTTGCTCGCCTTCGACATGGACGGCACCCCCGGCCCCAACATGGCGAAAAGCTGGGAGGTCAGCGAGGACGGCCTCGAATACACCTTCACCCTGAACGACGGCATCCTGTGCCACGACGGCACCGCCTTCGACGCCAATGACGTGAAGTTCACCATCGACCGCGCCTTCGGCGACACGCCCAGCCTGACGAAGACAAGCTGGGGTCCGATCACCGACGTCGCCGTGGAGGATCCGCTGACCTTCAAGGTCACGCTGGACAGCAAGTTCGGCGCCTTCCTGCCGTTCCTCGCCGACAGCTTCTCTTCGATGGTCTGCGACACCAACACCGCGGACACCTTCGGATCGACCACCGCCATCGGCACCGGGCCGTTCATCCTCGACGAATGGGTGAAGGGCAGCGAGATCGTCCTGTCAAAGAACCCCGACTACGTGAACTACGGCGAGCCGTGGGAGAACGAGGGCGCGCCCCACATCGACCGGCTGCTGATCCGCACCGTGCCGGAGGCGCAGACCCGTCTCGCCGCGCTGCGCACCGGCGAGGTCCATATCGCGGAACCGCCCTTCGACGACATCGAGGCGATCCGGGAAGCGGGCGAGCTGGACATCATCGTGGCCGAGAACACCGGCCAGGACGTGTTCTGGGAATTCACCGTCTCGCGCCCGCCCTTCGACGACATCCGCGCGCGTCAGGCCGTCGCCTATGCCACCGATCCGCAGATGGCCATCGACATCATCTACGGCGGGCTGACGAACCGCGAATGGTGCCCGGTCGCCCGCGGCGTCTTTGGCAACGATCAGGAGTTCTGCAAGCAATACGGCTACGAATACGACCCCGAGAAGGCGAAGGAACTGCTGGCCGAGATGGGCTACGGCCCGGACAACCCGATGGAGACGACGATGTTCGTCTGGACCGGCGGCAACCGGCACAAGCTGGCCGAGATCTTCCAGTCGCAGCTTGCGCAGGTCGGCATCGACGCCGGAATCGAGATCATGGACATCGGCACCATGAACGCCCGCGTGAAGGCCCAGAACGAGGACACCACCTCGGAAGAGCCGGGCACCTTCGACATGATGACATGGTCCTGGTACGACCCGGACATCCTCTACCAGCTCTGGCATTCGCCCGGCGCCTATTCCGGCTTCCAGAACGCCGAGCTTGACGCCATGCTGGAGGAAACCCGCACCACGATCGAGCCCGAAGCTCGGCTGGAGAAGGTGCAGGCGGTCATCAAGTACCTGATGGAGAACGCGGTGCACATCGGCCTCTACAGCCCCGGCTGGGAGTGGGTCTTTGCCGTGCGCCCCGAGGTCGAGGGCTTCAAGGTCGGGCCGTTCCTGCACCCGAGCTTCCTTGACGTGACGGTGACAAGCGGGGGCTGATCTCCATTCCCCTGGAGGCCCCGGCCCGTCACCACCTCGGCGCGCGGACACGTTCCCCCCGCGCGCCGAACCACCCCTCCCGCCAAGGAGACCGCCCATGGGCAAGTTCATCCTCCAGCGCCTTCTGGCCGCGCTCGTGACCATCTGGATCGCGACCATTGCGGTGACGATCCTGATCCACCTCGTGCCGGGCGACCCGGTGCGGATCATGTACGGCAGCTTCCAGACCACGCCCGAGGAACTGGAGGCGATCCGCGTCAGGCTTGGCCTCGATCAACCGATCTGGACGCAGTACTTCATGTACCTCCAACGGCTGCTGCAGGGTGACCTGGGCCGGTCAATCGTCGGCGATCAACCGGTGCTCGACGTGCTGCTGACGCGCTTTCCGGCCACGCTGGCCCTGACGGTGTCGAGCCTCGCCATCGCCATCGTCGTGGGCATGAGCCTCGGCTTCCTCGCGGCCTACAAGCGCGGAACCTGGGTCGACGTGGGCGCGATGGTGCTGGCCATCGTCGGCGTGTCGATGCCGCACTTCTGGCTTGGTCTTCTGTTGCTGTTCCTCTTTGCCCTGCAACTGCAATGGCTGCCCGTGGCGGGGGGCGACTGGCGCAGCCTGATCTTGCCCGCGCTGACGCTTGGCCTTGCCAATGCCGCCGTTCTGGCCCGCCTGACGCGGTCGGCAATGATAGACATCTTCGATCAGGACTTCATCCGCACCGCCCGCGCCAAGGGCCTGCCGCGCTCCATCGTGCTTTACCGTCATGCGCTGCGCTCCGGCCTCGTTCCGGTGGTGTCGATGCTGGGCCTGCAGTTCGCCTACCTCATGGGCGGCGCCATCGTGATCGAGAACGTCTTTGCCTGGAACGGTGTCGGACGCCTCGCCATCGAGGCGGTGCTGTCCCGGGACTACCCGCTCATCCAGGGTTTCATCCTCTTCTTTGCAACCGTGGTCGCGCTGGCGTCGGTGGTGATCGACATCGCCTATGCCTTCCTCGACCCCCGCATCCGGTATTCGTGATGATCCATTCATCCTCTACCGCCGAGCTGGCGGACGACCTGGCCACCGACTCCGCCGCGCGCAAGCGCCGCTTCTGGCGGGCGCTGGTGGCCAGCCCCTCGGGCCTCATCGGCCTCGTCATCGTAGCAGTCCTTATCGTCGCCGCCCTGACTGCTCCGGTGATCGCCCCCTTCGATCCGCTGCGCATGGCGGCCGGTCCAAGGCTTCAAGGCCCGTCGATGGATCACCTCATGGGCACCGACGACTTCGGCCGCGACGTGCTGAGCCGGATCATCTACGGCGCGCGGCTGACGCTGCAGATCGGGGTGATCGCGGTGGGCATCTCGCTGACCGCCGGCCTGCTTCTCGGGCTGGTCGCGGGTTACAGTTCCGGCTGGACCGAACGCATCCTGATGCGGCTGGTGGACGTGCTCTTCTCCTTCACCGAGATCGTCATCGCCCTCGCCTGCCTCGCCATCTTCGGCGTGGGCCTGACCAACGCGATGATCGCCATCGGCATCGCCTCGATCCCGTTCTATGCCCGGGTGACGCATTCCGTCGTACTGGTGGAGAAGGGCAAACCCTATTTCGAGGCCGCCATAGCGGCGGGCGCCGGGCACATGCGGCTGATCTTCCTGCACCTGCTGCCGAACGTGGTGCCGACCCTGATCGTGATCGGCACGCTGGGTGTCTCAACCGCGATCCTTGCCGCCGCCGGTCTGTCCTTCCTCGGCCTCGGCGCGCAGCCGCCGCAACCGGAATGGGGCTTCATGCTGTCCTCGTCGCGCGACCTCATCAGCCGCGCGCCGTGGATGATGATCTTTCCCGGCCTTGCCATCGCCATTACCGTCCTGGGGTTCAACCTTCTGGGTGACGGCATCCGCGAGGCCCTCGACCCGAGGCAGACAGAACGATGACACCAGACACCGGCACACCCCTCCTGTCGGTCCGGGGGCTGACCGTCTCCTTCGGCAAGGGGCGCAACCGCAACGTCGCGGTGCAGGACCTGAGCTACGACCTCCACCCGGGCGAAACGCTTGCCATCGTGGGTGAGAGCGGATCGGGCAAAAGCGTGTCCTCCATGGCGCTGCTGGGCCTCCTGCCGCCCGGTTCGGCCAACGTCGAAACCGGCACGGCGACCTTCGACGGACGCGACCTGCTGACACTCACCGACGAAGAACTGCGCGGCATCCGGGGCGACCGGGTGACGATGATCTTCCAGGAGCCGATGACCTCCCTCACGCCGGTCCTGCGCATCGGCCAGCAACTGACGGAGGCGCTGATCGAGCACAAGGGCATGTCCCGCGCCGAGGCCGCAGCCCGGGGCCGCGAGATGCTGACCCTCGTCGGGCTCGACGACGCGCCCCGGCGGATGCGGCAATTCCCGCACGAACTGTCGGGCGGCATGCGCCAGCGGGTGATGATTGCCATGGCCATGTCTTCCGACCCGGCGATCCTGCTGGCGGACGAACCGACGACCGCGCTGGACGTGACCGTGCAGGCGCAGATCCTCGACCTGATGCGCGACTTGAAGACCCGCTTCGGCACCTCGATCATCCTGATCACCCACGACATGGGCGTCGTGGCCGAGATGGCCGACCGCGTCGTCGTCATGCGCAAGGGCCGCAAGATCGAGGAAGGCACCGTCCGCGAGATCTTCGAAGCGCCGCAACACGACTACACCAAGGCGCTGCTGGCCGCCGTCCCGCGGCTTGGCGCCCATGCAGCGGCGGCGGAACCCCGGCAGGTGGTGGACAGCCCCGCCCGCCCCGGCGACCGGCTGCTGCACACCCGCAGCATGTCCAAGACCTTCCGCGAACGCGGTCTGTTCGTGGCGAAGGCGGGCGGCACGGCAGCGATGCAGGACGTGGGCTTCGACCTCGCGTCAGGTGAAACGCTGGCACTGGTCGGCGAAAGCGGCTCGGGCAAGTCGACCACGGGGCGTGCGGTGCTCAGGCTGCTCGATCTCGACGAAGGCGTGATCGAGATCGGCGGCACGGACATGCGCAAGCTGTCGGGCAAGGCCGTCCGCAAGGCGCGGCGCGAGATGCAGATGATCTTCCAGGATCCGTTCGCCTCGCTCAACCCGCGCCTCAGCGCCCGGCGTCTGGTGGCGGAACCGATGGTGATCCATGGGCTGGCGAGCGGCAAGGACCTGCAGGACCGCACCGAGCAGCTCTTCCTGCGTGTCGGGCTGGAGGCCGACCACATGCGCCGCTTCCCGCACGAGTTTTCCGGCGGTCAGCGCCAGCGTCTCTCCATCGCCCGCGCCCTCTCGGTGAACCCCAAGCTGATCGTCGCGGACGAACCGACCTCCGCGCTCGACGTCAGCGTGCAGGCGCAGGTGCTGGAGCTGATGCTGGAGCTGCAACAAAGCCTCGGCCTCGCCTACCTCTTCATCAGCCACGACATGGCGGTGGTCGAGGAGGTCGCCCATCGGGTCGCGGTCATGCGCCGTGGCCGGATCGTCGAGATCGGCCCACGGCAGGCGGTGCTGAACGACCCGCGCCACGCCTACACCAAGGCGCTTCTCGCCGCCGTCCCGGTGCCCGACCCGACCCGCACGCGCGGCACACTGCCGGCGCTCGACACGGACCAGTTGCCCATGGGACCACTGACCGAGATCGCTCCCCAACACATGGTGGCCAGTTGACTATTGGAATTGCAGTACATGCCCCCGGAGCCGCCCGCGCGGCACTGGCGGGTCTCGAAGCGGTCGAAGCCGTGGGGCGCGGCGCAATAGGCGGATTTGTCAGCCTGTCGGTCATCACCCCCGACGGCGCGCTGCACAATCTGGGCGTCCAGAGGGGCGGCGCGCGGGCCATGCTGGCAGAGCCGCTGCTCGCCACGCTGGCGGCGGCGCATCTGGGCGTGCTCATGTCGTCGGGTCCCGACCGGCCCCAACCCCTGTCGCAGTTCACCCCTGCGGCGGCGGACGCGGGGCTGATGACCGGCCACCGCCTGCCCAACATGCCCGGCCCGGACGGCACGCCCCCGAACCTCGTGGCGCTGCAGGCCCTCCGCGAAGGGCTGTCCGCCGAAGAGGCGGTCGCGCGCGCCCTCGGCGACGCGCCGGAGCTCGATGCCGGGCTGATCGCGATGACGCTTGGCGGCGACATCGCGCTGGCGAACTCCGCATCCGTCGCCGCGCGCGACGATATCGGCGAGGCGTTGCTGGTCGAACCGGGCCTGTCCGTGGCGGTGATGCACAACTCGATCCTTCCGCACGAGGCTCTGGCCGATCTTGCCGTCTCCGCCATCCGAGACACGCTTTGGCCAAGGGACGCATGGACCGGATCGGGCACGGCCATCGGCCTGACGGTGCACGACGGCAGCGCCGAACGCGCCCTGCTGATCGATCCTGACACCACCACGCCCCTGGCATTCGAGGCGGCCGGACCGGAGTGGCGGCGCGCCGAGTGGGAAGGCTGCCCGGTGCGCCGGGGCGATCCGGTGATCGCCGGGGGCCGGGTCGTCGGCAAGGTCATACAGGAGGCCTATTGCATCCTGCGCAACGGCACCGTGACAAGCACGCGGGGCGGCCACACGATCACCTGGACACCGGGAGACACGGCATGAGCGGCAATTACGAATGCGATCTGCTGATCCGTGGCGCCTCCGTCTTCGACGGGACCGGCGCACCGCCGATGACCTGTGACGTTGCCGTGGCAGGCGACCGGATCGTCGCGGTAGGCTCCGGCCTGACGCTCTCCGCACGCGAAGAGGTGCAGGCCAAAGGGCTGGCCCTTGCCCCCGGTTTCATCGACGTCCACACGCATGACGATCTGGCCGCCATGTCGCTGGACGCCAGCCTGCCGAAGCTGAGCCAGGGCGTGACCACCGTGGTGACCGGCAACTGCGGCATCAGCCTCGGGCCGACCCCGCTCGGACGCCGCGACACGGTCGTCCCGCCGCTCGACCTGATCGCGACGAAGGACGAATACCGCCATGAGACTTTCGGGGATTTTCTGGCCGCCGTCCGCGCCACAGGCCCTGCGCTGAACGTCGTCCCGCTGGTCGGCCACACCGTGCTGCGCGCAAGGGCTGTTGACGACCTGACCGGCCCCGCAACCAGTGACGAGGTCGAGGCCATGCGGCGCGATCTGGTCGCCGCGCTGGATCAGGGGGCCGCGGGCCTGTCCACCGGCCTCGCCTATCCGCCCGCCAAGGCCGCCACGACCGGAGAGGTCCTCGCGCTGGTGCGCGAGGTCGCCGCCGCAGGCGCGCTCTGGACAACGCACATGCGGGACGAGCGGACCGGCGTGGTGTCCGCCGTGGCCGAGACCATCGACATCGCCCGCCGCAGCGGCGCGCGCACGCTGATCTCTCACCACAAATGCTGCGGCGAGGCGGCGTTCGGCCTGTCCCGGACAACGCTCGCCATGATCGAGGACGCGCGGCAGGACATCACGCTCGACATCGACGTCTATCCCTACACCGCCAGTTCCACCGTGCTGATCGAGAGCTTCGCGCGGGACAGCCGCCGGGTGACCGTAAGCTGGTCGGACCCGCATCCCGAAATGGCCGGTCGCGACCTGAGCGAGATCGCAGGGATATGGGGCATCCCCGAGATGGAAGCGCTCGACCGGCTGCGTCCGGGCGGCGCGATCTATCACCAGATGGATGACGGCGACCTTGAGCGCATCCTCGCATGGCCCCCGTCGCTTGTGGGCTCCGACGGACTGCCGCGTGACCGAAGACCGCATCCCCGGCTCTGGGGCGCCTTCCCGCGGGTGCTGGGCCACTACGTGCGCGACCGGTCCCTTCTGACCCTGGCAACGGCCATCGCCAAGATGACCGGCCAGACCGCAGATGTTCTGGCGCTTCCCGACCGCGGGCGGATCGCCGAAGGCGCCGCCGCCGACCTGGTGCTGTTCGATCCCGGCCGCATCCGCGATGCCGCCAGTTTCGAGAACCCCACCCGCCCGGCGGAGGGCATCGTGTCGGTCTATCTCAACGGCAAGCTCGCCTATCGCCCGGAAGCCCTCGGCACATCGCCCTGCGGCAGGCTGCTGGCCCGCGCTTCGTAAGCCGCACATGACGGGCTCCGAACGGCGTACAGCACCCGCAAAGGCGTTCTAGCCCCGGTGGTTGCCGCCCTCGAAGCCGCTGTGATCCGCCGAAGGCGCCACCGGCAGGTCCAACCGGGCTTCGAACCCTGTGGTCTGGCCCGGACGCGGAGAGCTCAGCGTCAACCGGCTGCCGCTGCGCTCCGCGATGGCTGAGACGATGGCCAGCCCCAACCCGCTGCCTTCGGGGTCATCGGCGGCGCGCTCGAAACGCCGCGTCAGGCGGGCCAGCTTTTCGGCGGCCACGGGCGGGCCGTCATTTGCAACGCTCAGCGTGCCCCCCTGCGTCAGCCGCACCTCGACCGGCTGGCCCTTGTCCCCATGACGGTGCGCATTCTCGATCAGGTTCCGGCAGAGGATGGCCAGCATGTCGGGATCGAGGTCGGACAGAACCGGATCCGGCGGCAGGGTCATGCGGATGTCAGGACCGCCCGGCGCCCGCCCGATGTCATCCGCCACGATCCGGACCACAGGACGCAGGTCCGCCCTTTCCGGCAGCCTCAGCCGGCCGCCCTCGGCCCGGGCAAGCTGCATCAGCCGCTCCGAAAGCCGGGTGAGCCGCTTGAGCGTTGCCTCGATCCCGGACGCGCGCTCCTTCAGCTTCGGATCGTCGGTCTCGGCCCGCAGCCGCTGCACCTGAGCGATGGCCCCGGCCAGCGGCGTTCTAAGTTCATGCGCCGCGTTGGAGGCAAAGCTGCGCTCCGCCTCGAACGCTGCCTGCAGCTGACCGAACAGCCGGTTCAACGTCTCGGCCAGCGGTGCCAACTCGGACGGCAGGTCCAGCGCGGGGACGGGCGTCAGGTCGCGGGGCGTGCGGGCCTCCAGCCGGTCGCGGAAGCGGCGCAACGGGCCAAGGCTTTCGCGGACGGCGAGGAAGATCGCCAGCAGCGCCACGGGCAGCACGATCAGCAGAGGCAGGCCCAGCCCCATCTGGATCTCGCCCGCGACCTCGGCACGATGGCCCAGCGGCTCCGCCACGGTGATGCGGATGGTGCCGCTGACCGCCTCGTCATTGTAGAACCGGTGCGTCGCCGTCTTGCGGAAGCCGCGGCCGTCATAGGGCGGGAACACTGCCGGGTCGGCGGCATGGGACTGAAGCAGGACGGTGCCCCCGGCGTCCCGAACGACATAGGTGAAATGTTCGTCATGACCGCGCAGCGCCGCCAGCCGCTGCGTGACGCCGTCCGTGTCGCGGCTGACGATATCGGTGACCGCCAGCGGCAGGATGCGCTCCGCCGTCTCGCGCAGCGCGGAATCGAACACTTCGTCGATCTCGTGCCGCAGGCCGATGGCCGTGATCGTGGCCGCGCCGATCCAGATGGTTGTCAGCAGCACGCCCAGCGACAGGGCCAGCCGGGTCAACAGGCTGCGTGGTCGTCTCATGCGCGGCCCAGCCGGTAACCGAGGCCACGTTCCGTCTCGATCACCGCCGGCCCCAGTTTCTTGCGCAGGCGACTGACGTGCACCTCGATGGTGTTGCTCTCGATCTCTGCGCCGAAGGCATAGAGCTTGTCCTCCAGTTGCGCCTTGGACAGGAGCTGGCCGGGCCGGGACAGGAAGGCCTCGAACAGCGCCCATTCTCGCGCGGTCAGCTGCACCGGCCTGCCGTCGCGGGTGATGCTTCGGGCCGCGAGGTCGATGGCCAGCGCTCCATGCGTGACGATCGGGTTGGGGTTGCCGGTGTAGCGCCGCGCGACAGAGCCGATCCGCGCCGACAGTTCGTCCAGGTCGAAGGGCTTCACGAGGTAGTCGTCCGCACCTGCATTCAGCCCCGCGATCCGGTCGGACACCTGGTCCAGCGCGGTCAGGATGATGACCGGTGTGACATCGCCGCCGGTGCGCAGCGCCCTGAGAAAGTGTAGCCCGAGGCCATCGGGCAGCATCAGGTCCAGCAGGATCAGGTCGTAGGCCGCGCTGCGGATCGCCTCGCGTGCCTCGTCGAGACGCCTCACCCAGTCCGCCGAATGCCCGTCGCTGGCAATCTGGTCGCGCGTGGCGGCGCCCAGGACACGGTCGTCTTCGATCAGCAGGATGCGCATGGTGGCCGTCTTCCTCTCGGTTGCAGCATCCTTGGCTTGCCAGGCTGACACAAGGCTGACAAAGCGCGCACCCTCGCTTCAGCTTGCCGTCAGCTTCATGTTGGAGTGTGGACACCGGTCCGGCGGCACGCCCGGCCACGACAAGGAGATCGGCCAGTGAAGACGACATGCGCAGTTCTGGCGATTCTCGCCGCGGCCCTGGCCGGTCCGGTCCGGGCGGACGACGACTGCTATGTGCCGATGGCCGACTGGCAGCCACGCGGAGCCGTCGCAAAGCTGGCAGAGGACAACAACTGGACCGTACGCCGGATCAAGATCGACGATGGCTGCTACGAGATCCGCGGACAGGACGCGGACGGACGGCGGATCGAGGTCAAGATCAACCCTCAGACGCTTGAGATCGTGGAATTTGAACTTAAGCGCGACGACGACTGAACGGCGCAGGCCTGCTCCCCCTGACCATCCATGCCCCTCAACCCGACGGGCCGCCGCCTGCCGGGCGTTTCCGCGTCTTTTCCCGACAAGCGCGGCCTTCCGACAAACCTGACGGAAAGCTGAAGGTCTAACTGCCGAGCCGTCAGGCTGCGCTCAGACACGGCACCCAGATTGGTCTCATCCCGCGACAAGGAGACCACGCGATGAAAAAGACCCTCGCCATTCTGACCGGCACCACCCTTCTGGCCGCTGCCATCGGCATTCCCACCTGGAGCGCGATGGCTTCCCCCGGACGCACACCGGCGGAGACCGTCCGCACATTGTTCGAAGACGGTGCAGCCGGTCGTGCCTTCCACCTCGCCGACTGGGACGGCGATGACGATGACGACGACGATCACGACTGCCGGGCATCCTACGGCGATGACGACGATGACCACAACGACGACGACGATGACGACGATGACGACTGCGGCAACACGGCGATGAACCCGGCGCCCGCAGGCACTGTCACGCCCCCGCAGAACGGTCTCTTCGGCAACGGCGCCGCGCCGCAGGTCGAAATGAAGTGATCCGCACGGCGCGGCGCAGGACGTGCCGCGCCCGAACCCCTTTCCCGAACACCGGAGTCCCCTGATGAAAAGCCTGACCGCCACTCTTGCGCTCTGCACCGCGCTGTCCGCACCCGCCGCCGTCGCCGCCCGTCCCGTCACCCTCAACACAACGCTGAACCCCTATGGCGGGGACGGCGCTTACCTCAGCCTCTATGTCACCGATGCCTCCGACAAATATGTCGGCAGCCTCTGGATGGCTGGCGGAAAGTCCAAGTACTACAAGCACCTGACCGACTGGTATCGCGCCACCGGCGGCGACAGCGCGCAGATCGACGGGATCACCGGGGCCAGCGTCGGCGCGGGCCGCACCTTGAGCGTGACGCTCGACCTTGCCGATGCGCTGTTCGACGCGGGCTACACCCTCCACGTCGACGCCGCGGTCGAGGACATGCGCGACAGCCCGAACGAGATCGCGGTACCCCTGACCACGGGCGGCCAGGGCACGGCGACGCGGGGCCGTCGCTACGTCGCACAGTTCAGCTACGAGATGTGAGGCAAAAGGGCATGATCCGCGCGCTTCACCGCTGGCCGGGCCTTGTGGCGCTGGCCCTCCTGACCGTGCTTGCGCTGAGCGGCGCGGCGCTCTCGGTCTTTCCCGTGGCCGAACGGCTGTCGGCCCCGGCCACCGATCCGGGGCTTTCGGTGGCCACGCTGGCCGAACGCATCAGTGTCCAGTTCCCGGGCGTCGAGCAGATCCGGCGCGCGCCCTCCGGCAAGATCACCGCCTACTGGTTCGATCTGGGCACGCCCGGTTCCGCGATCGTCGACCCCGACACCGGCAAGGCGGTGGCCGACGCCGATCCGAACCCGGCCGTGCGCTGGCTGACCAACCTTCACCGCTCGCTCTTCCTCGGGGACGCGGGGCGCATCGTCACGGCGCTTGGCGCAGCGGCCATGTTGTTGCTGTCGGCCTCCGGCGCTGCGCTGGTGGCACGGCGGGCAGGCGGATGGCACCGTTGGTTCTCGCGCACGCAGGGCCCGGCAGCGGGCCGGTGGCACACCATGCTCGCACGGGTGGCCGTTCCTGCCCTCGTGCTGACGTCCGTCACCGCACTGTGGATGACCGCCTCGACCTTCGGCCTTCTGCCTGAAGCCGGGCCCTTACCCATCCCGGAAACGGTCAGCGGCCAGACCGGCGCCGCCTTCCACGACATGGAGGCGCTGACGGATCTGCCCGTGTCCGCTCTGCGCGAACTGACCTTCCCCTACCCCGGCGACTCCTCGGACGTCTTCACCCTGAAGACCGACCGCGGCACCGGGTACGTCGATCAGGGCACGGGCAGCCTCCTGGCATGGACTCCGCTTTCCCTGACAGAGCGGGTCTCGGAGCTTGTATTCACGCTGCATACCGGACAGGGCGCTGCCGTGCTGGGCCTTCTGCTGGGGCTCATGGCGCTTGGCGTACCGGCAATGGGGATGACCGGCGTACTCATCTGGCGGGCCGGAGCGCGCGGGCGGCCCCGCATTGCGGCGAACGCCACCGCCGCAGAGGCCGACACCATCCTGCTGGTCGCCAGTGAGGGCGGCACGACATGGGGCTTTGCCGCGACCCTGCATGCCGCGCTGACCGACGCGGGCCAGAGGGTTCACGCAGCACCGCTGTCCAGCCTCGCGCCGCATCGCTATACCTCGGCCCGGAGCATCGTCATCATGGCCGCCACCTACGGCAACGGCGACGCCCCCGCCACGGCCAAGGGCGCGCTGGACCGGCTGGCAGCACAGACCGCCGACATTCCAATGGCCGTGCTCGGCTTCGGCGACAGCGGCTTCCCGGAGTTCTGCGGCTTTGCCCGGACCCTGGCGGACACGGCAGAGAAGGCCGGCTGGCCCCTGCTCCTGCCCTTCGACACCGTGGACCGGCAATCGCCGCAGGACTTCGAACGCTGGGGCCATGCGCTTGGCGACGCGATAGGCCGCGACCTGACGCTGAACCACCAGCCCGTCCGCCCGGCGACAGAGACGCTCAGGCTGGTGTCGCGCCGGGACTACGGGGCAGAGGTCCAGGCACCCACCTCCATCCTGCGGTTCGCCCTTCCCCCCGCGTCCCTTTGGCAGCGGCTGACCGGCAAGGGCCTCGCTGGTTTCCGGGCGGGCGATCTCATCGGCATTCTTCCGGACGGGTCGGAAATGCCGCGCTTCTACTCCCTGGCCTCCGGCGCCCGGGACGGATTTGTCGAGATCGTGGTGCGCAGGCATCCCGGCGGGCTGTGTTCCGGCATGCTGACCGCGCTCACGCCCGGCGAAACGGTCAACGCTTTCCTGCGCCGCAACCCGGCTTTCCATCCCGGACGGGGACGCAAACCTCTGCTCCTGATCGGAGCGGGCACGGGGGTCGCGCCGCTGGCCGGGTTTCTGCGGGCCAACGTGAAACGGCGCCCCATGCACCTGTATTTCGGCCTGCGCGATCCGAAAAGCGATCTGCTCTATGGTGCGGAATTGTCGGACTGGGCATGGGAGAGGCGGTTGACCCGCCTCGTCACCGCCACGTCGCGCGGCGGGCACCCGCGCCATGTGCAGGACGCCCTGCGCGACGATGCTGCCGAGGTTGCCCGCCTCATCCAGAGCGGCGCGAAGGTCATGGTCTGCGGCGGGCGGCAGATGGCCGAGGGCGTGCGCGCCACGCTGACCGACATCCTCGCCCCGACCGGCCTGAGCCCGGCCACACTGAAAGCCCAGGGACGCTATGCAGAAGATATATACTGACCCGATCCGACACGCCCTGAACGGCCCGACCATGGGCACCCGCTGGTCCGCAGTGTTCCACTCGCCCCGGGGGTTCGACGTTGACCCGCTTCGCGCCGCCCTGCAAACCGCGGTGGAGGAGGTCGACGCCCAGATGTCGACCTGGCGGGCCGACAGCGACCTGATGCGCCTGAACGCGGCGCCGGTCGACCGTTGGGTGCCTATGCCCGACCACCTGGTTGCCGTCCTGAGACTGGGCCTGGAGATCGGGCAGCAGACGGGCGGCGCCTTTGACGTGGGTCTTGGCGACGCGGTCACGGCCTGGGGCTTCGGCCCGGCAGACGCCGCGCCGGACGCGATCCGCGTCGCCATGGACCGCAGGCGCACAGCAGCATGGGACGCGGTAGAGATCGGCGCGTCCGCCGTGCGCAAGCGTGTACCGCTGGCGCTGGACCTCAACGGGATCGCCAAGGGCTACGGCGTCGACCGGCTGGCCGAGACGCTTCTCGGCTTCGGCATCGCGAACGGCCTGGTGGGGATCGACGGGGAACTGCGCGCACTGGGGTTGCGCCCCGAAAGGAGCCCCTGGAGCGTCGCCATCGAAACACCCGATCACCGGCACCGCGCCGCCCATTCCGTCCTGATGCTGGAGGACGCCGCCGTCGCCACTTCCGGCGATTACCGGCATTGGATCGATCTCGGCACACGCCGCCTGTCCCACACGATGGACCCGACCCGGGGCGCGCCGCTGTCCGCGCCGCCTGCATCGGTCACGGTCGTGGCAAAGACCTGCGCAGAGGCGGACGCCTGGGCGACCGCGCTGATGGTGCTGGGTGTGGAGAAGGGCATCGCCCTCGCCGAACGGCATGGTCTGGACGTGCTGTTCCTGCAACGGTCGCCGGGCGGGCAAATCGACAGTGTCGCGACGGGTCGGGTCTTCGCGGAGCTGGCCATGCAAAATGCCTAGCGCCCGCTCCTGCAGGAACGGGCGCCACGCGTGATGTTACGTCCAGTGCACGGTCCTATTCGGCGACGCAGTCCGCGAAGTAGTGGACGACACCGTTCTCGCCCACCTCCTGCACCAGCCCGTGGATGTCGGTCTCGAACCCCGGGCATTCGCGCGCGAAGTCCCGGTTGAAGCGCAGGTAGTCCACGATCTTGGCGTTGAAGACCTCGCCCGGGATCAAAAGCGGAATGCCCGGCGGGTACGGCGTCACCAGCGACGTGGTCACGCGGCCCTCCAGCTTGTCGATCGGCACGCGCTGGGTCGTGCGGCGCGCGATGTGCGAGAACGCCTCGGACGGGGTCATCGCCGGGTGGTGGTCGCTCAGGTAGATCTCCGTCGACAGGCGGGCCACGTCATATTTTGCATACATCGTGTGTACGTGCTGGCAGAGGTCCTTCAGGCCCATCTTCTCGTACCGGCGCTGTGCGGCGCAGAACTCCGGCATGACGCGCCACAGCGGGTTGTTCCGGTCGTAGTCGTCCTTGAACTGCTGCAACGCCGCAAGAAGCGTGTTCCACCGGCCCTTGGTGATGCCGATGGTGAACATGATGAAGAAGGAGTAAAGCCCGGTCTTCTCGACCACGACGCCATGTTCGGTCAGGTACTTCGAAACGATGGAGGCCGGGATACCCTCGTCCGAGAACAGACCGTCGATGTTCAGGCCCGGCGTGATGATCGTCGCCTTGATCGGGTCGAGCATGTTGAACCCGCGGGCCATGTCGCCAAAGCCGTGCCACGCATCCTCGCCCGAACTTTCGACGCCCTCGCTGTCGGTCTTCTTCAGCTCCCAGTCCTTGGCGCGGCCGATGCCTTCCTCGGCCAGCGTGTCCGGCCCCCAGACCTGGAACCACCAGTCGTTGCCGAACTCCTCGTCGACCTTGCGCATCGCCCGGCGGAAATCGAGCGCCTCGTCGAGGCTCTCCTCCACCAGCGCCGTGCCGCCCGGAGGCTCCATCATCGCTGCAGCCACGTCGCAGGACGCGATGATCGAATACTGCGGCGAGGTCGAGGTGTGCATCAGGTACGCCTCGTTGAACAGATGGCGGTCCAGCTTCGTCTCTTCGCTGTCCTGCACCAAAACGTGGCTCGCCTGCGAAATCCCGGCCAGCAGCTTGTGCACCGACTGCGTGACGTAGGTCACCGATTTCTTGCTGCGTTCCCGCTTGCGCCCCATGGCGTGATAGGTGCCGTAGAACGGGTGGAAGGCCGCGTGCGGCAGCCAGGCCTCGTCGAAATGCAGGTTCTCGATCCAGCCGTCCAGCATGCCCTTGATGACCTCGGTGTTGTAAAGCACGCCGTCATAGGTCGATTGGGTCAGGGTCAGGATGCGCGGCTTGACCGTCTCCGGGTCGACGCCTTCCAGCAGCGGGTTGGCGCGGATCTTGGCCTTGATCGCCTCCGGCTCGAACTCCGACCGCTGGATCGGTCCGATGATGCCCCAGTGGTTGCGGGTGGGCTTCAGGAAGACCGGGATCGCGCCAGTCATGATGATCGAGTGCAGGATCGACTTGTGGCAGTTGCGGTCCACCACCACCACGTCGCCCGGCGCAACGGTATGGTGCCAGACCATCTTGTTCGAGGTCGAGGTGCCATTGGTCACGAAGAAGCAGTGGTCGGCGTTGAAGATCCGCGCCGCGTTCTTCTCCGACTCGCCGATGGCCCCGTTGTGGTCCAGAAGCTGGCCCAGCTCCTCCACCGCGTTGCACACGTCGGCGCGCAGCATGTTCTCGCCGTAGAACTGGTGGTACATCTGCCCGATGGGCGACTTCAGGAACGCCACGCCGCCCGAGTGCCCAGGGCAGTGCCACGAGTAGGACCCGTCCTCGGCGTAATCCAGAAGCTCCTTGAAGAACGGCGGCTGGATGTATTCGAGGTAGCTTTTCGCCTCGCGGATGATGTGCTTGGCCACGAACTCCGGCGTGTCCTCGAACATGTGGATGAAGCCGTGCAGCTCACGCAGGATGTCGTTTGGCAAATGGCGCGAGGTCTTGGTTTCGCCATAGACGTAGATCGGCACGTCGGCATTCTTCCAGCGCACTTCCTCGATGAACTTGCGCAGGTTCAGCACAGCCGGGTCCAGATCGGGCCCGGGGGTGAATTCCTCGTCGTCGATGGACAACACGAAGGCAGAGGCGCGGCTTTGCTGCTGGGCGAACTGGCTCAGGTCACCGTAGCTGGTGACGCCGAGCACCTCGAACCCTTCGCTTTCAATGGCCTGGGCCAAGGCGCGGATGCCAAGGCCGGATGTGTTTTCGGATCGGAAATCCTCGTCGATGATGACGATGGGAAAGCGGAATTTCATGAGTCACTCCTCGGGACCGGCCCTGAACGGACGCGCGGCGTCCACTCGTTGTTTCTGCCTGAGGCTGCATCGTCAAGGGGGGCGCACCAGGCGTTGCCCGGAGCGATATGGCCGAGGGCGCCCGGCGTCAGACGCCCAGCGGTTTGTCCGTCAGCCGGTAGACCTTGGTCTTTCTCTGCGGGGCCACTTCGATATAGCCCAGCTCGAGCAACCGCTTGAGCGACCTGTGGAAGGTCGCGTGCTTCATGTCGCAGACGACACCGTCGGTCCTGACCTGTTCCGAGCTCACCTCGCCCCCGCCCGACACGGCCGCGACGGAGTGGAACGCATAAAGGAGGTCGCGCTCGTTCCGCGACAGCTCGGCGAGTCCGATGTCCTTTTCCATTTGCCAAAGCGCTTCACGCAGCTTGGCCATACCTGAAAGCGACGACATAGCGTATCCAAACTCGAAATTTACGTTTTTGCTACAAAGTATGCCCGCCCCGAACAAGGTTGCAAAAACGCAATCCCGTGATTTCCGACAGCCATTTCCGCACGCAATTGGAAAAAACAAGCATGTCAGCAGCAGGTTTCCGCCGAACGGGCAGAATTGCCCGCTCCGGATGCGAAAGAAACGGAAATGTGTCAGCTCACTTGGCACGATACGACGTTCACTTGCGAAAACCCGCAACTGTCCGGGTCGCACGCGGGCCGCCCAAGTCGGTGATCGGGCAGACCGAGTCGCGGGGCAAGCGGACCGTGCAGGGCGCCCGGTCATGCCCGTTGCGGTCGTCCCGCCACCTCTCAGGGACCTGTCGAAAAGACCTGTTTCCTCTCAGATAAAGACCATTACGATATTTTCCTGAAAAACCGCTGAACGCAACCAGAAAGTGCAATGAGCCTTGCGAAACACTCATAGATGTAAAGAAGTGGCCAAGGCCGCCTCACTTCATCCCATCCGGATGCGTGTGGATCAGAGCGGCGATGGCGGCTGAGTTGCCCGAAGCGCCCGCCGCAGCACCCGCGACAGTTCCACGGGCCGGCAGGGCTTGCGGATCAGCGGCGCCGTTGCTTTGCCCATGTTCTCGCGCGTGATGCCGGTGTAGCCGGACATGTAGACGACGGGCACGTCCGGCCGCACCCCCTGCACCCGGCGCACAAGGTCGAAGCCACCGATCCCTCCGGGCATGACCACGTCGGTCAGGAGAAGGTCGAAACACGACGGATCGGCATTGACGAGGTCGAGTGCCGCCCGCCCCGTCGGCGCCGTCAGGACACGGTAGCCCAGCGACTTCACCATCTCCGAGGTCAGGGTCAGCAGGTCGCGTTCGTCCTCGACGATCAACACGCATTCCCCCGCGCCCTTCTCGATCTGTCCCGCGGTCTCCTCCCCGGCCTCCTCGGGCATGTCGCCGCCCGGCAGCCTGAGGATCACGTTGGCGCCCTGCCCCGGCGTGCTCTCGATCACCAGTTCACCGTCCGACTGCTCGACAAAGCCATAGACCATCGAAAGGCCCAGTCCGGTGCCGCCCTCGCCGCCCTTGGTCGTGAAGAACGGGTCCGTGGCGCGTTTGCGCACCTCCGGCGTCATGCCCGGGCCATCGTCCTCCACCGCGATCTCCACCCGGTCGAAACCGCTCGCGTCGGGCGCCGTCGCACAGGCGCGCACGACGATCCGCCCGCTTTCCGCCGCGCCCAGAATCGCGTCCCTGCTGTTCAGCACGAGGTTCAGGAGCGCGTTCTCAAGCTGGGCAGGATCGCAGACCACCCAGAGGTCCGGCTCGGGAAAGGCGGTCTCGAGCGTCACGGACTTTTCCAGGAGCGGCCCTGCCAGATCCCGCAGCTCGCGCAGGATACGGGCAACGGACACGGCGTCGGGGGCGGCAGGCTGGCGCTTGGCAAAGGCCAGCAGCCGCCCGGTCAGCAGGCTGCCCCGCTCGACAGAGGCCAGCGCCTTGTCGAGAAAGTCCTTCTGCGTCGCGTCGGCCGACATGCTGGCCAGTTGCGCCGCGTACTGGATCGTGGCGAGGATGTTGTTGAAATCGTGCGCCACCCCGCCCGTCAGTTGCCCCAGCGCGTCCAGCCGCCCGGCCCGTTCCGCCTGCTGGCGCACCTTCTCCTGTTCCGTCACGTCCTCGATCACCAGCACCGTAGACAGGTCCGACTGCGCAGGCGCATCGACCGGCGAGCTTGAGATCCGGACATAGCGCCTCGGGTCCGTCTCGCCGGTCCTCAGCACCGCCCGTTCCGACACGATCTCCGACCCGGCGCGGGCGCGCTGGACAGGATCGGCGGAGGACAGGAGCGGCAGGTCATCGTCCGCCCCCACAAACGACACGTCCTCCGGCCAGTCCGCGGGCCATGTGTCGGCACGCAGGCCCAGCAAGCCCACGGCGCCGGGGTTGGCAAAGGCGATGCGCCCGTCGCGGCGCAGCCCGACGATGGCGGCACGCGTCGCGTTCAGGATGGCCCCCAGCCGCAGGGTGATCCGCCGCAGATCATCCGCCTGTGCCTCTACCCGGTGCTGTGCCCGCTTCGACTGAACAAGGAAGGCTAGCGGGATGAGCACCGCAAGCGCAATGGCGATTCCCAGTGCAAGGCGCGTCCGGGCAGGCGTCCAGAACACCGGATCGCCCAGCCAGCGGTCGCGCAGGGCGATGTACTCCTCGGAAGACAGGTACCCCGGGATGACCGCATCCAGCCGTTCCCGCACCTCCGGCAGGCCAAGGCGCAGCGCGACGGCCCGCTGCGAGACCTCGAAGGGCGGCTGGATCTCCCGCACATCCTGGCTTCTCCCGGAGCGGGCGAGCGCCTCGCGCGCGGGGACGCTGGCGTATAGCACCGCGTCGACCTCTCCACGCAGAAGACCGTCGAACAGCCCGAACTCGTCAGGGTAGGTGGAAAGCGTCAGCCCGCCGTGGTTCTGCGCCAGTTGCGCCGCGTAGTTGTTCTCGCGCACGCCGACCGGGCGCCCCTCCAGATCGTCGAGACCCTTCACATCGTCGCCCTCGCCTACGCGCATGAAGATCGCGTAGGGCGACTGCTGGATCGGGATGGAAAAATCCATCGTCTGCTGCTTTTCGCCGGTCACGCTGATCGGGGGCAGCAGGTCGTAGCGCCCCGGGCCCGGTCCCTGCGCCCATTCCTCGACCGTGATCCCCTTGTACTGCAGCGCCAGCCCCGCCCGCGCCGCCAGCCCGCGCAGCGTCTCCACCCCGTAGCCGGTGAAAGTGCCGTCCCCGTTGACCACCTGGTAGGGCGGGAAATGGGTCACGCCGACGGTCAGCACCTCGGGCGCGGGTTCCGGCGGGACCATGTTCCACCATTGCAGCAGGTCGGCCAGCGTCCCGTCCGCACGCATCCCGTCAAGGGCGCGGTTGATCCGGGGCATCAGGTCAGCCCGGTCGGGCGACAGGGCGACATAGTGCAGTTCCCGGCGCAGCGGTTCGCCGGCAATGCGGATCCGGTAATCGAGCCGCGACTTGCGCAGGAAATCCACCCCGGCCTTGTGCAGCGCGACGACCCCGTCCACCTGCCCGACCAGAAGCGCGGCGAAGGCTGCCGACACCGTGTCAAAAGCCACCACCTCGGCCCGTCCCTGAAGGTCTGCGAGATCGCTCCAGGCGGTGTCGCGCAGGACACCGATGCGCCGGCCCGCCATGCTTTCCATGGTGGTGTCGGACCGCGCCTCGCTCCGGACGAAAAGATAGACGGCGGTTTCGGCAATCGGCTCCGACAACAGTACATTGCCGCGCAGGATCGGCAGATCGACAACACCGGCGATCATGTCGGTCTCGCCCGCGGCCTGGGCGGCAAGCGCCGCCGGGTAGGTCGGATACCGGCGGAACTCCACCTCCAGATCGGCCCTGCTGCCGATCTCGAGGGCCAGCTCGGCGAAGAACCCCGTCAGCCCGGTCTCCGTCTGTTCGTAGACCCCGCTCAGCGGCCCCCACGGCACCACGACCCTGTCCTCCGCCGCGGTCTGAGCGGCGGCCGGGGAAGCGTGGATCAGGGCAACCGCCGCGGCCAGAAGGACGCGGACAAGCAGGCGTAACATGGGACGGTCCCGTATGACGTGTGCAACCAGTGACACCCGTTGCATCTGGCGATGCAAGCGAAGATACTGCCAAGGGCGCGTTTCCCTGCACGGAGATTTCGCGCTCCGCATGTGCCTGACCGGCCGTTTTCCCCTCCTTTCACCGGAAGTTTTCCAATGCCAGACACCACAGTCCTGATCGTGGACGACAACGCCGACCTCGCCAGGCTGATGACCCAGATCTGCCGCGTGCTGGGGCAGGAAGCGGTGATGGCAGAAGATATGGAAACCGGCCTGGCGGCGCTGGCGGCGGAACCGGGCATCCTTCTGGCCCTCGTGGACGTGTCGCTGCCGCAGGGGCACAGCGGCTTCGACTTCGTCGATGCGGCGACCGCAATGAAGCCGGACCTCTCCTGCGTGCTGATGTCCGGCCTCGGCTCCAACGCCGACCGGCCCGCCCACCACGACGAGACACCCGTCCTGAAGAAACCGATCCCCATGGACCAGCTCAAGGCGCTTCTGGACGGGCTGACGGCCGCGCCCTAGCGCGCACCCCACGTATCGGAAAGCCGATAACCCTCGGGCCACGGATCGGCGGGGTCCAGCATGTGCTGGTGAATGCCGGTGATCCAGCCGCGCCCGGATATCTCAGGCACGATGGCCGGTTGGCCGCCGACAACGGTATCGGCAAGGATCGTGCCCCGGAAGGTCGAGCCGATCACCGACCGCACGGTCAGCGTGTCCCCGGCCTGCATCACACCCCGCGCCCGCAACAGCGCCATCCGTGCGGAAAGCGCCGTCCCCGTCGGGGAGCGGTCGACCTTGCCCGGCTGGATCGCAACCGCCGCGCTGCTTGTCAGGCCCTCCGGCCCGTGTTCCAGCGGCCCGGCGAAGAGGCAGAAGGAGATGTGCCGCCAGTCGGGATTGTCCGGGTGGGTGAACCCGAGCTGCGCGTTGGCGGCATCGGTGATCCGGACACCCAGCCGCGCGATGTCATGCGCCTCGTCCTGCGTCAGGGCAAAGCCCATGGCCGCCGCGTCCACAACGACGAAACTGTCGCCGCCATAGGCCGTGTCGACGGTCAGCGTGCCCAGCCCCTCGACCTCCAGCCTCTGGTCGAGGCGCGCGGCGAAGGAGGGCAGGTTCCGCACGTGGATACGCTCGGCCTTGCCGTCCCGGCACTCGGCCCGGACCTTCACCAGCCCGCCGGGGGCCTCCAGCGTCAGGTGGGTGACCGGCTCCGTCATCGGCACCAGCCCGCCGTCCAGAAGGACCGTGGCCACGCAGATCGAGTTCGATCCCGACATCGGCGGCGTGTCCTCCGGCTCCATGATGATAAAGGCGGCATCCGCCTCCGGATGCCTGGGCGGCACCAGCAGGTTCACGTGCCGGAACACGCCGCCGCGCGGCTCGTTCAGGACGAAGTTCCGCAGGCTGCCGTCCCGCGCGATCCAGCGGCTCTGCTCCCAGATCGTGTCGCCCGGAGGCGGCAGGACGCCGCCCACGATGACGTCGCCGACCTCGCCCTCGGCATGGGCAGAGATGACGTGGATGGTCCGGATGGATCGCATGCGCCCACCACAGCCCGAAGCCCCCCGTTTTTCAAGCACCTGCGGCACCGGCCCCGACAAATGCACAACGGATGAATTTTTCGTGCAACCGAATGCCGGTTCGGTCGTTGGGCACCTAAGCACAAGCTTGCAGACACAAGCAGGGACGGGACGAAGGGTTGCGGCGCATTTCAGTTTTGACGGCGGGTCTGCTGCTGTCCGGGTGCAGCGGACGGCACAACTGGCTGTCTTCCGCAGGCGCCGAATCCCAGACCATCGAACCCCTGTTCTGGACCGTCGTGGCAGGTGCTGCCGTGATCTGGACACTGGTCGTCGGCGCCGCGGTCTTTGCCCACCGGGCCGATGCCAAACCCCACCGCGAACAACAGGCGCGGCGCTTCATCATCTGGGGCGGCGCCGTCCTGCCGACCGTCGTCGTCGGCGCCCTGCTGATCTGGGGCCTGTTCATCCTGCGCGACCTCGTCGCCGACGAAGGCGACATGACCGTTCAGGTCGATGGCGAACGCTGGTGGTGGCGCGTAATCTACGAGACCCCCGAGGGTGAAGTCGTCACCGCCAACGAGATCCGCATGCCGCTGGGCCAGACAACGCTCTTCCGGCTGACCGCCGACGACGTGATCCATTCCTTCTGGGTGCCCGCGATGGGCGGCAAGATGGACATGATCCCGGGGCGTGAGACTCAGCTGACCCTGACACCGACAAAACTGGGAAGCTGGGGCGGGCTTTGCGCGGAATACTGCGGCGGCGCGCACGCCCTGATGCGCTTCGACGCCGTGGTGATGGAGCCGGAGGCCTTCGACGCCTGGCTGGAGAACGAAGCCTCGCCCGCCCGGATCACGGAGGGCAATCCCGGCTGGGAGGTCTTCCTCGACGAAGGCTGCGGCGCCTGCCACACCCTGCGCGGCACGGAGGCCGTGGGACAGGTCGGACCCGACCTCACCCACCTGGCCAGCCGCGAACGGCTGGGCGCGGGCATCTACGACATGACGCCCGAGAACCTGGCGCGCTGGATCACCGACCTCGACGCCATGAAGCCCGACATCGACATGCCTGCCTATCCGCACCTCACCGGCGACCGCCTCGACGCGCTCGTCTCCTTCCTGATGAGCCTCAAGTAAAGCCGCCATGAAATCAGACGCCTTCGACCTTGACGACCTGCCGCCCGCCGAGCCCTACGACGAGGCCCGCGACAAGGCGCAGCGAGAGCGCCTGCTGAAGACATGGGAAAGCCCGAAGGGCTGGCGCTACCTGTCGGACGTCAACAACTCCGAGGTCGGGCTCTGGTATCTGCTGACGTCCTTCGCCTTCTTCTGCTTTGCCGGGGTTCTGGCCCTGCTGATCCGTACGCAGCTTGCGGTGCCGGGCAACGACTTCCTGTCGCAGGACCTCTACAATCAGGTCTTCACGCTGCACGGCACGGCGATGATGTTCCTCTTCGCCGTGCCGATCTTCGAGGCGGTGGCCATCCTCGTCCTCCCCGAGATCCTCGGCGCGCGCGACCTGCCCTTCCCGCGCCTCTCGGCGTTCGGCTACTGGTGTTTCCTGATCGGCGGCGTCTTTGTCTGCGGGTCGATCTTCTTCGGCGCGGCGCCGGACGGCGGCTGGTTCATGTACGCGCCGCTGTCGTCGAACCCGGAATACTCCGGCGTCGGCGCGGACATCTGGCTGCTGGGCCTGTCGTTCATCGAGGTGTCGTCGATCGCGGCGGCGGTCGAACTGATCGTCGGCGTGCTGAAGTCCCGCCCGCCGGGCATGCGTCTGAACCAGATGCCGCTCTACTGCTGGTACGTCCTGGTGGTGGCGGGGATGATCCTCTTCGCCTTCCCGCCGCTGATCGCGGGCGACCTGCTCCTCGAACTCGAACGCGCCTTCGGCTGGGCCTTCTTCGATCCGGACCGGGGCGGCGATCCCCTGCTGTGGCAGCACCTGTTCTGGATCTTCGGCCACCCGGAGGTCTACATCGTCTTCCTGCCGTCCATCGCGCTGATCGCCACGATCCTGCCGACCTTTGCCAGCCGCCCGATGATCGGCCATTCGTGGATCGTGCTCTCGGCGGTGGGCGTGGCCTTCCTGTCCTTCGGCCTGTGGGTCCACCACATGTTCACCGTGGGCCTGCCTGAAATCTCGCTCAGCTTCTTCTCGGCCGCGTCAGAGGCGGTGGCGGTCCCGACAGGCATCCAGATCTTCTGCTTCGTCGCGACGATGCTCGTGGCCAAGGTGCGCCCCTCCCTGCCGATGCTGTTTGCGGGCGGCGCGCTGGCGATCTTCGTCTTCGGCGGCCTCACGGGCGTCATGGTCGCGCTGGTGCCCTTCGACTGGCAGGCGCATGACAGCTACTTCGTCGTCGCCCACCTGCACTACACGCTGATCGGCGGCATGCTCTTCCCGCTCTTTGCCGGTGTCTACTACTGGTATCCCTTCGTCACCCAGCGCCAGACCAACCAGAAAGCCGGCAAGTGGTCCTTCTGGCTGATGTTCGGCGGCTTCAACATCGCCTTCCTTCCGATGCACTGGACCGGCGTCATGGGCATGCCCCGCCGCGTCTGGACCTATGACGTCACCGACGGCTGGGCCGTGCTGAACATGGTGTCGACCGTCGGCAGCTTCATCTTCGCCGCAGGGTTCGTCGTGCTGGCCGTCAACGTGCTCTGGCCGCGCGGCAAGCACGCCCCGGTGAAGCGCAACGTCTGGAACGCCGGAACGATGGAATGGAGCGCCGAGGTCCCCGACAAGCCTTGGGGCGTGCGGTCGATCCCGCTCATCACCTCTCGCTACCCGCTGTGGGACCAGCCCGGCCTGCTCGACCAGATCGACCGGGGCGAGTGGTTCCTGCCCGATGCCGAGGAGGGCAAGCGCGAATTGATCGTCACCGACATCCTCGACGCCCGCCCGCTGTTCGTCCAGCGCGTGCCGGGGCCATCCTGGCTGATGCTGTTCGCCGCCCTCTTCCTCGGGACCAGCTTCATCGTCGCCACCTACCACTGGTGGACCATCGCCCTGATCTCCGGCGCGGCCTTTGTCGCCGTCACGCTCTACTGGCTCTGGACCGGCACCGCGCAGATCCCCGAGAAGCCCGAGAAATACGCCGGGCGCGGCCTGACCCTGCCGACCTACGAGGCAGGCGCCGGGTCGGTCGGCTGGTGGGCCGTGTTCATCACCATGACCGGCGACATGACAGCGTTTGTCGGGCTGGTGTTCTCCTACTTCTTCTTCTGGACCGTGCTGCCGGACTTCATGTCCACGACCGAGGCGATGCCCTTCGGCTGGCTCATCCTGGGCTTTGCCGGCGTGATGGGACAGTGGGGCCTGACCGTCGCGGCACGCGGTCAACTGGCGTCCCGTGCCCCGGGCGCAGCCATCGGCGCGCTCCTCGCCGCTCCGGTGGCGGGCGTGCTGGGCATGGCCGCGTTTGCCTGGGCGGCGATGCAAGCGGGCCTCGACCCCACGCGCCACAGCTTCGACGCGACCATCTGGGCGCTGCTCCTGTGGCTTTCCGTGCACGTGGCGCTTGGCCTGCTCATGCAGCTCTATACAGCGGCGCGCATCTGGGCGGGCATCTGCACGCCCGACTTCCCGGCGGACCTGCGCAACCTGACGCTTTATACCCACTTCCTCGCGGTGACGGTCATCATGACCTTCGCCATGCTGGCGGTCTTCCCGCTCTGGCTGGGGGCGCTGTGATGAGGCGCCCGAGCAAGATCCCCGCCCCCCGACTGATCGACGACGGCTCCCTCTGGATCATGGTCGCCGCGCCCTCGATCTGGGCCGCACACTTCCTGATCAGCTATTGGGTCGCCGCCATCTGGTGCGCCAAGATCGGAGGGTCGCTCCTCGACGTGCGCTGGATCATCGCCGCGCTGGGGCTGGCCTCCATCGTGCTCATCGGCCTGCTGGCGCTGATCGCCGTGCGCCGCTACGGCGGCACCTTCGTCATCTTCGAGGAGATCACCGAGGATTCACGCCCGGCCCGCGAACGGTTCATGGGGCACGTGTCGCTCCTCCTGTGCATCCTCTCCGCTGTGGCCGTGGGCTTTACCGTGATCCCCGGGCTGGTGATGACGACATGCTGATGCGCCGCGCCATAGCGCTTGTGCTGCTGGCCGTGCTGTGGCTGGCGCTGCCCGCCTACGCCACCGGGTCGATGATCGTCCACATGGTCCTGCACCTGGGCGTGGTCGCAGTCGTGCCGATGCTCTGGGCACCGCGCCTGCCGGACGCGTTCCCTTCCGGTCCGATCGCCCTCGCGCTCGGATCGGTGATCGACATGGCCGTGGTCTGGACGTGGCACCTGCCCGGGATGCACCTCTGGGCCCGGACGGAGACCGCCGGTCTCATCCTCGAACAGGCCAGCTTCCTCGGCGTGGGGCTGCTGCTCTGGGGTGCGGTGCGGCAGGCCGGGCCGTTCGGCGGTGCGCTGGTGCTGCTGGGCACGACCATGCACATGACACTGCTGGGTGCCCTGATCGGCCTCGCCCCCCGCGACCTCTACGGCGACATCTGCGCCGGATACTTCGGCCTCACCGCGTTGCAGGAACAGCAGATCGCCGGTGTGCTGATGGCCGGGCTGGGCGGCGCGCTCTACCTCGCGGCGGCACTGACCCGGCTGGGCCGCGCGCTCGACGAAGGAGAACCCGCATGAAACGCCTGGTCCTCTTTGCCGCCGTGCTGCTCTTCGTGCTGGGGAACGCCTTCTACTGGCTCGCCCCCTACACCATCGCCGCGTCGACGCCGCACTGGCCCGGCGTGGGTGAGGTCCTGCACCAGTACATGCGCAACGCCGTCGCCATCCGGTCCCGTGACAAGGAGGTGCCGCGCCAGGTCGATCTCGACGATCCCGGCCTGATCCGCCTTGGCGCCGGACACTTCGCCACCGGCTGCGCCACCTGCCACGGCGCGCCCGGCATCGCGCGCAACCCGATCCCGGCCGAGATGATGCCCGCGCCCCCGATGCTCGACGGGCTCGACTTCACCGACGGCGAACTGTGGTGGATCGCGCGGCACGGCATCCGTTACTCCGGCATGCCCTCCTGGCCCGGCGAGGGCCGCGAGGTCGAACCATGGGCCATCGCCGCCTTCCTGCGCGCCTACGACGACTTCGACCGCGCCTCCTACGAGGAGGCGGCCCTCGGCACCGAATACGCAGGCGATGCCATCCGCTTCCCCGGCCTCTACGGCGCGATTCCGAAGGACATGGCCTGCGCCCGCTGCCACGGCGAGGACGGGATGGGCCGCGAGGGCACCGCGCCGAAACTGGCGGGACAGTCGCGGGAATGGCTGACCCTGGTGCTGAACGCCTACCACGACGGCAGCCGCGAAAGCGGCTTCATGGAGCCGCTCGGCGCGATCCTGACGGACGCCAACATCGACGGCATCTCTGACATGTACGCGAAGATGGAGGGCGACTGGAGCGGCCGCCCCCTGCCCTTCGGCGATGCGGAGCGCGGCGCCGAACTGGCCCGCAAGGGGGACGAGCATGACGACATCGCGTCCTGCGCATCCTGCCACGAGGGCGGAGACGACCCGCTGATGCCGCGCCGCGCCGACACGCCCCGGATCGCCGGGCAGGACGGCTTTTGGCTGTACAACTGGCTGCTGATGTACCGCGACGGCCCGGTGCCCGAGACACCCCGCGCCCACCTCATGGAGGCGGCGGCAAAGCCCCTGTCGGACGGCGACATCGCCGACCTTGCGGCCTATTACGCCGGGCTGACGGCTGGCGGGACCGCCGCGGGCAACTGAGCGGCCCGCCTGACCTCCCGACACACGGCGGCGCGGCTCAGCTTGCGCGGGATATCGGGTCCGGCAGGTTGTCGGCTTCCATGAGGATGGCTCTGGTCCTCGGATGACCTGCAATCGCATCCGCGATGCTGTTCCGGTTGAGGGTCTGGTAGAACAGGATCTTGGCCTCGGCCAGCGCGCCAACAAGCCCGCAGGACCCGAGCAGGATGCAGGTCGAACAATCGACCATATTGGCATCGCCTTCCATGTAGCGCGCCACGTCGCCCACCCTGATCTCGTCCGCCGGCCGGGCAAGCTGAACGCCGCCCGAACGGCCCCGCGTGCTTTTCAGATAGCTGCCCTCGACCAGCATGTTCACAACCTTCATCAGGTTGTTCTGCGACAGGTTGTGCGCCCGTGCGATTTCCGAGATCGGCACCACGCGCCCATCGTGGACGCCCAGGTAAAGGCAGACCCTGAGAGCATAATCGGTAAATTTCGAGAAGTGCATACAGCATTACCTTTTATGAATTCCTGCCAACCTGATGCAGGATTTTGAATGCGTCAACGTTTTCAGCCCAAGCGGGAATCTCCGCCAGACCACTCTACCACCAGAAAAACGGGCCCCACCGTTGCCGGCAGGGCCCGTCGTTGAACTCGGTTATAGGCCGCAGCCATCACGCGACGAGCGCGACACCGGCCTTTTCTTCACGCGGAAAGAACACGTCGTGCAGGCTGCAAATCGCGTTCGACAGTTCCGAGTGGTCGACGATGAACTGCACGTCGACACTGCGCGGACCCTGCGCAGCGCCCAGCGGAACGATGCCCGCCTCTTCCAGCGCCGCCATGCCGCGCGTCAGCACGGAAAGGCCAGTCAGGTCGCGTCCGATCACCGACACCAGCGCGCATTTGCGCAGGGAAATGTCGGCCTGCGGGTAGACGTCGCTCAGGTCGCTCTCGACCCGGCGCAGCGCCTTCAGCGAACCGTGGACGTGGTGGGTGATCGTGTTGGCGTTCGACACCTTCGACACAATCCACACATCATGGCGCTTAAGCGCGTCGAGGATCGTCGCGTCGTAGCCCTTCACGCCGACCATGTCCTGTTCGAACACTTCCAGCGCAAAGACCGAAAGGCCCGTCACGATCTCCGCCGCGGCGCTTTCCGCCGGCTTGTCGTCGATGATGGTGCCCGGATCTTCCGGCTCGAACGCGTTGGTCACGCGCAGCGGCACACCGGCCCGGCGCAGCGTCTTGGCGGCCGAGGGGTGGATCGCTTCCATCCCGAGGTTCGCCATCTGGTCCGCCACGTCGTAGTTGGTGTGGCCGAGCTTGCGCACCACCTCCGCACCGACAACCTTCGGGTCGGCAGAGGACAGGTGGAATTCCTTGTGGATGATCGCCTCGCGCGCAGCGGTCTGAGCCGCCAGACGAGAGAACGTCACCTCGGAATAACCACGGTCGAACTCGCGCATCAAACCTTCGGTGCACTGGGCATAGCCGGTGACGATGGGCATCTCGGTCGCCGGATCGACGCCGTCCATACCCTTCGCCAGACGATCCTCGAGGCTCAGATGCTCCTCGTCACGCCAGCCGGACAGGTCGACCAGCCGGGCGTTCACGCCAGCGCGCTGCAACATGAGGACGGCGACGTAGGCGGAGTGCGCCTCGCCCAGCCCCGACAGCAGCTCGCGGATCTGCAGCAGGTGCTCGTTCAGGCGGAAGTGCCCGTAGGAGCACAGCCGCTGAAGGTCCACCAGGCAGCTCCGGGCGCCCTCCATGCGATCCTGCACGAAGCGGGTCGCAAGCTGGACGTCGCCCGCGTGGGTCAGCACCTCGGAGTGCGCCGCGATCATCTCTGTCGAGGCGCGGTCCATTGCGCGGTGCCAGCCGTGGTCGTCATCCGCCTGCGCAAAGCTGGCAAAGACGCCCTGTTCACCGGTCTTCTTGTGTTCGAGCAGCATGTTGGTGATGCCGCCGAACGCGGAAACGACGAAGATGCGGCCGTATTCCGGTTTGCCGTTCTTGATGAACAGCGTGTCGCGCAGTTCGCCGAGGCGGGACATGGACGTCCCGCCGATCTTTTCGACAGTATGGGTCATTCAGGCCTCTGCAGGTTCGGGCGCGGCGTAGGAGCCATCCTCACGGTGCACTTCGTTGCCCGTCACGGGCGGATTGAAGCAGCACGCCATGACGAGTTCCTCGTCCGCGCGCAGGACGTGCCGGTCGTGCTTGTCGAGCGCGTACATGACGCCGGGCTTGATCGGGTGCGTTTCGCCGGTGGCGAGGTCGGTGATCGAGCCCGAACCCTGCATGCAATAGACGCTCTCGAAGTGGTTCTTGTATTCGAACGTGTGTTCGGAACCGGCCTCAAGGAAGGTGATGTGGAACGAGAACCCCATCTTGTCGTCGGCCAGAAGCATGCGGACGGAGGTCCACTTTGCATCCGACACGACGCGGTCGGGTTCGTTCTTGGTGATCTCGTTGAAGTCTCTGACGATCATGTCTGTTACTCCGCTGCGATTTTCTGGCCGGGCTCGACGATCTCGCGGGCGGCGTCCAGCACGATGGCCAGACCCTTACCCAGCGTCTCGTCGGGGGTGGTGAGCGGTGCGAGCACCTTGACCACCTCGTCCTCCGGACCGGATGTTTCGATGACAAGGCCGTTCTCGAAGGCCTTGGCGCAAATGGCTGCCGCCAGTTCGCCAGAACCCACGTCCACGCCGCGCATCATGCCACGGCCTTTCAGGTAGGCGCCCGGGATCATCGCGGCCAGGGCGCTCAGGCCCTTCTCGACGATGTCGGCACGGCGGGCGATGTCCTTCGCAAAGGCATCGTCGGCCCAGAACTTCTCGATCGCCACGCGGGCGGTCACGAAGGCATGGGTGTTGCCGCGGAACGTGCCGTTGTGCTCGGCCGGGCCCATGATGTCATGTTCCGGCTTCACCAGCACGAGGCCCATCGGCAGACCGAAGCCCGAGACGGATTTCGCCATGGTGACGAGGTCCGGCTTGAGACCTGCCTCTTCGAAGCCGAAGAAGTCGCCGGTCCGGCCGCAGCCCGCCTGGATGTCATCGACGATCAGCAGCGCGCCGTGCTTCTTGGCAAGCTCGGCCACGCGGCGCAGCCACTCGGGGCGCGCGGCGTTCAGGCCGCCCTCGCCCTGCACGGGCTCCACGATGATCGCGGCAGGCGCGTCCATGCCGGAGGACTTGTCCTCAAGCATCGTCTCGAGGATGTCGGCGGTGTCGGTGCCTTCACCCATGTAGCCGTCGTAGGGCATCCGGGTCACGCCGTTCAGCTCGATACCGGCGCCGCCACGGTGGTAGCTGTTGCCGGTCGCGGCCAGCGCGCCAAGCGTCACGCCGTGGAAACCGTTGGTGAAGGAAATCACGTTCGTGCGGCCGGTCACCTTGCGGGCGATCTTCATCGCCGCCTCGACGGCGTTGGCGCCGGTCGGGCCGACGAACATCAGCTTGTGGTCCATCCCGCGCGGTTCCAGGATGTGACGCTCGAAGGCTTCGATGAAGTCCTTCTTGGTGTTGGTGTGCAGGTCCAGACCGTGGGCGATGCCGTCGTTGGTCAGGTGCTCGATCAGCGCTGCCTTCATGTCCGGGTCGTTGTGCCCGTAGTTCAGCGAGGAGCAGCCCGCCAGGAAATCGATGTAGGTCTGACCGGATTCGTCGGTCATCTCCGACCCGCTGGCGCTGGTGAAGGTGGTCTTGAAGCCACGGCAGTAGGAGCGGGCTTCGGATTCGCGTCGTTCAAACACGTTAAGTTCTGTCGGTTGCGTAGTCATTACGACCTCTCTCGGATAACTTTGAATGTCAGGAATTCTGGAGCGTCTGCGCCTCAGGCGGCCTGCGCCACCGGGTTCGGCAACTCGATGGTCACCATGTTCTCGGTCGCGGCGCGCCCTGCGAAGTGATCTTCGCGAGTGAAGTGCGGCTCAGAGCTGAGGCTGCCACCCTGGTTGCGGGCGAACTTGCGGAAAAGCCCCCAGGACGCCTTGTTGTCGCTCGTGATCGTGGTCTGCAGACGGGTCACGTCCGCACACACGTCACGGTTCAGGATCTCGGCCAGCATCTTGCCGCCAAGGCCCATGCCGCGTGCCTTTTCGGACACGGCGACCTGCCAGACGAACAGCGTCTCGGGATCGTTCGGAAGGATGTAGGCAGACACCCAGCCGATAGCTTCACCGCCCTTGTCCGCCACCACGCAGGTGTCGGAAAAGTGGTCGCACTGCAGAAGGTTGCAATACATCGAGTTCTCATCGAGCGGCTTGCAGGCGCGCACAAGCTCCCAGATGCCCGAGCCGTCCTCGGATACCGGGGTGCGCAGTGTCGGCAAGGCCTGCCGGGCAAGGTCACGCGGATGTTGCATGTATCGGTTGCTCCATTTTGCTTCGTTAATCTAAATAGCGCGGGCCGGGCATTGCTTCAATAGGCAAAGTAAATATTCTTCGGTTTCGCGCCATGTTTCGCGCAAAACCCCGCTATAAGCGCCTACAAGCCCTTTATATGGCTAAGGGCACATCCTTCGACAAGCTAACCTGTGACCTGCTTGACGCAATGGTTAGCCGTCCTTATATTTAGACAGTCTAACAAAGGAGGTTCGATGGATCGCATCGATACGTCGTTGATCGCATTACGCAGGATTCTCCGCGCGACAGAGCTGTTCGGTCGCGAACTGAAGCAGGTGGCAGGTATCACCGCGCCCCAGTTCCGCGCCTTGCAGATCATCGCGGAGAACGGTTCCGCCACCGCGACAGAGATCGCGCAACGCATGAGGGTGACTCAGGCGACGGTGACGTCGCTTGTCGACAAACTCGTGCGGCAGGAGCTCGTTGTCCGGGAGAAATCCGCCGCCGACCGCCGTCAGACCAACATCCAGGTGACGCCGCTGGGATACAAGACGCTCGACCGGGCGCCCGACCCCCTGCAGCAGCGTTTCGTGCGCAAGTTCGAGGCCATGGACGACTGGGAGCAGGCCATGCTCGTGGCGTCCCTCGAACGCGTTGCAGCCATGCTCGATGCGGAGGATCTGGACGCGTCCCCAGTGCTGGACACAGGCGACATTCGCCACGCCGCAAGGAACGGCGCGCACTGAGCGTGCCCCGGGTTCACCCCGTACGACCGGTGCCGGCGCGGAATGCCGCCTGACATGACCCTCTGACACGCCCGCGACAAGATTGCTTGAAGACAGGGCGACATTGCCGGATGTTGGGATGCATCAAAATGACCCGACAGCGGAGAAACCAGATGAAAAAGACCTTCACCCTTTGCGCCGTAGCGGCTCTTTCGGCCAATGGCGCTTGGGCCGATTGCGAGACGGTTGTCCTGTCCGACGTCGGCTGGACCGACATCACCGCCACCACCGCCGCCACCTCCGTCGTGCTTGAGGCGCTCGGTTACGAGACCGACGTGAAGGTGCTGTCCGTGCCGGTGACCTATACCTCCATGGCCTCCGGCGACGTGGACGTGTTCCTCGGCAACTGGATGCCCACGATGGAGGCCGACATCGCGCCTTACCGTGAAGCCGGGACCGTCGACACCGTCCGCGCCAACCTTGAAGGGGCGAAGTACACGCTGGCCGTCAACAAGGCCGCTGCCGACCTCGGCATCAAGGACTTCGCCGACATCGCCACCCACAGGGACGCGCTCGAAGGCAAGATCTACGGGATCGAACCGGGCAACGACGGCAACCGCCTGATCCAGTCCATGATCGAGGAGAACGCCTTCGGTCTCGAAGGGTTCGAGGTCGTCGAATCCTCCGAGCAGGGCATGCTGAGCCAGGTCGCCCGCGCCGACCGCCGCGACGAACCCGTCGTCTTCCTCGGCTGGGAACCGCACCCGATGAACGCCAACTACGAGATGTCCTACCTCACCGGCGGCGACGACTACTTCGGTCCGAACCTCGGCGGCGCGACCGTCTACACCAACACCTCCGCCGGTTTCGCCGAAGAGTGCCCGAACCTCGGCGCGCTGCTCAACAACCTCGAATTCTCCCTCGCGATGGAGAACGAGATCATGGGCAAGATCCTCGACGGCGGCGCAGACCCGGAAGATGCCGCGACCGAATGGCTTCAGGCCAACACCGGCGTGCTGGACGGCTGGCTGACCGGCGTGACCACCAAGGACGGCGGCGACGCCATGGAGGCCGTGAAGGCCGCGCTGGAATAAGCGCCCGACGACCACCCCATCAAACGCCCCCGCAGACCGCGGGGGCGTCTTTCGTTTCAGCCGCGCGCCGACCGCCGCGACCGGGGCAGAGGCACCGGAAACGAAGACCACCCGCCGGGCCGACAGGGCGATTCGCCCGGGCCCGGCAAAGCTGCCGACCTCCGCATCAACCCGGATTTCCCGGCACGCGCGGCGGAAAGAACATGAACATTCCGAAGGGTTTTGCGATAGTGCGCCGGACCCGAACCGCCAGCCCCCTTTAGAAATTGGCGCGCTTGCGGTAGTTGACTGACGGATCAATCAAGAAAGAGGGCGTGACATGGAATGGCTGGAAGAACACAAGTTGCCGATCGGCAGCGTGGTCAGGGACGCGGTTGACTGGCTGACCGACAACGCCGTGTGGTTCTTCGACGGGCTCTCCCTTGCGCTGGAATCGGTGATCGACGCGCTGCTCTGGTGCCTCCAGACGCCGCCCGCGCTGCTGATCGTCGCGCTCATCACCCTGCTGTCGTGGTTCGCCCGCCGCTCCGTCGGCTTCACGATCTTCACCGCAGCCGGGCTCCTGCTGATCATCAACCAGGGCTACTGGGAAGAAACCACCGAGACGCTGGCACTGGTGATCGCCGCCGCCGTGGTCTGCATGGGGGTCGGCGTTCCCGTGGGCATCGCCGCCGCGCGCCGTCCGTGGCTCTATAACGCGCTGTCGCCGGTGCTGGACCTGATGCAGACGATTCCGACCTTCGTGTACCTGATCCCGGCGCTGATCCTCTTCGGGCTGGGCATGGTGCCGGGGCTGATCGCCACGGTGATCTTCGCCATCCCCGCCCCCATCCGCCTGACCCACCTCGGGATCACTTCCACCCCCACCGCACTGATCGAGGCGGGCGAAGCCTTCGGCGCCACCCGCCGCCAGCTGCTCTACAAGGTGGAACTGCCTTACGCGATGCCGCAGATCATGGCCGGGCTGACCCAGACGATCATGCTGTCGCTCTCGATGGTCGTCATCGCCGCGCTGGTCGGCGCCGACGGGCTGGGCGTGCCGACGCTGCGGGCACTGAACTCAGTCAACATCGCGCAGGGCTTCGAGGTGGGCATCGCCATCGTCCTCGTGGCGATCATCTTCGACCGCATGTTCAAGAAGCGGGGGGCCTGAGATGAGCGATCCCGTGATGAACCGCCCCATGGTCCGCTTCGACGCAGTCAACATCGTCTTCGGCGACGCGCCGGAAACCGCCCTCCCGCTGATGGACGAAGGCCTCTCGCGGCCCGAGATACAGGAACGCACCAACCAGGTGCTGGGCGTGCACGACTGTACCCTCGACGTGCACGACGGCGAGATCCTCGTGCTGATGGGCCTCTCCGGCTCCGGCAAGTCGACGCTGCTGCGTGCCGTCAACGGGCTGAACCCCGTGGCGCGCGGCAAGGTGGAGGTCCGCGTCGACGACAGGTTCGTCGATGTCGCCAAGGCCTCGCCGAAGGCGCTGCGCCAGATCCGCACCCAGCGTGTCGCCATGGTCTTCCAGCAGTTCGGCCTGCTGCCGTGGCGCACCGTCATCGACAACGTGGCCTTCGGGCTGGAAATCGCGGGCGTCCCCGCCGCCGAACGCCTCGACCGCGCCCGACGGCAGCTCGACACCGTGAACCTCGGCGAATGGGCCGACCGCAAGGTGCAGGAACTGTCCGGCGGGATGCAGCAGCGCGTGGGCCTTGCCCGGGCGCTTGCCACCGAAGCGCCGATCCTCCTGATGGACGAACCGTTCTCGGCCCTCGATCCGCTGATCCGCAACCGTCTTCAGGACGAGCTTCTGGAACTTCAGCAAAAACTCGGGCGGACGATCATCTTCGTCAGCCACGACCTCGACGAGGCGCTGAAGATCGGCAACCGGATCGCGATCATGGAGGGCGGGCGCATCGTGCAATGCGGCACGCCGCAGGACATCGTCCTGACCCCCGCCACCGAATACGTCGCCGATTTCGTAGCGCACATGAACCCGCTCAACGTCCTGCGCGCGATGGAGATCATGGGCCCCGCCCCCGACACTCCGCCCGCTTCGGCGCGGCACGTCGCCCCCACGACACCAATCCGCGAGATCCTTCCCCTGCTCAGCCAGGACACCGATCCGCTGATCGTGATGGAGGACGGCAGGCCCGTGGGCACGATCGACACGCGCGCCCTGCTGACCGCCCTGATGAACGAACAGCGGCAGGTGGCAGAGGTCCGCGAAAGCGCCTGAACGCCCAGAGCGCCCCGGCGGGACGTCAGCTCGAAAAGAACTCCGGAAACTGCCCGCGGAGCATGTCGAGCCGGCGGATCGTCCCCGACAGATGGACGCGGATCGCCTCCATCGCCTCGTCGGGGTCGCCCTGCTCGATGCCGTGCAGGATGCGCCAGTGCTTCTCCACGATGTCGGCCATCTTGCCTTCGGAGGGCAGGTCCAGCATCTGGCAGCGGAACAGGTGGCCCAGCCTGCGGATCAGGATCTGCTGCAGGTTGGTCATGCCGACACCCGCGAACAGCGTGCGGTGAAAGGCGCGGTCGAGCTCGTTGAACAGCCCCATCTGCGTAGTGTCGCCGTGCAGCGATTCCTGCATGTTCATGATCGCCCGCGCGCGTGAGATCACCTCCGGATCGGGGTCGAGCGCCAGCCTGCGCACCACCTCCGTCTCCACCGAGACCCGCAGGAACTGCGTTTCGCGCAGCTGGTCGACGTCGATGCGCTTCACCACCGTGCCGGATTGCGGCATGATCCGGACCAGCCCGTCTTCCTCCAGCCGCTGCAGCGCCTCGCGCACCGGCGTCAGGCTGACCCCGTATTCCTGCGCGATGGCCGTGCGCGACAGGACGGTGCCCGGCGGATAATCCAGCGACACCACCTTCTTGCGCAGCGCGTCATAGACGGTGCCCGCCGCCGAGACGGGGTGCTTCTCTCCATGTTCGCCGAAGGCCTGTTCGATGATCGCCATGTCCGTTCCGATTGCGCCACCGTGGCGGCCTTGCCTCCACTCAATATCGGCGCTTCGCCAATTCAATCAAGATTGACCGTCTAATTCAACTAATATATTAGTCTGACCAGCTCGTGAGCGCCGGTCGAGGAGGGCCGCGTCGCGTGCACTGCACCTAGGGAGGAATTCAATGAAAACCGACATCCTGAAGAACATGTCAAAGGCGGCGGTCCTTGCGGCCTCCGTCGCGGCACTGGCCACGGCGGCAAGCGCCGCAGACAAGACGCTGAAGATCCAGACCTCGTCCAACGCCAGCCACGCCTCGCTCGCCTACCTGAACGAGGAATGGGTGCCGAAGCTGGAAACCATGACCGGCGGATCGCTGGGGGTGGAGCTTCTGCCGATCGACGCCGTGGTGCCGCGCCGCGAGACGGCCGAGGCGATCTCGGTCGGGATCCTCGACGGCGACCTCACCTCGATCAACTACTTCGCGGGTGTCGACCCGGCCTTCGCGCTGATGGGCGACCTGATCGCAGGCTACGACTCGGCCGACCAGATCCAGGCGTTCTGCGCGCAGGGCGGCGGCAAGGAGATGCTGCAGAAGCTCTTCGACGCGCATTTCGAGGGCGTGCACGTCGTCGGCTGCGGTGCCTACGCGCGTGAGGCCTTTGTCTCCAAGGTGCCGATCCGGGGTGTGGCGGACTTCGAGGGCGTCAAGGTGCGCTCCCCCGAAGGGCTTGCGGCGGACGTCTTCAAGCGCGTCGGTGCAGCGCCCGTGTCCATGTCCGGCTCCGAAACCTACGGCGCGCTCGAAAAGGGCGTGATCGACGCGGCGGACAACTCCGCCTATGCCAACAACGACGCCAACGGGATGCACAAGATCGCCAAGTACCCGATCTTCCCGGGCATCCACTCCACCCCGATCCTGCAGTTCACCGTCTCCCAGGCCGTCTGGGACGAGATGTCCGAGCAGGAGCAGGTCGCGCTCGAAACCTGGTATCTCGCCGCCTACAACGGACTGCGCCAGCACTTCGACCGCCTCGACCGCCAGCTTGTCGCCCGTGACAAGGCCGCCGGCGAGCTGGAAGTGATCGACTGGCCGCAGGAAGAGCGCGACGCCTTCCGCAAGGTGGCACAGCAAGCGTGGGAAGACTTCGCCAAGGGCTCCGACCTCGCGCAGGAAGTCTACGACGCGCACATCGCCTTCATGAAGGAAGCCGGGCTGCTCTGACGCACTCCCGCAGAGACCCGATGGCGCCCCCGGCCAAGGGGGCGCCGCAGCACCTCTAGGGCCCGTCCGCGGCCCTCTTTTCCCGGCCCCGAGGGAGGACTCCCGCTGTGACCCGAAACATCGACGACGCCATCGCCCAAACCGATCTGGAAATCGCCGATCAGGACCCCCTCGCCCACGCGGAGGAGCGGGACCTGCCGATGTCCGACTACACGGTGGTCGACCATGCCAGCCACATCACCGGCATCGCCATCTCCTCCTTCTACCTCGTCGCGGCGCTTGCCACGCTGTACGAGGTCTTCTCGCGCTACGTGCTGAACCACCCGACCTTCTGGGCGTTCGAGACCGTGATGACCACGGTTGCCGCCGCGTGGATGCTGTCAGCGGGATACGTCACGCTGAAGAAGCGGCACATCGCGATCACCGTCATCCACGGGCTGACCACCCGGCGCCAGAAATGGTGGCTCGACCTCTTCGCCATGCTGGTGGGGATCTTCGCGCTCTACATGCTGCTGACCGACGCGCCGATCCGCGCCTATGTCAGCATCGAACGCGTCGAGAAATCCGGGTCCGCCTTCAACTCCCCGCTGCCGATGATGATGAAGTCGCTGATGGTGATCGGTGCCTTCATGTACCTCGCGCAGCTCATGATGAACCTGCACCGGCACCTGAACTCCGACCTCGGGCGCCTGCTGGTCAAGATCGTCTCCGCCTACTTCGTCCTCTACTTCGCCTCCGCCTTCCTGGCCGAGGTCTTCGCCTTCGCCCCGGCCGAGATGTTCTCGGGCTTCATCTCCGGGATCGGCAAGGCGCTCGACCCGTCGCAGGCGCTCGACATGCGGTCCATGGACCTCGGCACCGTGTCGCTCATCATGGTGGTCATGCTGATCGCGCTGATGATGACCGGCATGCCGCTGGGCATCGTCACGCTGATCGTGTCGGTCATCATGGCCATCGGCTTCTTCGGGCCGCGCGGGCTGTTCCTCGTGTCCTCGAACGCGGTGGGCCTGCTGGAACACTACTCCCTCGTCGCGGTGCCGTTCTTCGTGCTCATGGCCTCCATCCTCGAACGGGCGGGCATCGCCGAGGACCTCTTCGACGCCATGTCGATCTTCGCGGGCAACCTGCGCGGCGGCGTGGCCGTGCAGACCACCGTCGTCGCCGTGATCCTCGCCGCCATGTCCGGCGTCATGGGGGGCGAGATCGTCATGCTGGGCCTCGTCGCCCTGCCGCAGATGTTCCGCCTGGGCTACGACCGCAAGATCACCATCGGCCTGATCTGCGCCGCCGGTGCCCTCGCCACGCTGATCCCGCCGTCGATCATCATGATCGTCTACGGCCTCTCGGCCGAGGTCGGCATCGGCGACCTGTTCATGGCCGGCGCCATCCCCGGCATCATGCTGGCGGTGTTCTACGCGGGCTACGTGCTGATCCGGGTCAACATCACTCCCTCCATGGCGCCCACCGCCCGGGAAGTGGCCGAGATCACCGGCACCGAACAGAAGCTCTCCTCCGAACGGATGACCGCCGTGATCCTGTCGATCGCGCTGATCGCCACGGTCATGGGGTCGATCTACGCCGGGATCGCCTCCGTCACCGAATCCGCCGCCGTGGGCTGCATCGGCGCCATGGTGATCGCCGCCATCCGCAACCGCTTCAACTGGGAGGTGGTGACCGCCGCGCTCATGGGCACCATGGCCACCGTCGGCACGATCATCTGGCTGATCCTCGGCGCGGTCTCCTTCGTGGGCATCTTCAACCTCGTCGGCGGCGGAGAGTTCATGCGCTCGCTGTTCCTCGACCTCGGGTTGTCGGCCATGGGCACCGTGATCGTCATGATGCTGATCCTGATGGTGCTCGGCACCTTCATGGAATGGATCGCCATCGTGCTGATCACCGTCCCTGTCTTCGCCCCGGTGGTCATGACGCTGGCCCCCGAACTCGGCCTGACCGAGGACCAGGCCAAGATCTGGTTCGGCATCCTCTTCGTGATGAACATCCAGATCTACTTCCTCTCGCCGCCCTTCGGCCCGGCCTGCTTCTGGCTGAAGTCGGTGGCGCCGAAGGACGTGACCCTGCAGGAGATCTTCCTCGCGGTGCTGCCCTTCATCGGCCTGCAGATCATCGGCCTCGTCCTGGTGATGGTCTTCCCGCAGATTGCCCTTTTCCTTCCCGAACTCCTGAACTGAGGTAGAGCCATGATCGGACGCGACTCACGTGAAGACATCGACGGCTACGGCATCTGGCCGTGGCTCCTCGGGCTTGTCCTGGTGGCGGTCATCATCGGCATCATGTTCGGTGCCGCACAGCCGATTTCGTGAACGCCGGCCCGTGGGAGGGGGAAGAGATGCCAGAGCACCCGACGCCCCCGCACGGGCCCCGGCGCGGACCGGACGCCGCCAAGCCCGGGGACGAACCGTTCGCAGAACCCGCCCAAGACCCCATCGGGGCCCACGTGACCACGAGCCCCGCAGATGGCATGGTGGTGCCGGGCAGCATCCTCCGGACCCCGTGCCAAACCCTTCTGCCGCGCGCCGCCGGCAATGACCCGGCCAGCGCCGCCAGTTTCGAATACCAGTAAGGAAAGACCATGACCGACCGCCGCAAGTCCCCCGAAGAGCTCCGCTCCGCCCGCTGGTTCGCGCCCGACGACCTGCGCTCCATGGGCCACAGGTCCCGCGCGATGCAGATGGGCTGGGACGACGAGGACTGGACCGGCAAGCCGGTGATCGCCGTCATCAACACATGGTCCGACCTCTCGCCCTGCCACCACCACCTGCGCGACCGGGCAGAGTTCGTGAAGCAGGGCATCCTGCAGGCGGGCGGCCACCCGGTCGAGATGCCGGTGCACTCGTTCTCCGAACAGTTCCTGAAACCCACCTCCATGCTCTACCGCAACATGGGCGCGCTCGAGGTGGAGGAAACCCTGCGCTCCCACCCAATCGACGGGGCGGTGCTGCTGGGCGGCTGTGACAAGTCCACGCCCGCGCTGGTCATGGGCGCGGTCAGCATGGGCTTGCCGTTCATCTTCATGCCCGCGGGCGCCATGCTGCGCGGCAACTACGCCGGGCAGAAGCTCGGCTCCGGCACGGATGTCTGGAAATACTGGGACGAACGCCGCGCCGGCACCATCGGCAAGGAAGAGTGGATGGGCGTGCAGGGCGGCATCGCCCGCAGCTACGGCACCTGCATGACCATGGGCACCGCCTCCACCATGATGAGCATCGCCGACGGCTGGGGCCTGACCCTGCCCGGCGCCTCCTCGATCCCCGCGCCTGACGCGGGCCACAAGCGCATGGCCAAGGCCTGCGGGCGCCGCATCGTCGACATGGTCTGGGAGGACTTGACCCCGAACAGGATCATGACAGAGGCCTCCACCCGCAACGCCGTCACCGTCGCCATGGCCACCGGCTGCTCGACCAACGCCATCATCCACATGATCGCCATGGCCCGCCGCGCGGGCATCCCGCTGACGCTCGACGACCTCGACGAGATCGGCAGGACGACCCCGGTGATCGCCAACATCCGCCCCTCGGGCAAGGAATACCTGATGGAGGACTTCTTCTACGCCGGCGGCCTCCCGGCGCTGATGAAGGAACTGGGCGACAAGCTCGACCTGTCGGTGATGACCGTCTCAGGCAAGACGCTGGGCGAAACCATCGAGTCGGCGGTGAACTACAACGACGACGTGATCCGCCCGCTGTCCAACCCGCTCTACCACGAAGGCTCGCTCGCCGTGCTGCGCGGCAACCTCGCCCCCGATGGCGCGGTCATCAAGCCCGCCGCCATGGACCCGAAGTTCCAGACGCACACCGGCCCCTGCATCGTCGCCGACAGCTACGCGGAGCTGAAGGAGATCATCAACGACGAGAATTACCCGATGACCCCGGACCACGTCCTGGTCCTCAGGAACGCCGGGCCGCAGGGCGGGCCGGGGATGCCGGAATGGGGCATGATCCCGATGCCCAAGGCGCTGCTCAAACAGGGCCACCGCGACATGGTCCGCCTGTCCGACGCGCGCATGTCCGGCACCTCCTACGGGGCCTGCATCCTGCACGTCGCGCCCGAAGCCTTCGTCGGCGGCCCGCTCGCCCTGATCCGCACCGGCGACATGATCGAGATGGACATCCCGAACCGGCGCCTCAACGTGCAGATCTCCGACGCGGAGATGGCCGAACGCCGCGCCGCCTGGACCGCGCCCGAACCGCGCTTCGAACGGGGATACGGCTACGTCTACACCAAGCACGTCGAACAGGCCGACAAGGGCTGCGACTTCGACTTCCTGACCAGCGAATTCGGCGGCCCCGTGCCGGAACCGGAAATCAACTGAGTGTCGGAGGTGGCGGCAGACGACAGGCCGGAGGGCCTTCCCGGTCCGGTGCTCTTCGGCGCACTGGCGGCCTTTGCGCTGGCGGCGCTGGCGCTGCTCTACGGCGTGCTGCTGACCGGCGTGCTCGTGGACATGTTCACCGCAGACCGCCTCTCGCGCCGGGACCTGATGCTGTCGCCGCTTTACGTCGGCCTCTGCCCGCTGATGATGGGGATCGCGTTCTGGAACGCGGTGCACTTCGTCCGCCTCTTCCGCACACCCGCGCGGCCCGCGCCGCGCGGCCTGCGGGCCGGGCTCTGGCTCATCGCTTCGGTCTGGGTCGTCTTCACCGGCATCGCGATCCGCTTCGGCGCGCTCGAAGACCCGGGCGCCCTACCCTACATCGCGGGCCCTGCGCTTCTGGCGCTCCTGTGCCTCAACGCCCTCCGGAAAGGGCAGGCATGACCCGCATTCCTCCCATCCATTTCTTCACCTGTGGCGCGCGATCCTGCCGAAGGACCGCCGCCCGGCTTCACGGAGAACCCCATGCCATCTGACCTCCACAAGAGCCTGACCGGCGTTTCCGGCATCCTCGTCACCCCCTTCGACGAGGCGGGCGAAATCGCCCCCGACCTGCAACGCCCCATCGTCGAGCGCGCCATAGAGGCGGGCGTTCACGTCCTGACTGCCAACGGCAACACCGGCGAGTTCTACGGCCTGACGCTGGAAGAGGCGCAGGCCATGGTCCATGCCGCGGGCCAACACATCGACGACCGCGTGCCCATGGTCGCAGGTGTCGGGCGCGGCGTGCGCGACGCGCAGGCGCTGGCCGAGGCGTCGGGGCTTGCCGGGGCCTCCGCCCTGATGATCCACCAGCCGCCCGATCCCTTCGTCTCGCCCCGTGGCCTCGTCCACTACGTCGAAGCGGTGCGCGAGGCCGGCGACGGCCTGCCCATCGTGCTTTACCTCCGCAACGACGCCATCGGCACCGAGGCGATCCGCGCCATGTGCCTGATCGACGGGGTGATCGGGGTCAAATGGGCCACCCCCAACCCGATGAAGCTGAAGGCCGCCATCGCCGCCTGCCCGGACGACATCGTCTGGACCGGCGGCCTGGCCGAGGTCTGGGCCCCCACCTTCTACGCCGTGGGCGCGCGCGGCTTCACCTCCGGGCTGATCAACGTCTGGCCGGAACGCTCCGTCGCGATCAACACCGCGCTCGAAGGCGGCGACTACGACGAGGCGCGCAGCCTGATCGCCGGGATGCAGGTGTTCGAGGACATCCGCGCCGAGGAACAGGGCGGCGCCAACGTGCCCGGCGTGAAGGCCGCGCTCCAGATGATGGGCGAGGACTGCGGCGCCGCCCGCCCGCCCGCCGCCTGGCCGCTCTCCGACAGCCAGCGCCAGCGGCTGGAAACCTTCATGACCGCCAACGGCCTGATCTGAGGACACCGCATGACCGACTTTCCGCTCAAACCCGACACCAAGGCGCAGCTCGAACGGGTCTCTGTCGCGACGCTGGCCACCGCGCTCTTCAAGCGCGGGCTGAAGAAGCAGGTGCTGCAGGACGTCCACCCGGTCGCGATGAAGGGACGCAACATGGTCGGCCCCGCCTTCACCCTGCGCTACATCCCCGCCCGCGAGGACCGCAACGGGATCGAGGTCTTCCGCAACCCCGACCACAAGCAGCGCGTCGCGGTCGAAACCTGCCCCGAGGGCCACGTGCTGGTGATGGACAGCCGCGGCGACGCCTCCATGGCCTCCGCCGGGGACATCCTCATCACCCGGCTGATGATGCGCGGCGGCGCGGGCATCGTGACGGACGGAGGCTTTCGTGACGCAATGAACATCGCGGGGCTGGAGATGCGCGCCTACCACCAGCGCCCCTCCTCGCCCACCAACCTCACCAACAACGAGGCGATCGAGATCAACGGCCCCATTGGCTGCGGCAACGTCGCGGTCTTTCCCGGCGACATCATGGTGGGCGACGACGACAGCGTGATCGTCATCCCCGCGCACCTCGCCGACGAGATCGCCGCCGAGGCGACCGAGATGACCTCCTACGAGGATTTCGCGCTGGAACAGGTAAAGGCCGGCGCGACCATCATCGGCCTCTATCCCTGCACCAAGGACGAGAACCGCCAGAAGTACGAGGACTGGCGGCAGAAGACCGGGCGATGACCGATACCCTGACAGCCAGCCCGGCGCACACAGTGCGCGGCCCCCTGATCCGCCTCGATGCGCAGGACAACACCGCCGTCGCGCGCGTGGCCATCGCCGCGGGCACCGACCTGGGCGACGGTCTGGTGGCGCTTTCGGACGTGCCCGCGGGCCACAAGGTCGCCACCCGGCACATCGCCCGTGGCGCGCCGGTGCTGAAATACGCCACGGTCATCGGCTTTGCGGGCGAGGACTGCCCGCCCGGCACCTACCTGCACGCCCACAACGTGCTGATGGACGAGGTGCAGAAGGACTACCGCTTTGCGCAGGACTACCGCGCCCCGGACCTGCTGCCGCCGGAACAGCGCGCCACCTTCCTCGGCTACGCACGGGGCGACGGCCGCGTCGGCACCCGCAACTACATCGGCGTCTTCATCACCGTGAACTGCGCCGCCACCGTCGCCCGCAAGGTCGCCACGCATTTCGACGAAGACCGGCTCGCGGACTTTCCCAACGTCGACGGCGTCGTGCCCTTCATCCACCAGCAGGGCTGCGGCATGGAAGGCACGGGCGAGGCGATGGACCTCCTGCACCGCACGCTGGCGGGCTACATCCGTCACCCCAACGTCGCGGGCGCGCTGGTCGTCTCGCTCGGCTGCGAACGCAACAACCTAGACCGCTTCTTCCGCGACACCGCGCTGGAAAGCGGCAAGATGCTGCACACCGTCCGCATGCAGGACGTGGGCGGCACCGCCGCCGCCATCGCCGAGGGCAAGGCCGCCATCCGCGCCATGCTGCCCGAAGCGAACGCCGCCACCCGCACGCCGCAGTCCGCCAAACACATCACCGTGGGCCTGCAATGCGGCGGCTCCGACGGGTTCTCCGGCCTCTCCGCCAACCCCGCGCTCGGCCGCGCCGTCGACCTCCTGACCCGCAACGGCGGCACCGCGATCCTGTCGGAATTCCCCGAACTCTACGGCATCGAACACACCCTGACCGCCCGCGCAAAGGACGAGGCCACGGGCCGCGCCATCCTCGACCGGATCAGGTGGTGGCTCGACTACACCGACGGCAAGGACGTGCAGATGCAGGGCGTCGTCGGCCCCGGAAACATGCAGGGCGGGCTCGCCAACGTCATCGAAAAGGCGCTGGGCGGCGCGAAAAAAGGCGGCTCCTCCGGCATTCAGGCGGTCTACCGCTACGCGGAGCCGGTGACCGCGCACGGGCTTGTCCTCATGGACACACCCGGTTACGACCCTGTCGCCGCCACCGGACAGATCGCGGGCGGCGCCAACCTGATCGCCTTCACCACCGGGCGGGGGTCGTGCTTCGGATCCTACCCCGCACCGACGATCAAACTGGCATCCAACACGCCGATGTACACGAAGATGCTCGGCGACATGGACATCAACTGCGGAACCGTGATTGATGGCGCCACCACGCTCGACGCCCTGGGTGAAACGATCTTTGCCCGCATCCTCGCCACCGCATCCGGCGAGGCCACGAAAAGCGAAGCCGCAGGCGTCGGCGCAGATGAATTTGCCCCATGGCCGATCGGAGTGACCGGCTGAGGCACCGACCACAAAGGGAGAGAACTATGCCCAAAGACACATTCACCCCCCACGGCAAGCACCTGATCGCAGGCGAATGGATTGCCTCCGACCAGACGTTCCAGTCCGAACCTGCCCACGGCCCGGCCCATGCCTATGCCGTCGGCACGCCCGACCTCGTGGACCGCGCCTGCGAGGCGGCGGAAGAAGCCTTCTGGACCTACGGCTACACCACCCGCGAGGAACGCGCCGCCTTCCTCAACGCCATCGCGGACGAGATCGAGGCCCGCGCCGACCAGATCACCGAGATCGGCACGCAGGAAACCGGCCTCCCCGAAGCACGCCTCCAGGGCGAGCGCGGCCGCACCACCGGCCAGCTCCGGCTGTTTGCCACGCACATCCAGAAGGGCGACTACCTCGACCGTCGCCATGACGAGGCCCTGCCCGACCGCCAGCCGCTGCCCCGCCCCGACCTGAAGATGGTGCAGCGCCCGATCGGCCCCGTGGCCGTCTTTGGCGCCTCGAATTTCCCGCTGGCCTTCTCCACCGCCGGGGGCGACACCGCCGCCGCGCTGGCCGCGGGCTGCCCGGTCGTGGTGAAGGGCCACTCCGCCCACCCCGGCACCGGCGAGATCGTGGCCGAGGCGATTCACGCCGCCATCGAGAAATGCGGCATGCCCAAGGGCGTGTTCTCCCTGATCCAGGGCGGCAAGCGCGACGTGGGCCAGTCCCTCGTCCAGCATCCGCTGATCAAGGCCGTGGGCTTCACCGGCTCGCTCGGCGGCGGTCGCGCGCTCTTCGACCTCTGCGCCCAGCGTCCCGAACCGATCCCCTTCTTCGGCGAGCTCGGCTCCGTAAACCCGATGTTCCTGCTGCCGGAGGCCGCCAAGGCCCGCGGCGCGCAGATCGGTGAAGGCTGGGCCGGGTCGCTGACCATGGGCGCGGGCCAGTTCTGCACCAACCCCGGCATCGCCGTGGTCGAGGCAGGCCCCGAGGGCGACGCCTTCGTGCAGGCCGCAGCCGAGGCGCTGAAGGGCGCCAGCAGCCAGTGCATGCTGACCGACGGCATCGCGCAGGCCTACAAGGACGGCAAGAAGCGGTTCGACGGCCGCAACGCCGTGCGCCCGGTGCTGGTCACCGACAGCGAAGGCCGCAACGCGCTGCCCAACCTCTACGAGACCGACGCCTCCGACTACCTGCAGGACCACGCCCTGGGCGAAGAGGTCTTCGGCCCGCTCGGCCTCGTGGTGCGCGTCACCGGCCCCGACGAGATGGAGACCCTGGCCAAGGGCTTCGAAGGCCAGCTTACCGCGACGCTGCACATGGACGACGGCGACACCGCGCTCGGCAAGCGCCTGATGCCCGTGCTGGAGCGCAAGGCAGGCCGCATCCTGGTGAACGGCTTCCCCACCGGGGTCGAAGTGGCCGACGCCATGGTCCACGGCGGCCCCTACCCGGCCTCCACGAACTTCGGCGCGACCTCCGTCGGCACCCTCTCCATCCGCCGCTTCCTGCGGCCGGTCTGCTACCAGAACATGCCCGACGCCCTCCTCCCCAGCGACCTCGGCTGAGACAGGGGGCCACGGGCGACACAAAGGGCCCCGGAGCGATCCGGGGCCTTTTTTTGTGTGGGAGCGGATCTCGACCGGCCAGAGTGTGCCTTGCCAAATACGGCCCAAACCGGACCTTCGCTTTACTTCCACGATGCCGCGATCGCAGCCCGTCTTGCGGTCATTCGCGGCAGAGGCAAAAAACTTCACACTCCTGTAGCTCGGGAACGCGGACACTCCCCACTCGCTACAAGGCAGTCGCAAAAGCTATTCGTGAAAAAAGCCGAGAATGACATTTTTTCCACGCACTGACGAGCCACATCCGCATCTGGAGCTTTATGCGGCGGTATCGTCAAGAACCCGTTGTTCGGCAAGCTTAACTTAGACAAACAGCATCATTCAGTCGAATCTTGAGTAATACCTCCATCCACCGTTGATTTCAGCCTTGCTCAATCTTCTAAATTCAATTGGCCAATTGGCCATCGTGAATTTAAGCGCTTCAAGTGTGTAAGGAATATGTACGACGCAGCCCTTGTCCCGAATGATTGCAGGGCATTGTGCGTCATCCTGCCCATTTTTCTTGTTTAAGTTGGCAGCTATTATCGGCAGCCCGAGCGCCAGTGCCAACTCCAATTCCCATCGAACAAATTTATACAAATTCTTAGTCTTTTCGCCGACCAGCACAACAACGGCTGCAGACTGCATCATTCTCTCTTTGAGCTTAGACTTAACATACTGCTCGTTTTGAGCGCGACTAGTCATCGTGTCCAAATCATGAGCGTTCTGGTATGAAAAGTCGATGTTCCGGTTCGCTTTCCAGCCATTCATGTAGCGGTAAGCCCAACCGTCATTATCGCCGTCGAATACAACGTATGCAGCGCCGGACATTTTTGTCTCCTCCAGTCTGTCTGCCTCGCTCACCAAAGGGTACTACCCCATGATTTCGTTCCAATCGACGTCGAAGCCAGCCTCTTTTAACTCTTTGCCTAGAGCTTGTTGCCATGCCCCGGCCCCATCAAGCTGAATATATACCACTCCACCAAAATCAGACGGAACCTCCACATCGCCTTGCTTGAAAACCGCCACACGTGAACGGCCCAGTTTTCCGACGAAGTAGCCTAACTCCAATATCACGTTTTGGCGGGCGCGCGGCTGCGTGCTTCCCCCCAGTGGTCCGCCCACATCATCAGGCGTCAATAAGACCACAGCAAATCCAACATCGCTATTGGCTTCGATCTTTTCGATCACTGTGCGATTCCCGCTTGCTTGCTCGTGCAGAATGATCGGTTCGAAATCGAGGCGCGAAAGAAGTCGCGCCATTTTCTCTTTGGCGGCTTCACTATGGCCATGAACAACAAAAACTTTACGTGCCGTCGATACAGTCCGTTCGGGGATGGTGGTTAACTCGACTATACCGGTCTCTTGTTTTACGTGGTCGATGAAGTCGCGACCAAATGGGACGAACACTTGCGCCACCATGCCTTGAAGTTCAGGTGTAATCTTTCGACCGCCGCTGTTGTAAAAGGTATGAGCGAAGTTGATGGCTCGATCAGGTTTGTCCGCGAACCAGTGCGCTAGAGCAATTGTCATGCCCAGTTCTTCGCGTGGGTCAACTGGCCAGTCTAGTTCCGCACTTCCAACCATACCACCTTGTGTGGCTTCTCCAGCGGCCAGCCATGCGTCCAAGTCGACCAGCTCTACTAGCTCATCCGACAATTCAATAACTTCATCAGACTTGAGCAGATTGGACAGTTTCTTGATGTGACGATCGAAAGTGTTCATGTCTGCCCATTTCAGGTCATCAATCGTGTTTTCGATCTTCCGAAAAATTGTACCGTCCATATGCTCACTTTCATCGCGTCTATCTGCGGCTATTGTCTGTGCTTTCGCAGCACGCTGTTCAATCTGTTTCTTCAAGTTGGCCTTAATGCCATCAGTCAACTCTTTAACCATTGGATTACGCGCATAGGTCGCCACACTTGCATCTACCGCGCCTTCCATCTTTGAGATGGCGGCATGAATGCTTCCAGGTTGGTTGGGATCGAATTCAACAGTCGTCAAACTGCCGTCGAGGCGCGCAAGCGCCTTTTGTGCCTGATCAAGTTCCTTAAGGAGTTTGTTCAACCCCTGCATTACCACCTCCAGCACTCGTCCAACGGGCTTGTTTTTTGGCGTGATCAGAAAGCTGCTACTCTTGCTGTTCTATTTCTGCCAGCGGAAGCACAAACTTGTTGTTGATGAATCTAGCTTGCATCTCGTCTAGCGACCCACTGTGTATGTTCCCTCGAAAACGCCAGCTCCGCTTCATTGATGAAGTCAGAAAGCTCCTCCTCTGACGTCACTGACTCTGAGTTGCCGCGAATGATCCCGATCTCGTGGGCTGTGAGGTTGTAACTCGCCATCAGCTCGCCGTGCCGTTTCATTTGCAGCCAGCCAAGGGCTGAGGTCACAACGACAATCAGAGGATCGAATGCTAGCGTTGCCTGAGGTAGACCAAGCTGCTCTGCGTTAAGCGTAATCGCTGCAACGATATACAGGACGATGGTGGCCGCGACCCAGAACATGAGAGCATTCTTATTTGCTTTCGATTTCTTTGAATACCACGTCCGCTGATTATCAATTCTGTTTTTCACGTAGTAATCCATCCGCTGATCAAGCGGCAATTTCCTGATCTCTACCATCGAGTCGGTGACCTGTTCAGTCACCGATGTTTCAAGGTTCGCTGCAATATATCTGTTGGCTTGCAAGATATCCCTTAGGAGGTTTCTGAAATTGGCCTTTGGAATCTCAATGCTGCTCGTATCCTCAAATGGATGCGCCCGCATTGAAAACCGCCATGTCGATGTCTTAACCGACTCCGCAAGCGCGCGGCAGCGATACCAGTCCTGATCCAGCCGCTTGAATATTTTGAACACGAAAAGACCCGCCAGCACGACCAACAGCAACGTAGTGATGAGCGGGTTAATCCCGGTCATCCCACGCGTGGCACTTGCAACGCTAACGCAGAACAGCAGGAAGTATTCGAGCCTAATCGTTCGCAGGAAGCGACTCTGCGCTTTGATCGAGCCATTGTTCGCGCTGTCGTATAGCGCCGGGTATTTAAGATCGGGAGCGCTCAAGTGATCTGCCTTATGCCTGCAACGATCGAGTCCGAGTTCCAGTTCACCACCAAATCAGATGCCTGAGCAACCGCAAGCGGCATGACATGCGCTCCCCGCGGGCGCACACCAAGCACTGGTTTGTTGATGCTATTTGCGAAGTCCATCTCGAACTTGATCCAATCACTGTGGTTGGCCCACATCCCCCCGATGATGATCACACAGTTGACCGGACGAATTTGACCGCGCAGTTCTTCTTCCATCTTGTACCGCGCCATAGGTCCAAAAGCCTTGGTTTCTGGCACGGAGTAATTGGTAAAGTTGAAATACGGGCGATTATTAAGCAGGTTCACCATAGCATTGTAGCGTTCGCTGTATGACCACGAGTGGCTGATGAAGAGCCGAGTCGACATTTAGTACCTTTCACTCAACGAGATCCCAATGAGTTGTTACCATGAGGCGAACTAAAGGGGAACATGTGATTGTGCATCCTTGCTGGTTGAAGCGCTCATAGCAAGCACGATCACCGAACAGCTTGCCAACTGTTTTGAATTCGCAAACGAAGGCACGAAGATGGGACCCCGGACCCGTCGGCCTACCGGGTGCGAATTTGCCCCAACTATTTCGGATCGATTGGCCCCCTGAACTTGCACATCTCTCAGTTTGCCCGCTTGCGCCGAAGCGAGCCCCGAAGTGACCGTTGTGATCTCGATTGTGCGTGAACGTCTGCTATCGAAATGCCAGGGAATTTCTTTGGCACCAGCAGCGAACTTCCGCTTTCCGCCCTTTCCGGATGAGGCAAGGCAGCCGAAACTGCGAACGCTTCCTGAGAGGCGGAGAAATCTGCACGGACGGCATTTCGAACAAACGCACCGGCCGGTCCGATCTCCCCCCGCACCCGATACCAAAAGGCCCCGGATCACCCCGGGGCCTTTTCCACGTCACGACGCAGCCTCACCGCGTCGCTTCGTCCTCCTCGCGGTCCGCGTCCTCGGCGGTCCATGCGTCGGAACGCAGTTCGAGCCACATCGCGTTCATCACCGCGAACAGCGCGGCCAGGGGCAGGCCCAGAAGCCAAGCGAAATACCACATATCCCGTCTCCTTTCGTCGATCAGTAGAGCGCGTCGGAATTGCCGGTCACGTCGTCCTCGGTGACCTTGCCCCAGAGCACCCGGTAGACCCACGCGGTGTACACCAGGATCAGCGGCATGAAGATCACCGCGCAGACCAGCATGATGAACAGCGTCAGGTGCGAGGACGAGGCGTCCCACACTGTCAGAGAGCTGTCCGGGTCCACGGTGGACGGCAGGATGAACGGGAACATCGTCAGCCCGACGCTGGAGATGATGCCGAGGATGCCCAGCTTCGACGCCAGCAGCGTCGTCACCTCGCGCCCCGCTTTCAGCCCCATGACCGCCAGCGCGATCCCGGCAAAGCCCATAAGCGGCGCCACGGCGATCCACGGACGCTCCGCATAGGCCGAGAGCCACGAACCACCGCGCACCACCTCGCTCAGAAGCGGGTTCGACGGGCCGTCCGTCACCGCCTCTCCGGCAAAGGCGAACCCGTCGACGCCCACCGCCAGCCACAGCCCGGCCAGCGCATAGCCGCCCGCGGCGACCATCCCGGCGGTCACGCCGATGGCGCGGGCCCGGTCCTTCACCGCGCCCTCCGCCTTCACCGACAGCCAGGCCGCGCCGTGCATCAGCAGCATGGCCATCGACACCACGCCCGCCAGCAGCGCGAAGGGGCGCAGCAGGCCCACGAACTTGCCCAGCATCGACCCGTCGTACATCGGCATCAGGTCCTGCGTCAGGTGGAAGGGCACACCCAGAAGCACGTTGCCCACCGCCACGCCGAACAGCGTCGCCGGCACCGCGCCACCCGCGAACAGCGCCCAGTCCCAGCGTTCCCGCCAGGCCGGGTCCTCGCGCTTGGAGCGGTACTTGAACGCCACCGGGCGCACGATCAGCGCGGCGAGGATCACGAACATCGCGATGTAGAACCCGCTGAACGACACGGCATAAAGCGGCGGCCACGCGGCAAAGATCGCGCCGCCGCCCAGGATGAACCACACCTGGTTGCCTTCCCACACCGGGCCGACCGTGTTGATGACGACCCGGCGTTCCACGTCGGTCTTCGCCACGAAGGGCAAAAGCGCGCCCACGCCCATGTCGAAGCCGTCCGTCAGGGCAAAGCCGATCAGCAGCACCCCCAGAAGGCCCCACCAGATGACGCGCAGCGTCTCGAGATCTATCAGGTCCGAAAGGATCATGTCGCTTACTCCGCCGGGGACACGACGCCGCGCGAACGCAACCGCGCCTCGTGCCGCCGTTTCCAGTCTTCGGTCTCCGCAACGTCCTGGAACGGACCCTTGCGGATGTATTTCACCATCAGGCTCACCTCGATCACGAAGAGCACCGTGTAGAACAGGATGAAGCCTGCCAGCGTGAACAAAACATCAGCCACGCTGAGGTGCGACACCGACATCGCCGTGGGCAGCACGCCCGAGACGGTCCAGGGCTGGCGGCCGAACTCCGCCACGAACCAGCCCATCTCGGCGGCGATCCACGGCATCGGGATCCACGCGACCGCGCCCCACAGCGCCCACCGCGGGAAGGTCATCCGCCGGAAGGACGCGCGCCAGAAGAAATACGCCGTCAGCAGGATGAAGCTGAAGCCGAGGCCCACCATGATCCGGAACGCCCAGAACAGCGGCGCGACGCCCGGCACGGTGTCCCATGCCGCCTGGTCGATCTGCTCCTCCGTGGCGTCGCGCGGGTCGTCGACGTAGCGCTTCAGCAGGAAGGCATAGCCAAGGTCCATGGAGTTCTGCTCGAACACGAAGCGCGCCTCGGGCGGGACATCCCCGCGGTTCTCGCGCACGGTCATCAGCGCGTCGTAGGCGATGATGCCGCGGCGCACGCGCTCCTTGTTCTCGGCCACCAGATCCTTGATGCCCGGGATCTCCTCCGTCAGGCTGCGGGTGCCGATCAGGCCCATCAGCCAGGGGATCTCCACCGCGTAATGTGTCTCGCGCGCTTCCTGGTCGGGCAGGCCCACCAGGGTGAAGGGCGCGGGCGCCTCGTGCGTCTCCCACATCGCCTCGAGGGAGGCGAGCTTCATCTTCTGCACCTGCCCGGCGGAATAGCCCGACTCGTCGCCCAGAACGACCACCGACAGCGCCGAGGCGAGGCCAAAGGCCGAGGCGACCGCGATCGACCGCCGCGCGAGGTCGGTGAACCGGCCCTGCAGCAGGTAAAGCGCCGACACCCCCAGCACGAAGAGCGAGGCGGTCACGTAGCCCGCACTCACCGTATGCACGAACTTCGACTGCGCCACCTCGTTGAAGATCACCTCGAAAAAGTCGGTCATCTCCATGCGCATGGTCTCGGGGTTGAACTCCGCGCCGACCGGGTTGTTCATCCAGCCGTTGGCGATCAGGATCCACAGCGCCGAGATGTTGGACCCGATGGCCACCAGCCAGGCGACGACGCAATGCGCGACCTTCGACAGCTTGTCCCAGCCGAAGAAGAACAGCCCGACGAACGTGGCCTCAAGGAAGAAGGCCATCATCCCCTCGATGGCCAGCGGCGCGCCGAACACGTCGCCCACGTAGTGCGAATAATACGACCAGTTCATGCCGAACTGGAATTCCATCGTGATGCCCGTCGCGACGCCCAGCACGAAGTTGATGCCGAACAGCGTACCCCAGAACTTCGTCATTTGCCGCCAGATCGGACGGTTCGTCATGACGTAGACGGTCTCCATGATGGCGACGATGATCGACAACCCCAGCGTGAGCGGCACGAAGAGGAAGTGATACATGGCCGTCAAAGCGAATTGCAGGCGCGACAGCTCGACCAGTCCGATCTCCATGAGAGAGCTCCTTGGTGTTTATTTCCGCATCCGGGATGCGGAATTCGTGGCGCTTATATATTCCACATTCGCGATACGAAATTGACACAGGTCAAATTCCGCATCACGGTTACGACATTAGCCCACTCGCCCGGGAGGGGAATGTCACAGATTGGCGCGGGTCTCAGGACGCGGGCGGACGCAGCGTCACCACCCGGTCGGCGCCCGCGATCTCGGCCTGTCGGTGGGCCGCCAGCAGGATCGCCGCATCGGGCAACGCCGCGCGCAGACCGGCCATGACACGCTCGGCCGTCGCGCGGTCCAGACCCTCTGTGGGTTCGTCCAGCAGCAGCACCTCGGGCCGCCGCAGCAGCGCACGGGCCAGCACCAGCCGCCGCGCCTCGCCGCCCGACAGGCCCGCGCCGTGGAACCCCAGCGGCGCGTCCAGCCCGCCCTTGCCTGCGACGACATGGCTCAGCGCCACCGCCTCCAGCGCCGCCGTCAGGTCCGCCTCCGTGGCCTCCGGCGCCGCCAGCCGCAGGTTCTCCGCCACGGTTCCGGCGATCAGCGCGTGGCGCTGCGGGACCATCGCGACCGTCCGGCGCAACGCGCGCTCCGGAACCGCCGAAACATCCGTCCCGCCCAGCGTCACCCGTCCGCCAACCGGCGCCAGCACCCCCGCCGCCATCAGGAGGAGCGTGCTCTTGCCGCTGCCGCTCGGCCCGGTCAGGGCCACCGTCTCGCCCGCAGCGACCCGCAGCGACACCGGCGCGAACAGCGCCCGCCCCTGCCCCTGCGCGAATGTCACGTCCTCCAGGACCAGCACCCCGGACGGCGCCACACCCCCGGCCTCCTCCGGCACATCCAGCGCCGGCGCCACCCGCCGCGCGGCAGAGATCATGCGCCCGACCTCCGCCAGCGCCCGCCGGACCGGGGCCACCGTCTCGCCCAGCGCCAGCGCCGCCAGCGTCCCGACCGCCACCTCCGGCGCGCCGATCTCTCCGGCCCGCGCCAGCGTCGCACCAAGGCCAAGCGCCCCGCCGACCACCAGCGTGCCGATCAGGTCGAGGCCGAAACCCATGCGTCGCTCCACCCGGTCGACCTCCGCCCGCGCCGCCGCATGGCACGTGACCGCGCCGCGCACCGCCTCTGCCGCGCGGCCAAGCTGCCCGAAGACCGCCAGGTCCTCGCGCGCGCCCACCATGTCCACAAGCCGCGACCGCATCGCCTGCATCGCCGCCTCCGCCCGGCGTGCGGGGCGCCGCGCCAGCCGCGCCCCGAACAGGAACACCAGCGTCGGCCCCACGAGATACCCGCAGGCGACCCACAGCCCGACCCACGGGTGCACCAGCCAGGCCAGCACCAGCCCGCTCGCAAGGATCACCGCGCCGCCCGCCAGCCCCGGCAGCAGCAGCCGCAGCATCACCCCGTCCAGCGCGTCGATATCGGCCACCAGCCGGTTCAGCACGGCCCGCGCCCGCAGCCGCTCCAGCCGCCGCCAGGGCGCCGCGACCAGCCCCTGCATCAGCCGCACCCGCAGCCGCGACAGGGCGCGCAGGGTGGCGTCATGGGTCAGCACCCGCTCGCCATAGCGTGCCGCCGTCCGCCCCAGCGCCAGCAGCCGCACCATAGCCGAGGGCACGAAGACGTTGAACAGCGCGCCCGTGCCAGCCAGACCGGCGACCGCCGCCGCGGTGATGAACCACCCCGACACGCCCAGCAGCGCCACGCCCATGACCAGCACCAGCACGGTCAGCGCAAAGCTCCTGAGCACCGCCCGGACCTCTCCGGCCACAAGCGGCCCGACGATGCGCCACAACGCCCTCATGACCCGGCCTCCAGCGTCACGATCCGGTCCATGCGCGCCGCAAGCCCCACGTCGTGTGTCGCCACGATCAGCGTGCCGCCCGCCTGCGCGAAGGACAGCAAAGCGCCCGCCACCGCCTCTGCCGTCGCCTTGTCGAGGTCCGCGGTCGGCTCGTCCGCCAGCAGCGCGCCCCGGCCGGCCATCAGCGCGCGGGCCAGCGTCACGCGCCGCGCCTCGCCGCCCGACAGGCCCGCGCCGCGTTCGCCCAGCACGGTCAGCGCGCCGCGCGGCAGGGCCGCCAGCACCTCCGCCAGTTGCGCCCGCGCCACCACGTCCCGCGGCACCTCCGCGCCAAAACCCACGTTGTACCGCAGCGACCGGTCGAGGAAATGCGGCGCCTGCGGCATCCAGCCCAGCCCCGCACGCCAGCCGTCGATGACCTCCGGCAGGGGGCGTCCGCCGACAAGCACTTCGCCCGCCGAAGGCCGCTCAAGCCCCGCCAGCACGCGCAGCAGCGTCGTCTTGCCTGCACCGCTCGGGCCCATGACGGCCACGCTTTCGCCCGGGGCCACCTCCATCTCCGGCAGCGCGATGCCCCGCGCCACCACGCCGCGCAGCGACAGCGGCCCGGCGGGCGGCACCTGCTCACCGCCGCGCATCAGCTCCGGCCGGGTCTCGGCGCGCCACGCGGTCAGCTCCGCCTCCACCGCCTCGGCCGCGGCCTTGTCGTGCCACGCGGCAGCAAGGTCGCGCAGCGGCTGGAAGAACTCCGGCGCCAGCAGCAGCAGCCAGATGCCCGCCGCCGGGGACAGCGCGCCGCCCCAGGTGCCCCAGCCGATCACGCCCAGCAGGTGAAAGCCGGTCCAGACCGCCACCATCGCCACGCCCAGCGCCGCGAAGAGCTCAAGCACGGTGGAGGACAGGAAGGCGATGCGCAGCACCGCCATGGTCCGCGCCCGCAACCCTTCGGAGGACGCCGCGAAGCCGCTCACCACCGGCCCGCCCGCTCCGACCAGCCGCAGGTCGGCCAGCGCCGACAGCCGGTCCACCAGCAGGTCGCTCAGGTCGCCGATCTCCACCATCTGGCGCGCGCTGGCCTCTTTCGCCGCCCAGCCGACCAGCGCCATGAAGACCGGGATCAGCGGCCCCGACATCAGGAAGATCAGCGCCACGGCCCAGGACTGCGACACGGCAATGGCGAGGATCAGCAGGGGGACGACCATGGCGCGCAGCCGGGCGGGGCGGTAGCGCATGAGGTAGGGGCGCAGCGCCTCCAGCTTTTCCGCCAGAAGCGCGGCCAGCGCCCCCGGTCCGCCCAGGCCCGAGGGCGCGGCGGCCTTCGCCTCCACCGCCACGATCTCGGCCCGGGCGGCGCCGATGCGGGCCTCCGCCAGCGCCGAAAGCTGCGCCTGCGCCACCTGTTCGAGGGCCGCGCGCAGCACGCCCAGCGCCACGAAGCCGCCCGCCATGCCCCAGACCGGCAGCGCGCCGGTCCCGGCCAGCAGGTCGGCCAGCAGCGCCGCCAGCAGCCACGCCTGCACCGGCCACACCAGCGCCTGCGCCAGCGAGGCCACCTGTCCGTTCTGCATCGTCACCCTCCGTCCGCGGCATTCCGCTCCGCCCCGTGCCGTGGCCCGGGACCGCGCCGCGCGCCCTGATCTGGATCAAGGTTATTCCGCACCGCGGATGCAAGAAAGACGCCCAGCCAGAGGAGCGGCCATGCGTCTCACCACACGAACCAACCTTGCCGCACGTGTCCTGATGTTCTGCGCCGTCAATCCCGGCACGCGGGTCCGCAGCGCCGAGATCGCCGCCGCCTGCAATGCCTCCGCCAACCACATAGCCCGCGTGGTGCAGCAGTTGCAGGCCGAGGGCTTCCTCGACACCCAGCGCGGGCGCGCCGGGGGGCTGCAACTGGCCCGGCCGCCGGCGGCCATCTCCATCGGCACGGTCTTCCGCCTGTTCGAGACCGAGATCCCCTTTGCCGAATGCTTCGACCCGGCGTCCAACACCTGTCCGCTGACCGGCGCCTGCCGCCTGCGCGGCTTCCTGACCCGCGCGCTCGACGCCTTCTATCATGAGCTCGACCGCGTGACGCTCGACGACCTGACGCGCGGCAATTGCGGGCTTGAGCAGCTCCTGGCGCTGGCCCCGGCGCTTGCGGGGGCCTGCGACGGCACGGATATGGCAACCGCACCCGTCCCGCGCATCCGTTCGTAGGGCGGGGCTTTGCGCCGCCTCCCCCAGCCTGCCGCTCAGTGCAGTCCGTCGGGTCCGTGCTTCAGGATCACCGGCACGATCAGGTCTTCCTCGTCGGCGAGGTGCCGGCGCAGCAGCGTCTCGAAGCCGATCACGTCCTCTCGGAAGGTCCCGGCCTCGCGCTGGCCGCGCAGCACGCCATTCGCACCATCGGCGAATCGCGCGATCAGCCCGTCCATCGCGTGGTGGTCGCGGTCGAGGATCTCGAACCCCCGGTCCAGCCGCGCCTCGCGCGCCTTCAGCACCGGGAAGTAATGCATGTCCTCGATCTGGTGGTGGCCGTGCAGGTTCTGCACCAGCATCCCGCCGTAGCGGCTCAGCCGGGCCTGCATCTCGCGCGGGTCCATCCGGCCGTCGACCACGCCCTCCGCATCGGTCCGCATCACCTCGCAGAGCTGGCGGAACATCTCGTGCCGGTCCAGCCAGAAGGCCACCAGCCCGGCAAAGTTGGGGTGCGCCTGCCAGTCGGCACGCGGGAACGCCTCCAGAAGCACCCTCAGCGCCTCCGGCAGCCCGTCCCGTTCCGTCAGATCGTAAAGCTTGTCCATACGCGCACATCTGGGCGCGCAGGGGTCCTTGTCAACGCACCACGTGCACAGCACAGGTCACATGACGCACAACATGCGCCGCGACCGAGCCGATCAGCAGGTCCTGCATCCCCGGCCGGTGCGAGGCCATGACCACAAGGTCCACGCCGTGATCCTCCACCCAGTCGACGATGGACCGCCCCGCGTGGCCGGTGATCACGGCAGGCACGCCGCCCGGCACCTCCTCGGTCAGATGCGCGATCTCCTCCGCGATCCGCTGCCGCGCCTCGGCGAGATAACCCGCCGGCAGGTAGCCCTCGATGTAGCCCGGCACCTCCTCGACCACGTGCAGCACGGTGATCGTCGCGTCCTCGCCCGCCAGCCGCCGCGCCACCTCCAGCACCTTCGGGACCGCGGGTCCCCCCGCCTGGTCGAGCGCGACCGGAACCAGAATGTTGTGATACATGGAAAGGCCTCCTGCCCCGCCGCCCGTCCGCCGGGCCGGCTCTCGGGCTCATCCTGCGCCCGGCCGCCGCGACCCGCCTTGATTCAGGTCATGCCGCGCCCGCGCCGGAAAGCGGCCACAATACGCACACATTGCACACGTAACCCGTTAAGCAGGTGACAGAACGCACCTCCCTCCGCGCCCGGCCGCCAAAACGGCTCCTCCCGTGCGCGCACCGACTGCCATGTGCGTGGCCCGCTCCGGGCCTGCCGCAGCGGACACGCTCCCGATCAGAGTGAGGAGACCGATGCGTTACCTGATTGCCGAAACCGACTGGACCTTGATGACCCTCGCCGCCGAGCTTGCCGCGAACGGCACGCTGATGACGCGCACCGACCGGATCGAGGACATCCCCCACTTCATGCGCCATGGCGAGGCCGACCTGCTGATCGTCGCCGCCGACCAGCTCGGGCCGCGCGGCCTGTCGCTCGCCGCGATCCGCCGTGCCGCGCCGGACATGCCGGTGGCCCTCGTGACGCCCAGGCCCACGCCGGAACAGATCGCCGCGCTGCTCGACGGCGGCGCCGACTGCGTGCTCGATTCGGCCCGCCCCGCCGAGGAGAACGTCGTCACCCTGCAGGCCGTCGCCCGCCGGTCGCGCGGGCTGGGCCGTCCGCAGATCCTCCACGGCCCGCTGCGCATCGACCTGCTGACCCGCAAGGCCTACCTGCTGGCCTGCCCGATCAAGCTCTCGCCGAAGCTCTACGAGCTGCTCGAATACCTCGCGCTGCGGCCGGGGCGGCTGGTCACGCGGTCGGAACTGCTGTCCCACATCTACGGGCTTGAGAACGAGCCCGACGCCCGGGTCTTCGACGTCTATGTCTGCAACCTGCGCGCCTGCCTCGCGGCGGCGGACGGGGCGGTGGACATCGAAACCGTGCGCGGCTCCGGCTTCCGATTTGCCGCCGCCGACCTCGTCACCCCGATCGCGGCCTGATCCCCGCCTGATCGGGAAGACCCTTGGCCGGGGTCGTGAAACGACGCCGCAAGGACGCAGATCCCCGATGATCCGGACCCCGGCCCTGTGCTAGGGTCCGGACATGCTGAGCGTCCTCGCCCACCCCGTCTACAGCCGCCTTTTCACCGCGCAGGTCATCGCCCTGCTCGGCACCGGGCTGATGACCGTGGCGCTCGGCCTTCTGGCCTACGACCTTGCCGGGGACCGCGCCGGGGCCGTGCTGGGCACCGCGCTCGCCATCAAGATGATCGCCTACGTGGGCCTTGCTCCGCTGGCCAACGCCGCCGCCGAACGCCTGCCCCGCAAGGCCGTGCTGATCGGCGCCGACCTCCTGCGCGCCGCCGTGGCGCTGGCGCTGCCCTTCATCGACGCGGTCTGGCAGGTCTATGTCCTGATCTTCGTGCTTCAGGCCGCATCCGCCACCTTCACCCCCGCCTTCCAGGCGCTGATCCCCGACATCCTGCCGGAAGAGGCCGACTATACCCGCGCCCTCTCGCTGTCGCGGCTGGCCTATGACCTCGAAAACCTCGTCAGCCCGATCATCGCGGGCCTATTGCTGCTGGTCATGAGCTACCACGGCCTTTTCGCGGGCACAGTGGCGGGTTTCCTCGCCTCTGCGCTGCTCGTCGGCGTCACGCCGCTGCCCGCGCGCGGCGAGACCGCCCGCCGCAGTTTTGCCGACCGGCTGACCCGGGGCGCGCGCATCTACCTCGCCACGCCGCGGCTGCGCGGGCTTCTGGCGCTGAACCTCGCGGCGGCGGCGGGCGGCGCCTTCGTCATCGTCAACACCGTGGTGATCGTCCGCGCCGCCTATGCCGGGACAGAGGCCGACGTGGCCTATGCGCTCGCCGCCTTCGGCGCGGGCTCGATGCTGACCGCGCTGGCCCTGCCGCGCCTGCTCGACCGGCTGGCAGACCGGCCGGTGATGATGACGGCGGCGACGCTTCTGGCGGCGGTCACGCTGGGCCACGGCCTCTGGCGCCTGACCGGCGGCGCCGTGCCCTGGGCCGCCCTCCTCGCGCTCTGGGCGGTGAACGGGATGCTCTACTCCGCGATCCTGACACCTTCGGGGCGGCTTTTGCGCCGGTCCTCCGCGTCCGGCGACCGGCCCGCGCTGTTCGCCGCGCAATTCGCGCTGTCCCACGCCTGCTGGCTGCTGACCTACCCGCTGGCGGGATGGGTCGGCGACGCCTTCGGCATGACCCCGGCGCTTCTGCTGCTGGGCGGGCTGGCGGCCGCAGGCGTGCTGACAGGCGCACGGGTCTGGCCCGCAGGCGACCCGTCCGAACTGGCGCACGACCACCCGGACCTGCCGCCCGATCATCCGCACCTGAAGGCCTTCGGTCACAAGCGGCACCGGCACGTCTTCGTCATCGACGACGAACACCGCGCCTGGCCCTCCCACGGCTGACCCGGCCCGCCGCTGCGGCAAAGGTCAGAACGTCGCCGCCACCTCGTAAAGCACCGGCTCGAAGCTGCGGCAGAGCGTGTTGAACCGCTTGTTGTGCGCGCGCATCTCCTCCGACCGCAGCATCTTGAGAAAGTCCTCGCGGTGCCGCCACTGGGAATAGTTGGCGATCCGCGTCTGCGCGTCGTTGACGTGCAGCGCCGCCGCAACGAACCCCGGCTGCTTCGAGATGAAGCCGGCATAGGCCTCCTTCAGGGCGTCCAGCAGGTCCTCGCAATTGCCGGGGCTGGTCTCGAACGTGGTGATGACCGTCTGGCGGTCGGTGGTCTGTCTGATCTCGGGCATGGGTGTGGTCCTCCTGCCCCCAGCTTTGCACAGCACGCGCCGTGTCCCAAGTGTCCCGTCACCCGGTTAACACCCCGGATTATCCCTTAAAATCTTGACAGCGGCGGCGCCCTTGGGACACAAAACCCGCAATCCATCAAAACCGGCGCGGCAAACGCGCCACGGGCAGCATCACGGGACAGGCACAGCATGAGCAGCATTGCACGAATCGAGGAGTCGCTCCGCGAGACGATCATTTCGCGGCCCGACATGATCCTCGACGACAAGGATCTCATGCACGCCCTGATCGCGGCGAACGAACGGGCCATGGGCGGCAACATCGTCGACCTGCGCGGCATCGCGATGGAACGGCTCGAGGCCCGGCTCGACCGGCTCGAGGACACGCACCGCTCCGTCATCGCCGCCGCCTACGAGAACCTCGCAGGCACCAACCAGATCCACCGCGCGATCCTGCGCATGCTCGACCCGCTGGAATTCGAGCCCTTCCTGAAGGACCTCGGCGGCGAGGTCGCGCAGATCCTGCGCGTCGACGTCATCAAGCTGGTCCTCGAAAGCAAGCAGAACGACCGCGAGCCGGTGATCCGCCGCCTGGGCGAGGTGCTGTCGGTCGCCGAACCCGGCTTTGTCGAGGATTTCATCGCCTCGGGCCGCGAGGCACCGATCCGCGCGGTCACGCTCCGCCAGGTCAGCCACGGCGACGGCCGGGTCTACGGCACCCGGGCAGAGTTCATCCGGTCCGAAGCCTGCCTGAAACTCGACTTCGGCCCCGGCCGCCTGCCCGGCCTCTTGGTCATGGGTTCCGAGGACCCGCACCAGTTCACGCCGCAGCAGGGCACCGACCTGCTCGCGTTCTTCGCGGGCGTCTTCGAACGCTCCATGCGGCGCTGGCTGAACTGACCGCACCACGGGCGCCCACCGCCCGCAATACCACTGTCGGGCGTATACCGCCCGCAATACCACCGCGGGCGCACACCGCCCGCACGACCACAGGCGCTGCCAGCCTGACCACAGTACCCCGGGGGACAGATGCGAAAGGCAGCGCCATGACGCTCGAGATTTCACCCGCCGCCCGCACCGCGCTCGCCGACTGGCTCGAACACGCCAAGGCGCTGCGCGATGCCTCCGACAACACGATCACCGCCTACCGCGCGGATGTCGTCGACTTCATCGCCTTCCTCACCCAGCACCACGCGGAACCGCAGGGCCTCGCCCCGCTGGCGCGCGTCACCACCGCCGACATGCGCGCATGGATGGCCCACCTGCGGCGCACCCAGATCAGTTCGCGCTCCATGGCGCGCAAGCTCTCGGCGGTAAAGACCTTCTACCGCTGGCTCTCGGAACGCGAGGGGTTCGAACCGACCGCCGTGCTCGCCACCCGCGCACCGAAGTTCCAGAAGAAGCTACCCCGCCCGCTGTCCGAGGACGCCGCCCGCGCCATGATCGACACGGTGGAACTTCAGTCCACAACAAGCTGGCAGGGCGCCCGAGACGCCGCTGTGGTCACGCTGCTCTACGGCTGCGGCCTGCGGATCTCCGAAGCGCTCTCGCTCACCGGGCGCCACCTGCCGCTGACCGACAGCCTGCGCATCGTCGGCAAGGGCAACAAGGAACGCATCGTCCCGGTCCTGCCCGTCGCCCGCCGCGCGGTCGAGACCTACCTCAGCCTCTGCCCCTATCCGCCGGAACGGGACCTCGCGCTGTTCCGGGGCGCACGTGGCGGCCCGCTGAACCCGCGCCAGATCGCCAAGGTCACCGAACAGGCCCGGATGCAGCTTGGCCTGCCCGCCACGGCCACGCCGCACGCCATGCGCCACAGCTTTGCCACGCACCTGCTGCACGCGGGCGGCGACCTGCGCGCGATCCAGGAACTGCTGGGCCACGCCAGCCTCTCGACCACGCAGGCCTATACCGCCGTCGATCAGGTCCACCTGATGAAGATCTACGATGCCTGCCATCCCAAGGCGGGCTGACCCTAGCGCGCCACCAGCCGCCACACCCGAAGCCGGATCAGCACCCGCAGCAGCACCGCCACGGTGACGGCGCACAGCGCCACCTTCGACAGGGTGCCCATGGTCCCCTCGATAAGCAGGGCGTGCACGACGCTGCCCGTGACGATCGCCACCGCCAGCGCCGAATGGCCCAGCCGCCAGCCCCGCGCGCTCAGCCGGTCGCGCAGTAGCGCCAGAACCGCCGTGGCGAACAGCGCCCACATCGCCACCACGCCCCAGGGCGAAAACGGCGTGGGCGAGGTGAAGGTCAGCGCATCCACCATGTCCGGCGGCGAGGTCACCCACAGCCCGCCCACGTGGATCAATACGGCCACCAGCAGCGCGGCACCCGTCCAGCGGTGCACCCGCCGCCCCGCCTGCATCCGCACGCCGGGCAGCAGACCGCCCGCCAGCAACGGCTGGGCCAGCACCAGCAGCATCGCCACGATCCCGGCAAAGCCCGCGGCGATGTAGACCGGTTGTCGCCACTGAAGCAGCGGGCTGAACGCCGCCTCGAGGATCGCGGCCACGGCGATCATGCCCAGCCCGCCCCAGATCAGGTATCGTATCATGGAAAGGCGCGCGTCACGCCGGTTGCAGCACGAAGTCGGCGGTCAGGCTCGTCTCCTCTGCGCTGCGCATCACCGGCCGCAGGAACACCGTCTCGAAATCGCCGCTGTCATAGGCGAGGTGCCCGTGCGGCTGGCCGAAGGCCGGCACGATCTGCGGCATGTCCATCCGGAACACGCCGTTTTCGTCGGTCAGCGTGGCGCCGTGGCTTTGGGGGTCGCGCTCGTGCCCTTCGGTGGTGTGTGCCCAGATCTGGATGCGCACGCCCTTCAGCGGCGCGCCGTCCCCGGCCCGGCGCACCGTGCCGGACATCAGGAAACCGCCCCCGCCGATCCGCTCGACTATGGGCGCGCCGGGACGATAGTTGTTCGCCCCGCCCCGCATCGACGGGGTCGGCGCGACACCCGCCGCGCGGGCGGGCACGCTCAGGCCGGACAGCAGTCCGGCGGCTCCGGTCAGGATCAGGCTGCGGCGGGTCATCGGGCCGAAGGCCCTGGGGCGGGGGGTCATGGCGGTGCCTCCTGTCGGTCGGTGCGGCCGCGCGGCAGACGCGCGGCCCGCGTGTGTCACCTCTGCAAGGGAGTATGGGTCATTCCGCGCCGAAGGGAACGGGTCCCGCGCCGATCCAACGCCATCGTGAAGGTGGCGTGGCCCGCGCCTTCCGGCGGCGTTCAGGGGCTTTCCGGGGCAGGTTAACAGGAAAAATCGCCGCGCAACGGTTTTGCGGCGGCCGAATCTGCCAAAGGTTAACAACCGGCCGGGAATCGGGGTCCAATCGGCCGGTTCGTCCCTTAATGCCCCGGGGCCATCGGTAAACTTCCGTTAAACCGTTGTGGTGGGTGGCGTCCGCTGCCGCCACATGCTGTGGCTGTCCGCACCGTGCGCCCCGTTACCCCGGCGCGCGCCGCGTTAACCGGCAAGACCCCGGCAGGGCGGGTTAACGCCATGCCGCGCGGAGGCCCTTGAGACCCCGGGGGCGCTCTGCCAATCATGGGCGCAGGCAATTTGCGGAGAACCCCCATGAAACTTCTGAAGCACGGCCCGTCGCCGTTTGTGCGCAAGGTCGTCGTGACCCTGCACGAGACAGGACAGATCGGGGATGTCGAACAGATCGACGTGGTGGCCTCGCCCATGGCGCCGGACCCGGCCCTCACCTCCGCCAACCCGGTGGGCAAGATCCCCGCCCTGATCCGCGAAAACGCCCCCGCGCTCTACGACAGCCGGGTGATCTGCCGCTATCTCGACGCCAAGGCCGGGGCAAACCTTTATCCCGAAAGCAGAATCTGGGACACGCTGACGCTCGAGGCGACCGCCGACGGCATCCTCGAAGCCGCCCTCCTCATCATCTACGAGGAACGTTTCCGCTCGCCCGAGAACGCGTCGATGGAGTGGATCGAGGGCCAGTGGGGCAAGGTCTCCCGCGCCCTCGACGCGCTGGAAACCCGCTGGATGAGCCACCTGAACGGCCCCCTCGACATGGGCCAGATCGCCGTCGGCTGCGCGCTGGGCTACCTCGACTTCCGCCATGACGTCCGCGGCTGGCGCACCGGCCACGACGCGCTGGCCCAGTGGTACGCCCGCTTCTCCGAACGGGAGTCGATGAAGGCCACGCAGCCCACCGCCTGACCGGCGGTACGGATCGGAGGGCGGGGCTGCGCGCCGCCTTGCAGGCCCGTCAGGTCATGTGAAAGCTGTTGGAAAGAAACGGGATTTTCGTAGGGCGGGGCTATGCGCCGCCCGCCCTTCGAAATCCTTCAGAACTTCATCGAGATGCCGACGTTCAGCGCGTTCGTCTTGATGTCGGTCTCGAAGGTGCCGCCCTCGTCGAACTCACCTTCGTTCGACGAATAGGTGAACTGGTATTCCCCGAAGACGGAGAACCGGTCGTTGATCGGATAGCTCGCACCCGCCATCAGCCGCGCCGCCGGGCCGGTCACCTGGAACCCGTAGGTCCGGGAGCCGGAGTCGTGCTTGGCATCGACATGCGGGAAAGCCACACCCAGACCGCCGCCGACATAGGGCGTCGTCTTGCCCCAAAGCTCCGGCCAGCGCTTCATCACGTTGACGGTCGCCACGTTGTGCCCGTCGGTGAACTCCAGCCGCGAAAAGCCGAGCGCATCCATCGTGTCGTCGGGCGCATAGGCCTTGGTGTGGGTGTATTCGACGCCGAAGCCCAGGTTATCGGCCCGCCACCACGTGGCGCGTGCACCGTAATAGGGCGGCATTTCAAAGGGCTTGCCTTCCCAACCGACCAGCTCGTCATACGATCCGCCACCGTTGGGCAGGTCGCCCGAAATGCGGCTGTGCGGGAGGGTCTGCCACCCCAGGTAAAAGGACAACTCGGTTTCGGCCGCTGCCGGGGCAGCCATTGCGCAGGACAACCCCGCGGCGAGAATCAGACGCTTCATGGGGTGTTCTCCCTCTGCTCGGGTCCTCATCTAAACCCCTGAAAGCGGGCTTTCAACCGCGACACATGCGCACGAACGGCAATCTGTGGCTTTTGCACGCTTTACCACCTGAAAGGTGACGGGTAGATACCGCTCTGAAATGTACGGGAGAGTCGACCGACTCGTTCCCTTCATTGGACGTATCTCGGCCGGAGGGCGCTTCCTCGGGCCCGAAACAAGGGAGCGACAATCGTGTCTCACGCAGACGATCATGATGCCACCCGCAGGGACTTCCTCTACTACGCCGCTGCCGGCGCCGGGGCCGTCACAGCGGGCGCCGCGGTCTGGCCGCTGGTCAACCAGATGAACCCCTCCGCCGACGTGCGGGCGCTGTCGACCATCCGCGTCGACGTGTCCGGCGTGGCTCCGGGCTCGCAGCTGACGGTGAAGTGGCTGGGCAAGCCGGTCTTCATCCGCCACCGCACCGAAGCGGAAATCGAGCGGGCCAAGGCGCAGGACGAGGAATTTGCGGCAGGCGTCAGCGTCGTCGATCCGCTGGCCCGGAACGAGAACATCGATCCGAACGCTCCCGCGACGGACATGAACCGCACGATGCCGAGTCCCGAGGGTTCGGACGAGGCCGCCGAGAGCTGGCTGGTGCAGATGGGCGTCTGCACCCACCTGGGCTGCGTGCCGCTTGGCGACTCCGGCGATTTCGGCGGCTGGTTCTGCCCCTGCCACGGGTCGCACTACGACCTGTCGGGCCGGATCCGCAAAGGCCCCGCACCGCAGAACCTGCACATCCCGCCGACCTCCTGGGTCGATGGCACCACCATTCTGCTGGGTTAAGGAGCGCGCACCATGGCTGGAATCCCGCACGATCATTACGAGCCGAAGACCGGCGCCGAGCGTTGGGTGCATTCGCGCCTGCCGATCATCGGCCTGCTCTACGACACCATCATGATCCCGACCCCCAAGAACCTCAACTGGATGTGGATCTGGGGCATCATCCTGACCTTCTGCCTTGTTCTGCAGATCGCCACCGGCGTCATCCTCGTGATGCACTACACGCCGCATGTCGACCTGGCCTTCGCCTCGGTCGAGCACATCATGCGCAACGTGAACGGCGGCCACTTCATCCGCTACCTGCACATGAACGGCGCATCGCTGTTCTTCGTCGCGGTCTACGCGCACATCTTCCGCGGTCTCTACTACGGTTCCTACAAGGCCCCGCGCGAGATCACGTGGATCATCGGCATGCTGATCTACCTCTGCATGATGGGCACCGCCTTCATGGGCTACGTTCTGCCCTGGGGTCAGATGTCCTTCTGGGGTGCGACCGTGATCACCGGCCTGTTCGGCGCCATCCCGTTCATCGGTGAGCCGATCCAGACCTGGCTGCTGGGCGGACCCGCCGTGGACAACGCCACGCTGAACCGCTTCTTCTCGCTGCACTACCTGCTGCCCTTCGTGATCGCCGCCCTCGTGGCCGTGCACATCTGGGCGTTCCACACCACGGGCAACAACAACCCGACCGGTGTCGAGGTGCGTCGCGGGTCGAAGGCCGAAGCGCAGAAGGACACCGTTCCCTTCTGGCCGTACTACGTGATCAAGGACCTGTTCGCCCTCGCGGTGATCCTGGCCGTGTTCTTCGCCATCGTCGGCTTCATGCCGAACTACCTTGGCCACCCGGACAACTACATCGAGGCGAACCCGCTCTCGACGCCTGCGCACATCGTGCCGGAATGGTACTTCTTGCCGTTCTACGCCATCCTGCGCGCGTTCACGTCCGAGGTCTGGGTCGTGCAGATCGCCAGCTTCATCACCGGCGGCATCGTCGATGCGAAGTTCTTCGGCGTGCTGGCGATGTTCGGCGCGATCCTCGCGATGGCACTGGCACCCTGGCTCGACACCTCCTCCGTGCGCTCGGGCAAGTACCGCCCGATGTTCAAGTGGTGGTTCTGGCTGCTGGTCATCGACTTCATGGCGCTGATGTGGCTCGGTGCGATGCCGGCAGAGGAGCCCTACGCCTCCTTCTCGCTGATCGCCTCGGCCTACTGGTTCGCGTACTTCCTCGTGATCCTGCCGCTGCTTGGCGTGATCGAGAAGCCGCTGCCGCGCCCGACGACCATCGAAGAGGATTTCGACGCGCACTACCCGCCGAAATCCGACACTTCCGGCCAAACCGCCAACGCTCCGGCGGAATGACCTCGAAAGGATCGCAAGAGATGTTCAAGAAGCTCACTTTCGCGGCCCTGACGGCCATCGGTCTTGCCTCCGGCGCACATGCCGCCGGGGGAGAGTCCCACGTCGAGGACTTCGCGTTCTCCTTCGAAGGCCCCTTCGGCGCCTACGACCAGATGCAGCTCCAGCGCGGCCTCAAGGTCTACACGGAGATCTGCTCGGCCTGCCACGGCCTGCAGTACGTGCCGATCCGTGACCTGTCGGCGCTCGGCTACAACGAGGACCAGGTCTTCGCCTATGCCGAGAACTTCCAGGTCTGGGACGAGGAACTGGCCGATGGCGACGGCGATTTCCGTCCCGCCCGTCCCGCGGACAACTTCCCGCGTGTCACGTCGGCCGGCGCACCCGACCTGTCGCTGATGGCGAAGGCACGGGCAGGTTTCCACGGTCCCTACGGCCTCGGCATCAACCAGTTCCTGAAGGGCATGGGCGGCGCGGAATACATCGCCTCGCTGCTGACCGGCTACCACGAAGCACCGGAATGTGCGCCCGAGGACTTCTCCGGCAGCTACAACACGGTCTTCACCGCGGGCGGCTACCCGGCAGAGTGCCTCGACGAGGAAGGCAACCACACCGTTCCGGGCAGCTGGATCGGCATGGCGCAGCCGCTCTACGGCGAGGACGTCGACTTTGACGACGGCCACTCCAACTCCCTGCACCACGAGGCGCAGGACGTCGCGGCCTTCCTGATGTGGGCGGCGGAACCGAAGATGATGGCCCGCAAGGAAGCAGGCTTCATCGGCGTGTTCTTCCTGATCATCATGTCCGCGCTGCTCTACCTCGTGAACAAGCGCATCTGGGCACCGATCAAGCGCAAGCCGCACGCCTGATCCTGATCGGACAGTGAAACGGAAAGCCCCGCCTCAACCGGCGGGGCTTTCTGCTTTTGGAGCGGTGCGCCGCCTGTGGCCCTTTGCCTCCGCCCGCGCGACCCGTTACCCATCGGGAAACCACGAAAGGCCCGCCCATGCCCGTCTCTGTCCTCGACCTTATCGGCAACACGCCCCTCGTGGCGCTGACGCGCTGCCATGACGGGCCGGGGCGTATCCTGGCAAAGGCGGAGTTCCTGATGCCCGGCGGCAGCGTCAAGGACCGCGCCGCGCTGGCCATCCTAAGCGCCGCCCGCACCGGCGGACGCCTGCAGCCCGGGATGCCGGTGGTGGAGATGACGTCCGGCAACATGGGTGCAGGTCTGGCCGTCGTCTGCGCCGCCCTCGGCCATCCGTTCATCGCGACCATGTCGGCCGGCAACAGCCCCGCCCGCGCCCGCATGATGGAGGGCCTCGGCGCGCGTGTCGTGCTGGTGCCGCAGGTCGACGGCGTCCCCGGGCAGGTCACGGGCGCCGATGTCGCCGCCGCCGCGGAGGAGGCGCAGCGCCTCGCCACCACCGAAGGCGCCTTCTACGTCGACCAGTTCAACGCGACCGAGGGCATCGCCGCACACGAGATCACCGGCGCCGAGATCCTCGCCCAGGCAGACGGCCCGGTGGATGCCTTCGTCGCGGCGGTGGGCACCGGGTCCACATACCTTGGCATATCGAAGGCGCTGAAAGCCGCGAACCCCGCGACCCTCTGCGCGCCGGTCGAACCGGAAGGGAGCGAACCGCTCGCAGGCAAACCCGTGGTGAAGGCCCGACACATGCTGCAGGGCACCGGCTACGGCCTCGTGCCCCCACACTGGGATGCGGCGCTGATGGACTTCGGACTGACCGTCACCGACGCGGAGGTCACCGACTGGCACCGCCGTCTTGCCGCGCAGGAGGGGCTCTACGTGGGTTACTCCGCCGCCGCCAATGTCTGCGCCGCGGCCAAGCTGCTGGCGTCGGGCCGTCTCGCGCGCGACGCGACCGTGGTGACGGTGCTCTGCGACACGGGTCTCAAATACTGACCGTCTGCCGTCCCGCTGCCTGCAGATCGCGGCGGGCGCGCACCATCACGTCCATCAGCCACAACTTGCCGCCCATGGCGAGGACAAGGCCCACCAGCGTCAGGGCGACGTTCAGCCAGACCAGCCCGACGATCAGCAACACGCTCCCGATGCCGCTGGCCCCGGTCAGAAGGCGCACCATGGTCCGGTGATGCGCCACCTCCGGGGCGTCGCCCTGTGCCAGCCAGTCCCGCTCACCCAACACCGCCTGCGTCATCCAGGCGTCGGTTGTTCGGGGCACCGGGAACAGCCGTGGGTTCAGCCAGACCCACAGCAGCACGGCGGCGACGGGCAGCAGCGCCCAAGGTCCGATCCACACGCGACTCCAGATCGCCAGCGCCAGCAGCGGCAGGATCGTGACGCGCGACCACGCGCTCCACGGGTTGGCATGGCGCGCCCATGTGGCCTCGTCCATGCCCATCACCCGCTCGGAAAGCCGGAATGACGCCCGTCTGTCCATGCTCTCTTACCCCCGCACCTTTGTTGGCCCGAGGATAACCGGACCGGCGGACAGACGGGAACCCCTCACTCCCCGAGATAGTCCCGGAACGCGGGCGGTGGCGCGGCAAAGAAGGCCTCTGTCGACACCGGTGCATGCACCCTGCCGTCCGCCACCAGCACGACCTCCTCGGCAAAGGCGCGTGCATCGCCCGGGTCGTGCGTGACCATGATCGTCAGCGCGCCAAGGCTTGCGCCGACCTCGCCCACCAGCGCCAGCATCTCGCGCTTGAGGCCAGGGCCGAGCGCGGCGAAGGGTTCGTCCAGCAGAAGGATCGGCCGGGCCATCAGCAGTACGCGCGCAAGGGCCGCCCGCGATTGCTGCCCGCCCGACAGCGTGCCGGGCTTGCGCGCCGCCATACCCTCCAGCCCCACACGCCGCAGCGCCTCCTCGATGCGCGCGGTGTCCTCCGGGCCGGGGCGCCTTCCGTCCGGGCGCAGCACCAGCCCGAGGTTCCGCTCCACGTCGAGATGCGGGAAGAGGTTGCCGTCCTGGAAGAGGATCGACACCGGGCGCTTCTCGGGCGGCACCGTCGTCAGGTCGCGCCCGTCCCAAAGTATGCAGCCGCTCCGTGCGGTCCTGAACCCGGCCAAGAGGTCGAGCAGCGTGGACTTGCCCGCCCCGGACGGCCCCAGCACCGCGACACGCCGCCCCGGCGATAATGACAGATCGGCCGACAGCGTGGTGCCATCCATGTCGGCGTGCAGTGCCTCAAGCGTCAGCAAGGCGCCCTCCCCGGTCGAGCATGACAAACGCGCCAAGGCTGAGCCCCAGCAACAACAGGGCCGCGCCCGCCGCAGCCTCCATCTGGTAGGACCCCATCAGCCGGTAGACCTGCAGCGGCAGCGTCGCCCGGTCCGGGTCCGCGAAAAGCGCGATGACCCCCAGGTCGCCCATCGCCAAGGCCGCCACCAGCCCCGACGCGAACCCCAGCGGACGGCGCAGGCGGGGCAGCCAGACCAGCCACCACCACGCCAAGCCCGTCATGCCCAGCGAGGCGCGCAGCCGGCCAAAGCCGGATTCCACCGCCTCTGCCTGCGGGACGATGATCCGCAGCGCGAAGGGCAGCCCCATCAGCGCATTGACCAATGCCGTCACCGGCAATGCCATGCTGAACGGATTGACGAAGGGCCGCAGCATCAGGAAAAGCCCGGTGCCCAGCACCAGCGGCGACACGGCGATGGCCGCCAGCGCCAGAAGCTCTCCGCGCCGGTTGGCGAGCGCCATGGCCCAGGCCATGCACAGCACAGTGGAGGCCAGCGCCACGGCGATCGAATGTCCCGCCGCGCGGAAGGTGTCCGGCCCCAGCAACAGCAAGCCGGGCGCCCCCCGTGTCAGGACAGTGCCCAGCGGCACCAGCAGGAACAGCGCCGCCGCCACGATCCAGGCGTAGTCCACGCCCCGGACCCAGCCCCTGCCGTCGCTGCGCGGCACGATGCGGTCTCGGCCCACGCCGAACCCTTCGCCCCGCGCGATCTTCAGCGCCGCCAGCCCGGCGACCAGACCGAGCGCAAGCTGCACCAGGGCCAGGACCGACGCCCGCCCGAGGTCGAAATCGAATCGCATCGCCTGGTAGATCGCCAGCTCGACGGTCGTCGCACGCGGCCCGCCGCCAAGCGTCAGCGCCACGGCAAAGGACGTCAGGCAGATCACGAAGATCACCACGAAGGCGCCGGGCGCCACGCGCAGCACGACCGGCGCGTCGATCACCCGCCACATCGCTCCGCGCGACAGGCCGAGCGAGGCCGCAAGGCGCAGCCGCTCGCCCGGCACCGCCTGCCAGCCGTTCAGCAGCATCCGGACGGCAAGGGGCAGGTTGAAGAACACATGCGCCAGCACCACGCCATGGAACCCGTAAACATCGACCAGCGGCAGGCCGAGTGCGCCCAGCATGCCGTTCACCAGTCCGTTCCGGCCGAAGACCGCGATCAGGCCCATCACCGCCACGATCACCGGCAGGATGAACGGCGCCCCCATAAGCGCGACCAGCGCCGCGCGTCCGGGAAAGCGTTGCCGCATCAGCGCCCGCGCGACCGGCATGGCCAGTGCCACGCTGACCGCCGCCGAGATCGCCGCCTGCACAAGCGTGAAGCGCAGCGCGGCGAGGTCGCCGGGCGCAAGCGCACCAAGCCCCCCGGCCCGCAGCAGCACAACCGCGACCGGCCCAAGCGTCAGCGATGCAAGGGCCGCGCCCGCGATCAGCGGGAGAGCGCGCGCCGCCATTCCTCGATAGCCTCGTCCCTGAGCGCCGCGGCCTCGTCCTCGGAATAGAAGATCACCTCTTCCGGCAGGTCGAGCTGCTGGAACCCTTCCGGCCATTCGTCCTTCGGCAGAGCGGCCGGGATCGACCAGTTGCCGGTCGCGATCATCGACTGGAAATCGTGGCTGAGGATGAAATCCATGAACTGTTGCGCCAGTTCCGGCTGGTCGCTGCCCGCGACCTTCGCCGCCAGTTCGACCATGAAGTAATGACCCTCGGGGAAGATCGCCGCCTTCTTTGTCTCGTCGCCCTCGGCGATGATGTGATAGGCGGGCGAAGTCGTGTAGCTGAGCACCATGTCGGCCTCGCCATCGGTGAACAGCCCGTAGCTTTCCGACCAGCCCTTCGTCACGGTGACGATGTTCGGCGCCAGCGCCTCCCAGAAGGTGCCTGCCTCCTCGCCGTAGACCGACTTGATCCACAGCACCAGCGCAAGGCCGGAGATCGAGGTGCGCGGGTCCTGGATGACGATGCGCACGTCTTCGGGCAGCGTCTCCATCGCTTCGAGCGAGGCCGGCGGCTCCATCTTCGTGGCGTCGTAGACAAACGCCGTGTGCCCGTAGTTGAACGGCAAGAAGACCTCGTCGGTCCAGTCCAGCGGCAGGGTCAGCGGCGACAGGTCGACCCCGTGCGGCGAGAAGAGGCCGCTTTCCCGCGCCTTCTGCGTGACATCGGTGTTCAGGCCGATCACCACGTCGGCTTCGGTCCGGTCGCCTTCAAGCATGATGCGGGGCAGCAGCTCGCCCGGCTTGAACTGCAGGTCGCAGCCGCACTGGGCCTCGAACAGTTCCTCGATCTTCGGGCCCGGGCCCCACTCCGAGACGAAGTAGTCCGGGGCATAAACAGTCAGAACCTCCTGCGCAGCGGCAGCCGTGACGGCGCCGGTGGCAAGAAACAATCCCGCTGCAAAAGTGAAGGTCTTCATCATCTTCCTCCAAGTTTCGCTCACGAGAGGGCAAGATTCGGAGTCAGACCGATACCTTCCCTCCGCCGGTGCTAACCGGTTCAGGTTCAACGGGTTGATGCGGCTACGCAAATCTCAGGCGGATCGTGCTCCGCCACCCCGAGGTAGGGCGGACCCTAGGGCTGTGCGCTCCGGCTGGCAAGGCGAAACCCCTTGAGCGCCCGCGCGCCCTGCCCTAGGACACCGCCCAAAGGAGACCGCCCATGAGCCTCAACACCTTCGGCCATATCTTCCGCGTCACGACATGGGGCGAAAGCCACGGCCCCGCGCTGGGGGCAACCGTCGACGGCGTGCCGCCGGGGGTGGAGATCGACGAGGCGATGCTTCAGCGCTGGCTGGACAAGCGCAAGCCCGGGCAGAACAAGTACACCACGCAGCGGCGCGAACCGGACGCCGTGCGCATCCTGTCGGGCACGTTCGAGGGGCGCACCACCGGCACCCCGGTCCAGCTGATGATCGAGAACACCGACCAGCGGTCGAAGGACTACGGCGACATTGCCCAGAAGTTCCGGCCCGGTCACGCCGACATTACCTATTTCCAGAAGTACGGCATTCGCGACTATCGCGGCGGCGGCCGGTCCTCCGCGCGGGAGACGGCCGCGCGCGTGGCGGCGGGCGGTCTGGCACGGGCGGCGCTGAACGCCTTGGCCCCGGATGTGGAGATCCGCGGCTACATGGTGCAGATGGGCCCGCGGAAGGCGGACCCCGCCCGCTACGACGATGCGCAGATCGAGCAGAACCCGTTCTGGTGTCCGGACGCCGAGACGGCGGAAGACTGGGCGGGCTACCTCGACGACCTGCGCAAATCCGGCGACAGCGTCGGTGCAGTGATCGAGGTCGTGGCACGCGGTGTGCCCGCCGGTCTCGGGGCGCCGGTCTACGGCAAGCTCGACACCGATCTGGCCGCCGCGATGATGTCGATCAACGCGGTGAAGGGCGTCGAGATCGGCGAGGGCATGGCAGCGGCGGCGCTGACCGGATCCCAGAACGCCGACGAGATCTTCATGTCCAACACCGGGCCGCGCTACAGTTCGAACCACGCGGGCGGCATCCTTGGCGGCATCTCGACCGGACAGGAGATCGTCGTGCGCTTCGCGGTGAAGCCGACTTCGTCGATCCTGACGCCGCGCAAGACCATCACGCTGACCGGCGAGGAGACGGAGATCGTCACGAAGGGCCGTCACGACCCTTGCGTCGGCATCCGCGCGGTCCCGGTGGGCGAGGCCATGATGGCCTGCGTCATCCTCGACCACCTGCTGCTGCATCGCGGCCAGATCGGCGACGCGGGCGGACGTATCGGCGGCTGAACCGCCGGATCAGAACTCGTCCCAGCTGACCGGGCCGGAGGCGGCAGAGACCACTTTTTTCGGTGCGGGGGACCGCGCCGCGGCGGGCGCGTTGACCGCCACCTTTTCTTCTTGGACTTCGACCGGGCGGGGATCGACGTTCTCCCCCTCCCAGCTGCCATGCAGCAGGCGTTCTTTCTGTTCGGCAGAGGTCCCGTCGTCGGCCCTGTCACGGCCACGAGATGCGCCGCCCTTTGCGCCTGACGTGCCCGCACCGGCGTCCGCTGTGTCATCGGAGCTTACGGCCTCAGACTTGATGGCAGGGCGACGGGCCCCGGTGCCAACCCGGGTCTCCAAAGGGGTCTCAAGCGTGAAATCCATTCCGAAGAGTTCCGGCACACCCGGCGGGACGGAGGTGGATGCGGATACTTCCGTCCCGCCAGTGAATTGCGCCAGAAGGTCGGACAGGCGCGTCGCCTCGACCGTCAGTTGTTGGCTCGATGCGCTGGTCTGGTTGACCATGGCGGCGTTGTGCTGGGTCACCTTGTCCAGTTCGGCGATGCCAACGTTGATCTCCTGAACGCCGCCCGCCTGTTCGCGCGCCATCCGTGCGATCGACGACACGAGGCCGGAGACCTCCGACACGCTGTCCACGATGTGCGACAGGGTCTGGCTGGTTTCCTGCACGAGCCGCTCGCCGTCCTCGACCTGGTCGACGCTGTTCATGACGAGCTCCTTGATCTCGCCCGCGGAGGCGGACGCGCGCTGCGCCAGCCCCCGCACTTCGGAGGCGACCACGGAAAACCCCTTGCCCGATTCGCCCGCGCGCGCCGCCTCGACCCCGGCATTGAGCGCCAGCAGGTTGGTCTGGAAGGCGATGTCGTCGATCACCGTGATGATCTGGCTGATCTGTTCTGAGCTTTTCGCGATGGAGCTCATGGCTTGCAGGGCGCGGGCCATGACCTCGCCGCCTTCCTCTGCGCGCCGCCTGCCCTCGACGACCTTTTCGTCGGCGTCCCTGGCCTTGTCCGCCGCCGATTGAACGCCGCTCGACAAGGCGTCTAGGGCCGCGGCGGATTCCTCAAGCGTCGCGGCCTGCACCTCTGCACGGCGCGACATCTCCTCCGACATACCGGACAGCTCGGTTGCGTTGCTCCGCACGGTCTGGGTGCTGTCGCGCAGCGAGGCGACCAACGTTTCGAGCGCCTGCGTCAGGTCGTTGAAATCGCGGCACAGCTTGACGTAACTCTCGCCGAGATCCTCCCAGTCCTCCGCTTCGATCCGCTGCCCCAGCTTGCCGCCGCGCAGCTGGCTCATGGAGACACCGAGCGCCTGGAAGAGGTCGATCCTGCGACCGTTTTCGGCCCGCGTACGCTCTTCGGCGCGTTCGGCATCGACCAGCTTTCGGCGCAAGTCCTCGAGCGCGCGGGCGATGGCGCCAACCTCGTCCCCGCGGTCCCGATCCTCGATCGGGCTGTCGTAATCGTTCTGGACCAGGCGGCCGATCCGCTCCCGCGCACGTTCGATCGGCTGGGAAAGCTGGCGCCCGAAGAAATACGCGAGGAGTATGCCCGCGGCGGCGGCAAAGCTGTTCGCCAGCAGGATGCGAAGTTCGGCAGACTCGAGCGTCGTTTCCGCCTCTGCACGGGCCGAGGCCGCCGCGTCGTTGATCGAGTCCATGAGGTCACCGACATGCTGCTCGGCGGTGTCGAGTTTCGGCAGGATGTCCCGGCGGATCGTGTCGAGTCGACCGAAGAGCGCCTCGCTCTGCGCCTCTTCGAAATACTGCGGGATCTGCTCCAACGCGATCCGGACGCCTTCCAGTTGCGAGCGGGCGAAGGTGTGCCTCTCCGACGGCTTGGTGAACAGCGCCTCCGCCGCGGCGAGGTTTGTCAGAGACGCGGCATAACCCTCCGCAAACGTTTCCCAATTGCCGTCCGGTGCCACTCCGAACAGCAGAAGGTTGGACACGGATTCGTCGATTTCCTCCATCAGGGCATTCAGCGCCGCGCTCTCCTCGGATGTGTTGTTGCCGCTCTGGATCACGGCGCCCAGCTGGCGTTGGGTGACCCAGCCAAATCCGGACACCACCAGCAGCGACCCGACGAGAACCGCGGCCAGGAGGAAGATCTGCAGTCGAATGGAGAGCCGGCTCATGCTGTACCTCGCGTCGATGGCTGGCACGCGGGGACAGAAAACTCCGCCCCACGGCCCTGGCGCGACCCTAGATGCGATGGGTAAACAAAACCTGCCGCCGCCTTCGGCAAACTGCCGTGGTTTTCGCAGGTTTTTTAGCTGTCGCGCGGCACGGGGGCAGAGGCGGCGGGCAGTTTCGCAAGCTGCACCAGAAGGATACCGCCGGCGATCACCGCCACGCCGACCAGGTCGAGCAGGCGCAGTTTCTCACCCAGCAGCGCGGCCGCGATGGCCACGCCGAGGAACGGGTTGAGGAAGTGGAAGGTCGACGCCCGGACCGTCCCGATGCGGTTGACCAGCAGCACCCAGACGAAGGTGGCCGCAAGACCGGGCACCAGCGTCGTATAGGCGAAGGCCGCGATCAGCCGCGGCGACCACGTGATCGCTGGTGTCTCGAGCGCGAGAGCAGGCACCCAGAGCACCGCGCTGCCGATCAGCATCTGCAGGCCCACGACCATCATGAAGTTCCCGCCCGAGGTCGCCCCCCGCAGCGACAGGGTGGCTACGGTCAAGGCCAGCACCCCCAGAACACAGAGCGTCACACCGAAGAGGTCGAGCCCCCCGCCGAAGCGTGCGCCCATGATGATCACCACGCCCAGCACACCGGCCACCAGCCCCAGCGCGGCCTGACCCACCAGCTTTTCACCCAGGAAGAGCCACCCGGCAAGCGCCACCAGGAGCGGCATGGTCGACGCGATGATCGCGGCCAGCGATGCCTCGATGGTCTGCATGGCGACGAAGTTGAGCCCGAGATAGAGCGCGTTCTGACAGATGCCGAAAACGATGGTCGCACGCCATTGCGCCGCCGTCAGCCGCCAGCTTTGCCGCATGATCAACGCGATCACGACAGCGATGAGGCCCGAGATCAGGAACCGCAGCGCCAGTGCCGTAAGCGGCGGAGCGGCGGCGACGATGATCCGGGCGGAGGTGAAGGCAGAGGACCACATCGCCGCGAAGGCCAGTCCCATGAGTATTGCGCGCATGTCCATGGCGCCAAGGCTTAGGCCCTGCGCCGACCGAGGGAAAGGCCCGCCGCACAGGTCCCGCGCCGGGGCGGCGCACAGCCCCGCCCTACAGGGTGTCCCGACGGTCCGTAGGGCGGGGCTATGCGCCACCCCGCGCGACGGCTCAGAACGGAAGGTGGCCGGTCTTCACATAGAGCAGGCAACCGTCCTGCGATCCCCGGCTTGTGCCCGCGCCGTCCGGACTGCGCAGCCAGGTCCCCGCGGGACAACGGCCGGTGTCGTCCTCCAGGACGCCCTCGACCACGAAGATCTCCTCGGATGGACCCTTGTTCGCCATGTCCAGCCGTGCGCCCGGCGCAAACCGCACCATGCGGACCCGTTCGCCCGGTACATCGTGCAGGAGAAGCTCGCTCACACCCGGCGCCCTGCCCGGCTGGAACTGCGCCGTCCGGGTGTCGATGACCTTCTGTTCAGTATCATTTTCGTCGAACTGGCAGAGCTTCACGAGGATCGTCGCACCTTCGGGGCCGATGCGCGGCGTGTGGCGCGTGCCGATGGGATTGCGCACGTAGGTGCCCACCGGGTAGTCGCCGAACTCATCGGAGAAGACGCCCTCCAGCACGAGGTATTCCTCGCCGCCGCCGTGCGTGTGGGGATCGAAGGCGCTGTTCGGGGCGAAGCGCACGATGGTGGTGGCGCGGGCCACCTCGTCGCCGATCCGGTCCAGCATCATCCGGTCCACGCCGCTCGCCGGGGACGACCGCCATTGGTAATCCTCCGGACGCACCACCTCGCGCCGCGTAAAATCCGCTCTCAACCGCATGGGCAGTCCTCCCTTTCCGGTCAGGATAACCGGACCCGGCCGCAAAAAAAGCCCCGTCTGCAGGGCAGACGGGGCAAGTCAGTGCCTGTGGCAGCCCACAGTGCACCGGCGGTGTTCTTGAATTAGGGGAAACCCTCTGGGGGTGTTCTTACATCTCCGAGCGGATCTGCTGGCGCAGAACGTCGATCGGCACCGTCTTGCCGTCGCGGCGGAAATGCCAATAGGTCCAGCCGTTGCAGGAGGGCGCGCCCTCGAGCTTGGCCCCCACCTGGTGGATGGAGCCTGTCACGCCGTCGCCCACCAGCGTACCGTCCGCGCGCACCTTGGCCATCTGGCCACGGCCGTTGATCAACATCTCGCCGGGCCGCAGCATGCCGCGCTCGACCAACTGGCCGAAGGGCACGCGGGGCTCTGCCCGCTTGGAGGTGCTGACCTCCAGCGCGCCCTTGTCGAAGGCCCGCACGTCACCCATCCGCTTCAGCGCGACCTCGCGGTAGGCGGATTCGCGTTCGATGCCGATCCAGTCACGGCCCAGCATCTTGGCGACGGCGCCGGTCGTGCCGGTGCCGAAGAACGGGTCCAGCACAACGTCACCCGGGTTGGTCGAGCCGACGATCACACGGTGCAGCAGCGACTGCGGCTTCTGCGTCGGATGCGCCTTGTCGCCGTTGGCGTCCTTCAGGCGTTCACCACCGTTGCAGATCGGCAGAACCCAGTCAGAGCGCATCTGGATTCCCTCGTTCAGGGACTTCAGCGCCTCGTAGTTGAAGGTGTACCTCGCGCCTTCGGACTTCGACGCCCAGATCATCGTCTCGTGAGCGTTGGTGAAGCGCTTGCCGCGGAAGTTGGGCATCGGGTTGGCCTTGCGCCAGACCACGTCGTTCAGGATCCAGAAGCCTGCGTCCTGCAACGCGGCGCCGACACGGAAGATGTTGTGATAGGAACCGATCACCCAGATCGCGCCATCCGGCTTGAGCAGCCGGCGCGCCGCACGCAGCCAGTCCTTGGTAAAGGCGTCATACGCGGCGAAGTTGCTGAACTGGTCCCAATGGTCGTCCACCGCATCCACGCGGGAGTTGTCGGGACGGTGCAGCTCTCCCTTGAGCTGCAGGTTGTAAGGCGGATCCGCAAAGATCAGGTCGACGGACGCCTCCGGAAGACTGTCCATCACCTCGATACAGTCTCCAGCCAATATCTGATTGATCGGGAGCGCGGCGGCGCTCTTCGCACGTGTCATCGTTGTCATTCTCTGCCTCTGTCCCCGGCGTGTTTTCACGCTCAGTCGTTGGCTTCGAATCTGAGTCCAAACCGATTCGCGGTCAATTTATTTATTGAATCAGTGGGTTGCAGTTTTGACTTGTCACAAGATATCGCGCACCGGCTTGAAGGAACGTCTATGGAAAGGCGTAACCCCAAGATTTCGGAGGGCAGATTTGTGACACTTGGTCGGATATCCGGCGTTCGTTTCCCAACCATAACCCGGGTACTGTGTCGCGGCCCTCTTCATGACATCATCCCGCCAGATTTTGGCCACAATTGAAGCCGCCGCGATGCTCGGGCTGCGGCCGTCTCCGCCGACGATGCAAGTCGCGTCACATGGAATGCCGCCGGGCGCGCGGTTGCCATCGACCAGAAGATGGTCCGGAGCCTTGGGCAGACCTTCGACGGCCCGCCGCATCGCAAGGAGACTGGCCTGCAGGATGTTCATCTCGTCGATCTCCTCGACGGACGCCTGGCCGATGGACACCTCGGCGCTTTGCCACAGGAGTGGCGCGAGGAACTCCCGCCGTTTTATCGACAGTTTCTTGGAGTCGTTCAGCCCGTCCGGGATCGACGCCCGGTTCAGAACCACCGCCGCTGCCACGACCGGCCCGGCGAGTGGCCCGCGCCCGACCTCGTCGACGCCTGCCACCCGGTCCATGCCCTGCGCCCAAAGCGCTTCTTCGAATCTCATCTCCATACTGGGGTTCAAAGCGCATGATGAGCCTTGCGGCAAGCGCCTCGATCCGCGTCGGCCGGTACGAAAAAGGCGCACCGTCGCGTAAGGAAAGGCAAACGGGGCTTCACCCATGGCCCCCGATTTCCTATCAAGCGGGACCCAGGCGGATGGAACCCAGACGATGACCCTACTCTTTGTATACGGCACCTTGACCACGACCGCGGACCATCCGATGGGCGCGCTCTTGCGGCGGCACGCGTCCTCTGTCGGCGAGGGCACGATCCGCGCGCGGCTCTACCTGATCGACGACCCGGACGATCCCGGCCAGAACGCCTATCCCGGCGCCCTGCCCTCTCCGGATCCGGACGACCGGGTGCATGGCGAATTGCACCACATCCACAACCCGGACGCGGTCTTCGGCCCGCTGGACGATTTCGAGGGCTGCTCTCCTGACTGGCCCGAGCCGCATGAATACGTGCGCCGCACCATCGAGGTCATCCTGCACGATGGCACGCGCCACGGCGCCGAGTGCTACCTCTACACCTGGGACGTCAGCACGGCCCGCCCGATCCCCGAGGGCCGCTTTTCGGACGTGGCGCCGGACGTGCGCTGACCCTCAGACCACGGCTGAGATCAGCGAGAGCACGGCAACCTCTGCGTTCACGCCGCGTGCAGTCATCCAGATGTCCAGCCGGGCCTGTTCCTCCGTGGACAGCTGCAGGAGGATGGGACGGCTGTTGCCGGGGGTGATATCGACCTCCCAGCCCGCCTCTCCGTCCAGCGCGCGGCGCAGGGCCTGTCGCGCGAGATAAGCGAGGGGGAGGAACTGCGCGGAGGTGGACACCAGACGCTTCCGGAGTTCGTCCGGAAGACGCAGCTCCATCGCTTTCCTGCTATCCCGACGACTCATGAACGCGTCCCATTCAATGCTGCAGCAGGATAGCCAGAGGGCGCCGGTTTCGCGAGGGGAATTCCCCTCAGGTTTGTCAGTCACGCAAATCCGAAACGCCGGGCAAAGCAGGGGAGCGCCCCGAACCATCTTCGGTAGGGCACTGGTGCAAGGGCCACGCGCCTTCCCCAATGGGCCCGGGAAAAAGAAAAGGGCCGGTGAAACACCGGCCCTTCCCTGAATTCATCTGCGGCGGGCAGATTACATCATGCCGCCCATGCCGCCCATGTCGGGCATGCCTGCGCCGGCGCCTGCGCCTTCTTTCTGCGGCTTGTCGGCCACCATCGCTTCGGTGGTGATCAGCAGGCCTGCGATCGAAGATGCGTCTTCCAGCGCGGTGCGGACGACTTTCGCCGGGTCGATGACGCCGAACTTGAACATGTCGCCGTACTCGTCGGTCTGCGCGTTGTAGCCGAACTTCAGGTCGGTCGATTCACGGACCTTGCCAGCCACCACGGAGCCGTCGACACCCGCGTTCTGCGCGATCTGACGCAGCGGCGCTTCCAGTGCGATGCGCACGATGGAGATGCCGCGGTTCTGGTCGGCGTTCTGACCTTCCAGACCGTCCAGCGCCTTCGCACCCTGCACCAGCGCCACGCCGCCACCGACGACAACGCCTTCCTGCACGGCTGCGCGGGTCGCGTTCAGAGCGTCGTCCACGCGGTCCTTGCGCTCTTTCACTTCGACTTCGGTCATGCCGCCGACGCGGATGACAGCCACACCGCCTGCCAGCTTGGCAACGCGTTCCTGCAGCTTTTCACGGTCGTAGTCGGAGGTGGTCTCTTCGATCTGCGTACGGATCTGGGAAACGCGTGCCTCGATCTCGGACTTCTGGCCAGCGCCGTCGACGATGGTGGTCTCGTCCTTGGTGATGGAGACCTTCTTGGCGTTGCCAAGCATGTCCATGGTCACCGACTCGAGCTTCATGCCGAGGTCTTCGGAGATCACCTGGCCGCCGGTCAGGATCGCGATGTCCTGCAGCATGGCCTTGCGACGGTCACCGAAGCCCGGTGCCTTCACGGCTGCGATCTTCAGGCCGCCACGCAGCTTGTTGACCACGAGGGTCGCCAGCGCTTCGCCTTCCACGTCTTCCGCGATGATCAGAAGCGGCTTCTGCGACTGGATCACCTGCTCGAGCAGCGGAACCATCGGCTGGAGCGACGAGAGCTTCTTCTCGTGCAGCAGGATCATGCAGTCTTCGAGTTCTGCGATCATCTTGTCTGCGTTGGTCACGAAGTAGGGGCTCAGGTAGCCGCGGTCGAACTGCATGCCTTCGACGACATCGGTCTCGGTCTCGAGGCCCTTGTTCTCTTCGACGGTGATGACACCCTCGTTGCCGACCTTCTGCATCGCGTCGGCGATCTGACGGCCGATCTCGGCCTCGCCGTTCGCGGAGATGGTGCCGACCTGTGCGACCTCGTCGGAATTCTCGACGGTGCGGGCCGCGTTCTTGATGTGCTCGACGACCTTGGCAGTTGCCATGTCGATGCCGCGCTTCAGGTCCATCGGGTTCATGCCGGCTGCAACGGCCTTCATGCCTTCCTTGACGATGGCCTGGGCCAGCACGGTCGCGGTGGTGGTGCCGTCACCGGCTTCGTCGTTGGTGCGGGAAGCAACTTCCTTCACCATCTGCGCGCCCATGTTCTCGAACTTGTCTTCCAGTTCGATTTCCTTGGCCACGGACACACCGTCCTTGGTGATGCGCGGCGCGCCGAAGGATTTGTCCAGAACCACGTTCCGGCCTTTCGGGCCAAGCGTCACCTTCACGGCGTCGGCGAGGATGTTCACACCCTTCAGCATCTTGCTGCGGGCGTCGGTGTTGAATTTCACGTCTTTTGCGGACATTCGAAAGTCTCCTGTTTCAGAAGTTGTCGTTGGAAATCAGAACCGGCGTTCAGGCTGCCTTGGCAGCCGCGTCATCGGTGATGATGCCCAGGATGTCGCTTTCCTTCATGATCAGCAGCTCTTCGCCGCCGACATTGACTTCGGTGCCCGACCACTTGCCGAAGAGGACCTTGTCACCCTCTTTGACGGCCATATCGATCAGCTCGCCGCTGTCCTTGCGTGCACCTTCGCCACACGCGACAACCACGCCCTCTGCCGGCTTTTCCTTGGCGCTATCGGGGATGATCAGGCCACCAGCAGTCTTTTCGTCCGATTCTACGCGACGAACCAGCACGCGGTCATGAAGCGGTTTGAATGCCATCTTCGAGTCTCCTAGCTCAAAGTTACAACCTTGGCCCCTCGTCTTCGAGCGGGCCGTTAGCACTCAAGTGGAGAGAGTGCTAACGGCGCTGAAGTAAGGAACCTGCCGAGTCGTGTCAACATGAGGTGAAGAGATTTTTTGTGCGATTTCCGGGCGGGCCTGCCTGTGTCATCGCATTCACGGGACATATTCAGAACCGCCCGCGGAACCAAGCCCGTGCGGCGGAAGACCGCGCAGATCACGGGCGTCGGGCGTCCACCCGGATCGGGAAGATCGCGTCATAGGCCCAGTTGTAGGCGACCGTGAAGCCGAAGTAGAAAGCGGTCAGACCGATGTCCATCAGCAGCGCCTCGCCAAGGGAAACCCCGAGATAGAGCGCCATGAACGGGACAAGCAGGCCCGTCAGCCCGACCTCGAAGGCCACCGCATGAAGGATCCGCATGGGCACGGTCTTGCGCAACGGGCGCCCTGTCCGCACCAGCATGTGGTCGAACCAGAGGTTGAAGAGATACGTCCAGCCCATCGCAATGAGGCTGCTGATCACGGCAACCACCCCGAAATGCCCGACCGGCACGGCGAAGACCGCGCCGCCCAGCGGGGCGACGATCATCAGGGCCGTGATCTCGAACAGGACCGCGTGGCGGATGCGGTCGCGGGTCGTCCTCATGGGTCTGGGTTTCCGGCGGGCCTTCGGGGTGCAGCAGACCTACAGGACCGAGCGGCGGAGACAAGGCCGGATCGCCCGCCTGAACATCACCCGCGCGTCACGTTCACGGTCTGCTCGATCAGTTCTGCCGGAGCCTGCGACCCGAGGAACGCGATGTCGTAAGCGTCCCGTCCCACGGCGACGACGGCCAGGGCATCGGCCGTGCACATACCCGTCGGATCGACAAGGTGCCACGCCCCGTCCAGCCACACCTGCCCCACCGCGTGGAAGTCCTGCGGGGTGACGTCAGGGCCATAGACGGCCACGCAGCGCGCCGGGATCTCCGCGGCACGGACCATGGTGCAGAACAGGTGCGCATAGTCGCGGCACACCCCCTGCCGCCCGGCGAAGGTTTCCAGCACGTTGGTGTCCGCGTCAGAACTGCCGGGCACGTAATCCAGTTCATCCTCGATCCAGTCGCGGATCGCCGCGACCTTCGCACCGCCGTCCAGATGGCCGAACCGCTTGCCGACGAACGCGGTGAATTTGTCCGACTGGCAATAGCGGGAGGGCCGCAGGTAGGGCGCGGGCTCTGCCGGGATCTCGGGCAGCGGGGCGGCCTTGAGGGTCTCGAGCGCGGGCGCGGGACGCGTGATCTCCAGCGTCGCCTTGTAGTCGAGCTTCAGGTCCTCGCCGGGAATACGGGCCCAGATCCGCTCGCCGATGTCTGCATCGCCCGCGATCCGGGTCAGCTCCGCGTCTCCGGTGGAGAGGCTCTCCGACAGGATGGTCTGCCCGTCTGTCCGTGCCGCCTCCAGCGCGAGAAAGGCGATGTTCGGATTGGCGAACCGGTAGTGCATCGTCACGTGTATCGACATGAGCATGAGAAAGGCCTTTTTGTCTGGAGATCCTGATGACAACACCGCCGGATCAGGATCGTTGCACATGCGTCCGATAACAACCCAACGGCTCGCGTAGGGGCCGGAACCCGGTGCGCAGAGCGACCGAACCGATCCAAGTCACCCTACCGAGGTGCAACCAAGGCGCCATGTTAAGCCATTGATTTTGTTTACTCGTGAAGTATCCAGAGTCCGGACGCACAATCCCGCGCCATTTTCATCGCTGGCGTGACGCGAGAGGTCGAAGTTCTTTGCCCGCGCCGCTATCACGGACCTATCCTCGGGTAAAACCATTCGCAGGGACCATTTGATGAAGCTCGGAATAGTCGGCGCAGGCATGGTCGGATCGGCAGCGGCCTTCGCCTGCGTCATGCGGGGCGCCGCCTCTGAAATCGTTCTCGTGGACCTCAACAAGGCACGCGCGCAGGCGGAGGCAGAGGACATCGCCCACGCGGTGCCCTTTTCGGGTTCGGCACGGGTTGCAGCGGGCGACTACGACGACCTGACCGGCGCCGACGTGGTGATCCTTGCCTGCGGCGTGTCGCAGAAGCCCGGGGAAAGCCGTCTGGAACTCCTGTCCCGCAACGCGGAGGTGTTCCGCTCCGTGGTGGCGGAGGTGACCCGTGCCGCCCCCGACGCGATCCTTCTGATCGCCTCCAACCCCGTCGACATCATGACCCATGTCACGCAGGCGCTGAGCGGCCTGCCGGCGGGCCGGGTGATCGGGTCGGGCACGATCCTCGACACGGCCCGGTTCCGCTGGCTGCTGGGCCGGCACCTGAACATCGCCCCCCGCTCCGTCCATGCCTATGTGCTGGGCGAACACGGCGATACGGAGGTGCTTGCCTGGACCGCCGCCCGGGCCGGGTCCGTCTCGATCGAGAGTTTCGCGGCGCAGATCCGTGCGCCGCTGACCGCCGAGGTGCGGGAGCGCATCGACAAGGGCGTCCGCAACGCAGCCTACACGATCATCGAGGGCAAGGGCGCGACGTGGTACGGCATCGGCGCCGGGCTGGCCCGTCTGGTCTCTGCCATCGGATCGGACGAACAGGCGGTGCTGACCGTCTCCACCCTGTCGGATGTGGCGGGTGTGCGCCGCGTCGCCTGCTCCCTCCCTCGTGTGGTGGGGCGTGAAGGCGTGACTGCCGAACTGATGCCGGACATCTCGCGGCAGGAGAACGCCGCGCTCGAAGCCTCCGCCATGCTGCTCAAGGATACCTTCGATCAGTTGTCGCTCTGACCGGAGTGCCGGTGACGCAGGCGCAGGACGAGGGCAACGCCGAACCCCAGCGCCACAGCCAGCGCCGCCACCAGCCCGGCCCAGTCGCTGACCAGACGGGCGACGGTGTCGACCTGCGCGCCGAAGGCATAGCCCAGCAGGACATAACCGCTGACCCAGATGGTCTCTCCCGCCGTGTCCCAGATCGCAAAGCGCCAGCGGGGCAGCCCCATGGCGCCCGACACCACGTTGACCCACGGCCCGAGCGGCGCCACCAGCCAGGTGGAAAAGAACACCCCCAGCCCGCCACGGTCGCGGACCAGCGCCTCGCCGCGCGCGATCAGTGCCGCGCGCCCTGTCCGGCTGCCCAGCCAGCTCAGGAACGGCGCCCCGCCCCAGCGGCCCAGTTGGTAGCCGGTGTTGTCGCCCGCCAGCGCGGCAAGCCATCCAGCCAGCCAGACCTGCCACAAAGACAGGTCTTCGGAGGCCGCAAAGGCCCCCGCCGCCAGCATGACCAGCGCAGTCGGCACCGGGACGGCAAGGCAGGACACGAAAGCCGACATGGCCACCACCCACACCCCGTAGGTTGAGACGAGTTCGAAGACCGTCTCAGTCATTCGGCGCACCCGCGCGATAGGCGGCAATCGCGGCTTCTAGCTGGGCAATGAGGTCCTCGACCGGCACGCCACGCGCTTCGGACAGGTCGGACAGGCGCCGCGGCCCGGAACTGTCCGGCGAGAGGTCCAGCGTCTCCATCACCACCTCCTTCGGCACATCCCAAGACATGGCGACAAAGCGCGGCGTCATCCAGGGCGCGATGGGCTGATCCTGATGCCCGGGATCGGACCAGTAGGCCATCCCCATGGCGAGACGCGCGGCGAAGATGAGCGCGACCAGCAGCGCCAGGGCCAGCCCTGCCGTCAGGTACGGCGCTTCCCGCCAAAGTCGTCTCATGTGACCGCTCCTTATCGCTGCCGACGCGTCCAGTCTGGACAGCCGACCGGGGCATGGCAATGCGTGCAGGTGACACGGTTGCCGTCTCCGGCCCCGTCGCGGCGCCGGGACCTGTGGGCGAATAATGGCAAAATGCGCGGCAGAGACAGCGTCCTTGCAGATATGCAAGGCAGATGCCCGCCGCCTGCCATTTCCATTCTGCGACGCGGCGTCTAGGGTCTGGCGGTCAACCATTCGAGTCTGCCATGCCCTCTCCTCAGGCCACGCCGCTTCTGTCGGTCAAGCCCAACCCGAACCGCGGCCCCGAAAGCCAGAACATGCGTGGCATCCTCCTGATGGCGCTGGGGTTCTTCGCCTTCGCCGCCTGCGACGTGCAGGCAAAGTTCCTGACGGATTCCCTGCCGGCCGCGCAGATCGTGTTCTTCCGCCAGATCGGCCTGTTCATGGGCGTGATCGTGATGTTGGCCGTGAAGGGCACACATCTGCTGCGGTCGCAACTGCCCGCGATCCAGATCCTGCGCGGCATTTGCGCAGCGTCTTCGGCGTTGTGCTTCGTGCTGGCGGTGACCTACGTGCCGCTGGCCGACGCTGTCGCCGTGACCTTCATCGCGCCCTTCCTCGTGACGCTGATGGGGGCGCTGTTCCTGCGCGAACCCGTCGGCGCACGCCGCTGGGCCGCCGTGGCGGTGGGCTTTGTCGGGATGCTGATCGTGATCCGGCCCGGACTGGGCGTGTTCCACCCCGCCATCGGGTTCATCGTGCTCGCCGCCTGTTTCTTTGCCACACGGCAGGTCCTGTCGCGGACGCTGTCGGGCGCCGACAACGTGATGACGACCGTGGCCTTCACCTCGATCACGTCGACGGTCCTTGTGGCGCTCGCCCTGCCGTTCGTCTGGAAGACGCCCGACACGCTGCAGCTCTGGCTCGTGATCTTCGGCCTCGCGGCGACGGCGGGCGTGGGCGAGGTGCTGGTGATCCGCGCGCTCGACATCGCACAGGCGGTGGCGCTGGCCCCGATCCATTACTCGCTGATCATCTGGAGCACCTTCTACGGCTTTATTGTCTTTGCCGATCTGCCGGACCTCTGGACGCTGGTGGGCTGCGCGATCATCGTGGCGTCCGGCCTCTATACCCTGCACCGCGAGCGTATCGCCGCGCGGGAGGGCCGGGCCGCCGCCGCGCGGGCACGGGCGGACGAAGCCGCCGCCACGCCGCAGAACGGTTTGTAGGGCGAGGCTACACGCCGCCCGGCTCCCACGAATAGGCCCAGTGCACCAGCCCGTCGCGACCGGCCTCCGACAGGGCGTAGACCCCCGTCGCCACCTTCTCGAACCAGCCGTAGTGATTGTCGCGCATCAACCCGGTGGCCCGCGCCACGCCCGTTGCCGCCACCACATCCCGCCCTCGGCTCGGGCCGGCCTCCGCCAGGAAGGCCGCGCAGGCCAGCGCGTCCTGCCGGTAGGCGGTGACAATGCCGTGCCGCGTCGCGCCACCCTCGTTCGGATCGCCGCGCAGGGCCTCGAACTCCCGCAGCAGGCGGTCGGATTTCGTCCGGCTCTTGCGCGGCGCGTATGGCCCGGGATCGCAGAGCACCTCCACCCGCGCGTCCGGCAGCACCACGATGAAACCCAGACCCAGCCGCCGGCAGAGGTCGCGGTTGTCCTTCAGCGCCCGCCGCGCCGTCTTGCCCGAAGGTTTGGGGACGGCGACATAGACATGGTCGGTCAGCTTCAGGCGTGCGCAGGCCTGGTGGAACAGCGACAGGGTGATGCGCAGCTTCAGTTCCACGATCACCGGCGGATCGTCGCCGCGCACCGCCATCAGGTCGGCCGCGCCGACCTCCCCCTTTACCGTGTAGCCCTGCTTTTCCAGCAAGGCCTTCACCGGTGCATAAAGCTCGCTTTCCCGTTCCATGATCACAGTGTTTCCCGGGCATTGCCCCTTGTCCAGCGCCGCCCATGCGCAGAAAGTGCGGGACAACCGAAGGAGCCTGTATGTCCCTTGTAAAAACCGCATTGTCCCTCGCCATGGGACTGGCGTTCACCGCGCTTCCCGTGCTTGCGCATGCCCGTTGCACCGGTGATGACCTGCGTCCCGCCCTGCTGCCCGAGGAAAGGGCTGAGGTCGACGCCCGCGTGGCCGCGATGCCCTACCCGACCGGCAACCACTGGATCGCGCGGCGCGGCACCGAGACCATCCACCTCGTCGGCACGATCCACCTGTCCGACCCGCGCCTCGACGCGCCGGTCGAGCGGATCGCGCCGCTTCTGGACGACGCCGCCACACTGCTGCTCGAGATGTCGGGCACCGACCGGGAAGCCATGGAAGCGAGCATCGCCAGCGATCCTGCCATGTTCATGCTGTCTGACGGCAGCCTTCCCGACCTTCTGTCGGAGGACGAGTGGCAGCAACTGTCGGGCGCAATGGCCGCGCGCGGCATGCCCGCCTTCGTCGGTGCCCGGATGCAGCCTTGGTACGTGTCGATGCTGCTGTCGGTGCCCGCGTGCATGAAGGACCTTCTGGAACAGGACGACGGCCTCGACGTCCGGCTCGAAGCCCTCGCCGAGGAAAAGGGCGTGCCCACCCGGTCGCTGGAACCCTGGGACACGGGCCTCGCGCTGTTCGCCGCCGTCCCGATGGAGGCGCAGCTGTCCATGATCCGCTCCGCACTTGCGCCGGCGGACGTGAATGAGGATCTCTTCGAGACCATCATCAGCACGTACTTCGAAGAAGCCCACGCCGAAAGCCAGGTGGTGCTGGAAGTCCTGTCACCCCGCCTGACCCCGCTGGGAAAAGCCGAGGCCGACACGGTTTTCGACACCGTGAACGGTGCGATGATAAATGCCCGCAACCGAGCGTGGATTCCCGTGATCCTCGACACGCTGGACAGCACCGACGGGACGGTGATCGCCGCCTTCGGTGCCGCCCACCTGTCCGGCGAGGAAGGAGTGCTGAACCTTCTGGCAGAGGAAGGGTTCGAACTGGAGCGCGCGCCGTTCTGAGCCAAAGCCCCGGCGCGCGCCATCCGCTTCAGGCCGCCAGCCCGCGGCCTTTCAGCAGCGCATCGACGCCGGGCATCCGCCCCCGGAACCCGGTGTAGAGGTCTTCGGCCTCCACCGATCCGCCCTTGGACAGGATAAACTCTTCCAGACGGCCGGCCATCGCCGGATCGAAGGCATCGCCCGCCTCCTCGAAAGCGGCGAAGGCGTCGGCATCCATCACTTCGGACCACATGTAGCTGTAGTAGCCGGAGGAATAGCCGTCGCCCGCGAAGACATGGGCGAAATGCGGGGTCGCGTGGCGCATGAGGATCGCGCGAGGCATCCCGATTTCCTCCAGCACCTGCGCCTGTTTTTGCATCGGATCGGCGGGCGCGGGACCGGCATGGAATTCCAGGTCGACCAGCGCGGAGGCCACGTATTCGACAGTCTGGAACCCCATGTCGTAAGTCGCCGCCGCCAGCACCTTGTCCAACAGGTCCTTCGGCATCGGCTCCCCGGTGTCGGCGTGGGTGGCATATTCAGCCAGCACTTCGGGGACTTCCAGCCAGTGTTCGTAAAGCTGCGAGGGCAGTTCGACGAAATCGCGCGCCACGCTGGTCCCCGAGACCATCTCGTAGGTCACGTCGGACAGCATCTGGTGCAGCGCGTGGCCGAATTCGTGGAACAGGGTGCGCGCGTCGTCATAGGACAGGAGCGCGGGCGATCCCTTGGCAAAGTTGCACACGTTGACCACCACCGGGATCTGCACGTCGGGGAACTTGCGCTGCGCCCGGAAGGCGGAACACCACGCGCCCGACCGCTTCGAGCCGCGCGCGAAGTAGTCACCGATGAAGACGGCAATCGTCTCACCCTCGCGCTGCACCGTCCATGCCCGGCAGTCCGGGTGGTGCAGCGGCACGTCGAGCGGCTCGAACGTCAGGCCGAACAGCCGCTCCGAACAGGCAAAGGCCGCGTCGATCATCCGGTCCAACTGGAAGTACGGCTTGATCTCGCCCTCATCCAGATCGTGCTCTGCCTTGCGCCGCTTTTCGGCGTAGTAGCGCCAGTCCCATGGCTCGAGCGGGCCGTCGATGCCGTCCGCATGCAGCATGCCTTCCAGCACCTCCTGATCCTTCAGGGCGGCGGCGCGGGCCGGGGTCCAGACCTGCATCAGCAGCTCGCGCACGTTGTCGGCGGTGCCTGCCATCTCCGTTTCCAGCTTGAAGGAGGAGAAGTCCGAGTGCCCCAGCAGCGCCGCGCGTTCCTCGCGCAGCTTCAGGGTTTCGGCGGCGATGCCGCGGTTGTCGGTCTTGCCGCCGTTGGCGCCGCGCGCCGCCCAGGCACGGAAGGCTTTTTCACGCAGGTCGCGGCGCGGGCTGAACTGCAGGAACGGCGTGATGACGGACCGCGACAGCGTCACGCAGGGCCCTTTGCCGCGTTCCTCGCCCGCCCCGCGCAGCGCGTTGACGACGAAGGCCGGCAGCCCTTCGAGGTCCTTCTCGGCAAGCTCCATGTACCAGTCGCGTTCGTCCGCCAGCACGTTCTGGGTAAAGGCGGTGCCCAGCTCGGCCAGCCGCCCTTTCACCACCGTCATGCGCGCGGCCTCTTCCCCTTCCAGAGCGGCGCCTGCACGGACGAAGTTGCGATGGGTCAGCATCAGCACCCGCGCCTGTTCCGGTGTCAGATCAAGCGTGTCGCGCGCCTCCCACACCGCCTGGATGCGTTCGAACAGCGGTTTATTGGAGAAGATGGCCGAGGAATGCGCCGAGAGCCGCGGGGCATAGTCGCGCATCAGGGCTTCGCGCGCGTCGTTGCTGTCCGCACCGGCGAGGTTGTAGAAGACCCCCGCCACGCGATCCAGCGCGGAACCCGTGCGCATCAGCCCCTCGATGGTGTTCTCGAAGGTCGGCGGTTCCGGGTTGGTGGCCACCATCTCGACCTCGACAAGGTCCTCGGCCATGGCGGCGTCGAAAGCGGGGCCGAAGTCGGCATCGGAAATCTCTGCAAAAGGCGGCAGGCCGTAGGGCGTTTCCCAGGTCTTCAGAAGCGGATTGGTCATGTCGGTCTCCAGACGTTTGCAGGAAAGCTATGCGCCCGGGCGAACCGCTTCAATCCGTTCCGTCGGATCGGACGCCGCGAACCGGCCCTTTGCGGGGTCTTGCCGTACGTACGGACATCGGGCCGCGTGCGGATAAGGTCGCCGCCCCGGCAGGGCGGGGTTTCACGCCGCCTTGCCCCCGCAGTCAGGGCAACCGGGCGTGGGCTTCAGCCCGATCTTGCGGGTCTCGCCCCAAAGCGCATCATAGATCAGCATCTCGCCGATCAGGGGCTGCCCTGCGCCTGCGATCAACTTTACGCATTCTACGGCCATCATCGACCCCACGACGCCGGGCAGAGGGCCCAGCACGCCCGCCACCGCGCAGGACGGCGCCAGACCGGCTGCCGGCTCCTCGGGGAAGATGCAGCGGTAGCACGGGCCGCCACCCTTGGGATGGAACACGCTGACCTGCCCTTCCCACTGGCTGAGCGCGCCCGAGACCAGCGGTTTTCCCGCCGCCACGCAGGCCGCGTTCACCAGGTAGCGGGTGTCGAAGTTGTCGGTCCCGTCGAGGACAACGTCGTAGTCCTCCAGCAGCGCCGCTGCCGTCGCGGCGTCCAGCCTGCGCTTGTAGGGGCGCACGGTGACATAGGGGTTCAGTGCCTCCATCGCCGCCTGCGCCGAGAACACCTTGGGCGTGCCGATCCGGGCGTCGGTGTGGATCACCTGCCGCTGCAGGTTGCCGCTGTCCACCGTGTCGTCGTCGATCACGCCGATGGTCCCGACACCCGCTGCCGCGAGGTACAGAAGCGCGGGCGACCCGAGCCCTCCGGCGCCCACGACCAGAACGCGTGACTGTTTCAGCCGCTTCTGCCCCGGCCCGCCCAGTTCGCGCAGCACGATGTGGCGGGCGTAGCGTTCCAGTTCGCCGGGCCGGAAGGCGCCGGGATCCTTCGCCGGAGCCTCATCGGCCTCCCTGACTTCTGCGCGCTCCTTCAGCCTGCGAACACCCCATGCGTAAGCAAGGCCAAACAGGAGCATCCCGCCGAGGATCAGCCACGGCGCGGCGCTTTCGCCGGTGGCAATCCGCAGGGGATGGCCGAACGGCAGGACCACATGAACCACGAGGACACCGACATAAAGCAGCGCCACCATGTAGACGCGCGCCTCGCGGCTGGCCCCCACGAGACGGCCGAACCCCCAGACCAGAACGCCGATGCTGAGAACTAGAAGCATCAGCCGCGCCCCGTCGAACCGAAGCCGCCCGCGCCGCGCGCGGTGTCGGGCAGGTCCTCGGACACGGTGAAGCGGCCCCGCACGACCGGGGCCACGACCATCTGCGCGATCCTGTCGCCGTGGGCGATCACGAAAGGCACGTCGCCCGAATTCATCACGATGATGCCCAAGGGTCCGCGGTAATCGCTGTCAATGGTTCCGGGCGCATTGGGCAGGGTGATCCCGTGTTTCAGGGCAAGGCCGGAGCGCGGTCGCACCTGCACCTCGTAGCCATCGGGAATGGCAAGGCGCAGACCCGTCGGCACCAGCGTCCTCGCGCCGGGCTCCAGCGTCAGCGTGCCCCGGTCGGGCAGGTTGGCGCGCAGGTCGGCACCGGCGGCGCCTGCCGTCGCGTAGGAAGGCAGGCCCAGCGAACGATCCGCCTCCGGTTCCCACGCAAACGCGATGTCCACGTCCCGCGCGCTCATGCCTGCACCTGCTTCAGTGCCTCGGCGATCCGATCTGCCAGCTTGCGCGCAACGTCACTCTTGGCAGCACGCGGCCATTCCTCGGCCCCCTCGGCGGTGATCAGAACCACCGCGTTTTCCGTGCCGCCCATGATGCCCGTCGAGGGCGAGACGTCGTTCGCCACGATCCAGTCACAGCCCTTGCGGGCGCGTTTCGCCGTGGCGTTGGCGACCACGTCATCCGTCTCGGCCGCGAAGCCCACGACCAGCCGGGGGCGCCCATCCATCAGCGCAGACACGTCGCGCAGGATGTCGGGGTTTTCCTCGAACTCCAGCACGGGCAGTTGCCCCGCCGTCTTCTTGATCTTCGAGGCAGAGGCGGACTTTACCCGCCAGTCGGCCACCGCGGCCGCGAAGACCCCCGCATCGACGGGCAGGGCGGCCATGACGGCCTCCCGCATCTCCCTTGCGCTCTCGACCTCGACCACCTGCACACCCGTGGGCCGGGGCGAGTCCGCCGGGCCGGTGACAAAGACGACCTCTGCCCCCAGATCGCGCAGCGCCTCGGCCACAGCCGTCCCCTGCGCCCCGGACGAGCGGTTGGCGATATAGCGCACCGGGTCGATGGGTTCATGCGTCGGACCGGAGGTCACCAGCACCCGGCGCCCTTTCAGCGGTCCATCCGACAGCGCGCCCTCGATGGCCGCGACGATCTCCAGCGGTTCGGCCATGCGGCCCGGTCCGTATTCGCCACAGGCCATGTCGCCCTCGTTCGGACCGACAACCATGATGCCGTCACCGCGCAGCGTGGCGAGGTTGCGTTGCGTGGCCGCGTGGTCCCACATGCGCACGTTCATCGCAGGGGCGATCATGACCGGCGTGTCAGTGGCCATCAGCAGGGTCGACGCCAGGTCGTCCGCGTGGCCCCCTGCCATCTTCGCCATGAGGTCCGCGGTCGCCGGTGCCACCACCACGAGGTCCGCCACGCGGGACAGCTGGATATGGCCCATCTCCGCCTCGCGCGTGAGGTCGAAGAGGTCGGCGTGCACGTCTTCCCCGGCCAGGGCGGCCACGCTCAGCGGCGTCACGAATTCGGAGGCCGCGCGGGTCATGACAGGTGTCACGGCGGCGCCGCGCTCTCGCAGGCGCCGGATCAGGTCCAGCGACTTGTAGGCGGCAATACCGCCGCCGATGATCAACAGGATCCGTCTGCCCGCCAGCATCCCAGTCCCTTCCCGATGTCGTGAGCCGCCTGCGCGGCCTGATCCTTCATTAACGGGTGCACCCTACCCTCGCCCCCAAGGCAATGGAAAGGGCCACCATGGCAGGATCGGTGAGCATCGAAACTCACGGCACGGGCTGGGACGCCGTCGCGCCCATGAAGGCCGCCTATCGCCAGAAGAACGCGGCGGCGCGGGAAACCACTGCCGGTCTGACCTCCCCGGAAAAGAAGGCTGTGTCATCGCATGAGAGGTTGGGCTATTTCCTGAAGGCCGCGCAGGGGTCTTCCCGCTCTGTTGCGGGGGCGGTTTCCGTGCGGTCGAAGCCACCCTCCGGCGCGGCATGCCCTTCCTCCCCCTGTGCGAGGGCGAAGATCCTTGCCTCCGGCTTGGCGTAGGCCAGCACGGCGGGCGCGCCCCAGTCCTTGCGGGCATGGCCATTGCCGGTGATCACCACCACCGGGCCACCCGTTACGCCAAGCGCCTCCAGAGCGACCGCCGCCAGCCGGGCATCGCGCAGACGCTGGATGTTGACCATCCCGGCCAGCATGTCGTCCGGCAGCGCGTCGCAATGGGCCGCCTTCTGCAACGCTTCGCGGGCAGCCTGCTGATCGGCGGGCAGAGGACGATCCAGACCGTACTGCCAGGCGTCGGCACCGAAGACCATGAGCGGCGGCTCCCCCATGCCCCGGCGCGCCTCCTCCCGCGGGAGGGCCGCTCCGAAGTGCTGCGCACCTTCTGCGGCCTTGAAGATCGGATAGTACATGGAGAAGTCGAGCCAGCCGTTCTCCTCCCATGACAGCGCCGCTTCCAGCACCTGTTCGCTCTGCACGATCTCGGGCGTCAGGCCGACCGCAACCGGGCCGGAGATCATCTCCCACACCACGGCTTTCGGCTGAACTTGGGCGATGATTTCGGCCTGCCGGGCATGATGGGCGGGATTGTCGTGGATCTCGCCGAGGAAAAGCACATCAGCGTCGAAATCCCCGTCGGCGGATGCCGCGGGGATTGCTAAGCCGACCAAAAGGGCGGCGAGGACCAGCGCATGTTTCATGCGAGGAAGTGTTGCACTTCTCCGCTTTGCGCCTCAAGCGCCTTGCGCATCTTGCCGAAGGCCGCAGCCTCGAGCTGGCGGACCCGCTCTTTCGACAGGCCCAGCTCGTTGCCGAGGCTTTCGAGGGTGCGGGGCTCGTCGCGCAGCTTGCGCTCGCGCACGATGAACCGTTCCCGGTCGTTCAGCGACCCCATCGCCTTCACCAGCCAGCCGCGCAGGCATTCGGTGTCATGCGAATTCTCGACGATCTCCGCACCGTGTGCGCTGTCGTCTTCGAGGGTGTCGATCCACTCGCGGCCCTCGTCCTCGACGGACTGCGTGGCGTTGAGCGAGAAGTCAGAGCCGGACAGGCGCCCTTCCATCATTTCGACGTCGCGCAGGGGCACGCCGATCTCGGACGCGATCATGTGGCGAAGCTGGTGACTGTCGAGCTGCATGCCGGTGGCCTGCGCCTCGCGCTCCAGCCGCGCCTGCACGCGCCGCATGTTGAAGAACAGAGCTTTCTGGGAAGAGGTGGACCCGGTGCGCACCATCGACCAGTTGCGCATCACGTAGTCCTGGATCGACGCCTTGATCCACCACACGGCGTAGGTGGAGAACCGCACGCCACGGTCAGGGTCGAACTTGTCGGCGGCCTTCATCAGGCCCAGTCCCGCCTCCTGGATCAGGTCGTTCATCGGCGCGCCGTAGCGCTTGAACTTCGCCGCCATGGAAATCGCCAGCCGCATGTAGGCCTGGATCAGGCGGTGCAGCGCGGCCTCATCCTTTTCGTCGCGCCATGCGTAGGCAAGCTTCAGTTCGGTTTCCGCATCGAGAAGTTCCGCCTTCATGGCCCGACGCGAAAGGGTCTGATCGTTGAATCCGTCTAAAGGCATGAAAACTCCCCTGTCGATGCGTTACCCTTGAAGCGGGATTTGTGAGTACTACGCGTCAGACGGGTGATTGGTTCATTTGGATGATTGATTTTTCGGGCTATATGCCTGCAAGGATCATGTGCATCGCTTATGGCATGCGTCACGAACCGGAATTTCCTGCATCCATGGCAATAGGTTAGCTTCCGCTCACGGAATCGAGAGGAAACGGGATGCCCGATACGCTTTTTATTGGAGATTACGCCTATTCAAGCTGGTCCATGCGCGGATGGCTGCTTTTTGACCGCTTCGGACTGGCGGTCAATTGCCGGTTGGTCAACTTCATGAAAGCCGGTGTCGCAGAGCAGATGCAGGACATTGCCCCGGCCCGCACCGTACCGACCCTCGTGACGGAAGACGACGGCGCCGTGATCTGGGACAGCCTGGCCATCGCCGAGGAACTGGCGGATCGTCATCCCGGCGCGGGGATCTGGCCGTCCGATCCCGCGATGCGCGCGCTCGCCCGGTCACTGGCCGCCGAGATGCACTCCGGTTTCGTGGCGCTCCGGTCGGCCTGCCCGATGAACCTGCGCACCGCCTATGTCGGGTTCAGCCCGTCAGAGGAGGTGGTGGCCAACATTCAGCGGATCGAGACGATCTGGACACATGCACTCGAACGGTCGGGCGGCCCCTGGCTGGCCGGAAGCTATTCGGCGGCGGACGTGTTCTTTGCGCCCGTGGCGGCCCGTATTGCCGGCTTCTCGATCCCGGTCAGCGATGTGTGCCGCGGCTATGTGGCCGCGCATCTGGCCGACCCGTCCTTCCGGCGCTGGCGGGCGCTTGGCCTCGTTCAGGGGGAAACCCTGCCGTGGTACGCTCAGGACCTCCGGACCGCGCCATGGCCCGGCCCCTCGGTGCACGCGGCACAGGCGGTGGAGAGCGGCGAGCCCGAGAACGACGCCTGCCCCTATTCCGGCAAGGCGCGGACGCACCTGATGCAGATGGACGGGCGGACCTTCGGGTTCTGCAACGCCACCTGCCGCGACAAGACCGTCGCCGATCCGGAGGCATGGCCCGCCTTCATGGCGCTGGTCTGACGACCGCATCGTCGCCGGGACCGCCCCCGGCGACGCCCCGAACCTCAGTGCAGCGCGCCTTCCATGCCCCTGAGCATGGTCAGGCAGGCGTCAAGCTGGCTGCGCGCCACGAATTCGTCGGGCCGGTGCGCCTGCTGGATGGAGCCCGGACCGCAGACGATACACTGGGTGCCCAACGACTGGAAAAGCCCTGCCTCAGTGCCAAAGGACACGACCTCCGTCCCGTTGGCCCCCGTCAGGCTGCAGACCAGTTCGGCGATGCGGTTGTCCCGTTCCGGCATCAGGCCCGCCACCTCGCCGATCACTTCGCGCACGATGGAGGCATCCGGCGTGACCCTGCGCATGTCCGGCAACAGCAGGTCCGCGTAGGCGTCGATCTCCGACAGGACCCAGGCCGCATCCTCGAAAGAGACCGGGCGCATCTCCCACTCGATCTCGGCCAGGCCTGCGATGACGTTGCGCGCCGTGCCGGCTGACATGCGGCCGATGTTCAGAGTGGTCCAAGGCGGCTCGAACGGGCTGGCCTCTGGCGCACGCGACTTCAGGGCGGCTTCCAGCTCCAGCAAACGGCCCGCATAGCGCGTGGCGCAGGACGCCGCGTTCACCCCGCGGTCGGGCGCCGATCCGTGCCCCTCGCAGCCGCAGAAATGGGTGGTGTATTCGTAGCAGCCCTTGTGCCCGTCCACGACGTTCATCAGCGTCGGCTCGCCGAGGATCGCCATCCCGGGCCGCATTCCGCGCCCCAGAAGTTCCGTCACCAGCGCGCGGGCGCCGAAGCAGCCCACTTCCTCGTCATAAGTCAGCGCCACGTGCACCGGCGTTTTCAGGTGCCACCGGGCGATTTCCGGCGCCAGGGCCATGACACAGGCGATGAAGCCCTTCATGTCGCAGGTGCCGCGCCCGTAGAGCAGCTCGTTCTCCTCCCGCATGGAGAAGGGATCGCCGCTCCAGTCGCTTTCCTCGCCGATCGGCACCACATCCGTGTGACCCGCCAGAACGAGGCCGCCGTTGCCCTCCGGCCCAAACGTCGCCAGCAGGTTCGCCTTCAGCCCCGTCACGTCCGACATGATCTCGCATCGGGCGCCGAATCCTTCGAGATAGTTCGCCGCCCAGGCGATCAGTTCGAGGTTGCTGTCCGACGACACCGTCGGAAACGCAATGAGATCGCCCAGAAGGGCTTCGGTCCGTGCCAGCAGCTCCATGATGCTCCTTTCACCCGGGAAACCGGGCCTTTGCCCATGAAATGACCTGCCGGGGAAGCACGGTCAATGCTCCCGCCGACCCGTACTGGTCATCCCGCGACGGATCGGTTACCCAATAGGCACCCTCGGCAATAAAGGCATTGCGCGCTGCTGCAGAGGAGAGCGGAGCCTCGGGCCCGGCCAGACGCGCTGACCTCCCGGCTCCGGTTTGCAACGTTCCATGGCGGCGCGCTGCCGCATCAGAGGAGAGCCATATGCTGACCAACGACCAGCTGTCCCAGTGGGACCGCGAGAACTTCTTCCATCCCTCCACCCACCTTGCCCAGCACGCGCGCGGAGAGACCGCGACCCGTGTCATCACCACCGGGCAGGGCTGCCACATCGAGGACCGCGACGGCACGAAACTGCTGGACGCCTTCGCCGGGCTCTACTGCGTGAACGTGGGGTATGGGCGGACCGAGATCTCCGATGCCATCGCCGCGCAGGCAAAGGAACTGGCCTATTACCACGCCTATGTCGGTCACGGCACGGAGGCGTCGATCACCCTGTCGAAGATGATCCTCGACCGTGCGCCCGCCCATATGTCGAAGGTCTACTTCGGCCTGTCCGGCTCGGACGCGAACGAGACCAACATCAAGCTGATCTGGTACTACAACAACATCCTCGGCCGCCCAGAGAAGAAGAAGATCATCTCGCGCTGGCGCGGCTACCACGGGTCGGGCCTGATGACAGGCTCGCTGACCGGGCTCGAACTCTTCCACAAGAAGTTCGACCTGCCTCTGGCGCAGGTGATCCACACCGAGGCGCCCTACTACTTCCGCCGCCCCGACATCGCGATGTCCGAAGAGGCGTTCAGCGCCTATTGCGCCGCCGAGCTGGAGCAGTTGATCGAGCGCGAGGGCGCGGACACCATCGCCGCCTTCATCGGTGAGCCCGTGCTGGGCACCGGCGGCATCGTGCCCCCGCCGAAAGGCTACTGGGAGGCGATCCAGCCGATCCTCGAAAAGCACGACATCCTGCTGATCGCGGATGAGGTCGTGACGGGTTTCGGCCGTCTCGGCACCATGTTCGGCTCCGACCATTACGGCCTGAAGCCCGACCTCATCACCATCGCCAAGGGCCTTACCTCGGCCTATGCGCCGCTCTCCGGCTCCATCGTCGGCGACAAGATGTGGAAGGTGCTGGAGCAGGGTACCGACGAGAACGGCCCGATCGGCCACGGCTGGACCTACTCGGCGCACCCCATCGGGGCCGCGGCCGGTGTCGCGAACCTGAAGCTGATCGACGACATGAACCTCGTGGCCAACGCGGGCGAGACCGGCGCGCATTTCCGCAAGGCGATGACCGATGCGCTTGGCGACCATGCCAAGGTCGGCGATATCCGGGGTGAAGGGATGCTCTGCGCCGTCGAACTGGTCGACGACAAGGACAACCGGACCTTCTTCGATCCGTCGCAGAAGGTCGGTGCGCAGATCGCGTCTGCCCTCATGTCCAAGGGCGTCATCGCACGCGCCATGCCGCAGGGAGACATCCTTGGCTTTGCGCCGCCGCTGTGCCTGACCCCGGCAGAAGCGGAAGAAGTCGCGACAAAGACCGGCGAAGCGGTCCGCGACGTCCTGGGGGGCTGATTTCCAGACTTGGCGTGGCCGGGGACATACGCCCCGGCCACGCCTGACCAGACGGAACTTCAGGTCGCGGTCAGCCCTTCAATTCCGAATAATCGACCATGACGTGCTCCCGATACGCGGGGCGTTCCGTCAGCGCGGCGTAGTAGTCCTCCAGCCCCGCCGGGGGCCGCCGCGGCAGGTCGAGCGTGAAGTACCGGAACAGCACGTGGCCCGCCATGATGTCGGCCCGGCTGAACCGACCATCGACCAGCCATGGTCCCGCACCACGCTGGGTCATCGCCATACCCGCCAAGTCCTCGAACCGTTCAAGCGCACCAAGCACCGCGGTCATGTCGCGCTCTGCCTCCGGTGTCCGGTAGAAGCCCCAGAAAACCGGCATGGTGAAAGCGGCGCACAGCGTGTGTTTCGCCCATTCCGCCCACATGTCCTGTTCCGGCCCTTCGGCAAAGGGCCCCGGCCCGTAGGCCGCCACGAGGTAGCGCAGGATCGCGGCACTTTCGAAGAGCGTGTGCTTGCCGTCCTCCATCACCGGGACAAGGCCCATCGGGTTTTTTGCCCGGAACGCCGCGGTGTCGGTTCCGCCGAAGCGCCCGCCCACGTCCCGCCGGTCGACCTCGAGCCCGAGTTCCGCAGCGCCCCACATGACCGCCTGCACGTTCGAGGACGTCTTGCGCCCGTGTATCACCAGTCCGGCCATCTCACCTCCGGGAAACGCAAAGTTTCCATTTGCAGATAAATCCAAAGGATGACGCTACGGCAATTCGTGTATCGTGAACGGGAAAGCCGATTCATCGCGGGGCCACCTTCGCGCTCATTAACTCTTGCCGTCAATCCGGAGGCATCATGCCGCCCGTTCCTTCAGCCGATACAGTTTTCGACATCGACGATATCTCCGGCGCCTTCGCGCTCGAAGTGACTGCCCGCTTCGACGAGATACAGGGTGCCTACTGGCAGCGGGTCCTCGATTTCGGGAGCGGCCCGCAGAACGGCAACATCATCCTCGCGCAGGTGGAGAACACCTCCGACATGATGTTCGCCCTCTACCAGGACGGCGTCGTCCACCGGGTCATCGCGCCGGACGCCATCGTGGCCGGGGAAGTGGCGACGTGGCGCATCGGCATAGACCCCGACGGCCGCATGTGGATCGAGAAGGACGGCGTGCTGGAGGACGAGATACAGGCCGTCGTGCCCGCCAATGTTCCCCGGATCAACGAATACATCGGGCAGTCGAACTGGGCGGACGACGACGATCTGATCGGCGCGGTCATGGGCATCGACGTGGTGCAGCCCGGCGACGACGGGCTGGCACCTGCGGACAACGACGAGGGCGCGCTTGCCGGGTCGTTCCGGATCGACCTTGCGGCGCGCGTCGATGACGTCTCCGGACGGGCGGACCAGGGGCTTGTGGCCTACGGCTCTGCGGACGGCAGCGCGTCGCTCGTGCTGGCGCAGGATGGCGCGTCCGACGGGCTGGTCCTGCAGCTGACGGTCGGAGAGGCCAGCTACACCGTCACTGCCCCCGGCGCGCTGGTTGCGGGAGAGCTTACCTCCCTTTCCGCAGGTCTGGATACGGATGGCACGCTGTGGCTGGCTCAGGACGGCGTGCGGCTGGGCGAGGTGGCGGCAGAGGTTCCCTCTGTCGTTCTGGAGCCGGTCTCCGTCGCCGACGATCTGGACGGGGTCATCCTCGGGCTGACCGTGACCACCGACGGCACCCTCCCGCCTGACGGGCCAACCGATCCTACTGACCCGTCAGATCCGGTCGATCCCACGGACCCGACTGACCCAACCGATCCGACTGACCCAACCGATCCCACGGATCCAACGGATCCCTACGACATCGGCCAGATCGACGGCGCCTTTGCCATCGCGGCCACGGTGCGGTTCGACGACATACAGGGCGGCAACTGGCAGCGGGTCTTCGATTTCGGCGACGGGCCGAACAGCAACAACATCCTGTTGTCGCAGGTCGAGAACACCTCGGACATGGTGCTGGAACTGCATCAGGGCGGCACGGTCTACCGCGTCATCGCCGAGGGCGCGATCGTGCAGGGCGAAACCGCCACATGGGGTGCCGGCATCGACGAAGACGGCACCATGTGGATCGAGAAGGACGGCGTGCTGCTGGCCGAGGCGGACGGAGCCGTGCCCGATCCCGGCCCCCGCGCCAACCTGCTGATCGGAGAATCGAACTGGCCCGACGATACGCCGCTGATCGGTGAGGTGATTGCCTTCGGCATGGACGGCACCGCCCCCGAAGACCCGAGCGATCCAACGGACCCGGTCGACCCAACTGACCCGACCGACCCAACTGATCCGACCGATCCCACTGACCCCACCGATCCCGTGGACCCCGTGGATCCCGGTCCCGTCGACCTGACCCGGCAGATGTTCATCGTCGCGCACCAGGACGACGACCTCCTGTTCATGAACCCGACGATCGCGGACCACCTCGCCGCCGGTCACGACGTCACCACGGTCTACCTCACCGCCGGCGACGCCGGGCAGGACGAGGCCTACTGGGGCGGACGGGAAGAGGGAATCAAGGACGCCTACAGCGTGATGACCGGCTCCGACGCGTGGCAGGAGGGGACGGCAACCGTCACACACGATGGCCAGGGTTTCGACCTTCACCACGCCACGCTCGCCGACCAGCCGAACCTCAACCTCTACTTCCTGCGCCTGCCGGACGGCTTCTCGGGCACAGGCTCCGACCTCTACGGCGGCGAGAGCCTCCCGAAACTGTGGGACGGGGAGATCGCCACCATCACCTCTGTCGACGACGCGGCGACCTATTCGCGCGACGACCTCGTGTCCGTCCTGTCCGGCCTGCTCGACACCCACCAGCCGGGGCAGGTGCACCTTCAGGACACCGAAAGCGACATCGAGCACCCCGACCACGTGCACAGCGCCTACTTCGCCGAAGCGGCCATCGCCGACCATCCCGGCGACATGCTCGTCACCAGCCACGTCGGCTACGAATCCTGGGGCTTCGAAGAGAACTTCACCCCCGAACAGCAGGCGCTGGTGACCGAGGTGTTCGAGGCCTACGCCGCCCACGACTCCGCCGTCACGACTCCCGAGGGCGCGATTGCAGAACCCTACACGGAGTGGGTGCTGCGGGAATACGTGCGCAGCGAGTACACCCACGAAGGCACCTACGAGGCGATGATGCTGGCCGAAGCGCCGGATGATCCGGCCCCGGAGGAGACCGAGGAGCCGCTGCTGGTCTGACCCAGACTCGCCCATAAGATGAAAACGCTATTGGAAAATCGCCCGCCCGTGTTACCGTAACGTCAATTCGTTTTCAGCACCGGGGCATTTTCATGTCGAACATTGCCGGCAAGGCCTATGCCATGAACGTGGTGACGCCCAGCCATCCCCGCATCACCTGGGTCAACCGCCTGTTGTTCATGGCGGCCCGCGGTTTGCCCGAGAACCTCGCCGGACTGCTGGGCCTGTCGCTGATCCACTTCGCCCGCTGGGTCATCATCCGTCGCAAGGACTGGCCGGACCTCGGTCAGGGCGAACAGCATCAGCTCGACAATGACTACGTGCTGTTCCTGTCGAACTTCAACGGCACCTGGGACCAGTACATCGACGCCTTCTCGGACGGGATTCCGAAGGGTCTGGACCTGTTCTGGTACTCCGCCACCAAGTATCCGCTTTCGATCCCGATCACGCCTTTCAAGAACTACATCACCCACAACCAGATCTTCACCGACCACTACTACAACGCCACGCCCGGCTCTGCGCAGCGCGACATCAAGTCGGCGCTGAAGGTCTATGATGCGGTCCTGACGCTGGACAAGGCACATGCCGACCAGTCGCCGGAGGCGTTCGCCGAAAGCTGGCGCGCGGCGATGACGAAGGTACAGGGCAACCTCGGCGAGCCCGGGTTCGGGCCGGTCGCCAGCCTCGACACCGAACGGGCTGACCAGAACCGCGAGGCCTATGTCCGCAAGGCGCAGGCGACGTTCGACCTCCGGCGTGCGAGGAACTGAGCCATGCCGGATCTCGACTCGGGCCATATCTTCCTGACGACGCTTGCACCGATCCGCGACGGCACCTGCGCAGACGGACACGGATCGTGGCGGCAGCGGGTGCGCAACGCGCTAATGGAACTGCCCACCGCCCAGCAAAGCCCCGCGACGATCAAGTCCGGCATGACCAGCCCCTTTGCGCGCAACATGCGCACACACCTTGCGCGGATGTTCGTGCTGGACGACGTGGTCTACAACGGACGCGAAGGGCACGACGCCATCGCATCGACCCTGCGCAGCCTGACCGGGGACAAGGACGCCGGCAATCCCGCGATCCCGCAGCACACCGACTTCCTCAATTGCTCATACCTCGTCTTCTGTGCCGACATCGACGCGGTGAAAATGGACGGAGCACCCCTTCCGACGACGCTGACCGCAGCCGAGCAAAGGGATGTACGCAAGTCGTATGCAATGGAGCTGTGGCGCACCATGGGGGAGGAGCTGAGCGCGATCTATTCCAACTGCGTGGGCTTCGACGATATCGACACGGCCGAGAAGTTCGCCGATTACCTCGACCGCTGCCACGTCGAAACGACGATGCCATTCCACGACTACTACATCGACGACCCGTCCGGCGCCTTTCACCGGCTGCCGCTCAAGGCGCTGGCAGCGGCTGTCGGCATTCCGGCCATCATCACGCTGCTGGCCTTGTTATGGGCGCTCTTCAGCAGCGCGCCCATGCCGGTGGTCGGCGGCAATCCGATCTGGACGGCTCTGATCGGCGGGGCGGTCACCTTCGGCGCCTTCGTGGCGTCGGTCAGATACGCCATCGCGAACGGAGAGAAACCCTTGCCGCCCGGGCCTTACGACGATCTGCGGTCCGTGCTGAAGGCGCTCTACGTGCAACAAAGCTTTGCCGATCTGGTCATCGACATGCAAGGCGCCTCGCCCGAGGAAATCCACGCCGCCTACGGCAGATGGTCCGCCGCGCACCGCCCCGCGGATGTGACAGGGCCAAGCCAGCCGCCCGGGATCCTCGAGACACCGCGCGCCGCCAGACCAACGGAGGGCGCGGCATGAGTTATCGTCTCGACCTCGATGACATACAGGGCAATGTGGTGCGTGCATACGGAAAGTATTCATATCCGTTCGCGCGCTACTTCTTCCTCAACATATCCGACCCGGCGAAGGGACGAGCGTTCGTCGGAGAGGTGTCGAAACGCGTGACAACCGCCGCCCGCTGGCCAACGCCGGACGCGAGGCCGCGCTGCACGCTGAACATCGGCTTCACCTTTTTCGGCCTGTTCCGGCTGGAGGTCCCGACCCGCACATTGCAGGCGCTGCCGGAGGAGTTCATCGCAGGCATGAAGGACCGGGCCTTCCTGCTGGGCGACCGTGACCAGACGATGACCGAGGATCAGGCCGACCGGCAGAACTGGGACGGCCACTGGGACCCGATCTGGCAGCGCAACCGGCGCGGCGACGGGTATGACGAAGACAACGTGCATATCTGGATCTCGCTGAACGCGCTGCGTGACGTGACGCCCGAACACGCGCTGGACGGCAAGCCCGATCCCAAGCTGACCCGCATGGACCCGGTGCCGGAGTTGGAGGAGACGACGCAATGGCTGCGCGACCTCTGCGCGGCCAATGGCGGGGTGCGCATCCTGCCGGGCAACGGGCAGGACGGCAGCGCCGATTTCCACGCGGCGCAGGCGGTCTTCGACAGGTTCGGTGACGTGTGGCTGCCGACGCCCAAGGAGCACTTCGGCTTCACCGATGGCATCGGCGACCCGATCTTTGCCGGGCAACTGCCGGAGAAGGACGAGAAGGAAGCCGTCATCGGGCGCGGCAAACGCATGGGCAAAGGGTGGGAGCCGCTGAACCCCGGAGAATTCATCCTCGGCCATCCCGACGAAAGCCAGGAATTGCCGCCCACCGCCAAACCGCCTGAGTTCATGCGCAACGGCAGCTTCATGGCATACCGCAAGCTGCACGAGAACATCGGCAGCTTCCGGGAGGTCATCGCCACGGAGGCCGAGCGCTACGCCCGCGTGCAGGGCATCCTGCCGGACGAGGCACAGGTGACCCTGCGCGCCCGGATGGTCGGACGCTGGCCAGACGGCATTCCGCTGGCGCATGCCCCCACGTTTTCCGACTGGCAGAAGGCCCGCACGGAAAACGGGCTGGACGACCCGAACCCGCTGAAGGCCTATGAGAATCAGATTGCATACATAAAGAGTACAAGGTCATCCGACTTCCGCTATGCCGACGACATGAAGGGGTACAGTACACCGCCGGGCGCGCACATGCGGCGGGTGAACACGCGCGATTACCTCGATCCGCTGAACGCGCCCGAAGGCGACAACCCGCAGGCCACGACCGCGCTGAACAAGCGGCGCCGGATCATGCGGCGCGGCCTTCCTTACGGCGCCCTGCCGCCCGAACAGCAAACCGACAAGACCGAACAGGGCGTCACGATGATGATCATCTGCGCCTCGCTCTTCCGGCAGTTCGAGTTCATCCAGCAGCAATGGATCCAGTACGGGCTGGATTTCCATCAGGGCAACGACACCTGCCCGATCCTCGGCAACCATGACAAACACCGCCGGATGGCCCTGCCCGCCGATCCACAGGGCGGTGGCTGCCCCTACACCATGAGCCAGCTCAAGACGGTGGTGCAGTGCCGGGGCGGCGACTACTTCTTCATTCCGTCGATCACGGCGCTGAGGATGCTGACCATGGGGGTCATCGACCCGACCTAGACGATCTCCGTATCGGACGCCCGTTCAAGGACGACCGTCAGCCCCATCAGTTCGTTGTCCTGGATAAAGTACGGCGCGATCACCAGCGACATTTCCTCATTGTCGACGGTGAACCGGACCTTGCCCGTCTCCCGCCGCTTCAGGACCTCGCTGCAATTGTCGATGAGGCGGGGAAACGATGCGTTCGGGAGTTGCACCTGGCTGATGTGGCCAAGGTGGGCGGCGCGTTCGGACAGGCCGAAGATCTCGATGGCCCGCTTCGACGCGCTCTTGATGTTGAGCATCTGGTCCAGCACCAGCAGGGGCAGCGGCAAGGCCTCGAGGATCGCGACCTGTTCGACGACCAGCTTGTTCAGCTCGTCGGTGTTGATCAGCAGTTCCTCGTTGACGGTGATCAGTTCCTCGTTCGTGGACTGCAGTTCCTCGTTCGAGGTCTCCAGTTCCTCGTTCGTGGACTGCAGCTCCTCGTTGGTGGATTGCAGTTCCTCGTTGGTCGACTGCAACTCCTCGTTGGAGGTCTGAAGCTCCTCCATCGTGATCTGCAGGGCCTCGCGCGCATCGGCCAGCTCGTTCTCGACATAGGCGAGATAGCCCGATGCCTCCTTGTTGTCGCCGTGGCTTTCGCGTTCCGAACTGATCTCCACCAGGTCGGTCTCGATGGAGACGAGGACGTAGCGCGTCTTGCCGTGCGGGGGCAGCGTCATGGGATAGCAGCGCAGGCGGGCACGGTTGAACCCTTGGCCGAGGATCTCTCGCCACAGGCCGTCGCGGGCCTTGTTGTACTTGAGACAGAGCGGGATGAGGCTGGCCGCCTCAGAGGCCAGCGCCTCCTTCAGGGTGTTCGTGGTCAGCCGTCCGCGCACCTCGTCGGTCACCTTGGTGAAGGCACTGATGTCGCCGAAGATCCGCACGAGGTCCTTCTGTTCATTGGCGAGGAACCCGACAGGCGCGACCGACGACGCCAGCACCTCGAACATTTCCTCGCTGCTGGAGTTCAACTCGCCGTTGCCATACTCCTTGCGCTTGTCGCGCTTCTGACGGCGGGGCGGGACGCCAAAGCGCACCAGCGCCTTGTGATCGAACGACGCACTTGTCCGCTTGCAGAACAGGCGCATCCGCTCGGCAACCTGTTCGAAATAGGGTGCCATCTCGCCCACGTTTTCGGACGTCCCGAGGAACAGCAGTCCGCCAGGCCGCAGCGCGTAGAGGATCCGCGACATGACCTTTTCCTGCAGCGAACTTTCGAAGTAGATCAGCGTGTTACGGAAGCTGACCAGATCGATCTCCGAGAACGGCGGGTCCTGAAACACGTTGTGGTGCGAGAAGAGCACCATCTTCCGTATCTCCGGCCTCACCCGAAGGAGGTTGTCGCTGAGGGTGAAGTAGCGGCACAGCATGGATTCCGGGATGCCCGCAGAGGCCGACGCCGGATAGACCCCGGCCCGCCCGCGCGCCAGCGCCGCGGCATCAAGGTCGGTGGCAAAGATCTGGACGCCGCGTTCGCCCTCCTTGCCGGTCAGCTTCAGCGCGTCGGCAATCAGGAACGCGATGGAGTACGCCTCTTCCCCCGAGGCACAGCCCGGCACCCAGACACGGATCGGCCGGTTGCCGACCTCGGCAAGATAGCGGCCCAGTTCACGCCGCAGCGCGTCGAACTGTTCGGAATCGCGGAAGAACCGCGTGACCGAGATCAGCAGGTCGCGGAACAGCGCGTCCAGCTCTTCAACATTGGTGCGGCAGAAGCTGACGTACCGCCCGTAATCATCGAACCCCTTGGCGATCATCCGGCGCTGGATGCGGCGGCTGACGGTCATTTCCTTGTAGTGGCGGAAATTGACCTTGGTCCGCGCCTGCAGCATGTGGAACAGGTCGTCGTACTCCGTCGGCTGCTCGACAAGCGCCTGCAGCTCGGAGAAGTCACGCGGGTGCGCGAGGATGGTCTTGAGCTGTTCGCCGATCTGGCGTGGCGACAGGATGAGGTCGATGGCCCCTGTCTCCACCGCCGAGGCAGGCATCGTGTCGTATTTCGCCGAACTGTTGTCCTGCGCAATGGTGACCCCGCCGGCCTCGCGGATGGCCTGCACCCCATAGCTGCCGTCGCTGCCGGTGCCCGACAGGACGATGCCGACGCTATGCTCTCCGTAGGATTCGGCGATGGACCTGAACAGCCGGTCGGCAGAGGGTTTCGGCTCTGCCGGCAGGCCGGACGGCGTGCGCAGGTGGACCATGCCGTCTTCCACGACCAGGTCGCTTTTCGGCACCGGGACGTAGATCGTGTTCGGCTCGATGGGCAGGGATTCCTGCACAGCCTTCACCGTCAGGCGCGTCTCTCTCGAGATCAGGGTGGGCAGGACGCTGGCATGATGCGGCGACATGTGCTGCGCGAGGATGTAGGCGCAGTTGAGATCCGTCGGCAGATGCTGGGCAAGCAGGGACATCGCTTCGAGCCCCCCGGCCGAAGCGGCGATGCCGACCACGGTCTGCTGATGTTCAGTCTCGCTCATTCAGTGTCCCCGGTACGGCGCGTCGAGCCCTCCGATCGCCGTTAAACTATTATTCACCTATCATCGTTTACACATGCTTAACGTGACGAATTCGGACGCGGGCGCGCGCCGAAAAAAGATAACGAATGGCATGGAATCGTTGCACCCATGAATGGATTCACCCCCAACGACTGCGGCACGATTGAACTCTGGCTTTTGCGCTCGGACCCGGACGAGATCTGGCACCTGGCAAATGCGCGTCTTCGCGGACGGATGCACTCCAACCGGATGGTTCCCGACGCGCCCGTGCCGCTGGAGGAGGTGTTCCAGCCGGTGATCGTGCAGATCCTTCTGGGACACCTTCAGTGCGTCGAAGACACGGCGGTGTTCAGCCAGTCGGATTTCCAGGTCCGGATACCCGGTCTGGCTCTGCACGGATTGCGTGTGCTGACCCATTTCAACCGGGACGGCCACGCCTCTGCCAACATCCGTTTCGTGCGCAGCGTCGGCGACAGCTCCGCCATTTTCCAGAAGAGTTACCGCACCGATCCGGCTGCAGACCACAGCCTGAGCGACATGGCCCTTCCCGTGCTGCAGGAACTGCTGTGCCCGGCGCTGGAGGCCTTCGATCACATCCTCGAACACGGGTTGTCAGAGCAGCAGACCGAGCTTTTGCAGGCCCGGGTCAAGACGATGCGCTCGCGGCGCGACGAGCTCTCGGATTACATCTCACTCCTGACCCGTTACCTCGAAGCGGTGGGCAACGATCCCGAGGAAGACAGGGACGCCCTGCACATCGGGCTGGACCGGGACGTGCCGGCGGTCGGCAGCGCGGGCAGGAACCGGGACATAGCCGCGCGGGTGATGTCCCGGAAAGGCACGCTCCATTGGACGGCAAAGCGCGGCATGGTGCGGGGGGACAACCTTGGCATCCTGCATGGCCATCAGAAGGCCATCGACACCATCAGCTGAACGCCATCACAGGTGCCGTCAGCAGGGGGCGCCCAGTCCAAGCCGGCCCAACACGCAGCGGCTCTCGTCGCAGATGCCTTCGAAGCCCTGCTGCTCCTTGTAGTGGGCCAGGGTGACAACCGCGTCGTACAAGGCCCAGCCGCGTGCCCGGCGCCAAAGGTCGTCGCTTGCGCCAAGGGCCTCCTGGAAGTTCGACATCTCCCATTCGGGCACCCAGCGCCACGCCACGGCCACGTCCGCCGCCGGATCTCCTACCGCGGCGCGGCCCCAGTCGATCACGCCGACCAGTTCGCCGTCGCGGACGATCATGTTCGACGCGCGCAGGTCGCCGTGCAGCCAGCGCGGCTTGCGCACCGGGCTTGCGTCCAGCGCGCTGAGCCAGGCCTCCCGCGCGGATTCCGGCTCGATCTCGTCGTCCATCTTCGAGAAGCACGTCAGCACCTGCTGTGTCACTTCCTTCAGGTTGACGCCGCGATAATTGTTGGCCTCCCCGGCGAGGGGCGCGTCCCGCGTAGACTTCTTCCAGAGCGCCTTCAGGAAGGTGGCGAGGGTCTGGACCGCCTCGGCCATGTCGGACACCTCGGTCTCCTCCGCCTCCACGCCGTCGATCCAGTCGACGATGGTGAACGGCCAGTTGAACTGCTGCGTCGGAGCGCCCAGCAACCGGGGCACCGGCACTTCCAGCGGCAGATCGGCAAGGCGCGGCAGCCAAGTGGCTTCGGTTTCGAGCATCTGCACGACTTCGGGCCGCCGCGGCAGACGAACGGCCCATTTGTCCCCGAGCCGGAACATCGCGTTGTCCGCGCCGGAGGCCGCCAGCGGCTGTACCTTCTGGCCACGCCACTTGGCGCCCTGGGCCTCCACCAGGGACCCGACCAACCTTTCGTCGGAAAGGATAACGACGTCGTGCATGTCGTCACTCCGGTAATTGACCACTCCACATAGACGTTTGCACGAAAGCCCGCCAAAGGCCAAGGCCACGAATGGATATGTGTCAGACCCGGACGGGTCCGCCACGCATGGCCTTGCTGCCGTGCCACAAGAGATAGACGGCGGCGAGCCCGAGCGCCGGAAGGAAGATCGCGCCTGCCTTCATCATCACGGCCACGGCCAGCACGAGACGCAGGATGGCTTCGGGCAGTCCGATGGAGCGCATGTCGAATCGCGCCAGCGCCCCCGCCATAAGGTAGAGCCCGAGCGCCAGCCGCGCGCCGACCGACGCGAGGCCCAGCCAGTCGATGCCCGGTCCGTAGCCCTCGATGTAGACCTGCGCACCTGTCGAGGTCGCAGGGTCCAGCTTTGCCGAATCGATCAGCAGGAGCTCGGGGTAGAAGGCGAAGACGAACGGCAGGACGAACATCACCACACCGGCGCGCACGGCGGCAAAGCCCGTGGCCATGGCGTCCGCCTTGGTGATCGACGCCGCCGCAAAGGCCGCGACGGCAACCGGCGGGGTGATCGCGCTCGCCACCGCGAAGAAGAAGATGAACATGTGCGCGGTGAAGGTCGCGATGCCCAGCCCCACGACCAGCGGCCCCATCAGCAACGCCACGTTGACGTAGGCGGGCACCGTCGGCATCCCCATGCCCAAAAGGATCGCCAGCAGCATCGTCACGAAGAGCGCCGCGAAGAGGAAGACACCGCCGCCCTGCACCTCCGCCCCGAAGGCGCGCAACAGTCCCAGCACGTCCCGTGCGACAAAGCCCGACAGCCCGGTGAAGTTCAGGCAGAAGTCGATGACGGAGACCGAAAGGAACATCAGGTAGAGGGTGGCGATCAGCACGCCCGCGTCCGCGAAGGCCCCGATCAGCGCGCGCGGCGCCTTGCGGAACTCGGGGTCGAGGCAGAACAGAGCGACCAGCAGCAGCACAGCCCACCAGCCCGCGGAGCCGGCGTCGCCGGCCGAGTTCTGGATGATCTGGAGCAGGAAGGGCAGGCTCTCCGCGACGCAGGCGGCCCCCTCACCGCTGCGCTCGACGCCCAGCAGCGTACCGAAGATTCCGCAGCCCACAGCCTCCTTGGGGGTGATGAGCAGCATCAGGATCAGGAGGATCGGAAGCAGGATCATCAGCAGGTTCAGCCGGTCCTGCCCGTTCAGCATCATCTCGGGTGTCTTGTCGCCGACGGCCTCGATGCCCTGCTTGCGGGCCTGGAAGTGGACCGTCAGGAACAGGCAGCCGAAGTAGGCGACGGCGGGGATCACCGCGGCGATGATGACCTCCCGGTAGGGCACGACGGTCATGGCCGACAGGACGAAGGCGGCAACGCCCATCACCGGCGGCATGATCTGCCCGCCGGAGGAGGCGGCCGCCTCCACCCCCCCCGCGAAGGTCTTGGAAAACCCGCGCCGCAGCATCATGGGAATGGTCAGGACGCCGGTCGACAGCACGTTCACCACCGGCCCGCCGGAGATGGTGCCGAACAGTGCGCTCGACACGATGGCGGCGTGGGCGGGCCCGCCCTTAAGCCGCCGGGTCCAGAGGAACGCCAGCTTGATCAGCGACTTGCCCCCAGCAGAGATCCCGAAGAGCGACCCCAGCACGATGTAGGGGAACACCGTCGACAGCAGGATTCCCATGAACCGGCCCAGCAGACCCTGGGCGTTGTTGACGAGGATATCCTCCACGTTGGGGCGCCCGTCCATCAGCGAACGCGGCTCTCCCCCCAGCTTGGTGATGAGGTACTTGTTCATGTCCTCGGACCCGAAGAAGTACCAGATGCCCACGGTGATCAGAGTGTAGGCGAAGATCAGGATCGCCACGGCCACCAGCGGGAAGCCCCAGACCCGCACGTTGTAGCCAAGGAAGACCGCGATGCCAGCGCCGACGATGGCGAAGATCCAGACACCGAGCGTGCGGATGCAGGCGGGGTCATCCACCGAGGTCGGTGCGGGCAGCCCATAGAGCTCGGCGAATTCCTTTTCATCCTGCAGGGCGCGGGCGATCAGCTCGGCCCGCTCGCCGGTGAACTGGTCGATCATGCAGACCGAGTCGATCTCGATCAGGTAGGCGGCGGACACCGCCACGGCCATCGTCACCAGCGCGATGTCCATGAAGGCCCCGAAGCGGCGGCGGCCCGGGCCGAAGCCGCGAACCGTCCAGTCCGCCCAGAACGAGTGGTTGCACGCCACCGTCAGCATCATCAGCACGAAGGCGATGGGATAGAGCCATTCGTAGGGGAATTTCCGGATCGCGAAGGCCGGGTTGCCGGTCCCGTCCTGCGCCCAGGCGTCCAGCCCGGGGATGGACGGAATGGTGTTGAGCATCCCGATGACCACGAGGATCAGGCCAAGCGCCTGCGCGGCACGTTTCAGGAACGGCATCTTGTCCGACATCTCAGGATCTCCCGGCAGAGGGGGCGGACCACGCGGCCCGCCCTGTCAGGTCACTTCGCGCAGTCCGGGACTTCGTACCCGGCTTCTTCCCATGCGGCGATGGCGCCGGGGTGGTACTTCAGCGTCAGCGCACCGCAGAATCCGGTGATCCGCTGATCCAGCACGTCGAAGTTGACGTTGCCCGCGTAGGGCGCGCGCTTTTCCAGTTCGGGGATCGAGGCGATGTAGGCCGCCGTGACCTCCTTCACCAGATCGTCGGGCAGGTCGGCGCGCACGTAGGTGGCAAACGGCACGCCCGGCGAGCGGAATGTGTCGTCCTCAGAGATCACGTTCACGCCCTGGTCCGGACCATAGCCCATGTCCGCGATCTTGACCTCCACCGGGCTGTTGCCGGGGGCCGAGAGGAACTTCTGCATCCCTTCGCTTTCCCAGATGTCCTTCGGGAAGGAGACGATGTTCACGTCACCCGCGGACAGCGCCATGACCACGCGGTCGGAGGGGAAGGTGATCGGGACGAGGAACGCCTCGGCAGAGCCGTCGACCAGCGCGGTCGGCAGCTGCCCCCAGTTGGTCTGGTAACCGGTGTAGTCCTCGCCGTCCTTGAACCCGCCCGAGCCCAGCAGGATCGTCTGCCGTCCGAGCGTCAGCGCCGCGCCGCGTGGCGGGCCGTTCCATACCGTGCGCCCCTTCAGGTCCTGGTAGGAGGTGATGTTCGACGCCACCGGCGCGAACAGCCCGTAGGCGCCCGCGTTGAAGGGCGCGATGGCACGGATGTTCTGCACAAGGTCCTTGCCGCCCTCACCGATGTTGGAGAACGGCCCGCGCCCGTTTTCCAGCAGGAAGTAGAGGATCGTGGGCGCCGTCACCATGTCGGACTTGCCCTCGGCCACGTTGACCATGGAGTTGGTGGCGGTCTGGCCTTCCTGCACCTGCACGTTGGCCACACCCTCGCGGGCGAGCACATCGGCGAGGTGCATCATCATCAGGTGCGGCGAGTTGCCCGCGCTCGATGTTTCGGCGCTCAGGTTGGCCTGCGCCTGCGCCGTGACACCCGTCACCGCAAGGGCGCCTGCAACGGCAGCCGTCTTCAAGAATGTCTTCATGGTTCTCCTCCCCAAGACATGGTTTCCTTTGTCATTCGCCGGGTGCGCCAGGCCTCCCGCCGCGCATGTCCCGGGCCTTGCGCCCGGTGTACTTGGCCGTGATTTCCTGCGGCAGCTCGGTCTCCTCCACGATCCCGATCAGCACGCCGGTACGGCCCGGCCCTGCAGTGCGCTCCTTCACGAAGGAGTCGTTCGACATGGTCGTTCGCGCCGCCGGGCGCCGCGCCCAGGCGTGCAGGCGGTCGTACATCCGCGCCCGGACATCTGCGTGGGCCTCGCTCGCGCCCAGGTCTTCCATCTCATGCGGGTCGTTCTTCAGGTCGAACAACATCGGCCGGTGACCACTTTCGAAGTGGATCATCTTCCAGTCGTGGTCCGCGACCATGAACATCCGCGACTGATCCGGATGCAGCCCCAGCCGGCCGGCCAGCGGACTGCTGGAATAGTCGTATTCGCAGACCACCACCTCGCGCTCAGGCGCCGCGCCGCCGCGGAGCATCGGCAGCAGCGACTGCCCTTCGAGGATGTGGTCCAGCTTCGTCGGATCGCCGCCAGCCACCTCCACGAAGGTCGGCAGGAAGTCGATGCACTCCACCAGCGCGTCAGAGGTCGTGCCGCGCGTGGCATCGGCCTCCGGCGAAGGGTCGTAGACGATCAGCGGCACCTTGACCGACGCCTCGTGGAAGAAGGTCTTTTCCCCCATCCAGTGGTCGCCCATGAAGTCGCCATGGTCGGAGGTCACGACGATCAGCGTGTCCTCCATCCGGCCGGTTCGCTCGAGGAAGTCGAACAGCACGCCCATCTGGTCGTCGCACTGCTTGATGAGGCCCATGTAGGCGCGCAGAACCTTCTCCCGCACCTCGTCGCGGGCCAGCGCCTTGCCGACGGGCGCATTCTGGAACCCCTTGAACACGGGGTGATCCGTCTCGCGCTCCGCCTCCGAGGCTATGCGCGGCAGGAAGTCCTGCGGCCCGTACATCGACGCATAGGGCTCCGGCACGATGTAGGGCCAGTGCGGCTTGATGTAGGACAGGTGGCAGCACCACGGTCCTTTCGCCTGCTCGATGAATTCGATGCCGCGGCGCGTCAGGTACGGGGTCTCGCTGTCCTCCTCGCGGATGTTCGCGGGCCGGTCGGAGTTTTCGAGGAACCAGCCGGACAGCACGTTGCCGTCGTCGTCCAGTCCCGAATTGGCATAGTCGTGCCAGGGGTTGTCGCTGTCGTAGCCCTTGCCGCGCAGGTATTCGTTGTACTTCAGCGCGCCGCCCTCGTCATAGAGCCCGTCCGGCCCCTCCGGGCGCATCCCGTCGTCACGCTCGAAGATGTCGAAACCGCATTCGCTGACCCGCGCGCCGATCACGCTGTCCGGTTCCAGTCCGAGGCGGCGCATCCCCTCGGCGTCGGCCGCCATGTGGGTCTTGCCCACCAGCCAGCAGCCCATGCCCAGATCGCGCAGATGGTCGCCCATCGTCAGCTCGCCGACCTTGAGCGGCACGTTGTTCCACGATGCGCCATGCGAATGCACGTAGCGCCCGGTGTAGGTCGACATCCGCGACGGTCCGCACAGCGGCGACTGGATCGTGCAGCGGTCGAAGCGCATCCCCTTCGACGCCAGCCGGTCGAGGTTCGGCGTCTGCAGATGCGGATGGCCGTAGCAGCTCAGGTAATCCCAGCGGAGCTGGTCGAACATGATGAACAGGATATTCTTCGGAGCCGCCATGCGCGCCGTTCCCCTCCCCTTGGACTGTCGCGCTCTGACGGCGCCATGCCACCAAACTACCGACCGGGCCCGGAAACATGAAATCGATTCTGCGCGTTATCTATATCGGATCGGATATAGATCGGAGTTGTCAGGCATAGTCCCGTGCCACGATCCGCACCGCATCGGCAAAGCGCGCGGCCTCCGGCGACAGCGCCCGCCCGGTGCGGAAGGAGATGCCGACCGACCCGGCCAGTTCCTCGCCCGACAGGCCCAGCTTCACCAGTTCGCCCTCCGCCAGTTCCCGCCGGATCGCGCCCAATGGAATGGCGGCGACGGAGGGCGTCTCGCGCAGAAAACTGCGGGTGAACTCGAAGGAAACCGTCTCGATCTGCCTGCGGAACCGGGCCAGCCCGCGCGCCGTCATGAACTTGTCCAGTTCGCGCCGGATGATTGTCCCGCCCAGCGGCACCACCACCAGTTCGGCGCCCACCTCGGACAACGTCACCTCTTCGGGCCGCGCTGCGAAAGGGTGGGTATGGTGCACGGCAAAGACGATGTCCTCGGGGTACAGGTGTTCGAAGCTGACGCCCTCCATGTGTTCCAGCGACAGGAGCCGGCCAAGCAGCATGTCGATCTCGCCCCGGTTCAGGCGCGTGATCAGTTCCGACACGTTGGCCCAGTGCAGCTCCAGATCGACGTCCGGGGTATCCGCCTTGAACATGACCGACGACCGCATGGCGAGGGTCCGCGCCACGTTGGGCAGCACGCCCACCGACACGCGCGGCACCGCCACCGTGCCACCCGCCAGGCGCACACCCTCTTCCATCTGCGAGACCGCCGGGTCGAGGTGCCGGCGCAGACGTTCGCCCGCCTCCGTCAGCGTCAGCCCGCGCCCGCCGCGTTCGAAAAGCGGCTGCCCGACGAGGGTCTCCAGCTCGGCCAGCGACCGCGAGACGGCGGGCTGGGAGGAGTTCATCTCTTTCGCAGCGGCAGTCATCGACCCGCAGCGTGCGATGGTCAGGAAGCAGCGGACATGCCGCATCCTCAGACGGTTCAGCAAGTTGACCTCCCCCTTGGGTCCGGGGCCAGCCTAGCGCCGCCCCGGGCAAAGGTCACGCCGTCAGCGGTTCTGCCGGTGCGGGCGCCTGCCCGTCGTAACCGCCCCAGACCGACTGATCGAAGTGGATCACCGCGCCGGTCATCATGCCGCTGTCGTCCGACGCCATCCACAAGACCGCCTTGGCGACCTCTGCCGGTTCCAATAGCCGCCCGAAAGGCATCGTCGCCGCCATGCGGTCGATGAAGCCTGCATCGCCCTGCTCCGCCTCCTGCAGCGCGCGCTCGTTGTCGGAGTTCATCCAGCCGATGTCGAGCTGGTTCACCCGTATGCCGTTGCGCATCAGCGCAAAGCCGGAGTTCCGCGTCAACGTGGCCAGAGCCGCCTTCGACGCGCAATAGGGTGCGATGAACGGCTGCCCCGCGTGTTCGGAGGTGGAGCCGATGTTGACCATCGTTCCCTTCACACCCTCCCGGCTCATCAGCTTGACCGCGTCCTGCATCAGGAAGAACGGCGCGCGGGTGTTGACCGCGAACATGCGGTCGAACATCTCGGGCGTGGTGTTCAGCAGGTTGCCCCGGTCGGTCAGACCGGCCGCATTCACCAGGATGTCGACCCGGCCGAACGCCTTGTCCACGGCGGGCATGATGGCCTGCACGTCCTCGACATTGGTAAGGTCGGCGGCGATCATTTCCACCGGGACGCCGGTCTCCTCGGTGATCGCGGCGGCGACCTTCCGGCCCTTGTCCACGCCGCGCCCGACAATCGCGATGCCCGCCGCACCCGCTTCGGCGAACAGCCGTGCGATGGCGGCGCCCAGACCCTGCGTACCTCCGGTGATGACGGCGATCTTTCCATCTATGCGGTTCATCTTCATACCCCCTGCCGCTGCCTGCGGCGCAATGCTTCCTGTCCGTCGCGCGCCTTGCGGACGCTTTCTCGTTCGTTGATTTCCGGCACGCCCACGTACCAATCGGCGCCGCCGTCGGTCCAGACATGGGCGTCCGTCTCGATCACCAGCACCGTGGTGCGGTCGGTGGTCTGCGCCCAGTCCATCGCGGTCTCGAGGTCGGCGAGGCTTTCGCAGAACCGCGCCTCTGCCCCCATCGCCCGCGCGTGGGCGGCAAAGTCGACGTGCAAGGGCGCATCCCGGTTCTGTACCCGCGCATCCTTCAGCAGGTTGTTGAAGCCCGGCACTCCCATGCCGGTCTGAAGCCGGTTGATCACGCCGAACCCGCCGTTGTCGCAGACCACCACGATCATCTTGTGGCCGGTCAGCACCGTCGAATAGATGTCGGAGTTCATCATCAGGTAGGACCCGTCGCCCACCATCACGATGGGCACCCCCTTGCCGTTCTTCGCCATGGCGTGCCCCCAGCCGCCCGCGATCTCGTAGCCCATGCAGGAAAAGCCGAACTCGAGGTCATAGGTGTGGGGCGCCTTTACCCGCCAGTTTTTAGCCGTCTCGCCCGGCAGTCCGCCCGCTGCGGTCACCATGGTGTCGTCGGGCGAGGCCTTGCGGTTCACCACGCCGATCACCTGCGCATAGGAGGGCACCGCCGCGTTTGTCGGCTTCTGCCCCTCGTCCAGCGCGCGGTTCCAGTCGGCGTACAGCTCCTGCGCGCGGGCCATCTGCGCCGGATCGCAAGCCCAGTCCCCCAGCGCCCCGTCCAGTTCGGCGATGCATTCCAGCGCGTCGCCGACCACCGGCAAGGCAAAGTGTTTCGACGCATCGAACCGCGCCGCGTTGATGTTCAGGAACCGCGCGTCGGGCGCAAAGGTCGTCCAGGATCCGGTGGTGAAGTCCTGCATGCGCGTGCCGACGGCGATCACGACGTCCGCGGTTTCTGCCAGCTCCTTCGAGGCATCCGTCCCCTCGATCCCCATGGCGCCGGTGTAGGCCGGGTGATCGTGAACGACGGCACCCTTGCCGGCGATGGTCTCGGTCATCGGGATGCCGCGCCGCACGGCGAAGTCGGCCAGTGCCTCGCCCGCACCGGAGTAGCGCACCCCACCACCCGAGATGATGAGCGGGCGCTTCGCCCCCTTCAGCAGCTCCACCGCCGCTGCGACCTCCGACCTTGCGGGACGGGGGCGCGGGATGGTCCAGACCTTCTCGGCAAAGAAGGCTTCGGGGTAGTCGTAGGCGATTTCCTGGATGTCCTGCGGCAGGCCAATGAAGGCCGGGCCGCAATCGGCAGGGTCCAGCATCGTCGTGACCGCCTGCGGCAGCGACGACAGGATCTGCGCCGGATGCACGATCCGGTCCCAGAAACGCGACACCGCCCGGAAGCCGTCGTTCACCGATGTGGAGGGGCAGCCGTAATGCTCCACCTGCTGCAGCACAGGGTCGGGCAGCCGGTTGACGAAGGTGTCCCCGGACAACAGCAGGACCGGCAGCCGGTTGGCATGGGCCACGCCTGCCGCGGTGATCATGTTGGTCGCCCCCGGCCCGACCGAAGAGGTCGCCACCATGATCTGTCGGCGGCGTTTCGCCTTGGCAAAGCCTACCGCGGCAAGGGCCATGGACTGCTCGTTCTGGCCGCGCCATGTTGGCAGCCGGTCCTGCACCTGTTCGAGGGCCTCCGACAAGCAGGTCACGTTGCCGTGGCCGAAGATCCCGAAGACGCCCGCGAACAGCGGAACGCGCTCGCCGTCGATCTCGGTGTGCTGGGCGCAAAGCCAGCGCACCAGCGCCTGCGCCATGGTCAGGCGGACTGTTGCCGTCATACCGATTCCTCCTCCTCTTTGGGGAAAAACCTACGGAACGATTATTGACAATGCAACGCCCTTGCAACGATCATTGCAGAAACGTCGGGAGGACCCAATGACCAGAATCGCATTGCTCGGCTGCGGCCGGATCGGACGCATGCACGCCGAGATCATCGCAGCCCACCCGCGCGCCACGCTTGCCGGGGTTTTCGACACGCATTCGCCCAGCTCGGAGGAGGTCGCCGTCAGGCTGGGCGTGCTGCAGTACGACTCGCCCGAGGCCGCCTTTGCCTCCGACGCCGATGCCGTGCTGATCGCCACGCCGACCGCGACCCACGTCGATTTCATCAAGGCCGCCGTCGCCGCAAACAAGGCCGTGCTCTGCGAAAAGCCCGTGGACCTCGACCTCGCCCGCGCAAGGCAATGCGCCGAGGACGTGAAGGGGGCCAGCGCCCCCATCATGATCGGCTTCTGCCGCCGCTTCGATCCCGGCCACCGCGCCGCCCGTGCCGCCCACCGCAACGGCCAGCTTGGCGACCTGCATCAGGTTGTCATCACCTCCCGCGATCCCGGCATGGCACCAGACGGCTACATCGAGACCTCCGGCGGCATCTTCCGCGACATGACGATCCACGACCTCGACCTCGCCCGCTTCATGCTGGACGAGGAGGTGACCCACGTCACCGCCACCGGCGCGCGTCTGGTGGCGCCCGAGCTGATGGAACGTTGCGGCGACTACGACACGGTGACGGTCATCCTGACCACCGCCTCTGGCAAGCAGGCGATCATCACCAACTCGCGCGAGGCGGTCTACGGCTACGACCAGCGGGTCGAACTGTTCGGATCGGGCGGCATGGCGCTGTCCGACAACCACCGGGAAAACGCGGCAGAGGTCTGGGGCAAGGGCTTCACCCGCCACGCCGCTCCGCTCCAGCACTTCTTCATCGAGCGTTACCGGGCCGCCTTCATCGCTGAAATCGACAACTTCGTCGACGCCTGCGCCGGGACCGCCGCGCCCGAGGTGTCGCTGGACGACGGGGTGAAGGCGCTGGCGCTGGCCGAGGCCTGCTTTCGCTCCATCGCCGAAGCCCGGACAATCGCGGTAAAGGACGTCTGACATGAAGAACAAGCTCAAGGCCCTCTGGGCCGAAGGCAAACCGGCGCTGAACGGCTGGTGCTCCATCGGCAATCCCTTCACGGCCGAGATCATGGCCGCGCAGGGGTACGACTCTGTGACTGTCGACTGGCAGCACGGCGCGATCGGCTACGCCGACATGCAGGCGATGCTGCAGTCCATGCGCGCCAGCGGCGTGACGCTGATGGCCCGTGTCCCGTGGCTCGATCCGGCGGCGGTCATGAAGGCGCTGGATGCCGGCGCGATGGGCATCGTCTGCCCGATGATCAACTCCCGCGCAGAGGCGGAGCGCTTCGTTTCCTACATGCGCTATCCGCCGCACGGCCAGCGCAGTTTCGGCCCGACGCGGGCGGGTTTCGCCATGCCCGGCTACGGCCCGCAGATGAACGACGAGGTGCTGGCGCTGGCGATGATCGAAACGCAGGGCGGCGTCGACAACCTCGAGGACATTGCCTCCACCCCCGGCCTCGACGGGATCTACGTCGGACCGGCGGACCTCACGCTCGGCACGCAGGGCGGGCGGCTGCCCCCCGGCTTCGACCGGCAGGAACCGGAAATGATCGACCTCATCAAGCGCATCGCGCAGGTCTGCAAGGCCAACGGCATCAAGGCCTGCCTGCATTGCGGGACACCGGATTACGCGGCGCAGGCCGTCGGCTGGGGCTACGACCTGACCACCGTCGGCGGCGACTCGCGGCTGCTGGCCGCGGCGGCCAGCGCCTCCGTCAAACGGTTCCGCGACCTGACCGGCGCGGGCGCAGATGGCAACGAAGGAGCCTACTGATGCCCCACGTCCTTGTCGCCGGAAAGCTGCACCAGCTCGGGCGCGATATCCTCGAATCCGCCCCGGACATCACGGCCACCTACATCGACGACATCTCGGAAGACAGCTACACGCCCCACATCGCCAAGGCCGATGCGCTGCTGATCCGCACGCAGGCGCTGACCTCGCCGACCATAGACCGGGCAGAGCGGCTGAAGGTCGTCTCGCGGCACGGGGTCGGCTACGACGCCGTCGATGTCGCGGCCCTGAACGAACGGGGTATCGCCTTGGCGGTCTGCGGCGACGTGAACTCCACCTCCGTCGCCGAACACGCCTGCATGCTGATCCTCGCCGCCTTCAAGCGCGCGCTGCGGGCCGACGTGGCGGTGCGGCGCGGGCCATGGGGCTGGCGCAACCAGCTCGAATCGCAGGACATCCGCGGCCGCAACCTGCTGATCCTCGGCTTCGGGCGGATCGGCCAGAACACCGCCCGGATGATGTCGGGCTTCGGCATGAACATCCGCGCCCACGACCCCTACCTGCACCGCCACGGCTGGCCGGACGGCGGCATTCCCGCGTTCGAGGACCTGGGTGAGGCACTGGGCTGGGCCGACGTGATCTCTGTCAGCGCGCCCAAGGGCGACCGGCCCCTGATCGGCGCGGCAGAGTTCGAGGCGATGAAACCCGGCGTGGTGATCGTGAACACCGCCCGCGGCGGCATCGTGGACGAACGGGAACTGGCGAAGCATCTGAAATCGGGCAAGGTCTCTGCCGCGGGGCTCGACGTGTTCGAAGCGGAACCGCTGCCGGCGATTCACCCGCTGAAGGGCTTCGACCAAGTGATCCTCTCGCCCCACATCGCGGGCGTGACCGAGGGCGCGGCGCAGCGCATGGCGGTCTCGTCGGCGCAGAACGTCCTCGACTTCTTTGCCGGGACGCTCGACCCGGCGCTGATCGTCAACCGGGCGCAGATCGGACGATGACGGCAACCGCGCCCCCGGCAGACTACGAGGAGCTCATCCGCCTGATCCACGACCGGTTCGACGGCATGAGCAAGACCTACCAGCAGATCGCGGAGTACCTCACGCAGAACCCAAACGAGGTCGCCGTCCTGTCGGTCAACGCCAGCGCGGCGCAGTGCGGGATACATGCCTCCAGCTTCGTGCGGTTCGCGCAGGCGCTCGGTTACTCCGGTTTCAAGGACCTGCAGGCGCTGTTCCAGCGGCGCCTGTCGACCGCCGCCCCGGGGTTCGAGGCGCGCAAGCGGGCGCTCGAAGGCGACCTGCGCCAGCATGGCGGCACCGCACCCGACGCGCTGCAGGACCTCGTGGTGCGCGACATCGCCTCCCTTCAGGACCTGCTGGACCGCACCGACCCGGAGGCCATGACCCGCGCGGCCGAGATGATCGACAACGCCCAGACCGTCTACCTGATCGGCCAGTTGCGGTCGGAGCCGGTGGTCGTCCTTTTGCGCTACATCCTGACGATGCTGGGCAAACCCTGCGTGTTGCTCGATGCCTCCGGCGGGCTGGCGACGCACATGGCCCGGAACATGGCCGCGTCCGACCTTCTGATCGCCGTGGCCTTCCGCTTCTACGCCAACGAGGTGGTCAACGTCGTGGAAGAGACCGCCCGGAAGGGCACCCCGGTGATCGCGATCTCCGACAGCACGCTTTCACCGCTGAACAAGCCCGCGACACTGCTGTTCGCAGTGCCGGAGCATGACTACACCTTCTCCCGCTCTCTGGCGGCGCCGATGTGCCTGGCGCAGGCATTGATGGTCGCGGTCGCTGCGCGGTCCCAGCCGGGGGTCGAGCCGCCGCGCATCCCGACCGTCACGACGCGCTAGATTTCGTCGACCCGAAGCCGGTCCTTGTGGGTCAGGGCATGGCGGGCGATCTCCTCCAGCGGGGCGAACCACGCGTCGCCCGACGACAGCACCCCCTCCAGCCAGCGCTCCATCGCCTGCCAGCGGGCCAGCCGCCCGGTGAGGAAGGGATGCAGCACAGGCATCCAGAACCCACCGACGGAATGCGCCGCCTCGTATTCCTCGATGAACCCGCGGATGCCGTCCGAAGGTGCGCGCACCGGCATCAGGTAGCCGATCTCCTCGAAATGCGCGAAGGGCGGCCAGTCGTCGTTGCCCCAATGCGGCGGCAGTTCCAGAAGGTCGCCGTTCCGGGCCTTCAGAAGGTACGGCATCTCGTCCGCCATCAGCGAACTGTCGTACAGGAACCCTTCGTCGATCAGCCGCCCGATCACCCCGGGCGTGGCGTTGTAGACCGGCGCGCGGTAGCCGCGCGGCTTCTGCCCCGTCAGTCGGACATGCACCTCCATCGCACGCCCGAACAACTCGGCCTCGACCTCGTCGGAATGCCCCATCGGGTCCTCGTGGCGCCAGGAATGATGACCGATCTCGTGCCCGTCCTTCAGGATCGCCTCCACCGTGGCCGGGTAGGTCTCCATCACCCAGGCAGGCATGAAGAAGGTCTGGGTCAGACCGAACCGCCGATAGGTGTCGAGGATACGCGGCACCGCCACCGTCGGCCCGTAGCGCCCCATGCTGACCGGTGCGAGCCGCAGGTGGCCGTCCTCTGGCCGCGCATTGCGGATCAGGCTGTCGGCGTCCACGTCGAAAGTGATCGCGGCGGCCAGACGTTTTCCGTCCGGCCAGGGCAAGGGGTTCAGCAACATGGTGGGGCCTTTCCGTTCAGACAGGCGCCGTCACGCCCGCCGTCGGGAAGGTACGGTCCGCGCGGTAGGTCTTGAAGCTGGAAAGCGTCTGCGCATTGCATTCCGCCTGCCATTTCGAACCCTGCACCACGGCAGTGACCACCTTGTAGGCAGAACGGTAGCCGTGGGTGGCCGCGTTCTCCTCCATGGCGATAGCGACCATCCCGGCGACCTCGCCGCCCTGCCGCTCCACCAGTCGCACGGCACCGTCCATCGTGCCGCCGGTCTCGACCCATTGATCGGCCAGCAGGACACGCGTTCCCGGCGCAAAGGCAGGCGTCCGCATCTCCATGTCCTGTGTCCGGCCTGAGTAGTTGCCGTAACTCACGCTGTCGGTGTCGACGCACAGCTTGTTTGCCTTGCGGATCGGCAGGAAGCCCCGCCCCAGCCGGGCCGCCAGCGCCGCACCGAGGACAAAGCCCATGGCATCCAGCCCCGCGACAACGTCCACGTCATCGGCGTCGATCTCTGCGCAGAGATCGTCCAGGAGATCGCCGAAGGCCGCCGCGTTGATGTAGATCGAGGTCGGGTCGAGCCATGCGAACTTCGGCCCCTTGGTGTTGGGCGACATAAGCGAGAGGTACCAGCGGTCGTCACGGGGGCCTTTCAGATCGGTCATGGGTGCGCTCCTTTCCGGGCATTGCGCGTGACCTCCAGCAGGGCGTTCAGCCGCGCGGGGTCGATGTTGTGGAAATCGCCGTCAAAGTTGATCCCCGTCGCGACGAGGAAGATGTCCACCAGCGGCGCATAAAGATGCGCGTTCTCCGGCGTGATCCCTGAGGCCAGCGCCAGCGGCGCATCCCCCAGGGCCGCGCGGAAGGTGTCTATCTTGGTGAGGTCGGCCTCCTGCCCCGTGGCGATGCCCGACGTGCAGACCACGTCCATGTAGAGCAGCGCCTTGCGGGCCGCCTCGGCATGATCCTCGGGGTTCACGGGACGCTGCTTCTTGAAGGCGACACCGCCGAGGTAGAGGCCACCCCAACCGCTCTGCGCGCGGATTCGGGCGATCTGCTCCGCCTCCGCCTGCGCCTCCTCACGCTCGTCGATGCGGGCGTCGTCGGCCCAATAGGCGTCGATCCGGCAGCCTTCCTGCGCCAGTTGCCCCAGCACCGGAAACCCCACGCCGCCCGTTTGGGCAAGGAAGTTCACCCCCAGCCAGAGATCCGGTCGCGCGGCACGCACCTCCCGCAGGACCGGCAGGAAGTCCTCCATCGGGAAGTCGTGGTTGATGAGGAAGGCCCCCGGGCAACCGGCCCCCTCAACCGTATCGAGATTGCGGAGCGCCTGCCCCACATCCAGAACGTGAATGACCGGCGTGACCGCCGGGAGGCCGTCCTTGACCAGTCGATCAAAATTTGGGCGAACCATGCCGATCCTCCGATTTATTTACGCTTGGATAGGCACAGCCCGAGCATTGGGGAAATTCATTCTGGCAATGCCTGCATAAGGAATGAAAATGTCGGCATGGCCCGCAACATCCCCACCGACCTCCTGCGCAGCTTCGTCACCGTGGTCGACCTCGGCGGGTTCACCCGCGCCGCCGAAGCACTGGGACGCACCCAGCCCGCCATCTCGCTGCAGATCCGGCGGCTGGAGGATCTTCTGCAAACCAAGCTGATCCGCACCTCGGGCCGCCAGTTCGCGCTGACCGACGACGGTGTGGCGCTCGGCCCCTACGCGCGGCAGATGCTCCGGCTCAACGACGACATCCTCGCGCATTTCGCCGAAGCGGCCCTCAGCGGCTGGATCCGAGTCGGCGTTCCGACGGACTTCTCCCACACCTTCCTGCTGGACGCGATTGCCGACTTCGCCGCCCGCCACCCGGACGTGCGGATCGAGCTGGAAAGCCTTCTGTCCAAGGACTTGCGGGAGGCACTGGCCGCCGACCGCCTCGACATCTGCACCGCCATCGTGCCTGACGGCGACGTGCCTTACCTGGTGGAAAGCACCGCCGTGACACCGTTCTGGGTGGTCCGCGACACCTTCCAGACCGACCGCAAGGCGCCCCTGCCCATCGTCCGCCACCCCGATCCCTGCGAATACGCCGCGCGGATGCGTAATGCCCTCCGGGTCTCGGGTCGAGGCTGGCGCACCGCATTGGTATCACGTGACGTATCAGGGCTGCAGACCGCCGTACGTGCAGGCCTGGGCGCCACCGCCCTGACCCCCGCCACGCTCCTGCCCGGCATGCGCGTCGCACGCGAGGACGAAGGTTTTCCGCCGCTCGCCCCCCTCCGCATCGGGCTGTTCTACAAACACGCCGCCCTCAGCAAGGCCGGGCACGGGCTGGCACAACACCTCATGGAGCATATCCGGAAATCGGGTCAGAACGGCTTTCCATAAGCCGGGCAAATGCAGCCATACCAACTGGAAATTTCCCAAGCCGAAAATGGCGGCCCTATGCTTTCCCCACCAGAACGGCCGCAAAGGCCTGTCGACAAGGGGGTCACACATGTCCAAACCACTCACCCTGACGCGCCGGAGCCTGCTGCGCACCGCCGCCGGGGCTGCCCTGACCGCGCCGATGCTGAACCGCGCGTGGGCGCAGGAACCGACGACGATCAACATGCTCGCATGGTATGGCCACGCCGAGCCCGACATCGTGGCCGAGTTCGAGGCCGCCAACAACGTCAAGTTCGTGCCGAAGTACTACGCGGGCGGCGACAACATGCTGGCCCTGATCTCCCAGTCGCCCCCGGGGACCTACGACCTGATCCTTTCCGACGCCGAGTTCGTTCAGCAGCTCAACGCCGCCGGCTACATCGAGGAGATGGACCCCTCGCTCTATCCCTTCGACGACTTCTGGCCCGCCTACCAGAAATTCCCCGGCCACTGGACGGACGACACGCTCTGGTCGGTGATGGTGCGCTACGGCCTGCTCGGCGTCTCCTACAACACCGAGGCGCTGACCCGCGAAGAGGCGATGTCCTACAATGCCTTCTGGAACCCCAAGGTCACCGGCAAGGTCGGCCACTTCGACTGGCACCTGCCCAGCCTCGGCCAGATCTCGCTGCTGAACGGCAACCGCGCCCCCTCGCCCTACGACATCGACGAGACGGCCTGGGAAGCGGTGCAGGAAAAGACCCTTTCCCTGAAACCGCAGGTCGGCGGCTACTTCGACTACGGCGGTACCTTCGCTGCCCTGAAGAACGGCGAGATGCTGGCCATGTGCGGCATCGGCGACTGGATCACCGGCGTGCTGGAAAAGGACGGCGCCCCCGTGGCCTCCGTCATCCCCGAAGAGGGCGGCATCCAGTGGACCGAAAGCTATTCCATCGGCAAGGGCACGACGAAGCACGACATCATCAACAAGTTCATCCAGTACATGCTCTCGCCCGAGGGCCAGGTGAAGTCGATCCAGATGGCCGCCTACCCCGGCCTCTCGCCGACGAAATCCGGCTGGACCGCCATCCAGGAGGCCAACATGGCCGAGGCCGAGCGCTCCGGCCTGATCGAGGGCTCCGACCAGTCGCCGATCCGGCTGCTCGAGGAAGGCCGCCTGTTCTTCCGCGACATCCCGCGCCAGCAAAGTCTCGAGGACTGGAACGACTTCTGGTCGGAATACAAGACCGCCTGACCACCACGCGGCCGCAGGGCCGCGTGCGCGCGCCGGTCTCTCCTTCCCGGCGCGCGCACCCGACCGTCGCACACGTCCCGGCCTTCATCTTGGCCGAAATACCTCGGGGGGCCCGAAGGGCGGGGGCAGCGCCCCCTCCGCGGCCCGCCACAGGAACCGGCCCCTGATCCCCATGTCCAAACCCGCAGTCTATCCCTACGTCTGGCGCCTGCCGCTGCTGATCTGGCAGGGACTGTTCTTCCTCGGCCCGCTGGTCCTGATGGTCGCCATGTCGTTCTGGCTGGTCCGCAACTACCGGATGGAGCCGGCCTTCGTCTTCGACAACTGGGACCGGATGCTGGGCCGCGACTACTTCTGGAACGCCTATTGGGTCACGCTCTGGAGGGCGACGCTCGCCGCGGTCCTCTCCACGCTGATCGCCTTCCCCGCGGCCTTCGCGCTGGCCTTCCGCGTTTCGGAGACGACGCGCCGCTGGGCGGTCTTCTTCCTGATCGTGCCGTTCTTCACCTCCTACCTCGTGCGGGTCTACGCCTGGCAGGTGCTGCTTGCGGAAAGCGGGCCGCTCAATGCCATCATCGGCGGGCTTGGCCTTGGCCCCTTCACCATGCTCAACTCCGGCTTCGGCGCGATGGTGGGATACCTCACGCTCGTCCTGCCGCTGGTCGTGATCCTGCAGACCTTCTCGCTCGCCGCCATCGACCGCAACCTGATCGAAGCCGCCCGCAACCTCGGCGCTTCACCACGCGCGACACTGACGCAGGTGATCCTCCCTGCGGCGAAGGTCGGCCTGATCGTCGGCGCGGTGTTCGCCTTCATCCTGTCATTCGGCGATTTCGTCAGCCCGTTCTACCTCGGCGGATCGAAGCCGCCCACGCTGTCGATCCTCATCATCGACACGACAAAGTCCGGCCAGCAGTGGCCCCGCGCCGCCGTCGTTGCGATCATGATGATCGTCACGCTGTTCACTGTCGCCTTCGCCGCGGTCGGCGCCGCCTACGGGAGGCGCAAATGAAGCCCGGCGACATCCTTTCCCGCCTCTACCTCGCGGCGCTCTTCGCCTTCGTCTTCGCACCGATCGTCACCTCGATGATCTTCTCCTTCAACTCGGACCGCTTCCCGACCGTGCCGCTGGGCCACTTCACGACCCACTGGTACGAGACCGCGTTTTCGCGGCCCGAGGTCTGGACGGCCTTCCGCAACTCGCTGATCGTGGCGCTGTCCGCCGCGGCGTTATCCACAATCCTCGGCTTCGCCACTGCCTACACCGATTTCCGCTACAACTTCCGCTGGAAACCCGCCTATCTCGCCCTCGCCCTGCTGCCGCCGACCATTCCGCTCGTCATCATGGGGCTGGCGATGCTGGCGTGGCTCGGGCGGATTGGACTGTCGGGCACACTTCCCGGAATCGTCATCGCCCACACCGTGATGGGCGCGCCCTTTGCCATGGCGATCTGCCGGATGCGCCTGCAACAAATGGACCCGGCGCTCGAAGCCGCCGCGTGGAACCTCGGCGCCTCGCCGTGGCGCGCCATGCAGACCGTGGTCGTGCCATTCTGCCTGCCCGCACTCATCTCCGCCTTCTGCCTGACCGCCGCCGTGTCCTTCGACGAATTCGTCGTGTCGTGGTTCGTCTCGGGCCTGAACAAGACCGTCCCGGTCATGATCCTCGAAATCCTGCAGGGCAACGTCGATCCGCAGATCAACGCCATCGGCACGGTGGTCTTCCTGACCTCCATGACGCTGGTGATCGCCGCCCAGCTCCTGATCCTGAAGAAAAGCCGCTCATGACCACCGATCCGCTTGTCCGCTTCTCCGGCGTCCGCAAATCCTACAAGGGCTTCGAGGCGGTGAAAGGCATCGAACTCGACATCGGCCGCGGAGAGTTCGTCGCCATCATGGGTCCGTCGGGCTGTGGCAAGACCACGACGCTCAGGATGCTCGCCGGGCTGGAGACCCCGACCGAGGGCACGATCACCATAGACGGGCAGGTGATGAACAACGTGGCCGTGCACGAGCGCGACACGCCGATGGTCTGGCAGTCGCTGGCGCTGTTTCCCTTCCTGAACGTGAAGGAGAATGTCGAGTTCGGGCTGAAGATGCGCGGCGTCACCGCGCAGGACCGGCACGGGCGCGCGATGCTCTGGCTCGACCGCATGGGCCTGAAAGGGTTCGAGAAGCGCCGCATCGACGAACTGTCCGGGGGCCAGCGCCAGCGCGTCGCCCTTGCCCGGAGCCTCGTGACCGAACCGAAGATCCTGCTCCTGGACGAACCTCTCTCGGCGCTCGACGCGCACCTCGTGATCCGGATGCAGGGCGTGCTGACCCGGCTGCAGCGCGAGCTCGGCATCACCTTCGTCTACGTGACCCACTCGCAGTCCGAAGCCTTCGCCATGGCCGACCGCGTGGTCATCATGGGCCACGGCGAGATCGCCCAGATCGGCCAGCCGAAAGAGGTCTACCGCGCGCCGAAATCCCGCTTCGTGGCAGAGTTCGTGGGCCGCAACAACATCCTGCCGGGCGACGCCCCGGGACAGGAGATCGTCGTCGCCGCCGACCGGATGCAGGTCAGCGCGACACAACCGGACGCGCCTGCCATCCCTGCCGAATTCCTGTCGGAGGAGTTCGCGGGCACCGGCATCATCTGCTATTTCGAAGGGGCGGAAGGTCAGGAGCTGAAAGCGCAGGTCACGGAGGAGGCGCTGGAACGGCTCTCCCCCGAACCCGGCCAGCGCTTCTGGCTGAGCTGGCCGTCGGACGCGGCCCACACGATCACGGCATAAGGAGACGGCGATGGACATTCTCGTCAGGGGCGGCACCCTTCCGGACGGCACGCAGGCGGACATCGCAATCACCGGCGACCGCATCACCGCCATCGAACCCGGCATCACCGCCGAGGCGGGCGACGTCATCGACGCCACCGGCAAGCTGGTCTCCGCCCCCTTCTGCGACGTGCATTTCCACATGGACGCCACGCTGTCCTACGGGCGGCCAAGGGTGAACGCCTCCGGCACGCTGCTGGAAGGCATCGGTCTCTGGGGCGAGCTGAAGCGCCTCCAGTCGAAGGAGGACATCGTCACCCGTGCCCTCACCTATTGCCGCGAGGCGGTGGGCAAGGGCGTCCTCGCCATCCGCTCCCACGTCGATGTCACCGACGAAACCTTCAACACGGTCGAGGCGCTGCTGGAGGTCCGCGAGACGGTGAAGGACGTGCTCGACCTGCAACTGGTCGCCTTCCCGCAGGACGGCTGGTACCGCACCCCCGGTGCCGAGGATCAGGTCGTCCGCGCGCTGGACGCGGGCGTCGACGTGGTGGGCGGCATACCGCATTTCGAACGCACCATGGCCGATGGCGCGGCCTCCGTCACCGCCGCCTGCACGCTCGCTGCCGAACGGGGCCTGCGTGTGGATCTGCATTGCGACGAATCCGACGATCCCCTCTCCCGCCATATCGAGACGCTGGCGGCAGAGACCATCCGCTTCGGCCTGCAGGGCCGCACCGCGGGCAGCCACCTGACCTCCATGCACTCCATGGACAATTACTACGTCGCCAAGCTCCTGCCGCTGATCGCCGAGGCGCAGGTCGCCGCGATCCCCAACCCGCTGATCAACATCACCCTCCAGGGCCGCATGGACAGCTATCCGAAGCGGCGCGGCCTGACCCGCGTGCCGGAGCTGCGCGCCGCCGGCGTCACTGTCGCCTTCGGGCAGGACTGCGTGAAGGACCCGTGGTATCCGCTGGGATCGGGCGACATGCTCGACGTGGCGCACATGGGCCTGCACGTCGCGCTGATGACCGCGCCGGACCAGATGCGCGCGGCCTTCACCATGGTCACCGACACGCCGGCAGAGATCATGGGCCTCGACTTCGGCCTTGAGACGGGCAAACGCGCCTCGCTTGTCGTGCTCGACGCGCCCGACCCGGTCGAGGCGCTGCGCCTGCGCCCCGCCCGGCTGGCCGTCATCTCGAACGGCAAGGTCGTCGCCCGGACGGAGCCCGCCCGCACCACGCTTCACGCCTTCTGACGGCGCCCGGCGCGGAACGACATATCGTCCATCTCCCTATCGATTTCGCTTTGAGTTTGCCTGCGCAATCGGATTAAAGACGTCGCAGCGGTCCCTTAGCTCAACTGGATAGAGCAGCTGACTTCTAATCAGCAGGTTGAGGGTTCGAGTCCTTCAGGGATCGCCACTTTTCTGTCTTCGCGGCAAAGCCCCCTCACATTCCCGCCCGACACAGGAACAACGACGCCGTTAACCCGGCGCTAACCGATCTTGCGGCAATCTGCGTGTCGGGCACAGTGCGAGGGAGTCATGGTTGCCGTTGCATACACGGTCGCCTTCGAAGGCGTCGAGGCGCGGCCCGTCCAGGTTCAGTGCGCCGTCACCCCGGGCGTGCCCGCCTTCTCCATAGTCGGCCTGCCCGACAAGGCGGTCTCCGAAGCGCGGGACCGCGTGCGCACCGCGCTGACGTCGCTTTCCATCGCGCTCCCTTCGAAACGGATCACCATCAACCTGTCGCCCGCCGACATGCCGAAGGAGGGGTCGCACTTCGACCTGCCCATCGCGCTGGGGCTGCTGGCCGCGCTGGACATCGTGCCGAAGGACGCCGTGGCGCAGACCGTCGCCCTTGGCGAGCTGTCGCTGGACGGCGGTCTGGTCCCCGTTCTTGGCGCCCTGCCCGCCGCCATGGCCGCCGCCGAGGAGGACCGCATTCTGCTGTGTCCCCGCGCCTCCGGTGCGGAGGCCGCCTGGGTGGAGGCCTGCAATGTCCTCGGCGCCTCCAACCTCCTCGAGATCATCCGGCACTTCTCCGGGCAGGAGATCCTCGAACCGGCCAAACCCGGCGAGGTCCGCACCGACCCGTCCGCGCGCGACCTGCGCGACGTGAAGGGGCAGGAACGGGCAAAGCGCGCGCTGGAAATCGCCGCCGCCGGGCGCCACCACCTGATGATGATCGGGCCGCCGGGGTCCGGCAAGTCGATGCTGGCCGCCCGCCTGCCCTCTCTCCTGCCGCCGCTGACCGCGGTTGAGGCGCTGGAAACGTCGATGATCCACTCCATCGCCGGGCTCCTGACCGATGGCGGCATCTACCGCACCCGCCCCTTTCGCGAACCGCATCACACCGCTTCCATGGCGGCGCTGATCGGCGGCGGGCGCGGGGCGAAACCGGGCGAAATCAGTCTCGCCCACAACGGCGTGCTGTTCATGGACGAGTTTCCGGAATTCCCGCGCGCGGTGCTGGAAACCCTGCGCCAACCGGTCGAGACCGGAGAGGTCATGGTCGCGCGGGCCAATGCCCACATCCGCTATCCCTGCCGGTTCCTGCTGGTGGCGGCGGCCAACCCCTGCCGCTGCGGCCACTTGGCAGACGCGGGCCGCGCCTGTTCCAAGGCGCCGAACTGCGGCGAGGACTATCTCGGGCGGATCTCCGGCCCGATGATGGACCGCTTCGACCTGCGCATCGACGTGCCTGCCGTCGCCTATTCCGACCTCGACCTCCCGCCCTCCGGCGACACCTCCGCCGAGGTGGCGGCCCGAGTGGCGCAGGCCCGCGCGGTGCAGGAGACGCGCTTCGCGGCCTATCCCGAGCTGCGCACCAACGCCGACGCAGAAGGCAACCTGCTGGAGGGGATCGCGACGCTCGACACCGACAGCCGGGAACTGATGACACGCGCCGCCGACCGCTTCGGCCTGTCCGCGCGCGGCTACCACAGGGTCCTGCGCGTCGCGCGTACCATCGCCGATCTGGACGGCGCGGCGGACGTACTGCGCCCCCACGTGGCAGAAGCGCTCAGCTACCGGATGCCATCGTCGAACGACGCCTGAACGAAGCGCGCCGCGCGGGCCAACGTGTCCCGCGCTTCGGGGATCCAGCCCTGGAACAGCGGCCATGCATGGGGGGCGGTGGGGTGTATCTCATGCGAGACCTCGGCGCCGCCTTCCTCCAGCCGTTTCGCCATCTCGCCGATCTCGCTGAACAGGATTTCGGTGCGGGAAGACGTGAGCATCACGGGCGGGCAGTCCGGGAATTCCGCGTAGAGCGGCGAAGCCCTCGGGTCGCGCGGATCGGCCCCGGCAAGGAACATGCCGGTCAGTTCGGCAACCCTGTCGGCCGGCAACAACGGATCGCGCACGGCATTCGAGCGGAGAGACGCCCCGGTCATGGCAAGGTCCACCCACGGGGAAAAGACCACGGCGCCCGCCGGAGCCTCCCGCCGCAGGCAGAGGGCCGACAAGAGGGCCAGCGCAATTCCGCCCCCCGCCGAGTCGCCCCCCAGCACGACATCGCCCGGACGGTACCCCAGCGCCATCAGACGGTCCCAGGCGGCCAGTGCCGCGTCGAAGGGCGCGGGGAAAGGTTCCTCCTGCAGCAGCGGATACTTCGCTGCCGCGACCTCCACCCCCGCCATGCCGGACAGGACGCCCAGCATCGCACGGTGGGTATGCGGGCTGCCAGACACGTAGCCGCCACCGTGGAAGTAGAGGATGACCCGGCGCGGCGCACATTTGCTGCAGGATATCCAGAACAGGCCGCCGGGACGTTCCTGGAACCGCAGGAACGGCGGATGGACGGCAAAGCGCGCGCCGCGATCCACGCTGCGCGCCGCATCTTCCGGCGCGCGCGTGCGCCCGATCCGGGGTTTGACCAACAGCCGCAACTGCGCGTTCAGCAGCCGCAGCTGCCAGCTCATGAGATGCGGGCCTCGATCGCCTGCCAGATCCGCTCCGCCACGTTGATGCCGTCGAAGCGCTCAAGCTCCTGGATGCCGGTGGGCGAGGTCACGTTGATCTCGGTCAGCCAGTCGCCGATCACGTCGATGCCCACGAAGATCTGGCCGTTTTCCCGCAGCGTCGGTCCGATGGCCGCGCAGATCTCGCGGTCACGGTCGGTCAGCTCGACCTTCTCAGGACGCCCGCCGACGTGCATGTTGGACCGCACTTCGCCCTCTGCAGGGACACGGTTGATCGCACCGACCGGCTCGCCGTCGACGAGGATGACCCGCTTGTCGCCCTTCGTCACCGCCGGCAGGTATTTCTGCACGATCAGCGGCTCGCGCGAGAAGCCGGTGAACAGTTCGTGCAGCGAGCTGAGGTTGCGGTCGTCGGCCGTCAGGCGGAACACGCCCGCGCCGCCGTTGCCGTAGAGCGGCTTGAGGATGATGTCGCCGTGCTTGGCGCGGAAGCGTCTGATCGCCAGCAGGTCGCGGGCGATCATGGTCGGCGGCGTCAGGTCGCGGAACTTCAGCACCAGCAGCTTCTCGGGGAAGTTGCGCACCCAGAAGGGATCATTGACGACAAGCGTGTCACCCTTCAGCCAGTCCAGCAGGTGGGTGGTGGTGATGTAGTGCATGTCGAACGGCGGATCCTGACGCAGCCAGACCACGTCCATGTCCGCCAGATCGACGGTCACCCGTTCACCGAGGATGGCGGGCGTGCCCTCGACACGCTGGACCGTCATCCAGTGGCCGGTCGCGGTGATCCGGCCCTCGTCGAAGGCCAGTTGATCCGGCCCGTAATAGAACAGCTCGTGTCCGCGCGCCTGAGCTTCCTCGGCGATGCGGAATGTACTGTCGGCGTTGATGTTCACCCCGAGGATCGGGTCCATCTGGAAGGCGATTTTCATGGCTATACCCTGGCAGTTCGCCCCATAGATGACCCATGGACCCGCCAGAGGCAATGCACCGACGATGTGCGCAGGGCTAGCAGTGGCCGATTGCGTTCTCGATCACCCGGATTTGCCCGTACCCGTCGACCATCGCGAGGTCGAAACGCACATCGGTCAGCGACCCGCGCGGCTGCGTTCCAAGAAATTCTTCCGCCGCGCTGATGATCCGGTTCATCTGCTGGCGCGAGAGCCGTTCGGCGGCGCGCTGGAAGGACCGGCTCTTCTTGACCTCCACGAAGATCAGGCCGTCGCCGTCCCGCACGATGAGGTCGATTTCGCCGCCCTGTCCGCGCCACCGCCGACGGGCCAGAGGAAATCCGCGCCGCTCGTAATCCTGGGCAACGCGCAGTTCCGCGGATGCACCCGCCTCGTACCCGGTGCGCCCTGCGTCCCGCTTGGCGCGTCGCACCGTATCCTGTTTTGGCACCTGAACCGCCCGGTCAGGCGCAGGGGCGGACCAGTCCCAGAGCGACATCTGCCTCGTATCCACAGTCCCCGACCGATGAACCATCGTGTTCTTCCTTCGCCAACACGCAGGAACCGCAGCGTCAGCCGCCATCCACGTCTGTGTGTTCCTTCGCCAACCGCATCGCCATCTGATAAACCGGCCGCCGCTTCACGCCGAACCGGGTAGAGACATAATCGGCTGCGTCCCGCACGGTCATCGTCTCAAGCGCCGCGTTCACTTCCTGTTCTATGTCGATTTCCCTAATGTTTCCTGAATCCCCTTTGCCGATCACCACCACGATTTCGCCGCGTGCAGCGGATTGGGCGTAGTGGGTTGCCAGTTCTGACAGGGGTCCCCGGCGGATTTCCTCGAACTTTTTCGTCAATTCCCGGCAGACGGCCGCCGGACGGTCTCCGAGCCGGTCGGCGGCGTCAGCCAGCATCGCGGCCACCCGCTTTGGCGATTCGTAGAACACCAGTGTTGCCGCGATGCCCGTCAGCTCGTCCAGCGCCTTGCGGCGCGCCGCACCCGCGTTCGGCAGGAAGCCGAGGAACATGAACCGGTCGGTCGGCAGGCCAGCCAGCGTCAGCGCAGAGATGGCAGCAGAAACCCCAGGCGCGGTCGTGACCGCCAGACCCGCCTCCGTCGCCTCCCGCGCGAGGTCGAATCCCGGGTCAGAAACCATCGGCGTCCCGGCCTCGGATGCATAAGCAACGGCCCTGCCCGCCACGATCTCGTCCAGCACCCGATGACGGGTCCTGTCGCCACTGTGATCGTGATAGGCAAGAAGCTGCCGTTCTCGCAGCGGGATGCCGTGCAGGTCCATCAGGTGCCGAAGCGAGCGCGTGTCCTCCGCCACGAGCACGTCCGCATCGCGCAGGACATCAAGTGCCCTAAGGGTAATGTCGCGCGCGTTCCCGATGGGCACGGCCACGAGGTACAGGCCCGCGGCCAATTTGCCGCCGATCCCGGTCTTATCCGGATAAGTCACTGGCCCCGCCTTTCGTGCTCGCCTATGATCGTGTCAAACCCGTGCGGGTCACTCACCCCGCACCACGACACGACGAGGGAGTCTCCATGTTCACCGTTTTGCCCCGCCTTCGCAAGGCGTTGCGCCCGCTTGCCGCACTGACCGCGGCTGCCCTTCTGTCTGCCTGCGACCCGACGATGGTCGGCGGTCTTGGCGGATCCGGCGCCAGCACCGGCGGTCCCAGCATCGACGCCAGCGCCCCGATCCCCGTGGCGCTCCTGGTGCCGAAATCCGACTCCGGCGCCGGTCCGGTGGCCGTATCGCTGGAGAACGCCGCCCGCCTCGCCATCCGGGAGCAGTCCGGCGTGCAGATCGACCTGCGTGTCTATGACACCGGCGGGCAGTCGGCGCAGGCCGCCGCGCAGGCGCAGAAGGCCGTGGACGACGGCGCGAAGATCATTCTCGGCCCGCTGTTCTCCGAAGCGGCCAATGCCGCCGGTGCCGCGGTGGCCGACGAGGGCGTGAACGTCCTGAGCTTCTCGAACACCACCGCCATTGCCGGGGGCAACGTCTTCATCCTCGGGCCGACCTTCGCCAACACGGCGGACCGCCTGATGGCCCATGCCCGCAAGCGCGGCAAGAAGAGCATCGTCATCGTCTACTCCGACGACGTGCCCGGCCAGTTCGGCAAGGCCGCCATCGAGCAGGCCGCCACCGCAAACGGCATCCGCGTCGTCTCAGCAGAGCCCTACTCGCTCTCCGTCGCCGGTGTCTCGGCCGCGGCGCAGCGCGCGGGCGCAACGGTGAAGTCCGGGGCTGCCGACACGGTCTTCATCACCACCGATGCGACAAACGCCGCCATGCCGATGCTGCTGAACCAGCTGCCGGAGAACGGCGTGACCCCGGGCCAGATCCAGTACGTCGGCCTGACCCGCTGGGACGTGCGGCCGGATCTCTTCGCATTGCCGGGCGCGCAGGGCGCATGGTTCGCCATCCCCGACACCCAGCGGCAGGAAGCGTTCAACCAGCGCTACGCCTCCACCTTCGGCTCCGCGGCACATCCGCTCGCCGGGCTGGCTTATGACGGTATTTCCGCCATCGCGCTTCTCGCCAAGCAAGGCAGAAGCGACGCATTGACCGGAAAATCCCTCACATCTTCTGGCTTTACCGGCACCGGCGGTGTATTCCGGCTGCTCAAAGACGGCACGAACGAGCGCGCGCTGGCCGTCGCGACGGTACAGAACAACCAGATGGTGATCCTTGACCCTGCCCCCCGCAACCTCTCCGGCGCAGGTTTCTGACGCAGACCCGGGTACGCTGCCGACCGACCTGATCGCGTCGGCAGCAGATATCTTCGACCTTCCGGCCGTGAGGGCAGAGCTGTTCGCAGCCCTGCCCACCGGCGCGGAGAACGGTGTCCGCAAGGCCACCGTTTCGGTCCTCTCAGCGGCGGCGAAGCACGGGCGCGACACGGTGCAGGCCGCCTTCGAACGCGAACCCTTCGGCTCCCGCCGCACGACACGGGCCTATACCTGGATCACCGACGGGCTGGTCACCCTGGCCTTCGAGGTCGCGACGCAGGTCATCCACCCCAACCCCAGCCCGACCCGGTCCGAACGCATCGCCGTTCTCGCGGTCGGCGGTTACGGCCGGGGCGAGATGGCGCCCTATTCCGACGTCGACCTGCTGTTCCTGACCCCCTACAAGATCACGCCCTGGGCCGAGAGCGTCATCGAATCGATGCTCTACATCCTGTGGGACCTGAAGCTGAAGGTCGGCCATTCCTCCCGCACCGTCCGGGATTGCGTCCGCCTCGGCGGCGAGGATTTCACCATCCGGACCGCCATGCTCGAAAGCCGCTACCTGATCGGCGACGAGAAGCTGGCCAACAACCTTGAAGAAAAGCTCTGGTCCGACCTCTTCGAAGGGACGGAGCGAGAATTCGTCAAGGCCAAGCTGGAGGAGCGCGACGCCCGCCACGGCAAGCAGGGCCAGCGCTACATGGTCGAGCCCAACGTCAAGGAGGGCAAGGGCGGCCTGCGCGATCTCCAGTCGCTGTTCTGGATCACGAAATACGTGCATCACACCGACGATGTCGGACAGCTCGTCCGCAGCGGGGTGTTCCTGCCCGAGGAATACGAGACCTTCGTTCAGGCCGAACGCTTTCTCTGGGCGGTGCGCATTCACCTGCACCTGCTGGCGGGCCGCGCGGTGGAGCAACTGACCTTCGACATGCAGGTCGAAGTCTCGGCCCGCATGGGCTACAACGACCGCGGCGGGCGGCGCGCCGTGGAATGGTTCATGCAGGACTATTTCCGCCACGCTACCGCGGTGGGCGACCTGACCCGCATCCTTCTGACCTCGCTGGAGGCGGACCATTCCAAGGGGCCGCCGCTGCTGGAACGGTTCTTCAAGCGCGCCCCCGAGACGGGCGATGGCTACAGCGTGGTGAACGGGCGGCTGGCGATTGCCGACGACAAGGCCTTCCTCGCCGACCCGCTGAACCTGCTCCGCATCTACGAGGAAGCGTTGCGCACCGGGCTGCTGATCCATCCGGACGCCATGCGGTTGATCAAGGCCAACCTGCACCTCATCAACGACGCCATGCGGAAAAACCCGCAGGCGCAGGAGCTGTTCCTCAACCTTCTGCTGAACCACGGGAACCCGGAACGTGCGCTGCGCCGGATGAACGAGCTTGGCGTGCTTGCCGCCTTCATCCCCGAATTCGCGCCCATCGTGGCGATGATGCAGTTCAACATGTACCACCACTACACGGTGGACGAACACACCATCCAGTGCATCTGGCACCTGTCGGAGATCGAGCACGGGCACCTGAAGGAAGAGCTGGTCGTCTCCTCCTCGATCCTCGACGAAGGCGTGAACCGCCGGGTGCTTTATGTTGCGCTGCTGCTGCATGACATCGGCAAGGGCCGGGACGAGGATCACTCGATCATCGGCGCCCGCATCTCCCGCACGGTGGCGCCGCGCCTCGGGCTCAACAAGGAAGAATGCGAGACGGTGGAATGGCTGGTCCGCTACCACCTGCTGATGTCCGACATGGCGCAGAAACGCGACATCGCCGACCCGCGCACCGTGCGCGACTTCGCCAAGGCGGTGAAGACGGTCGAGCGGCTGAACCTGCTGACGGTGCTGACGGTCTGCGACATCCGCGGCGTGGGTCCCGGCACGTGGAACAACTGGAAGGCCGCGCTGCTGCGCGCCCTCTACCGCCAGACCCGCCGCGCGCTCGAAGGCGGCATGGAAGAGCTGAACCGCGAAAAGCGCGGCACCGTGGCCAAGCAGGAACTGCGCGAGAAGCTGTCTGACTGGTCGGAGGCCGATCTGGCGCATGAAACCTCGCGGCATTATGGACCCTACTGGCAGGGCCTGCATGTCACCGCGCATGTCATCTTTGCCAACCTGCTGCGCGGGCTCACGGACGACGAGGTGCGGATGGACATCCATCCCGACGACGACCGCGACGCCACCCGCGTCTGCTTTGCGCTTCAGGATCATCCCGGCATCTTCTCCCGCCTGACCGGCGCGCTTGCGCTGTCGGGCGCCAACGTGGTGGACGCGCGGACCTTCACGACCCGCGACGGCTATGCCACGGCGGTCTTCTGGATACAGGATGCGGACGGCGCCCCCTACGAGGAAGTGCGCATCCCCCGCCTGCGCGAAACCATCCGCAAGACCCTGACCGGAGAGGTCGTGGCCCGCGAGGCGGTGAAATCCCGCGACAAGTACAAGAAGCGCGAAAAGGCCTTCAAGGTGCCGACCCACATCACCTTCGACAACGAAGGGTCCGAGATCTTCACGATCATCGAGGTGGATACCCGCGACCGGCCTTCGCTGCTCTACGATCTGGCGCGTGTGCTGGCGAGCCAGAACATCTACATCGCCTCCGCCGTCATCGCCACCTATGGTGAACAGGTGGTCGATACCTTCTACGTGAAGGACATGTTCGGGCTGAAGCTGCACTCCAAGACGAAACGCGACATGATCGAGAAGAAGCTGCGGCTGGCGATGGCAGAAGGGGCGGAACGCGCCTACGGCTGAAGCGCGCGCGCCCCGGCCTGCTGCGCCCTCGCGGCCCATGCCGGCCGCCGATAACCCAGCCAGCGGTCTGCAAAGGCGGCGTAGTCGGGATGCCCGTGGTCGAGCTGCATGAAATCCAGCGCCTCGGCCCGGCTGTGAAAGTTCTCCGTCTCCCACGGCGCATCGTCGAGCAGCATCTGCAACATCCGGCACATGCCGTAGGTCACGTCATCGGTCACGAAACAGGCGTGTCGGACGTTTGCCGACTGCGCCAGGAAGGTCCGGCGCGACTTCATGGCGACGGCGCGCATCTCGGCGTAGCCGTGGTTCGGAAAGCGGCATCCGTCGAGGTCGAAGAGGATGCTCTGGCTCGGCTCGAAATCGGGGTCCTGGGCATACGCCGCGATGGAGTCGAGATGCTCCAGCGGATCCACGTCGCCTCTCAGCGTGACTACGACCGCCCCGAGACTCTTGTGTATGCGGTATCCAATTCCCAAGCTGCCCCCGCTGAGCGTCAGGAAAGTTGACTGGTAAACTGTCTTAGCACCTTTTTGCATTGTTGCAACTGAATATATGGCGCGGTAGCTCAAACGCATGAGCGACCTTCCGCAATTCCTGCTTGCGGGATTCGCCCTTGCGGGCAGCCCCGGGCCGAACACGCTGTCGATGGCAGCGGTCGGTGCCGCTTTCGGCCGCCGCGATGCGATAGGCTACCTGCTGGGGCTCAGCTTCGGCATGCTCGGGGTCATCGCGCTGGTCGGTACGGGCACGGCGGGGCTTTTGCTGGCTGTCCCCGGCGCCGCGCCGGTCATCACCGGGCTCGCCGCGCTCTACTTCCTGTGGCTCGCCTGGCGGATCGCGAACGCACCGCCCATCGGCCCGGCAGACAGCGGTCGCCGCCCGCCGCGCTGGCACGAGGGCGCGCTTCTGTCGATGATGAACCCCAAGGCCTACGCCGCCATGGCCGCGCTCTTCTCGGGCTTTACCCTGCGTCCGGAGCCGCTGCCCGATGCGCTGACCAAGACCCTCGTGGCCTTCGCGGTGATCCTGACCGTAAACGCGGCATGGATGGTCATCGGCACCCTGCTGACCCGCCTGGCGGGCAATCCGCGCACCGCCCGGGCCATCAACTACGGGTTTGCGGCGGCGCTGCTGATCTCCGTCGCCGCGACCACGCTGCTCTGACTGCACGAAACCTGCACGAAGGCGGGGTTCACCCTGCACATCTTTCGCGGTAACTGCAACCAGACCTCTTGCTGCGAGCAGCCATGAAACCCATCCGCCTCATCTCCGGTATCCTCACTGTCGGATTCTGGACCCTCGCCAGCCGCGTGCTGGGCCTTGTCCGCGATATCCTGATCGCCACCGTCATCGGCCCCGGCCCGCTGATGGACGCCTTCGTCGCCGCTTTCCGGCTGCCGAACCTGTTCCGCCGGTTCTTTGCCGAGGGCGCGTTCAACGCCGCCTTCGTGCCGATGTTCTCCAAGAAGTTCGAAGCCGGGGAGGACCCGCAAGGCTTTGCCCGCGACGCCTTTTCCGGGCTTGCCTTCGTGCTGCTGATCCTGACCGCGCTGGCGATGATCTTCATGCCGCTCCTGGTCTGGGCCACGGCGGGCGGATTTGCGGGCGACGAACGCTTCGACCTGACAACCGCCTTCGGGCGCATCACCTTCCCCTACATCCTGACGATCTCGCTGGCGGCGCTCCTGTCCGGCGCGCTGAACGCCGTGGGCCGCTTTGCCGCCGCCGCCGCCGCGCCCGTCCTGCTGAACATCCTGATCGTGTCCGGCCTGACCTTCGGACAGGGGCTCTTTGGCGGCGCCCATATCGAGTGGCTGATCTGGACGATCCCGGTGGCAGGCCTGGCGCAGCTGACACTCGTCTGGGTCGCGGCAGAGCGCGCCGGGCTGAAGATCCGCCCCGGCCGCCCGCGCCTGACCGACGACATGAAGCGCCTGACCCGCATCGCCATTCCCGCGGCCCTCGCCGGAGGCGTCATGCAGGTGAACCTGCTGGTCGGCCAGCAGGTGGCCTCGCACTTCGAAAAGGCGGTGTCGTGGCTCTACAACGCCGACCGTCTCTACCAGCTGCCGCTGGGGGTCGTCGGCATCGCCATCGGCATCGTGCTCCTGCCCGACCTCTCGCGCCGCCTGAAGGCAGAGGATCACGTCGGCGGGCGCATGGCCTTCTCCCGCGCGGGCGAACTGTCGCTGGCCCTGACCGTGCCCTGCGCCGTGGCACTTGTGGTCATGCCGCTGCCGCTGGTCTCGGTGCTGTTCGAACACGGTCGCACCGGGCCGGAGGACAGCCGCGCCATGGCCATAGCCGTCGCGATCTACGGGGTGGGCCTGCCCGCCTTCGTCCTCCAGAAGGTGCTTCAACCCGTCTATTTCGCGCGCGAAGACACCCGGTCGCCCTTCCGCTTTGCCGTCTGGTCGATGGTCGTCAACGCCGTGGCCGCCATCGGGCTTGCGCCGCTGATCGGCTGGCTCGCGCCCGCCATCGCCACCTCGCTCGCCGGATGGACGATGGTCTGGCAACTGGCACGCGGAACCCGGGGCATGGGCGACGTGGCACGCTTCGACACCCGCTTCTACAAGCGCGCGGGCCGCATCGTCGCCGCGTCGGCCCTCATGGGCGCCGCGCTCTTCGGGGCCGAACTGCTGCTGGCCCCTTGGCTCGCGACCGCCGGTCTGCGCGTGTTGGCCCTGCTCCTGCTCATCGCCGTGGGCGTCGCGGTCTATGGCGTCGCGGGGCAGCTTCTGGGCGCCTTCCGGCTGTCGGAGTTCCGCTCCATCGTGCGCCGCCGCAAGCCCGCATGACCCGCCTCCTCCACACCCGGTCCGAAACCCTCGCTGCGCTCGAAACGCTCGCCGCCTCCGCGACAGAAGAGCTGATCCTCGCCGTGCGGACCCTGTCGCCGGGCACGCCCCTGCTGACCGAGGCACTGACCGAGCGTGGCCTGAACACCTGGAGCGACCTGATCGCCTGGGTCACGCGCCGCGGCGTCCGCCTGCTGATGGCGTTCGGGGACGACGATCCGCTGTTCGACGCGGACCGTCACCGGCGGGTGTGGCTGGCGGCCTCGGCCTTTGCCAACGTGCACCAGGGCAATGCGCAGATCCTTTGCGCCCCGCATGGGCAGACGATGGGCAGGCTATGGGCGCTGCGCTTTCGCAGACCGATCCGTGCCGCGCTCCGGCAGCTGGCCACTGACGACGCGCGGCGGCTGACCCTGCCGCAGCGCGCGGCACTCGCCAAGGGGCCGACGCCAAGACCGCAGCGGATCGCCCAGTCCTTTGCCGTGGCGGACGGCGAAAGGGCCCTGATCGGCGGCTACTCCATCGACATGCGGCACAAGGGTCAGGACTGGTACGACGTCGCCGCCCTGATAGAGGACGCAGATTTCGCCGGGGCCCTCCGGTCGCATTTCGCCGACTGCTGGAGCGCCGCGATCGCCACCGGCGCGCCCACCCTCGCGTCGGAGCCGCGCCCTTTCGCGACGGTCTCCCGACGTCAGAGCCGGCCCGAACTGCGCCTGCTCCGCACGCTCTCCGACCCGTCCTCAGGCCCGCTCGCCTTCACCGGTACGACGAAGGCCCGCGATGCGGAGACGCATCTCCTCCGCACCTTCGGGGCGGCCCGGCAGCACGTCTTTATCGAGACGCCCGCCTTCCGTCATCCCGCGCTTGCCGACGCGCTGGCCAGCGCCGCACGCGCCACGCCGGAGCTGCAACTGACTGTCGTGCTGCATCCAGACGCGGACATCCTGCCCTTCGGCGGCGCCCTGCCCGACACGGTGGCGCTGGCAGAGGACGCGCGCGACCACACGCTCGCCCTGCTCGCCCGGGCCTTCGGGCGGCGGGCCACCTTCCTGAAACACGCGCCGCAGGGCCGGGACACGGTGGCGCAGCGCGGACCGGACGGGACGGCCGGGCGGGTGATCGTCGTGGACGGCACCACCATCGTGCTCGGGTCGCACAGCCTGACGCTGCGTTCCATGCGGCTGGACACCGAAGCCTCCGTGCTGATCCGGGACACATGCCTTGCGCAGGACCTCGTGGCGCAGCGGGCGCGGAAATGGCTGGGACCGGAGGCAGACAACAAGGATCCGACCCGGGCCGAAACATGGGCCACGGCGCCCGCGCCGCTGGAACCCTTCAAACCGCAGGCCCCGGCGCCACGCAGCACCCGGCCCATGCGCCTGCCGGACGAGGCGTTCTAGCCCCGCCCCCCGCGCACGCGGTGCAGGAAGCGGCGCCAGCCGCCCGGCACCATCACGACCGCCAGCAGGAACCCGGCGAAGAAACCGCCGAGGTCGGCGATCCATGTGTCGTCCGTCCCGAAGAGCAGGCCGAACACCAGCCGGATCCCCATGAGCATGCCGATCAGCCCGAAAGCCCGCATCTGCGGGCCTCCCTCCTGTCCCAGCCGCAGCCACAAGAGGTAGGTGAACCCTCCGATCAGGCCGAAGTCCGAAGGGTAGGCGCCCACCAGCCACGGATCGTTGCTGAACAGGCCAAAGCACAGCGCGCCCGCCACGGCGCTGACGAAGAAGATGGCGACAAAGGCCAGCGCCCCCATCGACTCCGTGACGATCTTGCCCATGGCCAGCAGGAAGACCATGCCGAACAGAGCCTCGTAGAAACTGCCGTGCAGGAACGGGTAGGACACGAACCGGATCAGGTGCTCGGGCGGGTAGCGCGCGTTGTCCAGCATCCAGTCGAAGACCTGCCCCGAGAATCCGAACCGCTCGATGTAGCCGAACCGCAGGCCCACGGCGTCGCGGCCGCCGATCATGCCCATGTCGGCCAGCGAAAAGAACGCCTCGATCCCCAGCAGGACAAGGAACATCGCGGCCACGACCGGGGGCAGCGGATTCACCGGCGCTTCGTTGTGCGGATGGGTCATGCGGGGCCTTTCCTTGACGGGGTGTCCGGGCATGGGTAAGCCAGCCGCGCAGCAATTTCCAGACGGAGACACCGCCATGACCGAGGGGGTCCAAACCTCTCCCGCTTTCGCGCCCCGCGTCTTTTCCGGCATCCAGCCTTCCGGCGGCCTGACGCTCGGCAATTATCTTGGCGCGCTCAAGCGTTTCGCGCAGAGCCAGAACACCGGCGTGCAGTCGATCTACTGCATGGTGGACATGCACGCGATCACCGTCTGGCAAGACCCTGCCAGCCTGAAGCGCGCCACCCGCGAACTCTGCGCCGGCTTCATGGCGTCGGGTGTCGATCCGGAGAAGTCCGTGCTCTTCAACCAGAGCCAGGTCTCCGGCCATGCAGAGCTGGCTTGGATCTTCAACTGCGTCGCCCGCATGGGCTGGATGCAGCGGATGACCCAGTGGAAGGACAAGGCCGGCAAGAACCAGCAGAACGCCTCGCTGGGCCTGTTCGCCTATCCCGCGCTGATGGCCGCCGACATCCTCCTGTACCACGCGACGCACGTCCCGGTAGGCGAGGACCAGAAGCAGCACGTCGAGCTGACCCGCGACATCGCGATCAAGTTCAACCACGACTTCGGCGTCGACTTCTTCCCGATCCCCGAGCCGGTGATCGAGGGTGCGGCAACCCGCGTCATGTCCCTGCGCGACGGCACGAAAAAGATGTCGAAGTCCGATCCCTCGGACATGGCGCGCATCAACATGACCGACGACGCGGACGCCATCGCCTCGAAGATCCGCAAGGCGAAGACCGACCCGGAAGCCCTGCCCTCCGAGGCGGAGGGGCTCGAAGGTCGGGCCGAGGCGCGCAACCTCGTAAACATCTACGCCGCCCTGGCGGACATGACGGTGGACGAGGTGCTGCGCGATGTCGGCGGGCGTCAGTTCTCGGAGTTCAAGCCGATGCTCTCCGAGCTTGCCGTGGCGAAACTGTCGCCGATCTCCGGCGAGATGGCCCGCCTGATGGAGAACCCGTCGGAAATCGACGCCATCCTCGCCCGCGGGGCCGAGCGTGCGCGAGAGATCGCGACGCCGATCATCGACCGCACCTTCGAAATCGTCGGCATGGTACGATGACGTAACGATCTTGCCGGGGCGCATTGCCGCCCCGGTTGTCGGAGGGTATCCACAGCCCGTCTGTTTACGGCTCGTGCCGCCTGTCAGGACCGAATGTTTTTGGTGTCGAAAAGCAACGAATCGGCGCACACTGCGTGCGGCGTTTACCGCGTTAGGACATTATTAACATAGATCAGTTTTCTGGAAGCGCGCGGGCCGGGTCTTTCAACGCCAGGCTGATGCGGTTTCACGGTGTTAAGGATCCAGACAGGAGGTCGTGGCGTGGACGGCCCGGCGACTACCAAAGTAGGGCAGGCCACTGTACGGTCACCCAGGCGGGCCCGTAACAGGTTTGACCGATGGAAAGATGGCAAGTTGAGCGACCTCTGGGAAAGTAACGCAGTTGAATCCGGCGCCGCCTTTCAAGAGGAAGTCAGGCGCATCGTCGAAGGTGCAGAGACGCTGATCCGTGATTCGCTCGGGGCGGCGGAGGTCGTGCTGATCCCGCGCGCAAGCTCGAAGCACGGCGATGTCCACGTGCTGCGCCAGGTGCAGTCGTCCCAGCTGGAAGAGGCCGCGACCCGCTTTCTCGACGACTACCTGATCCAGCGCGCCACCGGCACCAGCATCCCGACCGTCAGGACGATGCCGTATCCCGTGGACGGGCGCCACGGGTCGGACCAGATCATCTGCCGGATCCTCCTGGACGGGGACTACAGCGTCTGCGGCTGCCTCGCGGTGCGCATGCAGGAAGCGGACGCCGCGACGGCCCCGCACAAGGCACGGCTCGACGCGATCTCTGTCATGGTGTCGACGATGCTGAAGGCGGTGACCACCAGCTTCGAGCTGGAGATCGAGCTGATTGCCGCGCAACGCCGCTCTGCCCGGCTCGAGCTTCAGACCCGCACCGACCCGCTGACCGGCGCGCAGACCCTCGGCGCCTTCGAACGCGAGGTCCGAAAACGGTTGCAGGACAGCGCGGATGCCTGCGCGCTGATCCTGTTCGAGGTGGAGAACCTCAAGAACGTCAACGATCTCTTCGGATACCAGTTCGGCAACAGCTACCTCGGACTGGTGGCGGGTGCCCTTTCGGCGGCCCTGCCCGACACTGCCATCGTCGGGCGCCTTGCCGGCGACCAGTTCGGGGCGCTGGTCGAACTGCCCGAACGTTACAACAGCTACCTCGGCGACGTGCTGTCCCGCTGCCGCGACAGCATCCTGCGCAGCACCGCCACGCTGGGGCGTCCGAACCTCGGGCGGACCAGTGCAGGCGCCGCGACCTACCCCAACGACGCCGTGGACTACGACACCCTCTTCGAACTGGCCGAAGGCGCGCTCCACGTCTCCAAGAGCGGCGGGCGCGGCCTGTCCACCGTCTTTGCCCCCGGCATGGACCGGCGCCCGAACCCGCGCGAGATCACGCGCCGCTTCAATGCCGCGCTCTCTGCCAACCAGATCCGCCCGTATTTCCAGCCGGTCCACAACCTTGTCACCGGCGACTGCACGGGCTTCGAGGTGCTGGCCCGCTGGGAAGACCCGGACCGCGGCGTCCTGATGCCCGACGATTTCATCCCGATTCTGAACGATCCGGAAAACGCGGAGCGGCTGACCCAGAAGCTGACCGGCTCCGCGCTGAAGGCGCTCGCCGATCTCGGCCCCAGCCGGGCCAAGGACCTGACGCTTGCCATAAACGTCACCAGTTTCGACCTGATGAACCGGGAATTCGCCTTCGAACTGCAATCCCACCTGTCCGAGATACACGGGCTGTCGTGGTCGCAGATCATCATCGAGGTGACCGAGAAGATCATGCTCGGCGCCGCCGAAGGGCAGGTTTTCCGCACGCTGGAGGAACTGCGCCGCCGGGGCGCGCGCGTGGCGCTGGACGACTTCGGCACCGGGTACGGCGGGCTGCGCCATCTCAGCGGATGGCCGGTGGACATCCTCAAGATCGACCGCCACTTCATCGGGCGGATGCTGGACAGCGAAATCGACCGCGCCATTGTCGAGTCGATCCTCCACCTGTCCGAAAGCTCGGACCTGACGGTCATCGCCGAGGGGATCGAGACGCCGGAACAACTGCGGGCGCTGCAAAGCATGAACTGCGCCAAGGGTCAGGGCCACCTCTTCGCGGCGGCGCTGCCCGCCTCCGGCCTGGCCGACAGCCTCAGGACCATCGACTTCGACATGCTCAACAGCCGGGACGACTGGTAGGCCCTACCGGCCAAGCGCCAGCGCAGCCGTCCGCTTCAGCAGCATGATCGACACCGGCTTGCGCAGGCCGAGGCCGGGAACATGGCGCAGCGCGGGGTCGACCATTTCCGCATAGCCCGAGCAGTAGATCACCCTGAGGTCCGGATTGCGCCCGCGGGCCAGCTTGGCAAGGTCATCGCCGCTGCTGCCGTCGTCCAGTTGCACGTCCGTGATGAGCAGATCGATCCGGGCGTCGCCCTTCAGGCTGTCGCGCGCCGCGGCGGCGGTCGCGGCGGTCGTGACGTCGGCTCCCATGGCCGCCAGCGCCTCTGCCGACAGGGCCCTTGTGTCGACACGCTTGTCCATCAGCAGCACGCGCACGCCGGACAGGACGGGCTGCTCGACGGGCGTCTGTCCGGCGGCGGCGGCCTCCGGCTCCAGCACCATCCGCACCGAGAGGCCCGCACCGGGCACGTTGGACAGCTCCAGACGTCCGCCCGTCCGGTCGGCAAAGGCGCGGACGGCGAACAGTCCGATCGGCGTGTCGCCCACCCCGGGGCGCTTCACGGCCTGCCGTTCACTGAACCGCGCCAGCAGCTCCGCCGACATGCCCGGCCCGGTGTCGCGCACCTCCAGCACGACGGGGGCGCCCTCTGCCCCCCCGGTCAGCCGCACAGTGATCCGCCCGCCGGGGCCGGAAGCGATGCAGGCGTCGCGGGCGTTCAGGATCAGGTGGACCAGCGCCGTCTCGTAGTCCGCAGGCCCGCCGGGCACCGACACCGGCCCCTCCGGCAGGTCCGCCTCCAGGATCATGTCCGTCGGCAGGGAGGGTCGGACGACCGAAACCGTCTCCTCGATCAGGCGGACGAGTTCCGTCCGCAGGTCCGGGCGCGAATCCCGCGTCAGCGCCATGAGTTGGTCGATCAGCAAGACCCCGCGGGAGACGACCTTCTGCAAGGTGCCGATCACCCCGTCCATCGACGGATCGGTCTTGCGCAGCGACCACGTGTCGGTGGACAGCCGGATGACCCCGAAGATGTTGGAGACCTCGTGTACCACGCCCGAGGCAAGCTGGCTCATCGCCTCGAAGCGTTCGGTCCGCGCCATGTTGGTGCGCACGACCCAGCTTTCGGTCTCGTTCCAGACGGTCAGCACGTGACGCCCGACAGTGCCCGGAACCGGCTCCAGCGGGGTCAGGACGAACTGCAGGGCCTGCTCGCTGCCGTCGGGGCCGAGATGCCCGACAAAGACCGACCGGAAGGCCTCTGCGCCCGTCAGGCGTGCAAAGGGATGCTCTTCCCCCAAGAGCCGCCGACGGGTTTCCAGTTCGTGAAACTCCGCCTCGCGCAGCCAGCGGTCCGCCGTTTCGCCGTCGCCGATCATCGCCCGTGCACTGTGGTTGGTCAGGATCACCTTCATGTCCGCGTCCATCAGGAAGACGCCAAGCGGCACCGCCCCAAGGATCGTCCCCAGTTCCTCCAGCCGCTGCCGTGCGGCCTGCGCCCGCTCGTTCTGGAACGCCGCCACCCGCAGGATCACGTACCCCCCGAGCGCGCCCAGCAACATGCCAAGCGCGCTCAGCCGGACGCTGGGTGTGATGAAGCCGAGCTCGGTGGCCTTCAGCGCCAGCCACGCCAGCACAACCGGCCCGATGACGACCGGAAGCAGAAACCGCCGGGCGATGTGGCTGCCCGATCCCTCGCCGGTCAGCACCGCCATCCAGCCGCGCGACGGGCGCGAAAGGATCTGGGCAAGGAAGATCAGTGTCAGGCTGAACGCGGTCGGCAGTGACAGGCCTGTCAGGACCGGGGTGCCCTGCATGCCGCCAAGGTCGAAGGCGAAACTGACAAGCGAGACAAGCGCCAGCAGAAGCCCGGCGCTTGCCACGTAGCCCTTGGCGTCGTGCCGCTCCGGCATCGCGGCGACCAGCGCGGCAAGGACGACGCCCAAGCCGGTCGCGGTCGACATCCATGCCGTGGGCTCTGCCCCGACCCGGCCCAGCGTCAGCCCCCAGAAGGCGATCAGGACAGCGAGGCCCTTCAGCCCAAGTGCCAGCGGCGCCAGGCGCGGCGCAAGGTGCCGAAGCGCAAAGCCCGCCGACAGCAGCATCACGCAGACCGAGGTGGCGGGCACCATCGCCGGCCCCAGATCGAACGCAAGTCCGCCGCCCGTCAGCCGCGTCACGAGGTTGAGAAAGCCGACCGCGAAGGCGGCGGCGTTCAGCACATGCGCGGCGCGGCGCACCCGGGCACGCCGCCGTTCGCCGCTCTGGTCCATGTGGGCTGCCGCTGCGCGCATTCCTGTCCTCCGGCCGTGTTCCGGCCAAGCTTGGCGTTCCGCAAGACGGCGAGACGCAGGCCCGAAGCCCGCCTCAGCCTTTGGTCAGGACCCGGACAACCTCGGCCAGCTCCGACAGCGTGGACGTTTTCCTGATCTTCGCATCGGCAGACCGCAGCCCCTGCGTGAACAGCGGAGAGTCGATCAGTTCGGGCCGCCCGGTGATGACCACCACCGGAATGTCCGGCTTGAGTGCGCGGACACTGTGGACCGCGGTGATCGCCCCGCCCCCGTCCATGATGACATCGAGGAACACGATGTCGAAGGGATCTGCCTGCAACGCCTCCAGCGTCTCGGCCACGGTTTCGAAGGCCGCCACTGAGTGTCCGACCGCCTCCATCGCCTCTGCAAAGGCGATGCGGTACTCCGGATCGTCGTCGGCAAGCAGAATACGGACCAAGCTCGGCTCCACGTTCGATTGAAAACGCCTTCTTCTGTGTTACCAAGAGTTCAGGCACATTTAAACCGGGAAGGATCTGGTATGGCCGACGCGAAAGGCAGCTCTGAGAGTGTCCCTCTCGTCGTTGTGGGCGCATCTGCCGGCGGGCTCGAACCGCTCGAAGACTTCTTCGAAGCCGCTTCGGATCTTTCCGGCTGGGCCTTCGTGGTGATCCAGCACCTCTCGCCGGACTACAAGTCGATGATGCACGAACTTCTGTCACGGAAGTCGCGCATGAAGATCGAACACATCGAAGACGGCATGAGGCTGCGACCCGACACGATCTACCTGAACAGTCCCGGTATCAGCGTCGAACTGGAGGACGACGTCTTCCGGGTCCAATCGTTTTCAAGCCAGGACAAGCTGCCCCGCCTGCCGATCGACACTTTGCTCAGGTCAGTCGCCAAGCGCAAGAAACAGCCCGTGGTCGGGGTGATCCTTTCCGGATCGGGCAGCGACGGCTCGCGCGGGGCGAAAGTGCTGCACGAGGCCGGAGGCGCCATAATCGCCCAGTCTCCGAACGAGGCCGGCTTCAACTCGATGCCGATGGGCGTGATCGCCGCGGGCGCCGTCGACCGCGTGCTGCGCGCCGCCGACATGCCCGATGCGATCCGCGATATCTTTGCCGGACGGGCACCCGATAGCGGCGAAGACAAGGATTTTTCCGGCACGATGAACGGCATCCTGCAATTGCTCGAAGACGGGTTCCGCGTCGACTTTTCCTCCTACAAGTCGGCCAACGTCCGGCGGCGGGTGGAACGGCGGCAACACCTGCGCGGCATCGAGGATCCGGCCGACTATTTCAAGCTGCTGGCCGACGACCGGTCGGCCCTGGACGAGCTTTACCGCGACCTGCTGATCGGCGTGACGGAGTTCTACCGCGACCCGGAGGCCTTCACCGTCCTGCGCAAGCAGGTGCTGAACAAGCTCGCCCGCAATGACGACGAAACCTCGCCCCTGCGTATCTGGGTGCCGGGCTGCGCCTCCGGCGAAGAGGCCTATACGCTCGCCATCGAGATGTCCGAGGCGCTGGCGGAGGCAGGGGCCGCCCGCAAGTTCCGCATCATCGCGACCGACATGCACCGCGGCTCGCTCGAACGGGCCTCTGCCGGGGCCTATGACGCGCAGGCCGTCGCGAACCTGCCGCCCGAGATCGTCGGCCGCTACTTCGAAAAGCGCAACAACAAGTATGTGGTCGATCCGATCCTGCGCCAGAAGATCATCTTCTCCGCCCATGACGTGCTGAGCGATCCGCCCTTCATGAACCTGAACCTGATCTCCTGCCGCAACCTGTTCATCTACCTTCAGGACCGCCCGCAGGCGCGCGTCCTGTCGATGTTCCTCTTCGGGCTGCGGCGGAACGGTTACATGTTCCTCGGCCCCTCCGAAAGCCTTGGCCGGTTCAGCCAGGAATTCGACACCATCGACTCGCGCTGGCGCATCTTCCAGAAGGCCTCCGAAGGCCGTGTGCTCGACCACAGCGTGATGACCGGCAAGTTCCGCGCCCGCCCGCTGCACGAAACCGCCGTCGCCGCGCCAAAGCGTCCGCGTGACCGTTCCGTCGCCTCGGACATCGCCGACATCCGCAGCCGCGAGACGCTGATCAAGGGGTACGACGCCCTGCTCAAGCGCTATGCGCCGCCGTCGATCCTCGTGACCGGGGACGGGTCGGTGCTGGGCTGGTTCGGCATGGCGCGGCTGTTCATCGACACGATGAACAACCTCACCGACTGGACGGTCGAGAACATCGTGCACCACGACCTGCACTTCACCATCAACGTCGCCCTCGAGAAACTGCGCCAGGGCCAGCTCGAGTCCTACAGCCGCAAGACCAAGGTCACGCTGACCGATGGCGAGGTCCAGACCTGCAACGTCCGCATCGAGGCGCTGGACCAGGTGTCGCGCGTCAAGGTCATGCTGGTCGGGCTGGAACTCGCCAAGGAAGAGGCTCCGCAGGACTCCGCTGCCGCGATCCAGCCGATCAGCGACGAGGACGTAAGCGTCGTCACCACCCGCATCCACGAACTCGAACGCGACCTCCGCCTGACCGAACAGACCCTCCAGCACGTGACCGAACGGCTCGAGGCCAGCGGCGAGGAACTTCAGGCCTCGAACGAGGAACTGCAGGCCTCCAACGAAGAGCTTCAGGCCGCGAACGAGGAACTCCAGTCCTCCAACGAGGAACTGCACGCGGTGAACGAGGAACTCGTCTCCGTCAGTGCCGAGCACGAGCGCAAGATCGAACTCCTGTCGCAGCTCAACGCCAACACCGAACAGGTGCTCGAACTTCTGGGCACCGGGGTCATCTTCCTCGACAAGCAGGGGCGCATCCAGCGGTTCAGCGAACTGGTCTCCGAACGGTTCAAGCTGGAAACCCACGACATCGGCCGCACCTTCCACGTAGTCGGTCCGCGGCTGGAATTCACCGCCCTCGAAACGGTGATCGACGAGGTGCTGGAGTCCGGCACGTCCCAGACGGTCAGCGGCGAGCATCGCGGCCAAGCGATCACGGTCGAGGTGCACCCCACGAAGGAGAACCCCGACTCGGACACCGGCGCCGTGGTTCTGGTCCGCTAACGGCGGCATACGCCGCGTGACGTGCAGGCCCCGCCGGCGCGCCTCAGGCGTCCGGCGACTGGGCGGCCATGCGTGCGAACAGCCGCAGCGCGTGGCTCGGATCCTGCGACACGGCGGGCAGCACGGGATCGTAGGCAGCGCGGATCACACCGGCAATGTCGGGCCGCAGCACCGTGGTCGCCCCCGCCCACGCCAGCGGCGAGCGTTCCGAAAAGGCCGTGTCGGACCAGCACAGTATGCTCTGCGCCACCTGTCCCAAGGCCAGTTCCTCTGCCGGGACTTTCGAGAGCGCATCGTCCATCCGCAGGAACACGAAACAGGCCCGGATCGCGCCGCTCTCGTCAAAGCGGAAGACCCGGTACTGGTTGGCCTCCGCCGCGTCCAGCCGCGCGACCAGCGCGCCGAGCCCGTCGATCAGCCGGTCGAGGTTGGGCACGTCCAGCAGTTCCGGCCAGTCGCGGAAGAAGAACACCATGAAGTTGCTGCCCAGTTCCGTATCCGTCTCGGCCATGCCGTGACCGGCCAGCGCACAGACGGCCTCGAACGCCCCCTTCACCACACTCAGCGTCGCGTCCTCCACGCCGAACACGATGGGCGCGATGGGCCGCCCCCAGCGGGCGCAGAAGAAGCTGCCGTCCGACCGGGTGAACAGGGCCGCGATGTCCTCGGGGGTGATGGTGTCGGTCTGGGTCATGGGCCCTCCGCCATGTCTCGGGGCGCGCGTGCGGCCACCGGGGCCGGCGCAACAGGATGTGGGGCGGGGTTACACGCCACTCCCCTTGCGGGCAATCCCGGCGTTTTGTCTCACTTCCCGAACAGGTCGGGGGGTGTGTCCGGGCGCGGCGGGGCCATGCCGATGTGCTTCCACGCCGACTGCGTCAGCATCCGCCCGCGCGGCGTCCGCGGGATCAGGCCCTGTTGCAGCAGGTAGGGCTCCACCACTTCCTCCAGCGCGTCGCGGCTCTCCGACAACGCGGCAGAAAGCGTCTCGATCCCCACCGGCCCGCCGCCATAGCTCTGCGCGATCAGCTGCAGGTAGCGCCGGTCCGCACCGTCCAGACCCAGCGCATCCACGCCCAGCCGTGTGAGCGAAGAATCCGCAAGCTCCTGCGTGACCACCCCGCCACCCTCGACCACGGCAAAGTCCACGACCCGGCGCAGCAGCCGCCCGGCGATCCGGGGCGTGCCCCTTGCGCGCCGCGCGATCTCCCGCGCGCCGGAGCCTTCGACCCGCACCCCCAGCTTGCGCGCGTTGCCCCCGACGATCGTCTCCAGCTCGTCCACCGTGTAGAAGTTCAACCGTGTCGGGATGCCGAAACGGTCGCGCAGCGGCGTCGTCAGAAGCCCCAGCCGCGTCGTGGCGCCCACCAGCGTGAATGGCTGCAACTCGATCCGCACGGTGCGCGCCGCCGGCCCCTCGCCGATCACGAGGTCCAGTTCGTAGTCCTCCATCGCCGGATAGAGGACCTCCTCCACCGCCGCGCTCATGCGGTGGATCTCGTCGATGAACAGCACGTCCCGCGCTTCGAGGTTGGTCAGGATCGCCGCCAGATCGCCCGCCTTGGCCAGCACAGGGCCAGAGGTCATGCGGAACCCCACCCCCAGCTCGCGCGCCATGATCTGCGCCAGCGTCGTCTTGCCCAGCCCCGGCGGGCCGTGGAACAGCGTGTGATCCATCGCCTCGCCGCGCGACCGGGCGCTTTCGATGAACACCCGCAGGTTCGCCCGCGCCTCCGCCTGGCCGACGAAATCCACCAGCATCTGCGGCCGGAGCGCGCGGTCGCGGTCCTCGGGCAAGGGCTCGGGCCGCATCGTCGGATCAGGTTCCATGCCTCTTCCTTACCGGTCGGTCGGTCGGGTGCGCGACCCGCCTCACCCCTTGGGCGCCAACAGCTTCAGCGCCGCGCGGATCAGGCCTGCCGTGTCCAGCGATCCGTCCTCGCCCGCGGCCTGCGCCACGGCGCCTGCCGCCTCGCCCGGTCCATACCCGAGGTTGCCGAGCGCGGAAAGCGCCTCCGCCTGGGCCGAGGCCACGGGTGCCGGGGCCGCTGCAGGGGCGCGCGGGACGGTCTCGATCACCTCGTCGGGCGTATCCGACAGCGGCACCGAGGTCGCGCTCACGCCCATGGCCATGACCATCGGCGCCTTGTCCTTCAGCTCGTTCACCACGCGCTGCGCGGTCTTGGGACCGATGCCCTTCGCCGCCTTGATCGCGTTCCAGTCGCCAAGCGCCAGCGCCCGCGACACGCCATCCGCGCCAAGCGCGCCGAGGATCGCAAGCGACGCCTTGGCCCCCACGCCCTGCACCGACATCAGCAGGCGGAACCATTCCTTCTCCACCAGCGTCGGAAAGCCGAACAGCTGCAGCAGGTCCTCGCGCACCAGCAGGTCAGTATAAAGCGCCGCGAACTCCCCGGCACGGCCAAGCGACGCCAGCACCCGGTCGGTGCAATAGACGACATAGCCCACGCCGCGCACGTCGATCAGCACGTGGTCGTCGCCGCGATAGACGATCTGTCCGGCAATCCGCCCGATCATGCCCGCACCTTCATCCGCTGCACGCCGGAGTGATGCGCATGGCAGATCGCGATGGCCAGCGCGTCCGCCGCGTCCGGGCCGACCGGCTGGCAACCGGGCAACTGCATCTTCACCATGTGCAGGATCTGGTTCTTGTCCGCATGACCCACGCCGACCACCGTCTTCTTGACCTGGTTCGGCGCGTACTCCCCGATGCTCAGCCCGAACTGCGCCGGCACCAGCAGCGCGACACCCCGCGCCTGGCCCAGCTTCAGCGTGCCCACCGCGTCCTTGTTGACGAATGTCTTCTCGATGGCGGCCTCGTCCGGTGCGTGCGTCTCGAAGACCCGCGTCAGCTGGCCGTGCAGCGACAACAGCCGCAGCGCCAGATCGGTGCCTTCCGAATCGCAAATGCCGTTGGCCACGTGCCGCAAGCGGCTGCCGTCGACCTCGATGACCCCCCATCCGAGGTGTCGCAACCCCGGATCAATGCCCAATACCCGCATCCTCGCCCACTTTTCTTGTTATGCGGCCACAGTTAGCACGAAACGCGAACAAACGCCAAGGTTAAAGCGGCGGAGCCCAAAAGCGACACCCCTTTATCCACAGGCGACATCGCGCGGCAGGCGGTGTCGGTTTGCGCCGGTTGCGGAGTGGAAAGCGACACGATTTCAGGCGGAATTTTGCCAGTTTTTATAGGCAGTTAACCGCGAATGCTGCCATGCAGAAAATGCAGATGTCCCATGCAATTTCCGCCCCTTGCTTGTGCGCTTCGCACATTTTACGTGCGCTTTGTAAACATGCACCCCCCCATCATCCAGGAGATCGAGATGGCCGCATACGACACCACCCGCCACCACGCCGCCACGGGCTCCGCCGCCCGCATTGGCACCATGTTCACCACTGCCGTCGGCGCGTTCGCCGCATGGAATGACACCCGTCAGACCCGCAAGGCACTTGCATCGCTGACCGACCGCGAACTCGACGACATCGGCCTGCACCGCGGCGACATCGACGCCGTAGCCCGTCGCTACTAAGCGCATGGGGCGCTACAGAAAAAGGGCCGCGTCTGGCAAAGACGCGGCCCTTTTTACGTGAGCGCAACGAGAGATAGTCAGTCTTTACGAAACAAGCAGTGATCCGAGCTCGGCCAGTTTCGCGGTCAGCGGGTCGATCTGCATGAGCCACGCGCCAACCCGTTCGAAGATGGAGCCGCTGGCCAGGGTATCGACGTGGACCTGGTAATCCCCGCTGCCGAGGTACGTCAGGACCAGCGTCTTGAAGGCGATGAAGCCTGCCGCCGCCGCCAGAATGACACGCAGTCCCATGCCGCCGGTCTTGCCGGCGGGCACCTGCACGTAATTCCCTGTCTTCTTGTCGAGCTTCGTCACATAGCCCCGCGCCAGGCGCTCGTGCTTGCGACGAAGAGCCTGTTCGCGACGTTTATAGCTGGAGAGCGCTTCTTCCATGGCAGCCTCTGAAATACCGGCCCCCACCGATTGGACACATTTTTAGCCAAGGAATGTGGCGAGAATTGGGCACTTGCCGCAGGTTTTACCCAAAAACGGCATGAACCCTCCTCATTTTTGCAGGAGCAGCGTGACCCAGTCACCGATCGTGGTGCGGTTCACCTCGGCGATTCCCTCTGCCGCGTAGGCCTCGGCGACCTCGTCGGCCTGACGCGTCAGGATGCCCGACAGGATCGCATAGCCGCCGTCGGCCAGATGCGCCTTCATCGACGGGGCAAGGTCGATCAGCGGCTGCTTGAGGATGTTCGCGAACACGAGGTCATAGGGCGCGCGTTCGTGCAGGACGTCGTTCTCGAAGCCCGCCGCCTCAACGCAGATGACCTTGCCCTCAAGCGCGTTGGCGCGCACGTTGGCCTCGGCCACCTCGACCGCAACCTCGTCGATGTCGGAGGCCACCACGGTCTCCGGCCAGATGCGCGCGGCACCCATGGCCAGAACCGCCGTGCCGCAACCGATGTCCGCGACGCTGCGGCCGACAAAGCCCTCGCCCGCCAGCCGGTCCAGCGCCTCAAGGCAGCCCTGCGTGGTGCCGTGGTGCCCGGTGCCGAAGGCCATCGCCGCTTCGATCAGCAGCGGCTCCGACCCTTCCGGGATCTTGTCCGCATCGTGGCTGCCGTAGACGAAGAACCGCCCCGCAACCACCGGCGTCAGTTCGCGGCGCACCTTGTCGACCCAGTCGGTGTCCGGCACTTCGGACACGACAAAGCCCTGCGCGTGGAAGGCCGCGGACAGAAGCGCAAGCTCCACCTCGTTCGGCGCTTCGATGAAGTAGCCGCCGATTTCCCACAGGCCCGATCCGTCCTCGATCTCGAAAACGCCGACGCCTGTCGGTTCCGGTTCGAGCTCTTCCATCGCCTCGCCCAACGCCTCGGCGCGGGTCTTGTCGTCGATCTTGGTGAAGGCGGTCCAGGTCGGCATCATCGGGTCTCCATCGGGTGCTTCCGCGCCTTACACCAGCCGGAGGGCACACGCCAGCATTGCCAGACTCGCGAAACTGCGCCACGCTCACGGCGTATTCTTTCGGAGTCCATTCTTATGAAAACCGTTCTCAAGGTCCTTGGCGGCCTCGTTCTTGTTGTCGCGCTGTTCGCCGGTGCCATGTTCTTCTTCACCTCCGGGTCGCGCGACATTGCCCGGCAGTTCGTCACGCTCAGCACCACCGGCGGCCACGCCGAGGCGCGTGCCCTCCTCCACCCCGGCCTGCAGGATCAGCTCAGCACCGACAAGATGGCCGAGATGTTCGCGGGCGCGAAAGCCTACGAGAAGGTCTCGTTCTCCAGCGTATCCACCGGCACCGGCAAGCCGACCGTCCTCGAAGGCACGGCCACGACCGCCGACGGCTGCATGTCGGTCCTGAAGTTCGAGCTGCTGAACGAACAGATCGTCGGTTTCGACGTCTCGCCGCTCTGCCGCTGACGGATCACTCTGCCGGAGCGGGGGCCAATGCGCTGAACCGGGTCTCGTTCCCCGGCGCGGGGTGGCGCGGGATAAGCAGCGCCAGCCCCAGCGAGGTCATCGCCATGCAGGACGCCAGCCCGAACACCGCCCCCGGCGAAGTCAGCCAGAGGTAGCCCAGTAGCGCCGGCAGGAAGACGGCCGCGATGTGGTTGATGGTGAAGGCCACCGCCGCCGTGGGCGCGATGTCGCCCGGGTCGGCGATCTTCTGGAAGTAGGTCTTCAGCGCCAGCGCCATGGCAAAGAACAGGTGATCGACGACATACAGCACCGCCGCCAGCACCACACCCCAGCCGAACCAGTAGATCCCGCCATACAGCGTGAACACCAGCGTCAGGCCGATGTACTCGAAGACCAGCGTGTTGCGTTCGCCAAACCTGAAGACGGCGCGCCCGAAGACAGGCCCGATCACCATGTTGGCGACGAGGTTGATGAGGTACAGCGCCGTCACCTCGTGCACGTCAAAGCCGAAACGCTCGACCATCATGAAGCCCGCGAAGACCACGAAGATCTGCCGCCGCGCGCCCGACATGAACTGCAACGCGTAGTACAGCCAGTACCGCTTGCGCAGGATGAACTTCTTCACCTGGGGGTTCGGGCTCTCGAACTGCGGAAAGGCGATGGCGCAGTAGATCACGATCACCAGCGTCAGGCCGCCCGAGGCCATGAACACCGTATCATAGCTGAGGCCAAGCCGGTCCCAGGTCAGCACGATCAACCCGTAGGCCACCAGTGTCGCGCCCGATCCGGCGGCGATCAGCCAGCCCAGGATCTGCGGCGCGCGGTCCTTCCTCAGCCACTGAAGCTGCAGCGACTGGTTCACCGTCTCGTAGTAGTGGAAGCCGATGGACGACATCAGCGTGATGAACAGCAGCCCGCCCATCGTCGGGAACCACGCCGTGACCGCCGTGGCCACCGCCAGCAGCGCCAGCGACACCAGCGCCAGCACCTGTTCGCGCATCACGATGATCACGAGGATCACCCCGATGGCAAGGAAGCCGGGGATCTCGCGCACGGTGTGCAGCCAGCCGATGTCCGCCCCGTCGAACTGCGCCACCTCGATGACGAAGTTGTTGAGCAGCGCCGACCACGTCGCGAACGACAGCGGCATGGCAATCGACATCAGGAACAGCAGGGTGATGGGCCGGCGCCAGATCGGCAGCGAACGTGCCTCGGAGAGCGGAATAGGTGTCATGAGCATGCTTTACGCCCGGGCAAACACTTTGGCGAGTCCGCTTTTCGTGCGAAAACGCACAGCCCGGTGAAAAAGTCACGCCACGGAGAAGCGGTACTCCACCTCGGCAAAGCGGTCGCGCGGGAAGACGTAAAGGAAGCGCAGCCCCTCCGACCCGGCCACCGTGCCATGCTCCACGTCCGACGGGATGTAGAGCGCCACGCCCGGCGCGATCTCGTGCGCGACGCCGTCGATGGTGACGATGCCCGTGCCCGACAGGCCGAAGTAAATCTCGGCCGGGGCATGTCGGTGCGGCAGCAAAGTGCCCTGCGGGCCGAACTCTGCCACGCCCAGCACCATGGAGGAGGTCGCGGTCTTGTCGCCGTCGAACAGGGTCTTCCAGCGCACCGTGCCAAACGCCGGGTCCTCGCCGCCTTCCAGCGGCGCGTGGTCGGCATTGGCCACTACCGGAAGCGCGGACATGGCCACGGCCGCCATCGTCGCGGCGGTCAGGTCGAACTGGACGGTCTCGTTCATCGCGGGCGCCTCCCGGCAAAGCGTGTCTCTGGATCCGCCCATTGCATTTCAGACACCTCCACCTCTGCCCGGAAAACGACGCGCATGTCGCACATGGCGCTGTGACGGGCAAAAAACCGCGCCGTGACCGGCCATTCATGCGGAAAATTGAATTTAATGATCTGCATCAAGTCACCTTTTCCGATTCTCCGGCAGAACCCCGGCCAGCGTCACACCGCAGGAGGGAAGCCCATGGACATCGTTCCGCTGATCGACCGGATCGGAGAATCCCCGACCGCCGCGCTCTTCGGGCTGGTGACCGGCGTGATCTTCGGCATCGCGGCGCAACGCTCCCGCTTCTGCCTGCGCGCCGCGACGGTCGAATTCGCCCGCGGCATGATGCAGGACAAGGTCGCGGTCTGGCTGCTGACCTTCTCCACGGCGCTCGTCTGGGTTCAGGGCGCACAGCTTCTGGGCCTGCTCGACACGACCGAGGCACGCATGATGGCCGTCCCGGGAAGCTGGTCGGGCGCCATCGTCGGCGGACTGATCTTCGGCGCGGGCATGGTGCTGGCGCGCGGCTGCTCGGGCCGCCTTCTGGTGCTGGCGGCGACCGGCAACCTGCGCTCCGTCGTGTCGGGGCTGATCTTCGCCGTCACCGCACAGATGAGCCTGACCGGCTGGCTCGCCCCGATCCGCGACCGCATCGCCGCGATCTGGATCACCTCCGGCGGGCGCAACATGGACCTGCTGACCGCCCTGCACCTGCCGCGTGAGGCCGGGCTTGTGATCGGCCTCGCCATCGCGCTCGTCGCGCTGGAACTGAGCCGCCGCAACCGCATCGGGTTTTCACGGCTGGTCTTCGCCTCCGGCGTGGGCTTTGCGGCGGCGGTGGGCTACGGGCTGACCTACATGCTTTCGCAATCCGCGTTCGAGCCGGTCCAGATCGAAAGCCTGACCTTCACCGGCCCCTCGGCCAACACGCTGATGTTCTTCCTCGACCGCACCTCGGTGCTCGAATTCGACGTGGGTCTGGTGCCGGGCGTCGTGCTGGGGTCGTTCCTGTCGGCCCTTCTGGCGAAGGAGCTGAAGTTCCAAGGGTTCGAAGGCTCGACCCCCATGCGCAACGCCATGATCGGCGCGGTGATGATGGGCTTCGGCGGGATGCTGGCCGGCGGCTGCGCCATCGGCGCGGGCGTCTCCGGCGGCTCGATCTTTGCCGGAACCGCCTGGCTGGCGCTGTTCTGCATGTGGATCGGCGGGATGAGCATGGACGTCATCCTCGGCGGCCGCGGCCAGCCCGCACACGTCTGACCCGCCGCAAGAAGCTGCGGGCGACCCGAAGGCCGCCCGCGCAGTCTCAGTTCCGGATCCGCCAGCCGGTCCGGAAGATCAGCCAGATCACCGCCAGGCACAGGAACAGGAACCCGCCGATCGCCAGCAGCGACAGGCCGATGGGCACATCCGCCGTGCCGAAGAACGACCACCGGAAGCCCGAGATCAGGTAGACCACCGGGTTGAACAGCGTGATCTTCTGCCAGATCGGCGGCAGCATGGAGATCGAGTAGAAAGACCCGCCAAGGAACACCAACGGCGTCACGACCAGCAGCGGCACAAGCTGCAACTGTTCGAAGTTCTTCGCCCAGATGCCGATGATGAAGCCAAACAGCGCGAAGCTCACGCAGGTCAGGATCATGAACATCAGCATCGCGAAGGGGTGCAGGATCGTCAGGTCCACGAACAGCGCCGAGGTGGCAAGGATCACCACGCCGATGAACAGCGCCTTGGTGGCCGCCGCGCCGACATAGCCCGCCACCACCTCGAGGAAGTTCACCGGGGCGGACAGCAGTTCGTAGATCGTGCCGATGAACTTCGGAAAGTAGATCCCGAAGGACGCGTTCGACAGCGCCTGCGTCATCACCGACAGCATGATGAGACCCGGCACGATGAAGGCGCCGTAGGACACGCCCTCCACCTCGTCGATGCGCGACCCGATGGCCGCGCCGAAGACCACGAAGTAGAGCGACGTGGAAATGACCGGAGAGATGAAGCTCTGGAACAGCGTGCGGAAGAACCGCGCCATCTCGAACCGGTAGATGGATGCGACTGCGCGGTAGTTCATGCCGCGTCCTCCTTCTGCTCGTCTTGCACGAGGCCGACGAAGATGTCTTCGAGCGAGTTCTGCGCGGTCGCCACGTCGCGCACCACCAGCCCCTCAGAGGATATGGCAGACATGAGCCGCCCGATCCCTGTCCGTTCGGCGTTGGAATCGTACTGGTAGACCAGCCACGTGCCGTCCTCCGCCAGCGTCAGGCCGAAGTCCGACAGCGCCGGGGGGATGGCGGACAGCGGCTCGCCCAGTTCGATGCGCAGCTCCTTCTGGCCCATGCGGACCATCAGCGCGTCCTTGTCCTCCACCAACAGGATCCGGCCCTTGTTGATGACGCCCACGCGGTCGGCGATGGCCTCCGCCTCCTCGATGTAGTGGGTGGTCAGGATGATGGTGACGCCCTGCCGCTTGAGGTCGGCCACCACCTCCCACATGTCGCGCCGCAGTTCCACGTCGACACCGGCGGTCGGCTCGTCGAGGAACAGCACGCGCGGTTCGTGGCTCAGCGCCTTGGCGATCAGCACCCGGCGCTTCATGCCGCCCGACAGTTCCTTCACCGCCGAGTCGCGCTTGTCCCAGAGCGACAGCTTCCTGAGGATGTCCTCGAGCAGCGCCTCGTCGTGTTTCAGCCCGAACAGCCCGCGCGAGAAACGCACGGTGTTGATGACCTTCTCGAACGGTTCGAGGTTGATTTCCTGCGGCACCAGCCCCACAAGGCTCCGCGCCGCGCGGTATTCGGTGACCACGTCGTGCCCGCCGATGCGGATCGTGCCCTCGGTCGGAATGGTGATGCCGCAGATGGCCGAGATCAGGGTGGTCTTGCCCGCCCCGTTCGGCCCGAGCAGCGCGAGGATCTCGCCTTCCTCGATGGTCAGGTCGACCCCTTTCAGGGCCTCGAACCCGCCCTCATAGCGCTTCTTCACGCCGTCAATTTCTACCATGGCCATGGTCAGAGCCCCTCCATTTACGCAAGCGGAACCTAAACTCGCCGGTTCGGATTGCAATTGTGCAAACGCGCATACTGCCTATTCATGTCGCTTTCTGACAGGACGGGGGCAGCCCCCTGCCGTATGGGCAGGGCATGAAAGACCGCCTCGACAACCCCGCCCTCGGAATAGTGCTCATCTGCCTCGGCGTGCTGGCGATCTCGGTAAATGACTTGCTCATCAAGTGGTTGTCGGGCGGATACCCGCTGCACCAGATGGTCTTCACCCGCTCCGCCATCGGGCTTTGCTTCACCTTCGGCTTCGTGTTCTGGGAAGGCGGGCTCGGGCTCCTCCGCAGCAGGACACCGGGCATCCACGCCCTGCGCGGCTTCCTCGTGGTCGTGGCGAACATGACCTTCTACGCCGCGGTGGCCGTGCTGCCGCTGGGCCAGGCGACCGCGCTCTTCTTCGTGGCGCCGCTGTTCATCACCCTCCTGTCGATCCCGATTCTCGGCGAAAAGGTCGGGCCGCTCCGGCTCGGCGCGGTGATCGTCGGATTCCTCGGCGTGCTGGTGATGCAACAGCCGTGGAACACCGATGCGCAGGTCTCGCGGATCGTGATGCTCCTGCCCGTGGCAGCCGCGCTGTTCTATGCGCTGATGCAGGTGCTGACCCGCAAGCTGGGCGCGACGACGGCCGCCTCCGCCATGGCGGTCTACACGCAGGGCGCCTTCCTGCTGGTCTCCACCGCGTTTTTCCTGATCGCGGGCGACGGGCGGTTCGCGGAAGGCGTCAGCAACGAAAGCCTGATCTTCCTCCTGCGCGCATGGACATGGCCCACGCCCGAGGACTGGCCTGTGTTCATCGGCCTTGGCCTGTGTTCGGGCGTGGTGGGATACTGCCTCAGCTCGGCCTACCGGCTGGCCGACGCGGCGATCATCGCGCCCTTCGAATACATCGGCCTGCCGATGGCGATCTTCTGGGGCTGGACGATCTTCGGCGAATGGCCGGAAATCGCCACCTGGATCGGCTGCGCGCTGATCATCGGGGCGGGCATCTTCGTCTTCCTGCGCGAACAGGCGCGCAACCGGCCACTGCCCGGCCGCCGGTCGCGCTGGGGCCGCCGCTGACGGTGGACCCGCTCAGGCGCTGCGCACCGCGTCGATCATGATCTGCACGTTCTCCGGATCGGCGTCCGGCGTGATCCCGTGGCCGAGGTTGAAGATGTGCGGCCCCTTCGAGAACGCCCGCACCACGCGCTTCGTCTCCTCGACCAGCGCGTCGCCGCCGGTGACGAGATGCGTGTTGGCCAGGTTGCCCTGCACGCAGCCGTGGGGCTGGACATGCTCTGCCGCCCACTCCGGCGTCACGCTGTCGTCGATGGCGACGCAGTCGGCGCCCGTTGCGGCGTGGAAGTCGATGTACCTGTCGCCCGCCTGACGCGGGAAGGCGATGACCGGCAGACCGGGAAAGCGCGACTTCAGTTCCTGCGTGATGATCTTCGCAGGTTCCAGCGCATAGCGGTCGAAGTCCTCGCCCTGCAGCGACCCGGCCCAGCTGTCGAAGATCTTCACCACCTCGGCCCCGGCCTTCACCTGCTCCGTCAGGTAGTCGATGGTGCCCTCGGTCAGCCGGTCGATGATCTTCTCGAACAGCGCGCGGTTCTCGGCCTTCAGCGCATGCGCCGGGCCCTGATCGGGGGTGCCGCGCCCGGCGATCATGTAGGTCGCGACCGTCCAGGGCGCCCCGGCAAAGCCGATCAGCGTGACTTCCTCGGGCAGGGTCCTGCGCAGGATCTTCACCGTCTCGTACACCGGCGACAGCGTGTCGTGGATCATCTCGCCACGGCCCAGCTTGTCGAAATCCGCATCCCGGGTGATCGTCGACAGCCGCGGCCCCTCGCCCGTGACGAACCACAGGTCCGCTCCCAGCGCCTGCGGCAGCAGCAGGATGTCGGCGAACAGGATCGCCGCGTCGAAACCGTAGCGCCGGATCGGCTGCAGCGTCACCTCGGCGGCCAGCTCCGGGTTGTAGCACAACGACAGGAAGTCCCCCGCCTCGGCCCGTGTGGCCTTGTACTCCGGCAGGTAACGTCCCGCCTGCCGCATCATCCAGATCGGCGGGGTCGGAAGCGTCTCTCCGGCAAGCGCGCGCAGCAGGGTCTTGGTCATGTTGGCTCCCATCGGTGTTTTGCCGCACTTAGGGCAAAACGCGGGTGGTTGCCAGCGGTCAGCCTGCCGCATAAAGCTCTGGGCCATGACGATGCCCACGCCCAACTCCCCGCTCAAGATCGGCACCCGCGGCTCTCCGCTGGCGCTGGCGCAGGCCTTCGAGACCCGTGAACGGCTGATGGCCACCTTCTCGCTGCCCGAGGAAGCCTTCGAGATCTGCATCATCAAGACGACCGGCGACGACCGCGCGATGATCGCCGCGGACCGGCCGCTGAAGGAGATCGGCAACAAGGGCCTCTTCACCAAGGAAATCGAAGAGGCGCTGATCGCGGGCCGCATCGACATCGCCGTGCACTCGATGAAGGACATGCCGACGGAACAGCCCGAAGGCCTTGTCCTCGATTGCTACCTCCCGCGCGAGGACCCGCGCGACGCCTTCATCTGTCACGACCACGGCTCGATCCACGATCTGCCGGTGGGGGCCGTCGTGGGGTCTTCCTCGCTCCGCCGCCGCGCGCAGCTTTTGCATCGCCGCCCCGACCTGAGCGTGGTGGAGTTCCGCGGCAACCTCCAGACCCGGCTGAAGAAGCTCTCGGACGGCGTGGCCACGGCCACCTTCCTCGCCTGCGCCGGTCTGAACCGGATGAAGATCCCCGGCGTGCCGATGTTCCCCATCGCCGAAGAGGACATGCTGCCCGCCATAGCCCAAGGCGCCATCGGCATCGAACGCCGCATCGACGATCCCACCACGCAAGAGATGCTGGCCGCAATCCACGACCACGACACCGGCCTGCGGCTTGCGGCGGAACGCGCCTTCCTCGCCCAGCTCGACGGTTCGTGCGAGACGCCGATTGCCGGGCTGGCCGAACTCGACGGCGAGAACCTGAGGCTCCGGGGCGAGATCCTGAAACCGGACGGCTCGATCTCCCACGCAGGCGAGATCAGCGGCCCGGTGGCCGACGGCGCGGCCCTCGGCCGGGCCCTCGCCGACGACCTCCTGTCCCGCGCCGGCGAAGGCTTCTTCGACTGGCATTGATGCCCCTCTGACCGCGCGCCTCTCGCACAGAGGTGATATGCCGGGCCCCGCTTCCGTGTTACGCTGGCATCGGAAGCGCCCGCGGTCGAGGCCGGCGCAAAGATCGACCTCTTCCACCGGCGGGCGCCACGCCGGGAGGAGATCTACATGACCCAAACTATCGGAAATCCCGCAAGCTGGCTCGCCGGCGCCTTCGGACGCGCCTCGCACCACGCGGTCGAAAGTTCGCGCCGCATGGGCGGCATCGCCCATCTCGCAGCCCCCCGAACGCGCAGGCTGCACATGGGGGACATCGGCGACGCCCTCCGCGCCGGATGGGCGGATTTCAAGGCCTGCCGGACCGACGTGATGTTCCTCGTCCTCATCTACCCGGTGATCGGTCTGGTGCTGATGGCCATAGGGTTCGACCGCAACCTGATCCCGCTGATCTTCCCGCTGATGGCCGGGTTTGCCATCCTCGGCCCGGTCGCCGCCGTCGGCGTCTACGAGATCAGCCGCCGCCGCGAACGCGGCGAGGACACCGGCCTTTTCGCCGCGCTCAAGGTGGTCCAGCGCCCGCGTTTCAGTGCGGTGGTGATGCTGGGCCTCTACCTCTGCGCGCTGTTCATCGGCTGGATGCTGATCGCCGCGGGCCTGCACAGCGCCCTGCTCGGCGATGCCCCCGCCTCCCTCTCCGCCTTCGCGGATCAGGTCTTCGGCACGGCCGCGGGCTGGACGATGATCGTCGTGGGCTGCGGCCTCGGGTTCGCCATCGCGCTCGCGGTGCTCGCCATATCGCTGGTGTCCTTCCCGCTGCTGATCGACCGGCCCGTGGGCCTGCCCGTCGCGGTCTCCACCTCGATCCAGGTCACGCGCGAGAATCCGAAGGTGGTGCTGACATGGGGCGCGGTGATCGCCGCCGGGCTGATCCTCGGCAGCCTGCCGATGCTGATCGGCCTCGTGGTGGTGCTGCCGGTGCTGGGCCACGCCACGTGGCACCTCTACCGGCGCGCAATCCACTGAAGGCGGCAGGGGCCGGGACGTCCCGCCCCCCCCCACCCGCCGGCTCAGCCGACCTTCAGCACGATCTTCCCGATGTGGCCCGAGCTTTCCATCCGCGCATGCGCCTGCGCGGCGTCGTCCAGGGCGAACTCCGAATCCATGACCGGCGCGATCTTGCCCGCATCCAGAAGCGGCCAGACCTTCGCCTTCAGCTCATCCGCGATGCGCGCCTTGGCAAGGTCGCTCTGCGGACGCAGCGTGCTGCCGGTGATCGTCAGCCGCTTCACCATGACCATGGCGAAGTTCAGCTCCACCTGCGGCCCCTGCAGAAAGGCGATCTGCACCAGCCGCCCGTCCTCCGCCAGCGTCTTCACGTTGCGCGGGATGTAGTCGCCGCCCACCATGTCGAGGATCAGGTTCGCGCCACCCTCGTCCTTCATGACCTTGACGAAATCCTCGTCGCGGTAGTTGATCGCCCGCTCTGCCCCCAGCGCCTCGCAGGCGGCGCATTTCTCCGCCGACCCGGCGGTGGCAAAGACCCGCGCCCCGAAATGCTTCGCCAGCTGGATCGCGGTCGTGCCGATCCCGGACGACCCGCCGTGGATCAGGAACCGCTCCCCCGCCTGCAGGCCGCCACGCATGAAGACGTTGGACCAGACCGTGTAGAAGGTCTCCGGCAGGCAGGCGGCCTCCTTCATGCCCATGCCCTCCGGCACCGGCAGGCAATGCGCGGCGGGCGTCGCCACGTATTCCGCGTAACCGCCCCCGGGCAGCAGCGCGCAGACCTTGTCGCCCACCGCGGGCCAGTCCACGCCCGCCCCGACGGCCACCACCTCGCCCGAGGCCTCGAGCCCCGGCAGGTCGGACGCCCCCGGCGGCGGCGCGTAGCTGCCCGCACGCTGCAGCGCGTCGGGGCGGTTCACCCCGGCATAGGCCACCTTCAGGACGACCTGCCCGGCCTTCGGTTCCGGCACGGGCCGCGTGCAGGGCTTCAGCACCTCCGGCCCCCCGGCCTCGGTTATCTCGATCGCGCGCATGTCGGCCATGGGGCCCTCCCTGTTGTCTCGTCCGGCAACGCTATCAGCGCACCGGCCCCGGGCAACACCCCGGGATCAGCCGCGGGTGGTCCAGCCCCCCGGCAAATCGTCGCGCTTCGGTGCCTTCACCATGTCGAGGATCCGCGCCGGACCGGCGGCCAGCGCGCTCAGCACCTTGCTGTCCCGCACGCCCGCCTTCATCTTCTCGATCCGCATCACGTCCTCGATCCGCCGGTCGAGGAAGGCCCATGTCGCCTCGTGCCCCGGCGAATCGTCGCCCAGCCAGAACAGCACGGTCGAGGAATAGACCCCCGACAGCGTCGCCCGCTTGGTGTACCAGTTCACGTCCTCCGAGGTGTCGCCCAACGCCCGCCAGATCGCATCCGCCGTGCCCCAGATCAGCTTCGCGCCCTCGGCGGCATACATCGGCAGCGCAAAGAGCGTGGTGCCCCGCCGCACCGCCTCCCGGTCCTCCGCCGCCTCGATCCGCGCCCGCACGGCAAAGGCCACCTTGTCGCGGAACCGCATGCCTTCCATGTCGGCCGCCTCGATCCTCTCCAGCATCAGCGCGTCGCCCCGCCGGTGATAGGCCGCGGCCAGGTCCACGGCGCCGCGCGGGAACAGCGCCCGCGCTACCGTGCGGTCGACCTCCGCATCCTGCACCGCCGCGCGGAACGTGGTCTCCGACCAGCCGTCGAAGGGCACGTGTGTCAGGGCTGCATCCAGCAACCGGTCAGCGGTATCGGGCATGGGACCTCTCCTCTTGCATCGCGCATCAGGGTAGACAAATAGTCCGCCCCTTGCTATAGGGCCACTTCCTGCAAAACTTCCTTGCAACTCCAGACTTAGAAAGGTGGTGAAAACCACATGCAGGTCAGTGTTCGTGACAACAATGTCGATCAGGCGCTCCGCGCCCTGAAGAAAAAGCTGCAGCGCGAAGGCGTGTTCCGCGAAATGAAGCTCAAGCAGCATTTCGAGAAGCCGTCCGAGAAGAAGGCCCGTGAAAAGGCCGAGGCTATCCGCCGCGCCCGCAAGCTGGCTCGTAAAAAGGCCCAGCGCGAAGGTCTCCTCTGAGGCTCAGCCGTTCTTCGGCACTGAACAAACGATCGACCCCCGGGGCACCCGCCTTCGGGGGTTTTTCATGTCCTCACGCCGCCATCCACCTTGATCTGGCCCCAGCCACAGGCCGGCAAGCCCACACCTGCCGCACCCCCCAAAGGCCCTCCTCCTTCATCTTGGCAAGAAATACCTCGGGGTGAGGCCGCAGGCCGAGGGGCGGAGCCCCTTTTCCTGTCCCGCAAAGGCAAAGGGCCGGCACGAAGCCGGCCCAGTATGGCATGTCAGCGGAGGGCCGGGCGTCCGCCGCCCCGCCCGAAAGCTCAGCTCGGCCCGATCATGAAGCAGTTCACCTGCCGCGCCTGCAGCCGCTTGCAGGCCAGCTCGGCGGTGTCCCGCGTCAGCCCCATGAAGTTCGCGTCGAACCCGCGGTTGCCCTGCACCACCTTGCGCAGCGATCCGTCCAGCGTCGCGGTCTCCGCCAGGGCGGTCTTCAGCAGGATCTTCTCGGCCGCGTAGCGGCTCGGGAAGCGGCCGACGTTGATGCCCCAGTGGCGCGCGTCGTTGGTGGACAGCCGCGTGACGACCTCCGCCTCGCGCGCGGGCGTCGGCGTGTCGCGCAGCGCGGCGCTGGCCAGCGTCACGCCCTGCGGCCTGCGGATCGGCTTGGCCGAGGCAGACGGCGCCACGGCCGAGGCCGCGACCACGGCGGACCCGACCGGCGCCGCGGCGGCGGCGGACGACGTGGCCTGCACTTCCTTCAGCACCGTCTCGATCTCGTCCTCGAGCTGCGCAACCAGCGGCGCGACCTCGCCCGCGGGCACCGCCGGGGCCACAGATCCCGCCCGCGCCAGCGGACGCAGGCTGCGCGAAACGGCGGCGCTGGCCACGCGGATCGACTTCGCCCGCGTGCCCGGTGCCGGATCGGAGGTATTGGCGACCACGATGCCCGCAGTCCCCGCGCCACGGCCCAGGTAGGGCGGCTTGCCGGGTGCGGCAAAGGCCACGCGGCTCGGCGATTCGCGGAAACCGAGGTCCAGCAGCTCCGCCACCTTGGCGTTGCGCGACGCGGTCGACTGGCCGCCGAACACCGTGGCGATCACCCGCTCCTGCCCGCGCTCGGCCGAGGCGACAAGGTTGAAGCCCGCCGCCCGGGTGTAGCCGGTCTTGATGCCGTCGGCGCCCTTGTAGCTCTGCAGCAGGCGGCGGTTGGTGTGCGACACGGTGCGCACGCCCGCATCCGCCGTCACGCGCGAGAACAGGTTGTAGTACTCCGGGTAGTCGTAGATCACGTGCCGCCCGAGGATGGACATGTCACGCGCGGTGGACAGGTGCCCCTCCGCCGTCAGCCCGTGGGCGTTCTTGAACGTGGTCCGGGTCATGCCCATCGCCTGCGCGGTGCGGTTCATCCGGCGGGCAAAGGCCGCCTCCGACCCTTCCACCGCCTCGCCGATCGCGGTGGCCGCGTCGTTCGCCGATTTCACCGCCGCCGCACGCACGAGGTAGCGCAACTTGATCTTCTGCCCCTCGCGCAGGCCCAGCTTCGACGGCGGTTCCGCCGCCGCGTTCTTCGACACGGTGACGAGCGTGTCCATCGTTAGCTCGCCGTTCTGCACCGCCTCGAAGGCAATATAGAGTGTCATCATCTTGGTCAGCGACGCCGGGTGAAGCCGGGTGTCCGCGTTCTGTGCGTGCAGCACCTTGCCGGTGCGCGCGTCCATGACCATGGCTGCGTAGGGCGCGGCTTTCACTGCCATCGGCAGCAGAGCCACCAGCCAAACGAATGTGAGTAAACGGAGGCCTGTCCGGCCCCACTTCCTGCGACGTCCCGTCACCTGTTCCGCCTTTCTGCCTCTTTCCCCCCGATGTTTCGGTGGGGTTTGTCCTGGTACCATTCTGCGGGCACCATGGTTAAGCAAATGCTAACACGGAAAGGGCTTGTGGAAAAGCCTGCAGTGCATTGATTTGCATCACATTTTCCGGGCAGGTGTTACCAACATCTTGGGGGTTGTCCGCACAACCCCAACTATTGAGGCCATTGTGTCCGGAATAAGGCAGATTGTGGCGAAAATGGGGCAACCGAAACCGGGCTACAACCGGACCGCCGCGGGACTCATCCGGCCATGAACCGCGCCGCCACCGGACCGCTCATCCAGGCCACCTGTCCCCCCGCCACGGTCGCCACGATTCGCCGGCTCTCGCGCTCCATGACCAGCAGGTCGGCCCGCTTGCCCGGCAGGATCGCCCCCCGGTCCTCCAGCCCCAGCAACCGCGCGGGCCCGTCGGAGACCAGCCGCCACGCCGCCGCCTCGTCCAGAAGCCCCAGCTCGACACAGCGCCAGGCCGCCCGCGCGGGCGAGGGGTAGTGATAGTCGGACGCGAGCGCGTCGCACAGCCCTTCGGCGATCACCTCCTGCGCCGCGACATTGCCCGCGTGCGAGGCGCCCCGCACCACGTTCGGCGCGCCCAGCACCACCTTGTCGCCGCCGTCGCGCGCCGCCTGTGCCGCCTCCAGCGTCTCCGGGAATTCCGAGATCCGGACGCCGCGCGCCCGCCACCCGGCCCGCTGTGCCGCCGTCCGGTCGTCGTGGCTGCCCATCGCCACGCCCCGCGCCGCCAGCCGCGCGCACAAGCCGTCCATGGCCGCAGGCACCTCCGCCGCCGCCGCGTGCAGCCCCATCATCAGTGCGAAATGCGCCTCCGGGTTGCGGCCCGATTTCAGCGCCTGCCCGGTCAGCCGCGGCGGCTTGCGCCCCTCCGCCAGCCGGTCGTGCGGCAGGTGGTCGTTCATCACCACGTAGCCGATGCCCCAGCGATCCACCGCCGCCTCCGCCCGCGCGAAGCTGTCCAGATAATGCGTCTCGAGCCGCAACTGCAGCCGCAGGTCCACCGGCACCGTGTCCGCCACCGCCGCCACGGAGGCAAAGACCTCCTCCGCGAACTCCGGCCCGCGCATCCCGCCCTCCCAGGACCAGAACTGCGCAAGCATCGCCGTGGTGATCCCGCAGGCCGCAAGCTCTGCCGCCACGGCCACCATGCCCGCGTCCCGTTCCCGCAGGGCTCCGCGCCGCGGCGCCATGTGCCGCTCGAACCCGTCGCCATGGGCGTCCACGATCCCGGGCAGCACGTCGTACCCCGACAGGTCCACGCGCCGCCCGACCGGCACGTCGGCGATCAAGCCGCCTGCCATCGAAACGGCGCCGCTGTCCCATCCGGCGGGCGTCATCACGCGCGCGCCCGTCCATGTCATCCCGAGGCTCATGGCGCTGGCATAGCCGGGAGAGGGCGCATAGAAAAGGCACCATGACATCCCCTCGCCTCGCCTGCCGCGCCATCATCATGCACGACGACCGCTTGCTCCTGGTGAACGCCTGGCCGGGCCGGATCTCGACGCTCTGGTGCGCGCCGGGCGGCGGCGTCGAATGCGGCGCCTCCCTGCCCGACAACCTCGCCCGCGAGGTGCACGAGGAAACCGGCCTGACCGTCGCCGTGGGCGCCCCCTGCCTGGTGAACGAATACCACGACCCCGACACCGGCTTTCACCAGGTGGAGGTCTTCTTCCGCTGCACCGTGACCGCGGGCCAGATCACCGACGACTGGCAGGACCCCGAGGGAATCGTCCACACCCGGCGCTTCTTCACGCGCGCCGAACTCGCTGACTTGCACATGAAGCCCGACAGCCTCCGCACCCTGCCCTGGCAGGACGGGCTGACCTACGATCCGCTGGAACTCCTCGCGAAGTAGCGCGGCCCAAGGACCGACAGCGCCACACCGCCCAGGATCACCGCCGAGGCCATGAGGAAGGTCACCGTCAGCGGCTCGCCCAGCAGCAGCACGCCCCCCAGCGCCGCGATCATCGGCACCGTCAGCTGCGCCACCGCCGCCACCGCCCCGTCGAGCCGCGGCAGGACCGCGTACCAGAGCGCGTAGCCCACGCCCGACGTCACCGCCCCCGACAGCACCGCCAGCGCGATCCCACCCCCGGTCATCGGGCCCGGATCGACCCCCATGAGCAAGAGCGCCAGCGGCGCCGCGATCACGAAATTCGCCGCCGTGGACCCCAGCGCATCCGCAGCCTTCCGCCCGGCCAGCGAATAGACGCCCCAGCCCACGCCCGCGGCCACCATGCTCATGACCGCCCAAAGCCCGCCTGACGCGCCACCCGACGGCCAGGCCAGCCACATGAGCCCGGCAAACGCCAGCCCCGCCCCGACCCAGCGCAGAAGCGGCGGCCGCTCCCCGCCCAGAAGGCTGCCCGCGAACATCGTCACCTGCACCATGCCGAACAGGATCAGCGCCCCCAGCCCGGACGGCAGGTCGATGTAAGCCCATGAAAACCCGAAGATATAGGCCAGGAGCCCCAGCACCCCCGCGACCCGGCCCGCGCCGCCCAGCCGCAGCCCGCCGCGCAGCGCGAAGGCCAGAACCGTCAGCATCGCGGCCCCGGCCCACAGGCGGATCACCCCGAAGGCCACCGGCTCTATCAGCCCGGCTCCGACGGCAGCCCGGTTCAGCACGGAATTGGCCGCAAAGGCGACCATCACCACCGCGACCCATGCAAAGAGCCTCATGCCGCCCCCTTCATCTTGGCGAAAATACCTCGGGGTCCGGGGCAGAGCCCCGGCGGATCGCCCGGCGCACGCCGGGCGAGACCCCTCATGCCACCAGCTTCTCCGCCCGCTTCAGATCGACGGAGACAAGCTGCGACACGCCCTGTTCCTGCATGGTCACGCCGAACAGCCGGTCCATGCGCGCCATCGTCACCGCGTGGTGGGTGATGATCAGGAACCGCGTGTCGGTGCGGCGGCACATCTCGTCCAGCATGTCGCAGAACCGCGTGACGTTGGCGTCGTCCAGCGGCGCGTCCACCTCGTCCAGCACGCAGATCGGCGAGGGGTTGGCCAGGAACACCGCAAAGATCAGCGCAAGGCAGGTCAGCGTCTGCTCGCCCCCCGACATCAGCGACAGCGTCGACAGCTTCTTGCCCGGCGGCTGGCACATGATCTCCAGCCCCGCCTCCAGCGGATCGTCCGATTCCACCATGACGAGGTTCGCCTCGCCGCCGCCGAACAGGTGCTTGAACAGCATCGAGAAGTTGGAGTTCACCTGCTCGAAGGCCGTCAGCAGCCGCTCGCGCCCTTCCCGGTTGAGCGAGGCGATGCCGGTGCGCAGCGTCTTCACCGCCTCCTCCAGGTCGGACTTCTCCTTCACCAAGCCGTCGTGCTCCGCCTCGACCTCGCGGGCGTCCTCCTCGGCGCGCAGGTTGACCGCGCCAAGCGCGTCGCGCGCGCGTTTCAGCCGCGCCACCTCGATCTCGATCTTCTCCGCATCGGGCATCTCGTCCGGGTCGGCGTCCAGCGCCTCCAGCAGGGCCTGCGGCGTGGTCTCCATGACCTCCTCGATGCGCAGCGCCGCGGCCTGCACGCCCTCGCGCGCCGCTTCTGCCCGGGCCTCGCCCCCGGCGCGGGCCTCGCGCGCCTCGCCGGCACGGCGCTCCGCCTCGCGTTCCGCCGTCACCGCGTCGCGCAGCAGGGTCTCCGCATCGGCCAGCCGGTCTTGCGCCAGGCCGCGCCGCTCCTCGGCGGCGGCGATCCCCTCGGACAGTTCCTCGCGCTGCACCGACAGCGCCTCCGGCACCTCGGCGGCCTCATAAAGTTCCTGCTCGGTCTCGTCGCGCCGCTCCGCCAGTTCGCGGGCGCGCACCGTGGCCGTCTCAAGCCGGTGCCGCCATCCCGACAGCTCCTGCGTCACCCGCTGTGCGCGCCCCTTGCGGGCCTCGCCCTCGCGGCGCAGCTCGTCGGCGGCGGACCGGCGGGCCATCATCGTCATCCGCGCCGCCTCCACCGTCATCTTGACGTCCTCGGCCTGCCCGCGCACCTCGTCGAGATCGTCGAGCCCCTCCAGCGCGCGCTCCGCTTCCTTCAGTTGCGCCCGGGCCGCGCCCGCCTCGTCCTCGAACCGCTTCACCGCCAGCGCGGCACTTTCCAGCTTGCCCTCGGCCATGTCGCGATCGGCCTCGGCGCGGGACAGGGCGCGGGTCGCCTCCGTCACCTGCTGGTCGGCCTCGCGCCGGGCCACGCGGGCCTCCTTGTCGGCGCGGGTCAGCTCCGCCAGCCGCGCGACCAGCGCGTCATGCGCCGCCCGGCATCCGTCCAGATGGGCCGAGGCTTCCGCCATCTCCTGCTTCAGCGCCTCCAGCCGGTTGAGCTGTTCCAGCCGCAGCGCCGCGGCAGAGGGCTGATCCTCCGCCCAGGCGCGATAGCCGTCCCAGCGCCAAAGGTCGCCTTCGACCGACACCAGCCGCTGACCCGGCTTCAGAAGCTGCTGCAACCGCGCGCCGTCCTCGGCCTCCACGAGGCCGATCTGCGACAGCCGCCGTTCCAGCACATCCGGCACCGACACGTGCTGCGCCAGAGAGGTCACGCCCGGCGGCAGGGGCTGCGTCACGTCGTAGGCAGGCAGCACCAGCCAGCCCGACGGTCCGTCCTCGCCCACTTCCGGGGCGCGCAGGTCGTCGGCCAGCGCCGCGCCCAGGGCCTTCTCGAAGCCCTGCTGGACCTGCAGCCGGTCGAGGATCTGGCCGCCCTCCGCCGTGTCCCGCTCCAGCAGGCGCGCCAGCGCCGTCACCTCCGCGCGCAGCGCGTTCATCACGCCCTCCGCCTCGGACCGTTCGCCGCGGGCCTCCGCCTCGCGCGACTGGCACTCTGCCCGCGCGGTCTCCGAATCGGTCAGCAGGGTCTCCGCCCGCTCCGCCATGGCGGTCGCATCCATCTGGCGGCCGCGTGCAGTCTCGGCGGCCTCGCGCGCCGACGTCAGCCGGCCCTTCGCCTCCGCGACCGAAGCATGGGCCTTCTCGGCCTCCGCCTCGCCGCGCGCCACGGTGCGCTGGCAATCGGCAAGGTAGCGCTGCGCCGACTGATGCCGCGCCGCCAGACGGGCCACGTCCTCCGTCATCTGCGACAGGTCGGCCTCGCGCGCCTGCAACACGTCGGATGCCTCATGCGCCGCCGCCTGCGCCTCCGCCAGCTTTTCGTCGTGGCCCTCTCCGGCCTTTTCCAGTTCGCGCGCTTCCCACTCCAGCCGTTCGATCGTCTCGCCGGCATCGCGGTTCAGCGTCTCCTCGCGGGCCATGTCCTGATCGAGCTGGGCAATCCGCTTCTTCAGCGTCTCGATCCGCTCCGCTGCCTGCCGCTCCTGATCGGACAGCGAATCGCGCTGCACCAGCAACCGCTGCAGGATGGCAGAGGCGATGGCGTCCTCCTCGCGCAGCGGCGGCAGGGCCTCTTCTGCGGTCCCGCGCCGGGCCTCCGCCTCGCGCGCCTCGCGCTCTGCGGCAAGGGCCGCGGCGACCATGGCGCGCAGCGCCTCTTCCGCCTGCGCGCGGGTCAGGTCCGCTTCTTTCCAGCGGCGATACAGCAGCATCCCCTCGGTCTGGCGCAGTTCCTCGCCGATGGCCCGGTAGCGCGCCGCCTGCTTGGCCTGCCGCGCAAGCTGCGCCAGTTGCCCGGCCAGCTGCTCCACCACGTCGTCGACGCGCAGCAGGTTGGCCTCCGTGCTCTTCAGCTTCAGCTCCGCCTCGTGGCGCCGCTGGTAGAGGCCGCCGATCCCCGCCGCGTCCTCCAGCACCTTCCGCCGGTTCGCGGGCCGCGCGTTGATCAGTTCCGAGATCTGCCCCTGCCGCACCAGCGCCGGAGAGGTCGCCCCGGTCGCGGCATCGGCGAACAGCATCTGCACGTCGCGCGCCCGGGTGTCCTTGCCATTGACCTTGTAGGCCGACCCCACGTCGCGCGTGATCCGCCGCACCACCTCAAGCTGGTCGGTGTCGTTGAACCCGGCGGGCGCCAGCCGGTCGCCATTGTCGATGGTCAGCGCCACCTCGGCAAAGTTGCGGGCAGGCCGGGACGAGGCCCCGGCAAAGATCACGTCTTCCATGCCGCCGCCGCGCATCGCCTTGGCGCGGGTCTCGCCCATCACCCAGCGCAGCGCCTCCAGCAGGTTCGACTTGCCACAGCCGTTCGGCCCCACGACACCCGTCAGCCCGGACGAGATGATGAGGTCGGTCGGATCGACGAAGCTCTTGAAGCCGGTGAGTCGCAGACGGGAAAAGTGCACGGGCAGGTCCTCCTGAGACGTGCAGTCTGCCTGTCCCCACCCCCGAGAGTCAATCTGGAGGCGCCCGATATGGCGGGGCTGCGATCAACTTTCCACAAGATATAGCACGTTACGTCAGGTCTTGTGGCACTCCATTTCAAAGCTGTTTCCGATGCCCGCGAACAGCTCGCAATACATGGTGTGACGGCGTTTCGGCAGCTTCGGCGGGGTACGCCCGGCGCAGGCCATGCCCACGACCATCATCGCCGGATCGCCCATCACCCACTCCGCCCGGCAGCCCGTCCAAAGCTGCGCGGCGATGCCCGCCTTGGGCGCCACGGCCTGGAATTGGGGAAGAACCTCGGGGTTGGTGCGAATCGCCTCCACCAGATCGCCGCGCCGCCGGAGCGTGAAACGCGCGCCGTCCTGTTCCCGGATCGCCTTCTCCGCCCCGGAGAACCCCGGCCCCGCCGCGTCACACGCAGCGAGGCCGAGGATGAGAGAAACCACGGGTAACGTCCGCATGGTTACAGTATCGCTCACCTTCCTTACCGTTAGGTTAACCCGTCCGGACAATCCGCGCTTTCAGGCTTTACATTCCAAGTTCAGAATGTATATTACATTCCAATATCGGAATTTGTTTAGTCACGGAGGCCGACATGGCACAGACTCATCGTCCCGCCGACAGCTACTCGCCCGTCTACTTCCTCGCGTCGCTTGGCGCGGGCGGGATCGCTGTCACCTTCTTCATGTTCCTGATGTTCTGGGTGCCCCACAAGGGCCGGCCCGTCCCGATCTTCGAAGACATCGTGGCCGCATGGTCCACCGGCAGCCCGTGGATGCAGACCGGGATCGCAGTGGCGCTGGCCGGGATCGCGTTCTTTGCCTTCCTCAACATCCGCTCGCTGATCTGGAACCTCTCCGCCTACAGCGCCTTCAAGCGGACGGAGGGCTACGCCAGCCTCAAGGCCTCGAACGCCGAGACCACGCTGCTCGCTATGCCGCTCGCGCTGGCGATGACGGTGAACGTCGGCTTCATCCTCGGCCTCGTCTTCGTGCCCGGCCTCTGGGGCGTGGTGGAATACCTCTTCCCGCTCGCCATGGTCGCCTTCGGCCTGATCGCCGTCATGGCCTTCCGGCTGATCGGCGACTTCCTCGGCCGCGTGCTGTCGAAGGGCGGTGTCTTCGACGTGACCGCGCACAACTCCTTTGCGCAGCTCACCCCGGCCTTCGCGCTCGCCATGATCGCCGTGGGCTTCTCTGCCCCCGCCGCGATGAGCACGAACGCCCTGACCGTCGGCACCGCGCTGGTGATCTCCACCCTGCTCGGCACCATCGCGATCCTCTACACGGTGCTCGCGGCCACGACCGCCTTCGCCTCCATGCTGCAACACGGCACGGCGCGCGAGGCCGGCCCGACGCTGATGATCGTCGTGCCCATCGTCACGGTGCTGGGCATCATGTTCGTCCGTCAGGACCACGGGCTGCACACCACCTTCGAGGGCCACACCACCGCCGGTGAAACCATGGTCTTCCTTGCCCGGCTGCTCGCCATCCAGGTGGCGTTCCTCGGCCTCGGCGCGGTCGTCCTGAAGGCGCAGGGCTACTTCTCCGACTTCGTGACGGGGCCAAAGACCTCGCCCGGGTCCTACGCGCTGGTCTGCCCCTTCGTGGCCTTCTCGGTGATGATGCACTTCTTCATCAACAAGGGGCTTGTCGCAGCGCAGGTGATCGACAAGTTCGGCACCGGGTACTGGAGCCTGACCGCCATCGCCATCGCCTTCCAGGTGGTCGCCATCGCGCTGGTCCTGCGCCTGAACCGCCAGCACTTCGCCCGGACGCAGATCGCTGCCGTCCCGGCCGAGTGACCCACCTGCCGGAAACGATGAAGCCGGGGCCATGCGCCCCGGCTTTGCCGTCCGTACCGGAACCGCCAGCCCTCAGAACGTGACGTCGACCCCGGGCAGCTTCAGCGCCTTGATCAGTTCCCGCAGCTCCTGCCGCGCCGCCACGTTCGAGATGTTGAGCTGCTTGACGCCCACGTCCTTCAGATCGAGCAGCGTCAGCCCGCGCGGAAAGAGTTCGCGGAACACCACGCGTTCGGAAAAGCCCGGCGCCACGCGGAAACCGATCCGCTTCGACAGCCGCTCCAGCGCGCGCTCGATCTTCATCTTGTTGACCATCTGCTGCGCCCCCAGCCGGTTGCGCAGCACCACCCAGTCGATCGGCGGCAGACCGGCCTGCGCGCGCACCTGCCGCGCCGACCAGACCATCTCCGAATAGACCGAGGGGCCGAGGATCTTGTCGCCGTCCGCGTCGATCCGCGCCAGCAGGTCGAAGTCGATGAAACTGTCGTTCAGCGGGGTCACCAGCGTATCCGCCAGCGAATGCGCCACCTGCGCCAGCCGGGTGTGCGAACCGGGGCAGTCGATGACGATGAAGTCGCAGGCCGCATCCAGCCCGGCCACCGCCTCGCTCAGCTTTTCCTCGTTCGCCGCCTCGTTGACCGTCAGCCCGTCCTTGTCCGCGTCGGGCAGTTGCGTGTGCCCCGGAGAGGGCAGCGTCAGGTCGGACTTCTGCAGAAAGGCCGTCCGGTTGTCGAGGTAGCGGCCCAGACTCCGCTGCCGCAGGTCGAGGTCAAGCGTCTCTACCCGGTGGCCGAGGCGCGCGAGCGCCGTCGCCAGATGCATCGAGACGGTGGATTTCCCCGCACCGCCTTTTTCGTTCCCGACCACGATGATGTGTGCCACGCCCGAACCCCCAAAATCTTACCACATGTTTGCCTGTGGTTTGGTATCCCCAACAGTATCTTGTAGAGACCGTCAAGGAAAGATGAACCCGTGCACGGCGAAAGCAGGCCGCGGCGCGCGGGCCACAAGGCAGGGCGGGCGCAACGCCGCCCCACGAACGGAAAGACCCGGCACCATGGCCGGGTCCTTGCCTTAAACCTTGCGAAGGCTCAGTGCAGCTTGGCACCGACTTCCGTGATGGAGGAGTCGATCATCTGCTTGGCTTTCGCCGCATCCGTCTGCTCTGCCACCACTTCGCGCGCGGCTGCGATGGCCACGGTGGCCGCCGTGTCGCGCACTTCCTTCACCGCGGCAGCCTCTGCCGACGCGATCTGCGATTCGGCGGCGGCCAGGCGGCGCTTGATCGACTCGGCGATCTTGGCTTTCGCCTCCTCGGCGGCCAGTTCGGCCTCCTGGCGGGCGTGGGCCACGATCCGGTCGGCCTGGTCCTGCACGTCGCGCTGCTTGCGCTCGTAGCTGGCAAGAAGGGTCTGCGCTTCCTCGCGGATGCGCCGTGCCTCGTCCAGCTCGGACTGGATGTCCTCTGCCCGCTTGTCCAGCAACTTGCCCAGCATGTTCGGCACGTTGAAGTACACGAGCACCACGAGGAACAGCAGGAACGCCAGCAGCACGATGAAGTTCGTGTTGTGCAGCGAGAAGAACGGACCCGTTGCGGCATGCGCCGGGGCCGCGGCCAGCAGGGCGAGGGGAAGAACGATCTTTTTCATGTCCCTTACCCCTTCAGCTGATTGTCGACGGCGGCCGCGATGCGGCTTTCGTCAGCGGACATGCCCAACGCCGCCACGATGGCCTGCGCGGTGTCCTTTGCGACGACCTCGACGTGCTGCATTGCGCTGGCGCGGATCTCGGCAATCGCCTTCTCCGACTCTGCGGCTTTCGCGGCGATCTCCGCGTCGGCCTTCGCAATGGAAACGTCGAGCTCTTCCTTGATCTCGTCGCGCGTCTTCTGCGCGATGGTCTGGGCCTCGGCCCGGGCATCCGCCAGCGCCTTCTCGTAGGCCTTCTCGGCCTCCTCGGCCTTGGACTTGAGGTCCTCGGCAGCGGCGATGTCGTTGGTAATGGTGCCCTGGCGTTCGGCCAGGACGGACGCGATCCGCGGCAGGGCGACACGCGCCAGGATGAAATAGATCACCACCAGCGTGATGATGAGCCAGAAGACCTGGTTGCCGATCCACTCGCCGCACAGCTGCGGCATGCCGATCGCGCTGCCGTTTGCGTCGACGCAGGCGCCCGCAAGCTCTTCCGTGATGGGTTCTGTCGCCATGTCGTTCTCCGTCGGAACTTGTCTCTACATCGGGCGGTCCGTCAAACGGCGAACCGCCCGCGCGTAAGGATCGTTAAGTTCCGTGGATCAGACGGCGAACATCAGCAGCAGCGAAACGAGGAAGGCGAAGATGCCCAGCGCTTCCGCGAATGCGATGCCGATGAAGAGGGTGGCGGTCTGCGAAGCAGCTGCCGACGGGTTGCGCAGGGCGCCTGCCAGGAAGTTGCCTGCCACGTTGCCCACACCGATTGCGGCTGCGCCGGAACCGATAGCTGCGAGACCTGCGCCGATGAACTGAAGACCTTCCATGTCCTATCTCCTTACGATTGGAAGTTGTATGTTCGGGTGTGTCGGGGGCGGGCGCCGGGGCGCCCAGCCGTCAGTGATGCGGATGCAGCGCGTCCTTGAGGTACACGCACGTCAGGATCGTGAAGACGTAGGCCTGGATGAAGGCCACGAGGATTTCCAGACCGTACATCGCGGTGATCGCCAGGACCGAGATCGGCGAGACGGCGGCAATGGCCGCAAAGCCCGCGAAGACCTTGATCACGGCGTGGCCCGCCATCAGGTTGCCTGCAAGACGGATGGAGTGGCTGACCGGGCGCACGAAGTACGAGATCAGCTCGATCAGCGCCAGCACCGGGCGCAGCGCCAGCGGCGCGGCCGAAACCCAGAACAGCGACAGGAAGCCCACGCCGTTCTTGATGAAGCCAAGGATCGTCACGGTCAGGAACACGGCCAGCGCCAGGACCACCGTCACGGCAAAGTGCGACGTGGTGGTGAACGACATCGGGATCAGCCCGAGGAAGTTGGCGAAGACGATGAACAGGAACAGCGTCATGATGTAGGGGAAGTACTTCAGGCCGTCCTTGCCGGTCACGTCCTCGACCATCTTGTAGACAAAGCCGTAGGCCAGTTCGGCGACCGACTGGGAGCGCGACGGCACGATGGCCCGGCGCGAGGTGCCCACGACCATCAGCAGCACGATGGCGACGATCGACAGGAACAGCCAGAGCGTCACGTTGGTGATGGTGAACATGCCGACATCGCCATGGCCGAACAGCGGCTTCACGATGAACTGGTCCATCGGGTGGAAGACGAGGCTGCTGCCCTCGGCTGCGCCGTGGGCTGCCTCGGCTGCCTGTTCTGCACCTTGCGTTTCAGCTGCCATCTCTGTTCCCCTCGTTCGCACCCGACCGGGCGCCCTTGTCTGCTTCGGGCGCGTCCGCCCCGTTGTGTCCCGGCGTGACCGCCATCTGTGTCGCCTGCACCTCGGCCGCCGTCCTCAGCATCACCTTGATGCCCGCGACGATGCCCAGGAGGGCGAAGATGACCATCAGGAAAGGCGCGGTGCCCAGCACCATGTCCAACCCGTAGCCAAGGCCGAACCCGATCCCGAGTCCCGCCACCATTTCCGTCACCATCCGCCAGGCGATGTTGGCCTGGCTGTAGTGTTCTTCCTGATGTTTCTTCTCGAGCTTCCGCCCGGCCTTGAAGGCCGCCAGCTTCGCATCCAGGTCGTTCAGCTGCCGCTTTGGATCGGGCGCGCTCATGCTCGGGTCGGTTCCATCAGTGTCGCGCTAGGGATTAGGTGCAGGGGCGGCCTGAGTCAATGTCCGGTTAAGCCCCGGAATGCGGGCCGCAGGTATCTGAAATCATTCATAATTTCCAAAGGCAGCGCGGGACGGCACAGGATGCCGCACCTCCGTTAGCGCCCCAAGACGGCCAAAACCCATATTCAACCCATCAGTTGACAATGCGCGGAACCGGGCCTGCGCCCCGCTCCTCCGGGCATCGGGCCGCGCGATCAGCCGTCGATCCCCGGCCCTTCGTCGAACCGCCATGGCGCGCCCTCCGCGATCACCCAGTCGCGGAACTGGCGGACCGCGCGCCGCCGCGCCGCCTGCGGCTCGGTCAGGATCATGTAGGACCCGCCCCAGAGCGGCACGTCCCAGGCCCTTTGCAGATCGCCCCGCGCCACGTGAACCTCCGCCACCTCGGCACTGACCAGCATCACCCCCTGCCCCGCGACGGCGGCGGGCAGGGCCAGATCGGCCAGCAGACGCCACTCCGGCGGTTCCAGCCCGCCCGGATCGACCCCGGCGGCGATGAACCAGTCGCGCCACGGATCGCCGCGCCGGTCCTGCAGCCGCGGCAGCCGCAGCAGGTCCGACGGACCGGCGATCCCGGCGCAGACCTCGGGACGGGCAAAGGGATACATCGGCGCGTTGCTGACCAGAGACGCGGGCACATCCGGCACGGTGCGCACCACGGAGCGGATGGCGACATCCGCCTCGAAGCCGGTCAGGTTCGCCAGCGCATAAGAGGCAGTGATCCGCGGCTCGACACCCGGAAAGGCCGCATGGAACCGCCCCAGCCGCGGCAGAAGCCAGTGCGCCGCGATGGTCGGTTCGCAGGAAACGGTGACGACGCCCGGTGCCCGCCCGGTGAGCGTCTCGGTCGCCTCCGCCAGCACGTCGAAGGCCGGGGAGACCTGCCGGAGGTAGGCCCGCCCCTCCGGCGACAGCTCCACCCCGCGCGCCGCGTCACGGAACAGGTTGACCCCCAGCCTCAGCTCCAGCCCGCGCACGTGGCGGCTGATGGAGGAGTGGCTAACGCCCAGCTCCGCCGCGGCGGCGCTGAAGCTGCCATGCCGCCCGGCCGCCTCGAAGGCGCGCAGGGCATTCAGCGGAGGCAGGCTGCGGGGCATGGCGTCATGTGCAGTTTTTGCACAGCTTCTGTCAAGCAACTCGCGTTGATCGGACCCGCCATAAGCGGGATATTGAGGGAAACCCACGTCATTCGGACACCTAGACATGCACAAGAACCGCACAGCTCCGCTGGCGCGGGTCTGGGCCGCCTGCCGCGCGCTCACCCGCGTCCTTGCCTCTTCTTCAACTCAGGCGGATCCCGTCAACGGCCTGCCGACCGGCCTCAGCGACCATCACCTGCGCGACATCGGCCTGTCGCGTCAGCAGATCTATCTTTACCGGCAGCGGGAGGCGACACCGCCGCGCTTTTGAAATCCCGGGAAAGCATGTATCGCGGGAAACATGACCGCCCGTCTCGACGCCACCTTCGCGGCCCTCGCCGATCCGACCCGCCGCCGCATCCTCGCGATGCTGCTGGAGGACGACATGGCCGTGACGGATGTGGCCGAACCCTTCGAGATGTCGCTGGCCGCGATTTCCAAGCACCTCACCGTGCTGACCAACGCCGGGCTCATCAGCCAGGAAAAGCGGGGCCGCCTGAAGTGGTGCAAGCTGGAACCCGACGCCCTGCGCGAGGCGACGGTCTGGATGCAGGGCTTCGGCCTGTTCGAGCCGGTCAACCTCGACGCCTTCGAGCGTTTCCTGGAAATGGAACTCGCGCCCCGCGACGACATCCCCGACGGCCCGCAGAACCCCGACGCGGCCTGAACAGCGCCCGAAGGGCCCTCCCGAAAACAGGCGCAGCCCCGCCCCGATCTCGGCGGGACCGCGACGCGGGCCGGGGCGCGTCTGCCGAGGCTTTGGACGCGGGCGGAGGCGACGGGTTGAGGGGCCAGCCCCTCAAACTCCCCGAGGTATTTGCGCCAAGATGAAGGGGGAGCGCATCAGCTGCGGTGGGCGTCCTCGTCCTTCAGCAGAAGGAGCAGCGAGATCACGGTGAGCGCCACGCCGGGCAGCACCGCTGCCGCGGGCGCGCCCTGTCCGAGCGCCAGCTGCCAGAGGATCACGCAGGACGGCACGAGGTAGGTATAGGCCATGACCTTGGCCGAGGGCAGGCGCAGCGTGGCGAAGCGCATGATCAGGAAGGTCACGCCGGTCGCCATCAGCGCGGTGTAGAGGATCACCCACCAGACCACCGCCGGCAGCGCGGCCCAGTCGGTCGCCAGGATGTCCGGCGCCGCCCAGAGGCCGAGGATCAGCGCACCCGCCGTGAGGATCGCCGCGGTGAAGGCCAGCGCCGGTTCGCCGCGGTTCAGCCGGCGCAGCAGCGGCGAGTAGAGCGCGTGGCCGATGCAGCCCCAGAAGTAGACCTGCTCGCCGCGGCCGATCTCGAACCGGGCCAGCGCCGAGGGGTCGCCCCGGAAGATCACCCAGAGCGCACCCGCGCCGCCGATGGCGATGGCCAGCGCCATGCGCGCGGTGGTCGCCTGCCGCACCACCAGCCAGCCGAAGACCGCGGTCAGCGCCGGGTTGAGGGTGAAGACCGCCGCCATGCTGACCGGCTCGGCCGTCTTCAGCCCTTCGAACATCGTCACGAAGTAGAGCGCGAAAAGCCCCGCCAGCGCAAAGTAGCGCCAGGGGGCGCGGAAGACGCGGGCCTCCGCCTGCCCCGCGCCCAGCGCCAGCGCCCACATGACCGCCGCCGCCACGGCGAAGCGCACCGCGGTCAGCACCGCCGGGTCGATGTGCGGGCCGACCATCGCCCCGAACGGAAAGCTCAGGGCGACGATCATCGAGAATCCCAGCATGGCGAGGTGGCCCTTGCCGGCCTCGCCCAGCCGCCCTTCCGCCGCGCCCGTCCGGTTCAGCACTCCGTTTCTGCCCCGACAAAGGCCTTCAGGTGGGCGAGGAAGGCCTGCACCTTCGCGGTGCGGTGCAGGTCGACATGGGTCACCAGCCACAGCGGCGAGGCCCAGTCGTCCTGCGGGCCCATCACCAGTTCGAGGTCGGGGTTGTTCTTCGCCTCGCGCGTCGGCAGGAAGCCCAGCCCGGCACCCGCCAGCAGCGCCTGCTGCACCACGCGGCTGTCCTCCGACCGGAAGACCACGCGTTCGGTGTAGGGGACCTGCGCCTGCAGCCAGCGGTAGAAGGGCGCGCGGTTCTCCGGATCGTCGTGGCCGACGAAATCGTGGTTCACGAGGTCGGCTGCGCCGGAGGGGCGGCCGCGCCGGGCGATGTAGTCCTTGTGGCCGTAAAGCCCGATGGACTGGCGCGCAAAGGCCTGCACCACGTTGTCGGGCTCCTGCGGCGCGTTGCCCGCGCGCAGCGCCACATGCGCCTCGCCGTATTCCAGCCGGAACAGCCGGTCGCCCGTCAGGAAGCGGACCACCACCTCCGGGTGCGCCTCGCGGAAGGAGGTCAGCGCGGGGACCATCAGCGGCGCAAAGGCCACGAGCGAGGTCACCAGCAGCTCGCCCGACACGTCGGAGCCGCGGCCGCGGATGCGTCCTTCGAGCTGCTGGAACTGGTCGGCGGTGGTCTGTGCCACCCGCAGCAGGTCGGTGCCCGCCTCCGTGGCGGTGTAGCCGCGGGCATGGCGCTGGAACAGCTTGACGCCCAGCCGCCCCTCGAGCGCGTCGATATGGCGGATCACCGTGGCGTGGTGCACGCCCAGAACCTCGGCCGCACCGCTGACGGTGCCCAGCCGCGCCACCTGGAAGGCGGTTCTGATCTCATCCCAATTGTCCATGTCTCACCATGTGCATCTGCAAACATATTCTGTCCATTTCCTCCGATTGCGTTCACGGATGCAAGAACCAAAATGAACGGCAGAGTTCACAAACCGGATATCGAACAGGAAAACCGAATGACACATACCTTGCTGCGCATCGACGCCTCTGCCCGCCACGAGAATTCCACCACCCGGACGCTGGCCGACCGCGTGGCGGAGCGCCTGCAACCGGCAAAGACCGTCACCCGCGACCTGAGCCAGGAGGTCATCCCGCAGCTCGACGCGGGCTGGCTGCACGCCATGTCGACCCAGACCGACGCCCGCAGCCCCGAGCAGCACGACCGGCTGGCCCTGTCCGACCGGCTGATCGCCGAGGTGCAGGAGGCCGACACCCTGCTGATCGCCATGCCGATCTACAACTTCAACGTGCCCGCCAGCCTGAAGGCCTGGTTCGACATGGTCGCCCGTGCCGGCATCACCTTCCGCTACACCGAGAAGGGCCCCCAAGGCCTGCTCGAGGGCAAGCGCGTGATCCTCGTGGTCGCCACCGGCGGGACCGAGGTCGGCAGCCCCATCGACTTTGCCACCCCCTGGGTCCGCCACATGCTGAACTTCATGGGGATCACCGACATCCAGGTGGTGCGCTCGGACCTGCAGAACCTCGACGCCGAGGCCTCGAAGGCGCGCGCCGAAGCCGACCTCGCCGAACTGGCGGCCTGACCGCCGAACGGACTTGCCATGTCCTGCCCTCCGGCAGGACCCACCGGGGAGGGCGCTGCCCTCCCCGGACCCGTTCCGGGGTACGCGTCAGATGCCAGGCATCAGTGGCTCTTGCATCACATCGCAGCCCCGGAGCGCGGCGCTGCGTACGAAGGCCAAGGCCGGGGCCAAGCGATCATTCGTGCAAGATGCAGCGAACGGCAGGATCGGGCCCGAACTGTCAATATGTCGTTCCGCCATCGCCTTTCAGGACTTTGAACAACGCCATCACATGCTCTTCGGCGTAGCCGGCCTTGATTGCCTTGTCGAAAAGGGTGCCAATGTGGTTCGGAAACCCGGCATCAATGCCTACGTCCATGGCTTGCCGCTTCAATAGTTCCAGCGATGCCTGCCAAACGGACAACGTGGCCGTTCTTTGATCGTAAGTGCCGTCTCGTATCGTTCCGACATGATGCTGAATGCGTTCATTGTCAGGAAACATCGAAATGAACTTCTGCAGGTCTATTCCCTCTGCCTGGCATATGTTCGAAGCGTGCAGCATTCCCAAGAACTCGCCGAAGCGGACCGACAGCCATGCCAGGTCAAGCACGGATACGGCTGCAATGTCGTCGCCGAGATGCGCTATCTTCCCGCCCTGATGGCCCAGAAGGTCTTCAACCTGCCTGTAGCTGGCAGAGGGACCGGAAATCAGGATGTTACCGTCCTTCGTTCCCAGATACTGGGGGCCACAGTGAATGGCACCGTAGAGAAAGTCAGCGTTTCTTTCAGCCAGCCATTTCTGGTCTTCTCTTACCTGTTTGGGCAGGCTAGTGCTGAGTTGAATTATTGTTCGGCCATCGAGCAGCCGCCCGACTTGGCTGTGCCCAAAGAGGGTAAGAACTGATTTAGGATTGTCTACACAGATGATTAAGACCGGGCTCGCAACAATCGCGTCTGAAATCGTTGGAGCGACGACGACATTCTCGGGCTCCAACGCCTCTGCTTTCTTGATCGTGCGGTTCCAGACGGTTATGGAAACTCCGGCTTTCTGGTAAGCTTGGGCAAGCGCCGATCCCATCAGCCCAAGCCCGAAGATTGTGACTTCGCTCACTTCCCGATCTCCCGACCAAATGCGTGACGAGTGCTTAGACACTATGTCAAATCAGCAAGTTGACCAAGGTCCGGTTTGGGTCAGGAATGCCTGGCATCCGGGCCGGAATTGCCTGGTACGGCACCCTGGCAACATTCAGAGAGTGCGACACCAAGAGCCGGACATTCACGCCATTCGGCAGCATGTCCGCCGGGATGAAGGGAACCTACGAACCTCAGGGCGCGACGCGGCCCTGCGCGGAGGCCGGGCGCAGGAGGCCGCGGACGTCGGGCGACCGGGGGTCGAGGTCGGCGAAGTCCAGCGCCGCCTCCGCCGTGCGGAAAACGCCGATGGGATAGGGCGCGTCGGGATTGACGCGCGACCGGTAGAGGCGCGACACGCCGTAGGCCACGTCGCCCGGCGCGTAGATCGACGTCCGGGACCGGGGATCGCGGGTCTGGTAGTAGGGCCGCAGCCTTTCGGCCAGGGCACGCATCTCGACGAAGAAGTTGTCGGGAAAGCGGCAATGGGCCAGGTCCATCAGCACGTTCTGCAGACCGTCGAAGTCCGGGTGCTGCTGGTAGTCGAGGAAGGCCTCGATGTTTTCCTCGGACCGCACCAGCCCGTGGAACAGCACGAGCACGATGTTGAGATCCGGGTGAACGGTGTAGTCGACTGGCATGGCGTCAATCGCGCCTCCTCGCGGCGCCCGGGCCCCCTTGGGCCATCTGCGCGGCGGGTTTTCGGATCAGCGGCCGCGCACGCTTTCCTGAACGATTTGTTGTGGGTTCAACGATGAAAGGCCGGTGCGGGTTGCACACGTGCGGGATTTTTCCGCAGGCGGCGCCCGTTGCCCCTCCCCTCTTGCGCAGGCCTCTGAGCCCTCTCAGCCGGGTCGAAGACCTCCTGCGCGCGCCAGTTCGCCGGGTCGATCCCGAGGTGTCCCAGCGCCTCGGCCGCGTCGCGGAAGATGGTGATCGGATAGCCCGCTCCGGGCGCGGCCAGCGTCGCATAGGCCGTGGCGATACGGAACGACCGGTCGTCGGGCGCAAGAAGCGCGCTGCGGGTCGGTGCGCTGTGGGCGCGGTAATAGGGGCGGCAGAGGTCGATCAGCAGCTGCACCTCCTTCACGGAGGTCAGCCAGCCGCCGCTCAGGTCCATGGACATGCGGTACTCCGGATCGAAGTCCGGCCCCAGCGCGTATTCGATCGACACCTGGGCCAGTTCCTCCGGGTCGACCCGGCCGTCCCACGCAAAGCGCACCAGCTTGAGCTTGTCGAAAACCCGGTAACCGACCATGGTCATCCCCCTCCGGATGGGGAATGTTACCACAGATCGCCTGCCTTTCCAGAACATAGATCATTGACTCCGGGCGCGTGATGCGGCATGGACCAGCCACTTCCGGAAGTCCGCAGAGTCTTCCGGTCCCATGGGCATGGCCCGGGATCGACCTCCGTCAGCGCGTTGCGCCCACGGGGGCATTTCCGCATTGCCCCATGGCACAGGCGCCCCTGGCGCCACGGAAGACGGCGCCCCCGGCGCCATGGAACTCACCGGCGCCCCGGCGCCACAGGATTTGCGAAGCCGGTCGCCGCCCCCTACCTCTCAGGCGACCACCAGAGACATAGAGAAAGGCCAAGGGCCCATGTTCGAAAATCTCTCCGAACGCCTCGGCGGCGTCTTCGACCGGCTGACCAAGCAGGGCGCGCTCTCCGAGGACGATGTGAAGACCGCCCTGCGCGAGGTGCGCGTCGCCCTGCTCGAGGCGGACGTGTCGCTGCCCGTGGCGCGCCAGTTCGTCAAGGCGGTAGAGAAGAAGGCCACCGGCGCCTCCGTCACCAAGTCGGTGACCCCCGGCCAGCAGGTCGTCAAGATCGTCCACGACGAGCTGATCGCCACGCTGGCGGGCGAAGGCGAACCCGGCAAGCTGAAGATCGACAACCCGCCCGCGCCGATCCTGATGGTCGGCCTGCAGGGCGGCGGCAAGACGACGACCACCGCCAAGCTGGCAAAACGCCTGAAGGAGCGCGACGGCAAGAAGGTCCTGATGGCCTCGCTCGACGTGAACCGCCCCGCCGCGATGGAACAGCTCGCCATCCTCGGCACCCAGATCGGCGTCGACACCCTGCCCATCGTCAAGGGCGAGGACCCGGTCGCCATCGCGAAGCGTGCCAAGACGCAGGCAGGCCTCGGCGGCTACGATGTCTACCTGCTCGACACCGCAGGCCGCCTGTCCATCGACGAAGAGCTTATGGCGCAGGTGGAAGCGGTCCGCGACGTCGCCAACCCGCGCGAGACGCTTCTGGTGGTCGACGGCCTGACCGGCCAGGACGCCGTGCACACCGCTGAAAACTTCGACAACCGTGTCGGCATCACCGGCGTCGTCCTCACCCGGATGGACGGCGACGGCCGCGGCGGTGCGGCGCTCTCGATGCGCGCGATCACCGGCAAGCCGATCAAGTTCGTCGGCCTCGGCGAAAAGATGGACGCCCTCGAAACCTTCGAGCCCGAGCGCATCGCGGGCCGCATCCTCGGCATGGGCGACATCGTCGCGCTGGTCGAGAAGGCGCAGCAGACGCTGGAGGCCGAGCAGGCCGAGCGCATGATGAAGCGCTTCCAGAAGGGTCAGTTCAACATGAACGACCTGCGGATGCAGCTCGAGCAGATGATCAAGATGGGCGGCGTCGCCGGCATGATGGAAATGATGCCGGGCATGGGCAAGATGGCCAAGCAGGTCGACAGCGCCGACATGGACGACAAGATGATCAAGCGCCAGATCGCCCTGATCAACTCCATGACCAAGATGGAGCGCGCCAACCCCCAGATCCTTCAGGCCTCGCGCAAGAAGCGGATCGCGGCGGGCGCCGGCATGGAGGTCTCGGACCTCAACAAGCTGCTGAAGATGCAGCGCCAGATGTCCGACATGATGAAGAAGATGGGCAAGATGGGCAAAGGCGGAATGCTGAAGCAGGCCATGCGCGGCATGTTCGGCAAGGGCGGCATGCCGCCGGGCATGGACCCCTCGCAGATGGACCCGAAGGCGCTGGAAGCGGCGGCCAAGCAGATGAGCGCCCGCGGCGGCATGCCCGGCCTGCCCGGTGCGGGCGGCGGCAGCGCCCTGCCCCCGGGCCTCTCCGGCTTCGGCAAGAAGAAGTAACCCTCCCGAAAGGACAGCCCCCGCGCTTCGCGCCGCCCGGACCAGATCCGGACCAGAAGCACACCGCCTGACACCGCCATGCCCGCACCCACGCTGCATACCCCGCGCCTGACGCTGCGCCAGCACGCCCTGGCCGACCTCGAACCGCTTTACGCGGCGCTGGGGAGCGAGCACGCGCGCTACATGGGCGGGCCGTTCTCGCGGCGCGACGCGTGGTACATCCTCGGCGCCGAGGCCGGAAGCTGGGACATCCTCGGCCACGGGTCCTGGGGCGTGGAGACGCGCGACGGCATCTTCGTCGGGCAGGTCGGCATCAACCGCCCGCCGCACTACCCGGAGGCAGAGATCGGCTGGACCCTCCTGCCGGAGGCCGAGGGCAAGGGCTATGCCACGGAGGCCACGACCGCCGCGCTGCACTGGGCCTGGGAAAACGGGTTTCAGACTCTGGTCTCCTACATCACGCCGGGCAACGACCGCTCCATCGCGCTGGCCGAACGGCTGGGTGCGGTCCCCGACCCGGACGCCCCCCTGCCCGAGGGCGAGACGCCCGAGGAAACCGTGGTCTACCGCCATGCGCCCGACACCGACGGCGCGCCGGAGGCCTACGCATGAGCCTGACCCGCGCGCCCCGCCTCGAAACCGACCGCCTGATCCTGCGCAGCCCGGAAACCGCCGACGCAGAGGCCTACATCGCCTTCCTCACCGACCGCCCCCGCGCGGACGGCTTCGGCGCCTATGACAACCGCGGCGACGCGTGGCGCTGGTTCGCGCTGAACGTCGGTCACTGGCACATCCACGGCTACGGCTACTTCACGCTGGAGCTGAAGGACACCGGCGCGGTCGCGGGCATCTGCGGCATCTGGAATCCCGAAGGCTGGCCGGAACCGGAAATCGGCTGGGCGCTCTTTGCCGGGCACGAAGGCAAGGGGCTCGCGGTGGAGGCCGCGCTCCGCGCCCGCCGCTGGGCCTACGAGGACCTCGGCCTTCCGGCCCTGACCTCCAACATCGTTCCGGGCAATGCCCGTTCCGCTGCCCTGGCAGAACGCCTGGGCGCCGTGCTCGAACGCACATACGACAACGTCTACATGGGCCAGGAAGAACTCTGGCGCCATCCCGCACCTAAGGATGTCCTGCCATGATGGCCTCGTATTCCCTCAGCACCAACCGTCTCGTCCTCCGCACCCCGCGCGAGGAGGATTTCGAACATTGCGCCGCCTTCATGTCCTCCGAACGGTCGAAGTTCACCGGCGGCCCGACCGCCGACCGCTTCGACATCTGGCGCGGGTTCCTCGGCTCCATCGGTCACTGGGGCCTGCGCGGCTACGGCTTCTTCACCGTGCTGCACGACGACCAGCCGGTGGGCCGCGTCGGGCTGGTCAACCACATCATGTGGGACGAGCCGGAGCTGGGCTGGCACCTCTTCGAAGGGCACGAGGGCAAGGGCTTTGCCACCGAAGCCGCCGAGGCCGTGCGCCTCTGGGCCGCGGAAACCCACGGGCTGAACCACCTGATCTCCTACATCCACCCGGAAAACGCCGCGTCGCGCCGCGTGGCCGAGCGGATGGGCGCCACCCACGAACGCGACACCACGCTTCTGGGGCAGAACGCGCAGGTCTGGCGGCACAGGAAGATCGTGCCATGACACCCCGTGATCTCAACGCGAAGGCACCGTGCGAAAAGCACCGCCCCGGACCGGCCGCGCGCGCCGCGGCCCGGATGGGCGGCCGCGTGCCGGTCCTGGACACCAAAAGGCTGCAACTGCGCGGCCCGCGTGTCTACGACTTCGACGCCTACGCCGAGATCATGACCTCCGACCGCGCCATCTTCATGGACGGGCCCTACACCCGCGAAGAGGCCTGGGGCGATTTCACCAACTACGTCGCCTGCTGGATGCTGCACGGCCACGGTCTGTGGACCATCGACGCCGCAACCCAGCCGACCGCGGGCTTCGTGCTGCTGGGCTACGAATGGGAAGACCCGGAGCCGGAGCTGGGCATCTTCCTGACCGCCGCCGCCGAGGGTCAGGGTTTTGCGCTCGAGGCGCTCGAAGCGGCCCGCGACCATGCCTTCAACGACCTGAAGTGGGACAGCGTCGCCTCTTTCGTCGCCTCCGACAACGACCGGGCCAACCGCCTGATGAAGCGCTCCGGCGCCCGCCGCGATCCGGTGGTCGAGGCGCAGATCAGCGAAACCGACCTGCACGTCTGGCGCCACCAGAAGGAGGCCGTGTGATGCCCGGCCAGACCATTCCCGTGCTGGAGACGAAGCGCCTGCGCCTCTGCGCGCCCGAAGCGCAGGACTACCCGGACTTCAAGGCGACCTTCGCCTCCTACCGCTCGCGCTTCATGGGCGGGCCGCTCAACGCGTACGAGGCATGGATGCTTTACGCCGCCGAGATCGGCCACTGGGAAATCCGCGGCTACGGCATGTGGATGATCCACCTGAAGGACACCGGCGAAACCGTCGGCATGGCCGGCGGCTGGTTCCCCGCGAAATGGCCCGAGCGCGAGATCGCCTGGATCATCTGGCCCGACCGCTCCGGCAAGGGTTTTGCGCTGGAGGCGACCGACCGCGTCCGCCGCCACTTCTACCACGACCTTGGGTGGGAGACCGCCGTCTCCTACATCGACCCCAAGAACCTCGATTCCATCCGCCTTGCCGAACGGCTGGGCTGCTGGAAGGACCGCGAGGCCGCCACCATCGACGGCTCCGACGCGGTCTACCGCCACCCGACCCTGGACCAGCTCAAGGGCCAGACCGGACACGGCATCGCGATGGAAATCGCGCACTACCAGGACCCGCTCTTCAAACCGAAAGGCTTCGCCATTGACTGACGTTCAGGACGATACACAGCGCGCAGCGATGCTGCTGAAAGGCCACCGCGAGTCGATCGACCGGCTCGACGCGATCCTCGTCTACACGCTGGCCGAGCGGTTCAAGCACACCCAGGCCGTGGGCGTCCTCAAGGCGCAGCACGACCTTCCGCCCTCCGACCCCGCGCGCGAGGAAAAGCAGATCGCGCGGCTCGAAGACCTCGCAGTCCAGGCCGACCTCGACCCGGATTTCGCCAAGAAATTCCTGAATTTCATCATTCAGGAGGTGATCCGTCACCACAAGGAACACCAGAACTGAGGCCACAAGACACGGCCTTCAATCGCCATTCAGATCAAGGAGAAACAAAATGGCAGTCAAGATTCGTCTCGCCCGCGGCGGTTCCAAGAAGCGTCCCTTCTACCGCATCGTCGCCGCCGACTCGCGCATGCCGCGCGACGGCCGCTTCATCGAGAAGCTGGGCACCTACAACCCGCTCCTGCCGAAGGATTCGGAAGAGCGCGTGAAAATGGACCTGGAGCGCATCCAGTACTGGATGTCCCACGGCGCCCAGCCGACCGACCGCGTGTCGCGCTTCCTCGAAGCCGCAGGCGTGATCGAGAAGAAAGAGCGCGCCAACCTCAAGAAGGGCGAGCCGGGCAAGAAAGCCCAGGATCGCGCCGAAGAGCGTGCCGCCAAGGCAGCCGCCGCCGAAGAAGCGACCGCCGAGGAATAATCGGCCCGCATCTGCGGCACGGTCCCCGGACCTTGTCAGAAGCCCCCGCCCCACCGGCGGGGGCTTTTTCATGTCCGGGTTCATGTGCGGGGCACACCGGACCCCGCGGCCCGAAGCGCCTCAGCGCCGGATCGACCAGGTCAGCGCAACCTCGTGGCCCGAAGCCTCCAGCATCCCGCGCTTCGACGTCCAGCCCGCCGGGCAGATCACCATCCCGGCCCGCGCGCCCCGCGCCGCCAATGCCGCCTCGGCGGCCTGCAACAGGCGCAGCGCCTCGCCCGCGACACCCTCCGCGCCGATCGCCGCGAATGCCTCGTGGAAATAGTCGTCGATCATGCCGATGCCCTTCGGATCGTGCGCGGCGGGCAGGTGCAGCGGGGTGGCGGGATGCGCGATGGCATAGCCCGACACCCGGCCCCCGGCCTCCGTCACCAGCATGTCGCGGTCCGTCAGCGTCAGGCTCTTGCGCATCCACGATTCGAACCGCGCATCCGCCTCCGGGTGCGGCTCCCAGAACGGATCGACGGCGTAGAGGCATTCCCGGTTCACCGCGCTCTGCGCCACAAGGCCGGGAATGTCCTCTGCCCCGGCCAGCCGCACGGCACCCTCCGCCGCATCCATCCGCGCGCCGTAATACAGCGTCAGCGGCTCGTAGCCCGCCCCTTCCAGCGCCGCAGTCCAGGCACAGGGCAGCACGAACGAGGCCAGCAGCACCCTGGCCCCCGCCTCCCGCAGGTCGGCCTCCGCCGCTTCCAGCAGCGCCTCCGCCGTGCCCTCCGGGGCGTCCGGCGCCACGGCGCAATCCTCCATCAGAAGGCCGGGCATCCCGTCCTCCCCGGCATAGATCGGCGGCACCGGCAGCAGGATGGAATGCGCGACACCCGTGATGCGCCCCTCTTCCTCTGCCACGGTCCAGCCATGCCGGATCGGCGTCCCGCCCTGTGTCGCACCCTCGATGAAGCTGGCGACGGCCGTTCCCGCATCGGGCTTCAGCGCCCACAGCGCGGGGTCACAGGCCTGCCGCGCAGCCGCATCCTGCAACAGCAGCCCGGTGACGGACCCCACATCTTCGGGCGAAAACGGACGAACGACGGTCATGACGGGCACTCCTGCATTGAAACGCCACAAGCTAAGCCCGTTTTCCGCGCCTCTGCCAGCGGATGGACCGCCCCCGGCGGCTTCCCGCACACCCTGTGTCCGTCCCCTCTGGCCCCCGCCCGCGCGCCGTGGCACATGCTGCGCCATGTTCGGACTGATCCGCCTCCCCATCCTGTTGCTCATCGCCTTCGTTGCGGGCATCTTCTACGAACGCGCGCAGCAGGAAGAGTCCTGCGCGGCGATGGGCGGCAACTGGATGCGTGCGGGGCTTTGCGCCCTGCCATGAGGACGACGGACATGGACCAGACGATCTGCGTCGGCGCCATCGCGGGTGCCTTCGGTGTGCAGGGCGAGGCGCGCCTGAAAAGCTTCACCGCCGATCCCCGCGCCATCGAGGACTACGCCCCCCTCACCACCGAGGACGGGCGCAGCTTCGACCTTCAGATCACGCGCGAGATCGCCAACGGCTTTGCCGCCCGGCTCACCGGCGTCCGCACCAAGGAAGAGGCCGACGCGCTCAAGGGTGTCCGCCTCTACGCCCCGCGCGACCGGCTGCCCTCGCTCCCCGACGACGAATTCTACCACACCGACCTGATCGGCCTGTCGGTCTTCGACACCGGCGGGGTGGAACTGGGCAAGGTGAAGGCCGTCCTGAACCACGGCGCCACCGACCTGCTGGAGCTGCACACCGCAGGCAAGAGCGGCACGGTCCTGCTGCCGTTTACCCGCGCCTGCGTGCCCACCGTCGACCTGACGGCCGGCCGAATTGTCGCCGATCCGCCCGAGGGATTGCTCGACTGAGCGATTCTCCGGGCTGCGGTGACGGGGCCGAAATAAGGCAGCCGCCTTGCTTTCGCCACATTTTCTGTTTCAGTCCCGCACACAAAAGCTGCTAAAATGAGTGATCGCGCTACGTTCAGCGTCAATCAACTTAATTTACACCCTGCGTCACCCACTTCTTGCCACAGTTGTCGTCCATTTTTGGCCTCAATGGGGACGTATTTGATGGATCGTCGTTTTGATTAGCCAGAAGTTCAGAATGATCTTCTCCGGACTTGCCGCCGCGCCCGTATTGACGGTCGCACTGGCGTCGCTCCATGGGGACATGCGCGCCTTCCTGAGCGGGTCGGTGGCCATGACCGGCGTCGCCTCCGTCGCCGCGACGATCCGCTGGCGTCCATTGCGCCCCGGTCGCCGCAATTTCATCTCCCTCGGCAATCCCGGCCCGCTGCGCAGCACGCCGCGCGACCTGCCCTCTCCCAACCGCCAGCGCGAGGTCCTTGCCCGCGCGCTCTCGCCCGCAGAGGACGGCCCCGTCGACGACCGCCCCGTCTCCCGCGAAGAGGCGGTCTCGTGGATCCTGCACCGCTCGCTCTCCGCCTGGCACAGCGGCCACACGGACTCCGCGCTCACCGACCTGCCCGCGCCGCGCCTGCTGACGCTGTACCTGCTGGCGCGCCTGCTGACCTCCTCCCCGGGCGAGGCCGGCGAGATCGCGCAGCACTTCCGCCGTCCCGACGCGGTCCTCTCCATGCGAGACGAGGTCGACAACCTTGCCCGCATCCGCGCCGAGTGGGACCGCGACCAGCGCATCTGGATGGCGACCCACTGGCTCTGGACCCGCCAGGCGCAGGACACCCCGTCCGCCTCCCTCGCCGAGGCGCTGGAACAGCTTGGACCGCCCGACATCGACCTCTGGCACCGGGTGGTGACCGAACACGACCCGGACAATCCCGACCAGGCCACCGCCGCCTTCTGGTGCCTCAGGCAGCCCGCCTGCGACCGCGCCACCGTCGCCGCCTACCTCGCCCGCATCGTCCTCGACGGGCGGCTGGTCGCGGCCGCGCGCAGGGGCGACACGCAGGTCCTGACCGAAGTCCGCGGCACCATCGACCGCTGGAACGCCGGCGTCTACAAGACCGGCGACCTCGGCATCGACCCGCCGCAGACAGTGACCGACGCGGCCCCAAGGCTCCCCGACACCCTGCGCGACCTCGAACAGGCCACGGGCGACCGCTGGCCCGCGCCCGCCGGGGCCTTCACCCGCCGCGACGGCCGCCCGCCCCGGCCGCGCCCCGCATGGGACCTCGCGACCGGACAGCTCACCAGCGAACCGCAACGCGAAGACTACCTCGACGCCCCCGCCGCGCTCCTTCCGGTGCAAAACCCGTTCTGAGCGCTTGCCGCCCGCCGGTGGAACGGGATAAAGCCCGGCCATGTCCGACGCTCCCCGTTCCCATGGCCGCAAGACCATCCGCCCCAGCCTGAAGCCGCGCGACCTCATGACCGAGGCGCCCGCCCTGGCCCGCGCATGGCACGCGCAGGTCATCACGCTCTTCCCCGAGGCCTTCCCCGGCATCCTCGGGCTGTCGCTGACCGGCAAGGCGCTGCAGCAGGAACTCTGGCAGCTCCAGACCGTCCCGCTCCGCGCCTTCGGCGAGGGCAAGCACCGCAACGTCGACGACACGCCCGCGGGCGGCGGCGCCGGCATGGTGCTGCGTCCCGACGTGATGGGCGCCGCCATCGAACACGCCCGCAGCCAGCAGCACCCCGGCGCGCCGCTGATCTACCTCAGCCCGCGCGGCAAGCCCTTTACCCAGGCGATGGCCCGCGACATGGCGCAGCGGCCCGGCGTCACCCTGATCTGCGGACGGTTCGAGGGGCTCGACCAGCGGGTGATCGACCACTACCGCATCGCCGAGGTCTCGATCGGCGACTACGTCCTCACCGGCGGCGAACTGGCCGCGCAGGTCATGCTGGACGCCGCCGTGCGCCTGCTGCCCGGCGTCCTCGGCAACGCCGACTCGACGGAGGAAGAGAGCTTCTCCGACGGCCTCCTGGAGCATCCGCAGTACACCCGCCCCGCCGAATGGCAGGGCCGGACGATCCCCGACGTGCTCCTCTCCGGCCACCACGGAGAGATCGCGAAATGGCGCCGCCAGCAGTCCGAAGACCTCACCCGCGCCCGCCGCCCCGACCTCTGGAACGCCCTCAAGGCCCGCAAGGACGTCCCCTGAAGCGCCGCGAAGGGCCCCCTTGATCCCAGTGCCGGACAAGGATTTTCGCCCATGCGCCCGATCCGCCTTCTCACGCCCCTACCGCTTGGGAGCACACAGTCGAATGCCGCTTCACCATGATCGCCCCGAAGGCACTGACGCGGACCGGTTCCGAAATCGGTCATGAGCCGTCATTCACCGAGGTCAAGCCTTGATGCAACGCCGCTTTCGCAAACCGGCCATAGGTGGCATCGTGCACCATGATCTGGCCGGATAAGGGCGGCGGTGCGAACCAAGCTGCCATCGACTCAACGTCTTTTTTTGGCTTGAAGTCGGCGTCGGCGGAAACATGCCTCACCTCATCTACACTTGCGGTGATCCTACGTCCGTGTTCAAAGTTTGCAGGCGCTTACTGCGCGGCAATGATTTGGCGAGAATGAAAGAAGTGCGAAACTATTTAGATAAAATTTTCAATTGGATTTTTAGAGCAAAAAAACGGCACCATGCGTTTGCTGTCCTCCTCTTTACTCTTGGAATCGGATGTTTCGCTGCACCCGCCGTTTGGGTTCAAGTTGCGGTGATTATGTCTGAAACCCTCCAGACTTGTATAGACCAACGCCCCACCAGCAATGGCTTAAGCGCCACTGATATTGCCGGTTATTTATGCATTATTTCATCCGTCGCAGTATTTTCGTTCTTTGAACTAAGAGAACCCAGAATAGAGCAGAAAGATAGTTTCAATATAGCGCTACCTGAAGAATCCGCGTCGTTAAAGTTTGTTTTGGATCGTATGTTCTCGGCAAGAGGTAAGCCCGTGGAGTTTTTGGGCTTCACCAACACAAGGCTGCAAGCCAAGCCTAAGCCAGGACGTTACTCATTTTCCACGATCTACGATGCTGCAAAAGGCGTGGTTGCTGCAACCGATGTACCAGGTGAAGAACGACCAGAGATACTTGTTAGCGAGAACGAAACGAAAATTTCAATAAGGGCAAACTATGGCTAAGACATATCCTATCGAGAATCCGCCGGGTGGATCATTGACATGCTCTGACGATCAAATGGCCATTGTAGATGTCATTGGCGGTTCAGTGCACGCTCAGTGCGTGTCAGTTCCTGAAAAAATCATTAGTGGCCACGATGAAGCCAAAGCGGCACAGTGGACTTTCAGCCTCATCACTGGTCAAGATCAGAGATTTTATGGTATTGTCCCCCATTATGTGCGAGAGATATTTCAATTAGGTGAATACGTACACTCAGAACCATGGAATGTTGGCCGTTTGAAAGACTACGTATCGCACCCGTGGAATTACGTTTATCCGCCGGAGGGCGAAAAGGTCGTAACTTATTTCGTTGCACCAAAAGAACTCGCCAGAATAGTTGATGGGCTTCGCGGGTGGGATTCGCTTAGATATTAGGCGTCTAACTCTGATTGCTGACAATTGCTGTGACAGACTCCCTAACGTTTCTCTTCGAGAAGTAGTAGCTCTCAGCATCGGAGCTAACTAGCAAGTTGGATTCGATCCGGTAATGCGGCGCTGCGCACACACGCGCCCCCGAGGTGCGCCGTCGCTCTCGGTTCACAGCCGGCATTCGTGCTGTGCGCGCCTAAGGTCGGATGCGGTCTGCCACACCTTGACCATGAAATGCAGTAGTGCCCCTTCCGTTATGGAAATTCGGTCGAATAATGCCCTCCATCGGCACTCAGTTCACTCGGAACCCTCCGCCGCCTGAAAACGGTTAACGAAAGGGGCGGGGTATCACGGTCTTTGAACCTCGTTAAACTGTATTGACGAGCGGAACCGCCAGGATTGGCCGGGATTGGCGGGCGATCTGGCCCTTGGCGCAATGGTCCGCCCCCGCACGCCGGAATTTCGTCACAGGCTCGCGGCAACGTGAGCGCGATTATCCGGGAAACCGGGCCGTACAGCCGAAACATGCCCCGCCCGGCACCAAACCCACCCGAATCGCCCATCTGGCGCGTTAACGAAGGTTGCCAACCGGCCGGTTCGACCCCTCCAACCGGCCGGGACTCACCATAAGGAAGGGTTAACGCGCCCCGGTTAACCCTGCGGTCGGCGGGTTTGCGGGGGCTTGGGAAATTCCCTTGATTTGCAGGGGCCCCGCGCGTAGAAGGCCCCATCTCAGGCATCGGGGCGACTCGGATGCCTTTGGTATCGTGGCGGCCCCACCCGGGGCCCCACGCAAGCAAAGCAACAGCTGGCGGTGCAAATTCCTGTCTGGAATCAAGGCACTGACTGACATTTCCGCGGGCAAACCGCGTGTGAAAAAAGGAGAAGGTCAGATGGATCTGATCGCACAACTCGAAGCGGAGCAGATCGCTTCGCTGGGGAAAGAGATCCCCGACTTCAAGGCAGGCGACACCGTCCGCGTCGGCTACAAGGTTACCGAAGGCACCCGCACCCGCGTCCAGAACTACGAGGGCGTTGTCATTTCTCGTAAGAATGGCAAGGGGATAGCCGGTTCGTTCACCGTTCGCAAAATCTCCTTCGGTGAAGGTGTGGAGCGTGTGTTCCCGCTGTACTCCACCAACATCGAGTCCATCGAAGTCGTCCGCCGCGGCCGCGTCCGCCGCGCGAAGATGTACTACCTCCGCTCGCGCCGCGGCAAGTCGGCCCGCATCGCGGAAGTCACCAATTACAAAGCCCCGAAGGCTCAGGCGTAAGGAACGGATCGGATGAAAAAGGATCTTCACCCCGACTACCACATCGTCACCGTCAAGATGACCGACGGGACCGAATTCCAGACCCGCACCACCTGGGGCAAGGAAGGCGACACGCTCGTCCTCGACATCGACCCCACCGTGCACCCGGCATGGACCGGCGGCTCCTCGCGCCTGCTGGACCAGGGCGGCCGCGTGTCGAAGTTCAAGAAGAAGTACGAAGGCCTCGGCTTCTGATATTTCCGAAGCCCGGCAAGGGCTTATTCGCCGACAGGAACGCCGCCCTCAAGGGCGGCGTTTGCCTTTTCGGGGACCGGTTCCTGCAGCGGCATGACCGGGAACAGCATGGATATGCGGGTCCCTTCCTCCGAGCTTTCGATCCTCAAGCCGCCGTTTGCGGAGCGCACGAAACCGGCCACCATCGACAGGCCCAGCCCGGTGCCCATGCCCGGCGGCTTGGTGGTGAAGAACGGCTCCGCCACCAGCGGCAGCGCGTCCCTGGGAATGCCGCAGCCGGTGTCCACCACCGCGATCGAGACATAGCGCCCGGGCGGCAGCGCGTGCCCGTCCCCTGTCTTCAGCGGCTCCGTCAGCCGCTCCTCCGACGTGACGATCTCCACCACGCCGCTGCCTTCGATGGCATCCACCGAGTTCTTCACGAGGTTCAGCAGCGCGGTCGTCAGTTGCGTGTCGTCCAGCCGGACAGGCAAACGCCCGGGATGGCGCACGTGCAGCTTCTGTATGCGCTCCGGCACCAGCGTCTGGACGAGCGACACGATGCCGTCCACGGCGACGTTCGCATCGACCACCCGCGCCCGTGTCGGCGCTTTGCGGGCATAGACCAGAAGTTGCTGGACAACCGCCTCCGCCCGTTTCGCCGCGGCCTGCGCCTCTTCGACGACAGCGTCGCGTTCGTCCCGTTCCGCCAGCAGGTGGTAGAGTTCGAGGTTGCCCTGCACCACCGTCAGTATGTTGTTGAAATCATGCGCTACTCCGCCGGCGAGGCGGCCGATGGCGGACATCTTCTGATCCTGTGCCAGCCGTTCCGCCGTCTCTTCGAGCGCCAGCCGAGAGGCGCGCGAGAACAGCATCGCCAGCGCCGTATAGGCCAGGGCCACCACCACGACGATCAGCACCCCCGCCTTTGCGAATGGGCCCTCGAACTTGTCCATATGGCTGCCGACGACCAGCAGAAGGAAGACGCCGAACAGGGCGATCTGCGACCAGGCCAGCCAGAGGATCCGGTCGCCGCGCCGGATCTGGTAGACCATCGTCGACCCCATGAGGATCGCGCCAAGGGCGATCTTTTCCGGCGCCTCGTTCATCGCGAAGTACACCGGCAGCCACATGAAGGAGACGACGACGACAAGGTAGGACAGACCGGCAATCGTCAGGTGGCGCGGCTCTGCCGTCTTGCGGTGCACGACGATGTAGCGGCAATGCAGCGCGTGACCGATGAAGTATCCGGCACACCACACGGCAGGCAGCAGGTTGCCCTCGTAGAAGAACAACAGGACCGCGCCGAGAAACACGGCCACCAGCCGCGCGATCAGCTCTCGGCGGACGCCGTATTCGACGTCGTACAGAAGCTGCATGTTCCGGCGTGTGCCTGTCATCTGCACCCATCTACCCTGTTGGTCCGGACGCCCGGCGCCCACGCATCTCCGGGAGCAGCCGACAGCGGACCTGCCGAGCTGCGGCGCCGTCGCTTACAACCGGGGCTCAGTACATTTACGTTTCGTAATTCTATACGCTCAACAGGGCCTGCAAAGACCCAAGCTTGGTTAAGGCCGCGGCTTTTTGGTTGAAACGGTGCGCTATTGGCACCGCAGGGCGGGATCGTCCAGCAGCGTGAACAAGGCGGCGTCGTCGATGGCGTCCGGGGCATAGCTGGCCCGGTTGGCCGACACGAGGCGGTCCAACGCCCGACCCGAGGCCTTGCCCCAAACGCCGTCCGGCTCCACCGGCCCGCAGCCCCGCACCGCCAGCTCGGCCTGAAGACCAAAGACCAGAACGCGCAACGGCAGGTCGTCCGCCTCCGCCATGATGTGCTCACCGGGGCAGGAGGTGCTGGCATAGTGCAGATGGGGCCGGATATTGGCGGTCGGCACGCGGTAGGCCCTCTGCGCTTCCGACATCACCCGGATATAGGACAGACGTGCGACGTCGGTCAGGGTCTCGTGGTTGAAATCGCCAAGTGCGACAACTGCGAAATGCCCGGTGAAGTCCGCCTTTTCCGTGCCGCCATGCACCGTCGACTTGGTGGCCGGGGCGTAGCGCACGGGCCGTCCCTTCGCGATCTGGCCGGTCTTGTCGACTGCATAGTGGTAGGCGATCATTCCCAGCCCGGCATTGGCCACGTGATCGTGGTTGATGTTGCGCACCCTCTGGGAAATCGACTGCCGGTCACGCGCCGCCGACGCCTTGCGGAAGAGCGCCGCATCCGTCCCGGCGAACCCTTCGTGGTGGAAGGTGATGTGGGTGATGCGCGGTTGCGCATAGGGGCGCAGCGCCTTCTGGTCGATTTCGCTCAGCTCGACCGTGATCTCGCCGGGGACCTTCAGCGGCGCAGGCTCGGGCACCATCCCCTCGGCCCGGAGCGTCGCGGGACACAGGAGCAGGACGCTCAACACTGCGATCTTCGGTAGCTTCATCCGCGGCACCTCCCCTGCCATGTGGGAAGTAGTCTGCCCGCAAGCGGCGTCCCGCGCGACCGGGAAAATGCCGGCGGCAGGAACGTGCCGCCGCCGGCGTGGGTGCTGTTCGGGGCGAGGACGGACCGCGCCCCACGCTGTTACTTGAACTTGCGGATCTCGCCGGACTTCAGTCGCGTCATGTAGCTGTCCAACTCCCGCTTCACGATCGGCATCAGGAAGTAGAGGCCCGCGATATTCACCACCGCCATGGCAAAGATCGCCGCATCGGAGAAGTCGATCACCGGGCCGAGGTTTGCCGCCGCACCGATCACGACAAAGATGCAGAAGATCACCTTGAAGACGATCTCGGTGGTCTTGCCTTCGCCGAAGAGGAAGGTCCACGCCTTGAGGCCGTAATAGCTCCACGAGATCATGGTCGAGAAGGCGAACAGGATCACCGCAACCGCCAGCACGTAGGGGAACCACGAGAAGGCCGAGGAGAACGCCGCCGAGGTCAGGCTGACGCCCGAGGACCCGTCCAGCGTCTGGATCGACCCGCCTTCGGTCAGGATGTATAGGCCGGTCTCCGGGTCGCTGACAAGCTGGCCAGAGATGATGATGACCAGCGCCGTCATGGTGCAGATCACCACCGTGTCGATGAACGGTTCCAGCAGGGAGACGAAGCCTTCGGTGATCGGCTCCTTCGTCTTCACGGCAGAGTGCGCGATGGCCGCCGAACCGACGCCCGCCTCGTTCGAAAAGGCCGCCCGCTTGAAGCCCTGGATCAGCGCGCCGACAAGGCCGCCCGCCACGCCGAGACCGGTGAAGGCGCCCGCGAAGATCTGGCCGAACGCCCAGCCGATCTTGTCCGCATTCATCAGGATGATGACCAGCGCCGCCAGGACGTAGAGCACGCCCATGAATGGCACGACCTTTTCGGTGACCTGCGCAATGGACTTCAGGCCGCCGATGATCACCGCAAAGACGACACAGGCAAAGATCACGCCGGTGATCCAGCCCGGGTATTCTCCCACGATGCCGGCAATCTGCTGGTGCGCCTGGTTGGACTGGAACATGTTGCCGCCGCCGAGGCTGCCCAGGATGCAGAAGATCGCGAACAGCACCGCCAGCACCTTGCCGCCCGGCAGGCCGCGCTCTGCAAAGCCCTTGGTCAGGTAGTACATGGGTCCGCCCGATACGTGCCCGTCGGGGAACTCGTTTCGGTACTTCACGCCCAACGTACACTCGGTGAACTTGGAGGCCATGCCCATCAGACCGGCGAGGATCATCCAGAAGGTCGCGCCGGGCCCCCCGATGCCGACGGCCACCGCGACCCCCGCGATATTGCCAAGCCCGACGGTGCCGGACAGGGCGGTGGCGAGCGCCTGGAAGTGGCTGACCTCACCGGCATCGTTGGGGTCGGAGTAGTCGCCCTTCACCAGCGCGATGGAATGCGGGAAGGCGCGGAACTGGATCAGGCCGAAGTAGATGGTAAAGACCGTCGCCGCAATCACCAGCCAGGCCACGATCCACGGGAAGGTCGTTCCGGGAAACGGGCTGAAGATGAAGTTGACGAACCAGCCCGTGGCATTGGCGAAAGCGTCGTTCACCGCCTGGTCGAGCGTCTTTTCCGCTTCCTGTGCACCGGCCGTGACCACCGAGGTGAAAAGTGCGAATGCGGCCAGGGCCGCGCGTTGAAAATACGTTGTCATCCTGTGGTGTCCTGTTCTGTGCGCGTCAAGGGACGATGGTGCAGGGCACCGGCGAAGCCTGGACCAGATGGCCCGCAACCGATCCGAAGACCCGGCTGCCGAGGGTGGATCGTCCGTTGCGTCCGATGAAGACCTGGGCGACGTCCGGTGCATCGGCGATTTCGCAAAGGATCTCGGCGATGTGGCCGTAGCGCATGATGGTCTCGACCTTGGCGCCCTTTGCTTCTGCCGCACGCCTCGACGGCGTGATGATCGCACTTTCGGCGCGGGCGAGTTCCTCCTTGCGGCGCTGGCTGCGTTCCTCGATCTCCTGCGGGGTCAGGAAGGAATAGGGCGACCATTCCAGCACATAGGCGATCACGATGGTGCCACCCTGGGCAATGGCCCGCTCGGTCGCGAAATCCAGCGCACGCTGCGCCGTTTCGCTCCCGTCGAAGCCGACAACGAACTTCCCTGTCATATCCGTGTTATCCTTTTGTCTTTATTGTTGGTTCAGCCTGAGGGCCTTGAATAGATTAGCAGTCGCCTCACGGGCGAATGGGCCGAAATGCTGTACTGCACCGGCGAATCCGACTGATTTTCCCTGTTCTGCGCGGACTTTTTGCAAAAGCTCGCCCCGTGGTTCCCGTAGCGGCAACTGCGACTCATTGGACTGTTTTGCATTCAGTTATTCGAATGTATAAGGACGCAATCCAGATTCTCGAGGCAGGAGCGCACCGTGGAATTTCGCAAGATCACTGACGACATCGCCGTCTCGCCGCAGATCGCCGCCGCAGACGTCAAGGCCATCGCCGACGCCGGATACCGGTCGATCATCTGCAACCGCCCGGATGGCGAAGGCGCCGACCAGCCCACCTTCCACGAGATCGCCGCCGCCGCCGAGGCGGCCGGTCTCAAGGCCGTCCACCAGCCTGTCGTCAGCGGCAAGGTGACGGACGACACCGCCGCGGAGTTCGGCAAGCTGTTGAAGGAGCTGCCCGGGCCTGTCTTCGCCTACTGCCGCACCGGCACCCGCTCGGCGACGCTCTGGTCGCTGTCGCAGGCCAGAACCATGGAGCCGTCGGCGATCCTGGGCGCAGCAAAGAACGCGGGCTACGACATGGCGGGCGTGGTCCGCCGCATCGTCAACGGCGGCAAGACCCCCACCGATGAGGGCGACGCGAAATTCGACGTGGTGATCGTTGGCGGCGGCGCTGCCGGTATCTCGGTCGCGGCTTCGCTGATGACCCGCCGCGCCGGGCTCGACATCGCCATCATCGACCCGGCCGACATCCACTACTACCAGCCCGGCTGGACCATGGTCGGCGGCGGCGTGTTCGAGGCACAGACCACCGCGCGTACCATGGCCTCGCTCATTCCCAAGGGTGTGCACTGGATCAAGTCCGCCGTTGCCGCCTTCGAACCCGGGAACAACGCCGTGATCCTCGACGGCTGCCGAGTCGTGAAATACGACCGGCTGATCGTCTGCCCGGGGCTGAAGCTCGACTGGAACGGCGTCGAAGGGCTGGTGGATACGCTTGGCAAGAACGGCGTCACCTCCAACTACCGCTTCGACCTGGCGCCCTACACATGGGAGCTGGTGCAGGGGCTGAAGAAGGGCCGCGCGCTGTTCACCCAGCCGCCGATGCCGATCAAATGCGCGGGCGCGCCGCAGAAGGCGCTCTACCTGTCGGGCGACCACTGGTATCGCAACGGCGCGCTGAAGGACATCGACATCCAGTTCATGAACGCCGGCGGGGTGCTGTTCGGGGTGAAGGACTACGTGCCCGCACTGATGAACTACATCGAACGGTACGACGCCAAGCTGAACTTCTTCCACAACCTGATCCGCGTGGACGGCGCGGCGAAGCAGGCGACCTTCAGGGTGGCGAAACCGGACACCGAACCGGCAGAGGTCACCGTGGATTTCGACATGCTGCATGTCTGCCCGCCGCAGGTCGCCCCCGACTTCATCCGCGTGTCGCCGCTGGCCGATGCGGCGGGCTGGGTCGACGTGGACCAGTCGACATTGCGCCACAAGACCTTCGACAACGTCTGGTCGCTGGGGGACGTGATGAACGCGCCCAACGCCAAGACCGCCGCCGCCGCGCGCATCCAGGCCCCTATCGTGGCCGAGAACGTGGTCGCGGACATGCGCGGGCTGAACCCGCAGGCGCTCTACAACGGCTACGGCTCCTGCCCGCTGACCGTCGAGAAGGGCAAGATCGTGCTGGCGGAGTTCGGCTATGGCGGGACGATGCTGCCGTCCTTCCCGAAGTGGTTCATCGACGGCACCAAGCCGACCCGCGCGGCGTGGCTCCTGAAAGAGCAGATCCTGCCGCCGATCTATTGGAAGGCCATGTTGCGCGGCCGGGAATGGATGGCCCGGCCAGAGACCGTCTCTGCAGGGTAAAGTACGAAGGGCCGGGACATGTTTCCGGCCCTTTTCGCGCACCGCCGAGGCAAGTTTTCCATGCAAAGGTGCATTCGAACCTTTTCAAATTCTATTTTTCGAATATATAAGCGGTCAACAACCGGGGCGACTCGCATGTCTGCCCCCAGACCTACAGGACTATGCCAATGGCTTCCCCCATCCTGAACCGCTTCAAACAATACCTGCCGATCCTGCAGTGGGCGAAGACCTACGACCGCGACACCGCGACCTCTGACCTTGTCGCCGCCGTGATCGTAACGATCATGCTGATCCCGCAGTCGCTCGCCTATGCCCTTCTGGCCGGACTGCCGGCCGAGATGGGGCTTTACGCCTCCATCCTGCCGCTGGTGGCCTATGCGATCTTCGGCACCTCCCGCGCGCTGGCCGTCGGGCCGGTGGCCGTGGTCTCGCTGATGACCGCCGCCGCCGTGGGCAACCTCGGCCTGTCCGAACCGCTCGAGATCGCCGTCGCGGCGGGCACGCTGGCGTTCATCTCCGGCGTGATCCTCACCGTGCTCGGCGTCCTGCGCCTCGGGTTCCTCGCGAACTTCCTGTCGCATCCGGTCATCGCCGGGTTCATCACCGCGTCCGGCATCCTGATCGCTGTGTCGCAGCTCAAGCATATCTTCGGGATCAAGTTGTCCGGCGACAACCTGCCGGAACAGATCGCCACCTTCTTCGAGCACGTGGGCGATACCAACCTCATCACGCTGGCCATCGGTATCGCCGCGACTGCCTTCCTGTTCTGGGTCCGCAAGGGGCTGAAACCGCTGCTGATCCGGTCGGGCATGAAGCCACGGCTTGCCGACATCTCGGCCAAGGCCGGCCCGGTCGCCGCCGTCGTCGTGACAACGCTGATCGCCTGGGGCTTCGGCCTGGCGGAGCGTGGCGTGAAGGTCGTCGGGGACATCCCGATGGGGCTCCCGCCGCTGACCATGCCGTCGATCTCCCCCTCGCTCTGGAGCGAGCTGTTTGTCCCGGCGCTGCTGATCTCGATCATCGGCTTCGTGGAGTCCGTGTCTGTGGCCAAGACGCTGGCCGCGAAGCGCCGCCAGCGCATTTCCCCCGACCAGGAGCTGATCGGTCTGGGCACGTCGAATATCGCGGCTGCCGTGTCGGGCGGCTACCCGGTCACCGGCGGCTTCTCCCGCTCTGTCGTGAACTTCGACGCGGGCGCGGAAACCCCGGCGGCGGGCGCCTTTACCGCCGTGGGTATCGGCCTTGCGACGCTGCTGCTGACGCCGCTGATCTACTTCCTGCCCAACGCCACGCTGGCCGCGACCATCATCGTTGCCGTGCTGTCGCTGGTCGACTTCTCGATCCTCAAGACGGCCTGGGGATATTCGAAGGTGGACTTTGCCGCTGTCGCCGCGACGATCCTGCTGACCCTCGGTTTCGGGGTGGAAGCGGGTGTCTCGGCTGGCGTGCTTCTGTCCATCGGCCTGCATCTCTACAAGACATCGCGCCCGCATGTCGCCGAGGTCGGCCTTGTCCCGAACACCGAACACTTCCGCAACATCAAGCGGCACAAGGTCGAAACGAAGCCCCACCTCGTGACCCTGCGCGTCGACGAAAGCCTGTACTTCGCCAACGCCAGCTTCCTCGAAGACTACGTTCTGGGCCGCGTCACCTGCGACCAGCCGATCCGGGATGTCGTGCTGCAGATGACCGCCGTGAACGAGGTCGACCTGAGCGCACTGGAAACGCTGGAAGAGCTGAACCACCGGCTGAAGGACATGGGCATCCGCCTGCACCTGTCGGAGGTCAAGGGCCCGGTCATGGACCGCCTGAAACGGTCCCACCTGCTCGACCACCTGACCGGCAAGGTCTACCTGTCGCAGTTCAACGCGTGGCAGGCCCTCAGCCCGGCGCCGCAAGGCCCCGAAGCCGCGAAGTCTTCAGAGGCGGACGCGGCCTGACGGCGTCAGGATAAAGACCTTGTCGCCCTCGAAGGCGGCAGCGGTCAGCTTCCGCCCGTAACCGGCCCCTGTATCGAGGTTCAGCCGGTGCGGGCGGAAATCCGGCGTGTCCACCGGCGTGTGCCCGTGCACGATGAAGGCCCCGTGGTCCCGCTGATCCATCAGGAACTCCTGCCGGATCCAGACGAGGTCGTCCTCCACCTGATCCTCCAGGGCAACACCCGGACGGACACCTGCGTGAACGAAGTACAGCGGCCCGACGCGGTGGAAGGTTTTCAGCTCCTGCAGGAACCGGAGGTGTCCGTCGGGCAGCAGCGCACGCATCTCCTCCGCCAGTTCGCTTTGCCGCACACGTTCCGGCACGGTCAGACCGTAGGAGGCCGCCGTCTCGATCCCGCCGAGATTTGGGTGGAACCAGTGGTAGCCGACCAGCAAGTGCGGATCGTTGCGCGGTGCGGGCGGGGTGACGAACCATTCGAACAGTCGGTCGTGGTTGCCCTTGATGCACGTCCAGTTGCGCCCTGCGGCAAGCCCCTCGCAAAGGATGTCGATCACACCCTTCGAATCCGGCCCCCGGTCGACATAGTCGCCCAGAAACACGATGTTGGCGTCCTTGCCTCCATCTGCCTCGATGCGGGACAGGGCCTCTTCCAGCAGGGCCCGCTGACCGTGAATGTCGCCAATGGCGTAGATCGTTTCTGTCATGGACAGGGACCTAGCACCCTCCCCCGCCAGCCGCCAGAGCCTGCTCTGCGCCGCCTGCCACCGCGCCGCCACACCACCCCGAAAAACGCGCACAATCTGACGCTAGGTCAAAGATGTCTTGGGCTTCCAAGTTTTCGCGACGTAGCTTATGGCGGCGTGCCCCGGCCAATCTGTATTTCCGGTCGCGGGCATATCTATCAAGGAGTTTGAAGATGAATGGACTGTCGTTCTGGTTCTTTGTGCTTGCAGTTATTTCCGGTGCTCTCGGTATGGCCTGGGGCATCCAGATGTCCGCCTCGGGCGACCACAGCCTCTCTATCGCACACGCGCACCTGAACCTGATCGGTTGGGTGGGTTTCGCGATTTTCGGGATCTACTATCACCTCGTGCCCGCCGCCCATGGCAAGCTTGCATGGGTGCATTTCTTCGTGGCGCTGCTGGGCCTTGGCGCCATCGTGCCCGGTATCGTCCTGGCGGTGACATCCCAGGGTGAGGTACTGGCGAAGGTCGGATCGGTTCTGACCTTCCTGTCGATCCTGGTTTTCCTCGTCGTCGTCATCCGGTCGCGGACCACGACGGCCTGAACAACGCCCCCGAAAAGGAAAAGGCGGGGCTGACCCCCGCCTTTTCATGTCTGGTGCAGCTGTCCTGCCTCAGGACACGTCGAAGGACAACGGCTTGATCTGGCGGAACAGGCCCGTCTCGGCCAGCTTGGCGCGCGCCTCTGCCGGGACCGGCTCATCGACGTAGAGCAGCGCGATGGCCTCGCCCTTGGCCGCCGACCGGCCCAGCGTGAAGTTCGCGATGTTCACGCCCATGCCGCCCAGCGTCATGCCGAGCGCACCGATGATCCCCGGCACGTCCTCGTTCGTGGTATACAGCATGTGCGCACCCACCTCGGCGTCGATGTTGATGCCCTTGATCTGGATGAAGCGCGGCTTCCCGTCCGAGAAGACCGTGCCCGCGATCGACCGCTCGCGCTGTTCGGTCACGACGGTCACCTTGATGTAGCCTTCGAACGCACCGGTCTGCGCCTGGTTCGTGGTGGAGATCTTGATGCCGCGATCCTTGGCGATCAGCGGGGCCGAGACCATGTTCACGTCCGGGTTCACCGACTTCATGATGCCCGCGATCAGCGAACAGTTCAGCGCGGCGAGGTTCATCTCGGCGGCGTAACCGTCATAGAGGATGTTAATCGCCTTGATCGGCTCGTCGGTCATCTGGCCGATGAAGTTGCCGAGGTGGTCGGCCAGCTTGATCCACGGCCCCATGACCTTGGCCTCTTCGGCGGTCACGTTCGGCATGTTCAGCGCGTTGGTGACAGCGCCGGTCAGCAGGTAGTCGGCCATCTGCTCGGCGACCTGCAGGGCGACGTTCTCCTGCGCTTCGGTGGTCGATGCGCCGAGGTGCGGCGTGCAGACCACGTTGGGCAGATTGAAGAGCGGGTTCTCCTTCGCCGGCTCCTCGACGAAGACGTCAAAGCCTGCACCGGCGACGTGGCCGGATTTCAGCAGTTCGGCCAGCGCCTCTTCGTCCACCAGGCCGCCACGGGCACAGTTGATGATCCGCACGCCCTTCTTGGTCTTCAGGAGGTTTTCCTTCGACAGGATGTTGCGTGTCTGGTCGGTCAAGGGGACGTGCAGGGTGATGAAGTCCGCGCGCTTCAGCAGGTCGTCGAGGTTCTCGATCTTCTCCACCTGCATCTGCTTCGCCTTCTCTTCCGAAAGGAAGGGATCGTAGGCGATGACCTTCATCTTCAGGCCGCGTGCACGGTCGCAGACGATGCCGCCGATGTTGCCCGCGCCGATCACGCCCAGCGTCTTGCCGGTCAGCTCGACGCCCATGAACTTCGACTTCTCCCACTTGCCCGCGTGGGTCGAGGCAGAGGCCTCGGGGATCTGGCGGGCGACGGCGAACATCATGGCGATGGCGTGCTCGGCCGTGGTGATCATGTTGCCGAAGGGCGTGTTCATGACGATCACGCCGTGCTTCGACGCTGCGTCCTTGTCGACGTTGTCCGTGCCGATCCCGGCGCGGCCCACGACCTTCAGGTTGGTGGCCTTCTCGAGGATCGACGGCGTCACCTTGGTGGCCGAACGGATCGCGAGACCGTCGTAGTTGCCGATGATCTCGGCCAGCTTTTCCTTGTCCTTGCCCACTTCGGGCATGAAGTCGACGTCGATGCCGCGGTCACGGAAGATCTGGACGGCCGCGTCGGAGAGCTTGTCGGAGATGAGAACTTTGGGAGCCATTTCTCTGGTCCTTGCACTATGCTGTGAGGGAACGGACCCGGACGCCCCTGCGGGGTCCGGATCCTGTGCATTTGAGGAAAAAGGAGGTGTCGCTCAGGCCGTTTCGGTCTGCGCCGCGATTTCCGTCTCGAAGGCCCACTTGAGCCAGAGCGTCAGCTTCTCGACATCCGCGGCCTCGACCGTGGCACCGCACCAGACGCGCAGGCCCGCCGGGGCATCGCGGTAGGCACCGATGTCATAGGCGGCGTTGTAGTCGTCGAGCTTCTTGGCAATCGCCTTGGCGAAGGCCGCGCCGTCCTTGATCCGCGCATCGGTGAACTTCAGGCAGACGGAGGTGTTCGACCGCGTTGCCGGGTCGACGGCGAGGTTCTCGATCCAGTCGTGCTCGTCGCAGAAGTCCCACAGCACCTTGGCGTTGGCGTCGGCGCGGTTCCTGAGCCCCTGAAGACCACCGACCGAGCGCGCCCAGTCGAGCGCCACGAGGTAATCCTCGACCGCCAGCATGGAGGGCGTGTTGATCGTCTCGCCGACGAAGATGCCTTCGATCAGCTTGCCGCCCTTGGTCATGCGGAAGATCTTCGGCATCGGCCAAGCCGGGGTGTAGGATTCCAGCCGCTCGACGGCGCGGGGGCTGAGGACCAGCATGCCATGCGCTGCTTCGCCGCCCATCACCTTCTGCCAGGAGAAGGTGGTCACATCCAGCTTGTCCCACGGCAGGTCCTGCGCAAACGCGGCAGAGGTCGCGTCGCAGATGGTCAGCCCTTCGCGGTCGGCGGGGATCTTGTCGCCGTTGGGGACACGCACGCCGGAGGTGGTGCCGTTCCAGGTGAAGACGACGTCGGTGTCGAAATCGACCTCGGCGAAATCGACGATCTCACCGTAACCCGCGGTCTTCACCTCGGCGTCGATCTTGAGCTGCTTGACCACGTCGGTCACCCAGCCGGACCCGAAGGACTCCCAGGCAACCATGGTGGCCTTGCGGGCGCCCAGCAGCGACCACATCGCCATCTCGACGGCGCCGGTATCAGAGGCGGGAACGATGCCGATCTTGTAGTCGGCGGGGATGCCCAGGATCTCGCGCGTGCCTTCGATGGCCGCTTTCAGCTTCTCCTTGCCGATCTTCGCACGGTGCGAACGACCGAGGGCGGCATCGGAGAGCTTGTCGAGCGTGAACGTGGGGATCTTGGCGCAGGGGCCAGAAGAGAAACGCGGGTTTGCCGGCCGCGTGGCCGGATGGTCGTGTGCCATATCTGCTAACCTTCCAGATAGATGCCTCTCGTTGGGGAGAGGTGTCCCGCCGACGCGTCTATGCCCTTCCCGCAGGCTCGGCAAGTCGGATAATGCAGCCCGATGGTCGCATTTGATTTTCGCCGGGGCGGGTCTGGAGCGGATCGGAAACTTCGGACAGGCGCCGGACCGGCAAAGACGGTTAGAGCCGGTCGAGGCCCCCTTCGGCGAAGTCGGCGGCCAGCTCCGCGAACTCCGCGCGGGACAGCCCCTTGCCCGGCCGGTGCCACTGGTAGACCCAGTTGATGATCCCGAAGACCGTCATGGTCGCGGCACGCAGGCGGTCCCCTGTCAGGTCGGGGCGCTGATGCTGCAGGGCGCCGGACATCAGCCGAACGAGGGTCCGCTGGTGCGACAGCACCGGCTGCTGCAGGTCGTCGGGCAAGGTGTGCAGGGTTTCGAGTTGTAGCTTGTGTTCGGCATCGGCGTGTTCGAACGCTTCGAGCAGCGCGGCCATCAGCGCGCGCAGACCCTGTGGTGCCGCCTGTTCGGCCCGTTCGACGACATGGTCGTAATGGGTCTTCAGGATGTCCGACAGCATCGATTCCTTGCTGTCATAGTAGTGATAGAGGAGGGCCTTCGAGACGCCGCAGGCCTTCGCCGCGCCCGACATGGAGGCGCGGTCGAAGCCGTTCTTCGCAAAGTACTCCGCCGCGCCCTTGCGGATCGCGTCGCGCTTCTCGGCGTGGTCCCGGGCCAGTCCCCTCGCCACCCGCTCAGCCCTTGGGCCGGTTGTCGACGATGCGCACCGCCTTGCCCTGGCTGCGGGCCACGCCGCCGGGTTCGGCCAGGTCGACAAGGACCGAGACGCCGACCACCTGCTTGATCTTCAGCGACAGTTCCCGGCAGGCCGCGGCGCCCTGATCGGCGGCATGGGGGAAGCACTCCACCTTCACGCGCATCTCGTCCCTGTGCTCCACCCGGTTCAGTTCCAACTGGAAGTGCGGCGCGAGCGCCTTCACCGTCATCAGCTGCTCCTCGATCTGGGTGGGGAAGACGTTCACGCCGCGCAGGATGATCATGTCGTCGGACCGGCCCGTGACCTTCTCCATCCGGCGCATCGTCCGTGCGGTGCCCGGCAGGAGACGGGTCAGGTCGCGCGTGCGGTAGCGGACGATGGGGAAGGCCTCTTTCGTCAGGGAGGTGAAGACCAGTTCGCCCAGCTCGCCGTCGGGCAGGACCGCGCCGGTTTCGGGGTCGATGATCTCGGGATAGAAGTGGTCCTCCCAGATGTGCAGGCCATCCTTGGTCTCCACGCATTCGTTGGCGACACCCGGGCCCATGACCTCCGACAGGCCGTAGATGTCGACCGCGTGCATGTCGAAGGCGTCCTCGATCTCGCGCCGCATGGCGTTGGTCCAGGGCTCCGCCCCGAAGATGCCGACCTTCAGCGGCGACTTGCGCGGGTCGCGGCCCTGCTCGGCGTATTCGTCGATGATCGACAGCGCGTAGGAGGGCGTCACCGTGATGCCCGTCGCGCCGAAATCCTCGATCAGGCGGACCTGCCGCTGTGTCATGCCGCCCGAAATCGGCACCGTGGTCAGGCCCAGCTTGTCCGCGCCAAGGTGGATGCCGAGGCCCCCGGTGAACAGCCCGTAGCCGTAGGCGTTGTGCAGGATGTCACCGGCGCGCAGACCGGAGGCGCGCAGGCTGCGGGCCACCACCGTCGCCCATGTGTCGAGGTCCTTCTCGGTATAGCCCACGACCGTCGGCTGCCCGGTCGTGCCGGAGGACGCATGGATACGCTTCACCTGCGCGCGCGGGACGGCGAACATCCCGAAGGGGTAATTGTCGCGCAGGTCTGTCTTGACCGTGAAGGGGAACTTCCCGAGGTCTTCGAGGCTGGTCAGGTCGTCCGGATGCACACCCGCCGCGTCAAAGCTCGCCTTGTAATGCGGGACGTTGTCGTAGGCGTGGCGCAGCGACCATTTCAGCCGCTCCAGTTGCAGCGCTGCCAGTTCATCGCGAGAGGCCGTTTCGATCGCCTCGAGATCGCCGGGCCGTGGGGACAGGTCTTCCATCGTGTTATCCTTCCTGCGCTGCCGCCGCGCTGCCGGGCCGCATCAGATCGCTTCCAGCGCGAGAGCGATGCCCTGACCGACGCCGATGCACATCGTGCAGAGCGCGTGTTTCTCCATCCGGTCCTGCAGCGACTGCGCGGCGGTCAGCACAAGCCGCGCGCCCGACATGCCAAGCGGATGGCCGAGCGCTATGGCCCCGCCGTGCGGGTTCACATGCGGTGCGTCGTCGGGCAGGCCCAGGTGACGCGTGACGGCCAGGGCCTGGGCCGCGAATGCCTCGTTCAACTCGATCACATCGAAGGTCGAGATGTTCATGTTCAGCAAGCCCAGCAGCTTCTCGGTCGCGGGCGCGGGGCCGAAGCCCATGATCCGCGGCGCCACCCCTGCCGTCGCCGCCCCGAGGATGCGGGCGACAGGTGTCAGGCCGTGCTTCTCGGCGGCTTCGGGTGAGGCGATGACCAGCGCGCAGGCGCCGTCGTTGACACCCGAAGCGTTGCCCGCGGTGACCGAGCCGCCCTCGCGGAAGGGCGTTTTCAACGCGGCGAGCTTGTCCATCGTTGTCTGGCGCGGGTGTTCGTCCGTGTCGACGACGACCGGATCGCCCTTGCGCTGCGGGATGGTGACCGGGGTGATCTCCTTCGCCATCCGGCCCGATGCGATGGCGGCGGCAGCGCGCTCCTGCGAGCGAAAGGCAAAGGCGTCCTGGTCCGCGCGCGAGACGTTGAAGTCCTCGGCCACGTTCTCGGCCGTCTCGGGCATGGAGTCGGTGCCAAAGCCCTTCTGCATCGCCTTGTTGACGAACCTCCAGCCGATGGTCGTGTCGTAGACCGCGTTGCCGCGGGAGAAGGCGGCATCGGCCTTGGGCATGACGAAGGGCGCGCGGGACATACTCTCGACGCCGCCTGCCACGATGATCTCGGCCTCGCCGCACTTGATCTGTCGGGCGGCGAAGGCCACCGCGTCCAGACCGGAACCGCAGAGCCGGTTGATGGTGGTGCCGGGCACGCTTTCGCCCAGCCCGGCCAGCAGCGCGGCCATGCGGGCGACGTTGCGGTTGTCCTCGCCCGCCTGATTAGCGCACCCCATGATGACCTCGTCCACCGGCAGCCCTTCGGGCACGACGGCGCGGATCACGTGGGCCAGCATGTCGTCCGGGCGGACGGAGGCCAGGGCGCCGCCGTAGCGGCCGATGGGGGTGCGGGTGCCCTGGCAGAGCCATGCTTCACGCATTGGGTTTCTCCTCTGACGCGCGCGCGGCGCTTGTTTCTGATGGCTCTTCGAAGAGCGTGCCCTTGATGGTCCGCGACAGGCCACGCATCAGCGCGACAGTGCGCCCGTCCTCGCCGGTGACCGTAACGTCGTAGACGCCCGACCGTCCGGGCCGGGCCTGTTCCCGCGCCGTGGCAGTCAGACGCTCGTCGGCGCGGCCCGGGGACAGGAAGGTGATCTGGTTCTCCTGCGCCACCGTCACCTGGTTGTAGGTGTTGCAGGCGAAGGCGAAGGCGCTGTCGGCAAGGGTGAAGATGAACCCGCCATGGCAGATGCGGTAGCCGTTCAGGTGATGCGGCATGACCTGCATCGACAGCACCGCCTCTCCGGGCGCGATGCGCTCGATCCGCATGCCCATGCCCTGACTGGCGGCGTCGGTGGCCCACATGGCCTCCGCCGAACGCTCTGCGCGCTCCTGTGGTGTCATTGGCGATGTCCTCCCTGCCCGGAACGATGCACAAACCCGACCGGTCGGTCAAGTATGTTGATTTGTGGCGCGGCTTGACGCAGGGTGGCGCGAGGGTGGCGCACAGCCCCACCCTACAGGACGTCATCAGGGAGGAGAGGTCATGAACGGCATCGCACCGGAAAGCTACGTGGCAGGGAAGTGGATCGGACCGGGCACCGCGGCCAAGCCGATCATGAGCCCGGTCGACGGGTCGGAAATCGCCCGCGCCGGGGGGGCGGACCTGGACTTTGCGGCGATGCGGGCCTTCGCGCTGGACAAGGGCGGACCGGCCCTGCGCGCCATGACCTTCCACCAGCGCGCGAAGATGCTGAAGGCGCTCGCAGGCTACATCGGGTCCCGCAAGGAAGAGCTTTACGCCCTGAATCCCCTGACCGGCGCCACGCGCAAGGATGGCGCCGTGGACATCGAGGGCGGCATCATCACCATGACCGTCATCGCCGGGAAGGGCCGCCGCGAGATGCCGGACGGCCACGTCTACATTGACGGCGAGGTCGAGCGCATCTCACGCTCCGGCACCTTCCTCGCCCAGCACATTGCCGTGCCGCGGCAGGGGGTTGCGGTCCACATCAACGCGTTCAATTTCCCCGTCTGGGGGATGCTGGAAAAGCTCGCCCCCACTCTGCTGGCCGGGATGCCCGCCATCGTGAAACCGGCGACCCAGACCTGTTACCTGACCGAGGCCTGCTTTCGCATGATCGTCGAGTCGGGGCTGGTGCCTGAGGGGGCGGTGCAGCTGATCGTCGGGGGAACGGGCGACCTTCTGGATCGGCTCGGCCCGCAGGACGTGGTCAGCTTCACCGGCTCCGCGGACACCGCACTGACCCTCAGATCGAACCGCAACCTGCTGTCCCAGTCCGTGCGCTTCATGGCCGAGGCGGATTCGCTCAACGCCTCCGTCCTCGGGCCGGACGTTGTGCCGGGCAGCGAGGAGTTCGACCTGTTCGTGAAGCAGGCCGCCACGGAAATGACGGTCAAGGCCGGGCAGAAGTGCACCGCGATCCGGCGGATCATCGTGCCCGAGGCGCAGATGGATGCCGTGACGGAGGCGCTGGCCGAACGGCTGCGCGGCACGACCATCGGCGATCCGGCGGGCGATGCGCGCATGGGGGCGCTGGCCTCTGCCGCGCAACGGGCGGACGTGCTGGAGAAGGCGGCGATGCTCGCGTCCGAGGCGACGAACGTGCTGGAGGGCCTGACTGCACCGGACGGTCCCGGCTTTGTCGCGCCGATGCTGTTCCGCTGCGCCGACCCCGATGCGGGCCGCACGGTGCATGACGTGGAGGCGTTCGGCCCGGTCTCGACCGTCATGCCGTACCGCGACCTGCCCCATGCCGCCGCCCTTGCCAACCGTGGGAATGGGTCGCTTGTGGCGTCGCTGGTGACGGGCGATCCGCAGGTGGCGCGCGCCTTCACGCTGGACAGCGCGGCGTGGCACGGGCGGCTGTACATCACCGACCGAACCTCCATGAAGGAGGCGACCGGCCATGGCTCTCCGCTGCCGCACCTCGTGCATGGCGGGCCGGGCCGTGCCGGCGGGGGCGAGGAACTGGGCGGCGTGCGCGGCGTCCTGCACTACATGCAGCGGACCGCCGTGCAGGGGTCGCCCGACGTGCTGACCGCGGTGACCGGCCAGTGGGTGCCCGGCGCGCGCGAGATCGAGGGGCCCGCGCATCCCTTCCGCCGCACCTTCCGCTACATCGAGATCGGCGAGACCATCGTGACCGAACCGCGCGAGGTGACGCTGGAGGACATCGAGCATTTCGCCCATTTCACCGGCGACACCTTCTACGCCCACATGGACGAGGCCGCAGCACAGGCGAACCCCTTCTTCCCGGGCCGGGTGGCGCATGGCTACCTGCTGCTCAGCTTCGCGGCGGGCCTGTTCGTGATGCCCGATCCGGGGCCGGTCCTCGCCAATACCGGGCTGAACGGCCTGTCCTTCCAGAAGCCCGTCTCGCCCGGCGACCGGGTCCACGTGCGGCTGACCGCCAGGCGCAAGACGCAGCGCACCGACGCCTATGGCGAGGTCGCCTGGCACGTCACTCTCTACAATCAAGAGGCCGAGCAGGTGGCGGAATACGAGCTTTTGACCATGGTCGCCTACGAAATGCCCTGAGCGGGTTTTGCCTTTCCCCCCGGTTGGTTCTAATCGGGGGGCCATGGACCCGCTCAAACCCTTGATCGACAACCTGAACGCCGAAGGACGGCCGCGCATCTGGTCGCTTGTGATCACGGTGTTCGGCGACAGCGTGCAGCATCGCGGTGGCCGGATCGCCACCGCCCGGCTGAGCCGCCTGCTGGGCCGGATCGGGGTGGAAACGGGCGCGGTCAGGACCGCCTTGTCGCGCCTTTCGCAGGACGGCTGGGTCGAAGGGAAACGCAGCGGCCGCACCAGCAGCTACACCCTGACGGACCGCGGCCTGCAGGAGTTCGGCCCCGCCACCGCCCGGATCTATGCGCCGCCCCGGCAACGCCCGGTGGGCGAATGGGTCTTCGACTGGCCCGGCGTGGAGGGTGCGCTGCGGCTGGGACAGGGCAGTCTGCGCCCCGCCCCCGTGACCGACACGCCCGGCGGGCTGAGGATGACCGGCACGTTGACCGGCGATGCCGGAACGCAGGTGCGCGCGTCGCTGGACCCTTACCATGCCATTGCGCTGGAACGGATGGCCCAGGACCTGACGGCGCTATCCGGGATCGACGCCAGCCCCCTCGATGCGGCGGCGGCGCGGCTCTTGCTGGTGCACCGCTGGCGGCGGCTGGTGTTGCGCTGGCCCGAGGTTCCGGCAGAGCTGATGCCCGAGGACGCCGCCCCGCGCGACCTGCGGCGCGCCATGGCAGAGGCCTACAAGCATCTCGCCCCCGCAGCCGAGGCATGGCTCGACACCGCCGACGGCGAGATGCCGGCAATGCCCCCCGCCGGCCCGGATTTTTCTTTGCGCTTCGGCGGATTGCAAACCCCTTGATTTGCCGCCGCGAAGGCGCAACTCTTTGGGTATGAACAGCTTGACCCCTTTCCCCGACCGTGGGGGCGCCAACGAGGTGGTGGCCTTCCAGCGCGCGGAGCTGAACATCATCCTCTCGCTTTACGGCCGCATGGTCGCCGCCGGTGAATGGCGCGACTACGGCATATCGTCGTTGCGGGAGGTGGCCATCTTCTCGGTCTTCCGGCGCACGGCGGAGCACCCGCTTTACTGCATCGAAAAGCGTCCCAAGCTGCGCAGCAAGCAGGGCGAATACGCGGTGATCGGGATGGAGGGGCAGATCCTCAAGCGCGGGCACGACCTGAAGACCGTGCTGCGCGTGCTGGAACGAAAGCTGATCCGCGCCGTGGAGTGACCCCGGCGCGGCCTTTTCGCAATGGTGGTGTCAGGCGGTCCGCGCCAGCATCGAGCAGAGCAGCTCGAACATGATCGACACGCCGAGGAAGGCGGTCGCCCCCGACTGATCGAAGGGCGGCGAAACCTCCACCAGATCGGCGCCCACGATGTTCACACCTGCCAGTTCCCGGCAGACACGGAGCGCATCGAAGCTGTTCGGGCCGCCCACCTCGGGCGTGCCGGTGCCGGGCGCGAAGGTCGGGTCAACGAAATCGATGTCGTAGCTGACGTAGGTCGCCCCATCGCCCACGATATCGCGCGCCTCCTGCATCACGTCCGGGATGCCCCGGTCGAAGAACTCCTCGATCTCGACGATGCGGATGCCCTCGGCCCTGGCGAAATCGCGGTCTTCAGCATCGTACATCGTGCCCCGGATGCCGATCTGGATGACACGCTTCGGGTCCAGCAGCCCCTCTTCCACGGCGCGGCGGAACGGGGTGCCGTGGGTATACATCGTGCCGCCGAAATAGCTGTGGAACAGGTCGGTGTGGCTGTCGAAATGGATCATGCCCAGCGGACCGCTGCGGGCCAGCGCGCGCAGGACCGGCAGCGAGGTCAGGTGGTCGCCGCCCGCCGTCAGGGGCCGGATGTTCGCCGCGACAAGCGTGTCGTAGAAGGCGGTGATCCGGGCCATGCTGTCCTGGATATCGGCAGGGTTCGGCCCCACGTCCCCCAGATCGGCGCAGTTCACCGTCTCGAACGGACGCTGGCCCGTGACCTGGTGCTGCGCCCGGATCATGGTGGAGGCGTCGCGCAGCTGGCGCGGGCCGTGGCGCGGGCCGGGACGGTTGGTGGTGCCGCTGTCCCACGGCACGCCGACGATGCCTACGTCGACCTCGGCAAAGCGGGGATGCTCCGGCCCGACGTGGGGCAGCCGCATGAAGGTCGGCACACCGGCGAACCGCGGCAGGTCAAAGCCGGACACAGGGTGGAAGAACGGATCGGACGTCATGGGCAACCTTTCTTGCGGGCAGAGGGCATCGCGCCCGCTGCATCTTGTGACGACGCGGCCTCAGACCAGCCGGGCGTGACGGGTGACGGGACCGTCGCCCTGTGCCTCGATCCGGGCGACGGCCTTGGCTATGGGCTCATGGGCGGTGGCCATGTGGTGGGCGTTGGCGTGCAGCAGCGTTTCGGGATCGGCCACCCAGGCCACGTGGCCCTTCCAGAACATCAGATCGCCCCGCTGCGGCGGCGTGCCGGGCGGCAAGGTCTCTCCCAACTCGCGGGCCTGCATGTCGCTGTCGCCGGGACACGGGATGTTGCACATCCGGCAGCCCATCTGCACCAGCCCGGAACAGTCGATCCCGAAGGCGGAATTGCCACCCCAGAGGTAGGGCGTCCCGATCAGCCGCTCGGACACCGCGACCGGGTCGGTCTCGTACTGGCCGACAGGCACCATCTGCGTGCCCCTCACCCAGCGATTCACGCCGACATGGGGCGTATAGATCTGCGTGTTGAACCAGTTGTCCTCACGTTCCGTTGCCCGGACGAGGGAGCCCATCGACAGCATAATCGGCGTGCCCGGCTGCTTGACGTCGCGGCTTTCGATCCCGATGGCGCGTGCGGCAGAGACGCGATGCGTGGCCGGCGACTGGACAGCCCGGAGGTAGGAGCGGGAGATGTAGCCGACGTAGCCATCCGCCTCGGCAAAACCGAAGGCGTATTCGCTGTAGGTTTCACCGTGGGCTATGCGTTCGACGTCCAATACGCGGAAAAGCTCCCCGGTCAGAAGCTGGCGCTCCCGCTTGCCGCCGGGCGCGTTCAGCAGGTCGGCGGGACCCGGCCTGTTGATGGAGTGAAGCTCGCCCTCCGTGAAGGCAGTCGCCTTGACCTGACCTTCGAGCGAGACATGCGCCACCCGGCCGTTGGACCGGAGCAGGCGGCGGTCGGTGGGGGCGCTCACAGCCCCAGGACCTTCGGCAGCGCGGCAAGGATTGCGCGCGGCCCCTGTCCCAAGCCGCCCTTGGCACGCCCCGGCGCGGCAGAGGGCTGCCAGCTGTAGATGTCGAAATGGGCGTAACGCTGCGCGCCTTCGGTGAACCGGCGCAGGAATAGCGCCGCGGTGATGGATCCCGCGAACCCGCCTGACGGCGCGTTGTCCAGATCGGCGATGTCTGGCTCGATCATCGTCTCGTAGGGCGTGTGGAACGGCATCCGCCAGACGGGGTCCGCCGCGCCGCCCGCCGCTTCGGTCAACGCCTGCACGAAAGGTTCGTCGTCGCAGTAGAACGGCGCGAGGTCAGGGCCGACGGCCACCCGCGCGGCGCCGGTCAGCGTTGCCATGGAGAGCATCAGGTCCGGGCGTTCCTCTGCCCCCAGCGCCAGCGCATCCGCCAGCACCAGCCGCCCCTCGGCGTCGGTGTTGTTGATCTCGACCGTCTTGCCCAGGCGCGAGGTCAGCACATCGCCGGGCCGGAAACTGGGGGCGGAGACGGAGTTCTCGACCGCCGGGATCAGCAGGCGCAGCTGCACCTTCAATCCTAGAGCCATTATCATCTGCGCCAGACCGATGGTGTTGGCCGCACCGCCCATGTCCTTCTTCATCAGGCCCATGGAGGCGCCGGGCTTCAGGTTCAGGCCACCGGTGTCGAAGCAGACCCCCTTGCCGACCAGCGTCAGTTTCGGTCCCGCATCGCCCCAGCGGATATCGATCAGTCGCGGGGCCTGCACGCTGGCCCGGCCCACCGCGTTGATCATGGGGAAGTTCTGCTCCAGCAGCGCGTCGCCGGTCGTGACCTCTATGGATGCGCCGAAGCGGCCGGCAAGGTCGCGGGCGGCCTGCTCCAGCGCCTCCGGCCCCATGTCGGAGGCGGGCGTGTTCACGAGGTCGCGTGTCAGGTACTCTGCCTCGGCCAGCGTCTCGATGCGGGCCGCGTCGACACCTTCCGGCGCAACAAGGTGCCGGTCGGCGGGCGTGGCGGTCTTGTAGCGGTCAAAGCGGTAGGCGGACAGCAGCCAGCCCAACGCCTCCGTCTCCGGGCTGTCGAGCATGCCGCTCGCGATCCGGTAGGCGCCGGGTGCCAGCTGCGGGATCACCCCCGCCAGCGGGAAGCGGTGTCGTGCCCGCTGCGCCGCCGTGCCGTACCCGGCCAGCGCCATGGCGGGTGCGCCGTCTTCGCCCGGAACCATCAGGGCACTGCTCAAGGCCCCGGTGAAGCCGCTGGCGCCGACCCAGGCCGCAACCCGGTCCGGCTGCGACCCGGTCCAGCCGTCGAGCGCGTCCGGCTCGACGATGTGCAGCGGAATGGCGTCGGAACTGGTGGCGAAACGGGGGGACATGGGGGCTCCTGTCGAGGGGGTCGTCGGGAGCCAAGACTAGTGACGGGGGCGTGGGCTGCAAGCGGGATTCAGGGCGTGGGCGGAGGCAGGCTCAGATCGAGAACTCGTTGATGTCCCAAAGCTGCGTCAGTGACCGTTCGCCGGTCCTTGCCAGCCGGGCGAGGGTTGCGGCCTCAGCCACGATGTCGCCGAACTCGATGCAGGTCATCACGTCGTGCGCCACACGGCTGAGCGAAGTCATCCCGATCTGCTGGGCAATCGCCGACAGCGAGCGCAATGTCTTGTGCATGTCCTGGCGGGGCCCCGAAACGGCCATGTCCTGGACCTGGCACAGCCTTTGCGCCAGTTCCTCCATCGCGCGGCAAATCACGTCCTCGGCCTGATGCAGCCCAAGATCCGTACAGAGGGTCCTGATCTGCGCCGGGTCCATGTCCGGGTATTCCACCGGCGACAGGTATGTCACCTGTTTCACGTCTCACCCCATTCCTAGGCCCCCACAGCCAAGGCCAAAATGCCCCGCGACCCTTCCCAAAAGGTTATTCCCCAAGGCTGTTTTCCCTCGCATTTCCCTCGAATTCTGCCTAGTCCATTGGGGAAACGGACGATGCGACGGAGAGGGACATGGAATTCACGCGCCCGCTGCCCGCGTACCTTGTGACGCGGTACCACGGTTGGAAAGCGACGACCTATGCGGAGAACCACGCCTGGTACAGACGTCTCGCGGACGAGGGCCAGCGCCCCCGCGCGATGGTGATCTCCTGCTGCGATTCGCGGGTGCACGTGACGTCGATCTTCGGCGCCGACCAGGGCGAATTCTTCATCCACCGCAACATCGCCAACCTCGTCCCGACATACGAGCCTGACGGCAACCACCACGGCACCTCGGCCGCGGTGGAATACGCGGTCACGGCGCTCAAGGTCGCGCATGTGATCGTGCTGGGCCATTCGAACTGCGGCGGCGTTCAGGGCTGCCTCGACATGTGCCAGGGCCGCGCGCCGGAACTGGAGGAGACCTCGTCCTTCGTCGGGCGCTGGATGGACATCCTCAAGCCGGGTTTCGAGGCGGTGAAGGACGATCCCGACATGCCCCGCGCGCTCGAGCACGAGGCGGTTCGGGTGTCGCTGAGAAACCTGATGACCTTCCCCTTCGTGAAGGAGGCGGTCGAAAAGGGCACGCTGTCGCTGCACGGTCTCTGGACCGACATCGGCGAGGGCGGACTGATGCACATCGACCGCAAGAGCGGCCAGTTCACCGTGGTCTGAACTTCGGGGGGCGCCTGCGAACGGCAGCGCGCCCTCAGTTCATCGCGCGGCGCAATTCCCCCGAATGACCGCCGCGGTGCGCCTTCACGCAGGGCCGCCCGATCCGGGCCGCGATGCGCGCCATCGGAATGCCAAGGTCGGTGCCCGTGCACAGCCCTTCGCCGTGGTCGTTCAGCACGACGAGATGCCCCTCGCGGAACGTGAGGCTGTAGCCCTTGACAGCCAGTCTTTCGGCGATCTCGGCCCAACTGTCCGACTGTTCGAGGATGGGGGATAGAAAAAGGCGCAGCATCGCGCGCGTTTCGCAGTCGAGAGGAGCGGGAAGTCCCGGCAATTTCTGGGCATCCTGCCACCCGGCCTGCGCGTCCGGTTGGTGTTGCATTGAAAGTGCTCCTTGCCTGTCCGGAAACGCTGGAACCCAAATGCGTCGAAATTGTGGCGAACCGGCTGCCTCTTGTGGCGCATTGGCATCAATTTGGAAACTGTCGCTTAATTGGCCACAGAACTGCGGCACCACGGGCAACAATACCCTGATGATCGCTGTCGGCCGCTCGGCATGTCCGGTTTAGCAGGCAGTCGCTGCGGCCCGCCGTCAGAGAGAGATGAGAGAGACGGTTGGCAAGCCGCAGCGCGAACAGGGCGGGCGCAGGGCGCCCCTTTGTCACGCGGGGCGCTTGCCCGCATCGGCGATGTCGCGAGAAAGGGACCGTGGGCTGCCTCCGGAGAGAGAGGAGAGAGGCGGGCAGCGTACTTCGGTCGGTTGCCGTTCTGGCAAGGCATCTCATCGCGTGCAGACAATGTATACCATTGTCGACGAACTCCGCCTATCACCGGTTGGGCTAGCTGGCGGGGCGTCCGGTTAGCACTTCGATACAATTGGACAGGAGTTGCTTGGCGTGGGCACCTGACGGTTGCAGCGCTTTGCGGGCGGCTAACCCTTGGCCTTCACTTGCGCTCCCAGGATACGGAAACGGCGCGCGACCAAGGGCAGGTCGCGCGCCGCAGTGATTCACTCGATTCGGAAAGGCGGTCAGCCCTTCTTCAGGCACCGCTGGCCAAGAACCTCGGCGATCTGCACGGCGTTCAGCGCCGCGCCCTTCCGCAGGTTGTCCGAGACGCACCACAGGTTCAGACCATTGTCGATGGTCGAGTCCTGCCGGATGCGGGAGATGAACGTGGCGAAGTCACCCACGCATTCCTTCGGCGTGACGTAGCCGCCGTCCTCGCGCTTGTCGATCACCATGATCCCGGGCGCCTCGCGCAGGATGTCGCGCGCCTCATCCTCGTCGAGGAATTCCTCGAACTCGATGTTGATCGCTTCCGAATGCCCGACGAACACCGGCACGCGCACGCAGGTCGCGGTCAGCTTGATGCTCGGATCGATGATCTTCTTCGTCTCCACGACCATCTTCCACTCTTCCTTGGTGGAGCCGTCTTCCATGAAGACGTCGATGTGCGGGATCACGTTGAAGGCGATCTCTTTCGGGTACTTCTTCGGCGGCACCTCGGACACCGGGTTGTAGACCGCCTTGGTCTGATCCCAGAGTTCGTCCATGCCTTCCTTGCCCGAGCCGGACACCGACTGGTAGGTCGACACCACGACGCGCTTGATCTTCGCGCGGTCGTGCAGCGGTTTCAGCGCCACGACCATCTGCGCGGTCGAGCAGTTCGGGTTCGCGATGATGTTCTTCTTGGAATAGCCCATCACGGCGTCGGCGTTCACTTCCGGCACGATCAGCGGCACGTCCGGATCGTAGCGGTAGAGCGAGGAGTTATCGATCACCACGCAGCCCGCCGCGGCGGCCTTCGGCGCGAATTCCTTGGTCGGGCCGGAGCCCACGGCGAACAGGGCGATGTCCCAACCGGTGAAGTCGAACGTCGCGAGGTCCTGGGTCTTGAGTGTCTTGTCGCCAAAGCTGACTTCGGTCCCGAGTGACCGGCGCGAAGCCAGCACGGCGATCTCGTCGACGGGGAATTCCCGTTCGGCGAGGATGTTCAGCATTTCGCGGCCCACGTTGCCCGTGGCGCCCGCGACGACGATGCGGTAACCCATTTGGCCCTCCTTAAAGGTCAGGGTCGCACGGGACCCCTGCCCCGCACGACTGCTGGCGCGGTGCATACCGCAGGCAGCACATGGGCGAAAGGCCGTATATTAACGCTCCCCCCGAACCGGGCGACATTCGGCGATATCCGCGTCGAATGTGATGCCCGCGACAATCGAAAGGCGAGCGGGTTAAACCCGCCTTAACCCGAGACATGCTTATCGTCCTGATGTTCCCGATGCGTACGCGAAGTGCGGACGGGCCACGCGAACTGGGAGAGAGGTCTGGACATGTTCTTCAGGATCGTCACCGGCATGACCCGCCCCCAGAAACGGGCGGCGTTCATCTCGCTCGACGCACTGGTCATTCTGTTTGCGTTCGGGATGTCTGTCCTGCTCACCGCGCATGGACGGATCGGGATGGCGGAGGCGGCCCCGGTGGCGCTGGTCCTCGTGACAAGCGGGGCGATCCTCGGATGGGTGCTGGGCCTGACGCGCATGAAACTGGATGCGTTCGAGATGCGCGGCCCGGGGCGGACCGCCGCATATGCCGCCGTCCTGGGTCTGCTCGGCTATGCAATTGCGCCGAGCGCGCTGCCCGCCCTTCCCGTCGGGGCACATGTCCACTTCACGCTGCTTGTCCTGGTGCTGTCCGTCGGCTGGCGCATCGCCCTGCGATACGCGATCCGTCAGGTCTACCTGCATGGTGCGGATTCCGTCCGGGTCCTGATCTACGGCGCCGGGGCGACGGGGCAGCAGCTGGTGGCCGCGCTCCGGCACCATGACGCCATCCGACCCGTGGCCTTCATCGACGACAACCCGACCCTCCAGAGCCAGGTGATCGCCGGGCTACGCGTCCATGCGGCGTCCAGCATCCCGAAGCTCGTGGCAGAGCAACGGATCAGCCGCGTCGTGCTCGCCATGCCCTCCATGAGCCAGCCCGCCATGGCCCGCATCCGCCTACAATTGCGCAACATCGGCTGCGAGGCGCATGCCCTGCCGTCCTTTGCGGCGCTGGTTGGCGAAGGCGCCCTGCGGGCGGAGGCGGAGCCGGTGTGCATCCAGAAACTCCTGGGCCGCAACCGGCTCGAAAAGGAGCTGCCGGGTGTCATCGACGCCTACGCGGGCCGCCGCATCCTGATCAGTGGCGCAGGCGGCTCCATCGGCGCCGAGCTGTGCCGCCAGCTTGCGGCCTGCGGCCCCGAATGTGTCGTGCTGGTCGATCACTCGGAACTGGCGCTCTACACCATCCACAAGGAACTCAGCGACCTGGCGCCCGAGGTGACGGTCGTGCCGCTGCTCCAATCCGTCCTGAACGAGCGCGCCATGCTGCGCGCCATGCTGACCCACCGAGTCGACGTGGTCTTGCACGCTGCCGCCTACAAGCACCTCCCCCTGGTCGAGGACAACGTCATCGCCGGGCTGGAAAACAACGTCCTCGGCACCAAGGCTCTGGCCGAGGCAGCGCGGCAGGCGGGGGTGGATCGCTTCATCCTCGTCTCCAGCGACAAGGCCGTGCGCCCCACGAACGTCATGGGCGCGTCGAAGCGGCTGGCGGAACTGGTGGTACAGGATCTCGCCTCGCGCAGGTCCGGCACCCGCTTTGCCATGGTGCGCTTCGGGAACGTGCTCGGCTCCAGCGGCTCGGTCATCCCCCTGTTTGAAGAGCAGATCGGCCGCGGCGGCCCCGTCACGCTGACCGACCCCAACGTCACCCGCTATTTCATGACCATATCGGAGGCGGCGCGACTGGTCCTCCTGACCGGCTCCTTCGCACGGGGCGGCGACGTCTTCGTGCTGGACATGGGCGCGCCGGTGCCGATCCGGAAGATCGCCGAGCAGATGATCGAGGGGGCGGGTTACACCATCCGGACGGACGACACCCCCGACGGCGACATCGAGATCCGGGTGACGGGCCTGCGCCGCGGCGAGAAGCTGCACGAGGAGCTGCTGATCTCCTCCGACATGCTGACCACGCCGCACCCCAAGATCCTGCGCGCGCAGGAGATGTGCCTGTCGGAGTTCGAGGTGGCCAACGCCCTGCGCGACCTGCGGCAGGCGATCGACGCGCTCGACGAGGATGCCGCCCGCGCCGTCATCGCGAAATGGGTCGAGAGCTCGGATACAGGCCGCGTCGCAAAGCAGAGCGTCTAGGCGGCCTGTCCCGTCCGCGACACTGCCCTATCCGGGAGAAGTGCCCTGCCCGAACCGTCTTTCAGCGGCCCGGAATCTCGCCGCGACGGGTCTTGGGCGTCCAGGCGTCAATGATCCCGACCGCCTCTTCCGCCGTCTCGACGAAGCGGAACAGGTCGAGATCCTGGGCAGAAATGGTCCCGGCCTCGGCCAGCGCCTCCCAGTTGATGATCTTTTCCCAGAAAGCCCGCCCGAACAGCAGGAAGGGCACCGGGGTCATGCGCCCGGTCTGGATCAAAGTCAGCGCCTCGAACAACTCGTCCAGCGTCCCGAACCCGCCCGGGAACACGCAGACCGCCCGCGCGCGCATCAGGAAGTGCATCTTGCGGATCGCGAAGTAGTGGAAGTTGAAAGCCAGGTCCGGCGTCACGTAGCTGTTCGGCGCCTGTTCGAACGGCAGCACGATGTTCAGCCCGATGGAAACGCCGCCTTCGTCCGCCGCGCCCCGGTTGCCCGCCTCCATCACGCCCGGGCCGCCGCCCGTGGCCACGACCCAGTCGCGGTTGCCGGTCGCCAGCGCCTTTTTCGTCATCAGTCGGGCAAAGCTGCGCGCCTCATCGTAGAAATGCGACAGTTCCGCCAGCGTCTGCGTGCGGGCGGTGTCCTTCTCGGACGGGGCGGGAATGCGCGCGCCGCCGAACAGCACCACGGTGGAGTCGATCTGATGCTCGTCCATCAGCATCTCGTACTTCAGCAGTTCCAACTGAAGCCGGACCGGGCGCAGTTCGTCCTTGGCGAGGAAGTCCTCGTCCGCGAAAGCCAGACGGTAGCTGGGCGAGGTCGATTGCGGCGTCTGCGGGACGTGGCGGGCGGTGTCCAGGTCGGTGCCCGCATCGCGGAGCGAACTGCGGCGGTCGTCGGTCATGCGCTATGCTCTCCTTGGCCCCGGCACCCGTTGCGGCAGGGTGGCGTCGGTCCGTGTTGTGCCTTTCTGTCCAGACCTATAGCGTCCGCCCGGAAAGAACCAGACGAGGTGAGCCATGGAGTGGCGCAGGGAAATCGAAGCCGCCGCAAGCCGCATCGCGGGCCACGTCGTCAGGACCCCCGTGATCGATACGGACGCGCTGTGGTCCCGGTCCATCGCGCTCAAGCTGGAGCAGATGCAGCATACCGGCAGCTTCAAGGCGCGTGGCGCGTTCAACACCCTCTCTGCCGTCGAGGTGCCCGAGGCGGGCGTGGTCGCGGCGTCCGGGGGCAACCACGGGGCAGCGGTGGCCTACGCGGCGCAGCGCCTCGGCCATGCCGCGCGCATCTTCGTGCCCGAGATGGCGGGCCCCTCCAAGATTGCCCTGATCGAACGCACCGGCGCGGACCTGACGGTGGTCCCGGGCGAATATGCCGATGCGCTGGCGCGGGCGCAGGCCTATGGCGACCAGACCGGCGCGATGTCCGTGCACGCCTATGACGCGCCGCTGACGGTGGCCGGACAGGGCACCCTGATGCGCGAGTGGGAGGCGCAGGGCCTGAACGCCGACACGGTGCTGATCGCGGTCGGCGGCGGCGGGCTGATCGCCGGGGCGATGGCCTGGCTGCAGGGCGCCAAGCGGATCATCGCGGTGGAGCCTGCGAACTGCAACGCCCTCGGCGCCGCGCTCAGGGAAGGTGGCCCGACCGATGTGCCGGTCTCCGGCGTGGCGGCGAACGCCCTCGGCGCGCGGCGGATCGGCGAGATCTGCTACGACTTGGCGGAGGCGCAGGGCATCCTGACCGTGACCGTCAGCGACGAGGCGATCACCGAAGCGCAGACCGCGCTCTGGCGGGCGCATCGGCTGCTGGTCGAACCCGCCGGCGCCTGTGCTTTGGCGGCGCTCAGGTCCGGTGCCTTCACCCCTGCCGAGAACGAACGCGTGGCCGTCCTGCTGTGCGGCGGGAACATCTCGCCCGATCCGCTGGGGTGACGCGCCGGACAGGGCCGTTTGTCTGTGTGGATTGCCGCCCCGTCACATCGCAGCTATAGGGGCGCAAACCCGCGAGGAGATCACACATGTCGAACGCACAGCTCGAAACCGCCATCGAAGCCGCCTGGGAGAACCGGGCCGATATCACGCCCATGACCGGCGGCGAGACCCGCGAAGCCATCGAGGACACGCTGAACGCCCTCGACAGCGGCAGGCTGCGGGTGGCGGAGAAACAGGCGGACGGGTCGTGGCATGTGAACCAGTGGGCCAAGAAGGCCGTGCTGCTGGGTTTCCGCATCAAGGACATGGAAAGCCACGACAACGGTCCGCAGGGCGGCGGCTGGTGGGACAAGGTCGACAGCAAGTTCAAGGGCTGGGGCGACAACCAGTGGAAGGCCGCGGGCTTCCGCGCCGTGCCGAACTGCGTCGTCCGCAAGTCGGCCTACATCGCGCCGGGCGTGGTGCTGATGCCGTCCTTCGTGAACCTCGGCGCCTACGTCGACGAGGGCACGATGGTCGACACATGGGCGACCGTGGGATCCTGCGCACAGATCGGCAAGGGTGTGCACCTGTCGGGTGGCGTGGGCATCGGCGGCGTGCTGGAACCGATGCAGGCCGGGCCGACCATCATCGAGGACAACTGCTTCATCGGCGCGCGCTCCGAGGTCGTGGAGGGCTGCATCGTGCGCGAGGGCTCGGTCCTGGGAATGGGTGTCTTCATCGGCAAGTCGACCAAGATCGTCGACCGCGAGACCGGCGAAGTGATGTACGGCGAGGTGCCGCCCTACTCCGTCGTCGTGGCCGGTTCGATGCCGTCGAAGAACGGGATCAACCTGTATTGCGCGGTGATCGTGAAGCGGGTGGATGCGCAGACCCGCTCCAAGACCGGCATCAACGAGCTGCTGCGCGACTGACGCCAGCGCCCTTTCGGGCCTGAGATCCGGCGCGGTGTCCTCATGGCACCGCGCCTTTTTCGTGGCTGCAGGTGAATTCCGCGCAAGGCTGGCGCTGCCGAAAGGGCTGCTGAAGGGACCCGCGACGCGGCGCGGTGCTTGACAATTTCGCCGCGGCGTCTCATCCGCGCAGCATGAACAAGTCACCACGCACCCAACAGGTCTTCACGCTTCTGGTCGAGGTCGGCCGCAAGTCCGGCGACGGTCTGCCCGACAAGGCCACCGGCGCCGCATTGATGTGCTACGCCTCCGGCGTGGACGAGGCCGAGGCCGTGCGCGAAACGGTGGCCATCCTCAAGCAGGCGGACATGGCGCCGCTCGACGTGACGGGCTACGGCACCCGCGAAGAGCGCGAGGCACAGGGCCACGAGATCGAGGAAGACGAGGCCGAACTGATGCAGCGCGCGCTTGAGGAAAACGCCGTCATCGTGGCGCAGGTCTCTCCGTTCTTCGACTGACGCGCGCCCCGAGGGATCAGGCCGCCCGCGCCTCGGCGAGGGTGATCGCCTCGAACGGGCGCAGCACCTTCAGACCGGCGCGTGCATGTTCCGGCAAAAGGTTCGCGGGCACATCTGCCAGGAGCGAGCGGGCAAGGTGATCCCTGCGGCGCCTCAGCCGTCCGACATACAACGTCTCTATCTCGGCCCCGGCGGAGATCACCGGCTCATGTCCCGGCAGCAGGAGCTGGTGGTAACAGACCATCTGCACCGCAGGTTCAGTCACGGCGGCAAATCCGTTCACCAGCGCCAGCGCCGGGATCAGCACCGCCTCGCGGCCGAAGATGTACTCCACTTCCGACCCGCCGATCACCAGCCGCTGATAGGGGGCCACCACCACGTCCCGCTGCAGGCCGAAGTAGGGCGCGCGCAGCCGGACCGGCTGGAACATCCCGAGCGCGGGCACCCGGCGTGACAGGCGGGCCAATACCGGCACGATTCCGTTGTCGCGGGTCACGACCGTGTCACCGCACTCCAGCGCGCTGACCGGCCGGTATCCGGTGGGCGTCAGAACCGGCGTCTGTCCGACCAGCGACGGCATGGGGCCGACCGGCTCGATCGCGTCAGAGACGGCGAAGAACAGGACATCCTCGTCCATCTCGACCAGCTGCGGTCGGCGGACCAGCGTGTAGATGTCTTCCAGCAGCATCGGCGGCGGGGCCGGCGTGGCCCGCTGGACCACGATGTCGGTCTCGGGGCGTTCGAGGCTGATACGACCCGTCCGCGCCTCGCTGTCCCAGCTGAAGGTCACGCGCAGCACGTCGTGACGGGCGTCGGAACTGTGCTGGAGGACGGTGTGAAAGACCTCCTCGCCCTGACTCATGACAAGGACGATCCCGCCGCCCGGCACGGCGCGCACCGAGAAGGCACCGCGCCACGGGTGCGCGCGTTCATAGGACAGGAGGGTCTGCGGGCGATCTTCCGGCGAGATGCGCGTTTCGATCAGGATCGACCCGCGCGGCATCAGGATGTTGCGGCTTGCGGCGGTCTGACCGAAACGTTCAGGGCAGACCCATGCGCGCCCCTGGCCGGACACGGCGATCCAGCTCATGCGGCCACTCCCTGCGCAGCGGTACGCGGAATGCCGGCGCAGGCCTGCGGCGCCCGCGCGACCTGACGGGCGGAAAGAACAACGGTGATCGGCACCCCGGAAAGAGCGACCATGCCTGCCTCGATCTCTGCCAGACAGACATATCGCGGAAACGACCGGACCGGGGTCCGGAGGAAACGGGATACTGCGCGCCTGCCAAAGCTATTTTTGTTTCTTTTGCGGAAACTTAACACGGCAACCGCAACGGCGCGAACCTATTCTTGCGGTCAGTTCGGACGGGGAAGGTGGCGGCTGATGCAAACACGCCACATTTGCCAAGCCTGAAAGGGCGCGGTAGCCAAGTGCCGATACCGAAACGAGGACCCCCGCCATGACCGATCCCGTCGACCTGACCGCCCGCCTTGTCCGCTGCCCCTCGGTCACGCCCGAGGAGGGCGGCGCGCTGGTCCTGCTCGAGGAAATGTTGTCCGGCGCGGGGTTCGAGTGCACGCGGGTGGACCGTGGCGGGATCTCCAACCTCTATGCGCGGTGGGGCGCGAAGGGGGCGGCGAAGACCTTCGGCTTCAACGGCCACACCGACGTCGTCCCGATCGGGCGGCGCGAGGACTGGCAGCACGATCCCTTCGGGGCCGAGATCGAGGGCGGCATGATGTACGGACGCGGCACGACGGATATGAAGTCGGGCGTCGCGGCCTTCGCTGCGGCGGCCATGGATTTCGTCGCCGCGACACCGCCGGACGGCGCCGTGGTGCTGGCGATCACCGGCGACGAGGAAGGCGACTCCGTCGATGGGACCACCGCGCTTCTGGACTGGATGGAGGTCGAGGGCGAGAAGATGACCGTCTGCCTCGTCGGCGAACCCACCTGTCCGGACCATATGGGCCAGATGATCAAGATCGGGCGGCGCGGGTCGATGTCGGCCTGGTTCACGGTGGAGGGCACGCAGGGCCATTCCGCCTATCCGCACCGCGCGCTGAACCCGCTTCCGGCCATGGCGCGGCTGATGGACCGTCTGGCCTCGCACGAGCTGGACACCGGCACCGACCACTTCGACCCTTCCACGCTGGCGGTGGTGACCATCGACACCGGCAACCCGGCGACCAACGTGATCCCGGCGAAGTGCTCTGCCTGCGTGAACATCCGGTTCAACGACATGCACAGCGGCGCGTCCCTCTCGAACTGGTTGCGCGCTCAGGCGGCAGAGGTCGACGCCACCTTCGGCACCAACACGGAGGTGAAGATCAAGATCTCGGGCGAGAGCTTCCTGACCCCGCCGGGCGACCTGTCCGACCTCGTGTCGCGGGCGGTCGAGGCAGAGACGGGCGTGACGCCGGAGCTTTCGACCACGGGCGGCACCTCCGACGCGCGGTTCGTCAAGAACCACTGCCCGGTGGTGGAACTCGGTTTGGTGGGCCAGACCATGCATGCCGTGGACGAACGCGTCTCGGTCGAGCAGATCGGGCAGTTGAAGGCGATCTACACGCGCATCCTGCAGGACTATTTCGCATGACCCTTAAGGTGGAGCAGACCGCCGACCTGACCGAACCGCACGCCATCCGGCGGCGGGTGTTCATCGAGGAGCAGGGCTTTACCGAAGCGGAGGAATGGGACGAACTCGACCGCGTCTCCGTGCATCTGGTGGTGCGGGACGGCGGCGCGCCGGTTGCATCCGCGCGGCTGATACAGGATGGCGGGACGGGCAAGATCGGGCGCATCTGCGTGCTGGAGAGCCACCGGGGCCGTGGTCTGGGCGCGGCGCTGGTCACACACGGCGTGGCGCATTTCCGCAATGTCCCCGGTGTCACGCGGGTCTACCTGAGCGCGCAGGACCATGCGATCCCCTTCTACGAACGGCTTGGATTCGGCGCCTACGGCGAGACCTACCTCGACGGCACGGTGCCCCACCGGGACATGGAACTGCGGTTTTGACATTGCGCCGGACACGTCCGGGATGCCCGCGCCCCACCCTTGTCATCATGGTGAAGGCGCCGCGGCCCGGACGGGTCAAGACACGCCTCGGGCGCGAGATCGGTCACGTCGCGGCGGCATGGTGGTTCCGGCATCAGGTGCGGCGCTTGCTCTGGCGCGTGGACGATCCCCGGTGGCGGATCGTGCTGTCCGTGTCCCCTGACCGCGAAGGGATGCACAGCCGCGTGTGGCCGGGTCATCTGCCGCGGATGCCGCAGGGCAAGGGCGATCTCGGCGCGCGCATGGCCCGCGCGCTGCGGGCCTGCGACGGGCCTGTCTGCCTGATCGGGGCCGACATCCCTGCCGTGGATCGCGTGACCTTGGCGCGCAGCTTTGCCCTTCTGGGGCGCCACGACGCGGTGTTCGGCCCGGCGGAGGACGGTGGTTTCTGGCTGATCGGCGTGCGCCATCCGCGCCGCCTGCCGTATGGTTTTTTCCGCGATGTGCGCTGGTCTACCGAACATGCCCTCTCCGACGCGAAGGCCACCCTGCCCGGCTGGCGCATCGCCCGGGGCGACCTGCTGAAGGACGTGGACAGCGCCGCGGACCTCCGCACCTAGCCCCCAAACCCGTGCCACAGGGCATTTTTCGCCCAAACAGGCAGGTCGCGCCGGCATTTCGCCGTTTCCGGCATGACGGCGTCATGGGTGCGTGCTACCTCCGTGCCATGACAACCTTGCCCACCAAGCAGGAGATCCTCGACTGGATTTCCGAGAACCCGGCCCTCACCGCCAAGCGCGACATCGCGAAGGCCTTCGGCATCAAGGGTGCCGCGCGCATCGACCTCAAGCGCCTGCTGAAGGAGCTTGAGTCCGACGGCCATCTGGAGAAGCGGAAGAAGACCTACCGCGACCCGGACCGCCTGCCGCCCGTGACCGTCCTTCAGGTCAAGGCGCCCGACGCCAACGGCGACCTCTTTGCGCAGCCGCTGGAGTGGCACGGCGAGGGGGTGGAGCCGACCGTGCTGCTGGTGAGCCGCCCGGGCGATCCCGCGCTGGGGGAAGGCGACCGCATCCTCGCCCGCCTGCAGGTGGTGCACGAGGCCGACCACAACTACGAGGCGCGGCTGATCCGGCGCATCGGCGCATCGCCCCGCAAGGTCGTGGGGCTGTTCCGCAAGACCGCCGAAGGCGGCCGCATCCTGCCTATCGACAAGGGCAACGACAAGGAATGGATGGTCGCACCCGACGCCACGGGCGGCGCAAAGGACGGCGAACTGGTGGAGGCCGAGCAGGCCGGGCCGAAGGGCCGCATGGGTCTGCCCAAGGCGCGCATCACGCTGCGCCTTGGCGATCCGTCGGAACCCAGGGCGGTGTCCCTGATCGCCATCCACCAGCACGGCATCCCCGACGACTTCCCGCAGGAGGTGCTGGACGAGGCCGATGCGATGAAGCCCGCCGGCCTGTCGGGTCGCGAGGATCTGCGCGATCTGCCGCTGATCACCATCGACCCGTCCGACGCGCGCGACCACGACGACGCCGTCTATGCCGTGGCCGACGACGATCCGAAGAACGAGGGTGGCTTCCTGATCTGGGTGGCCATCGCCGATGTCGCCTACTACGTGCGCCCCGGCTCCGAACTGGACCGGGAGGCGAAGAAGCGCGGCAATTCCTCGTATTTCCCGGACCGTGTCGTGCCGATGCTGCCGGACCGGCTGTCAGGCGACCTGTGTTCGCTGCACGAAGGGGTGCCGCGTGCGTGCATCGCGGTGCGCATGAAGATCGACGCAGAGGGCAACAAGCTGGGCCAGAAGTTCGTGCGCGGCCTGATGCGCTCGCCCGCATCGCTGACCTACCAGGAGGTGCAGGCGGCCATCGACGGCGAACCGAACGACAAGACCGGCCCGCTGCTGGATGACGTGCTGAAACCGCTTTATGCCGCCTATGCCGCGCTGAAATCCGCACGGGAACGGCGCCAGCCGCTCGACCTCGACCTCCCGGAACGCAAGGTGATGCTGAGCGAAGAAGGCAAGGTCACCTCTGTCGCCTTCACCGACCGGCTGGACGCGCACAAGCTGATTGAGGAGATGATGGTCCTGGCCAACGTCGCCGCCGCCGAGACGCTGAACGCCAAGGACATGCCGCTCCTGTTCCGGGTGCACGAGGAGCCGTCGCAGGACAAGCTGGAGTCGCTGCGCGACACCGCCGAATCCGCAGGGCTGACGCTGGCCAAGGGGCAGGTGCTGAAGACCCGCCACCTGAACCAGCTGCTGCACCAGGCCGCCGGCAAGGACGAGGCCGAGCTGATCAACATGGCGACACTGCGCAGCATGACGCAGGCCTACTACAGCCCGAAGAACTTCGGTCACTTCGGGCTCGCGCTGCAGAACTACGCGCATTTCACCTCGCCCATCCGGCGCTATTCCGACCTGATCGTGCACCGCGCCCTGATCGCCGCGCACAAATGGGGCGACGACGGCCTGACCGCGCAGGAGGTCGAGCGGCTGGAACAGACAGCGCAGCACATCTCGGACACGGAACGGCGGTCGATGATGGCGGAGCGGGACACCAACGACCGCTACCTCGCCGCCTACCTGTCCGACCGTCTGGGGGCAGAGTTCGCCGGGCGCGTGTCTGGCATCGCCAAGTTCGGGATCTTCGTGAAGCTGGACGAGACCGGCGCCGACGGGCTGGTGCCGATCTCGACCCTCGGCAACGAATACTTCCACTTCGACCGCGAGGCCGGGACGTTGATGGGCGCCGACACCGGACGGGTGATCGCGCTCGGGATGCGGGCGAAGGTCAAGCTGGTGGAGGCCGCGCCGGTCACCGGCGGCATCGCCTTCGAGTTGCTGGAACTGGACGACGACGCCTACGAAAGCAGCGCGGGCGGCCGTTTCGGGCGTGGCGGTGCGCGGCGGGGCCGTTCCGGACCGTCGCCGCGCCGCAAGCTCGCCAAGGCCAAGGCCCGCGACAAGAAGGTCAAGCGCAAGGTCACGCGGCAGCGGAAATAGGCGTCCTGAACCGTTCCGGGTAAAGCTGCGCGCGGCCCCGGGCCACGTAGGCCATCAGGCTGTCCCGCGCCCGCAGGCCCTGCCGCGCGGGTGTGTCGCCCGGCAGCTTGTCCAGCGCCGAGAGCACCGGTACGACCGCGGCATCCGCCGCCGTGGGACGTCTGCCGAACAGCCACGGCCCGTCGCCCAACCGCTGTTGCAGCACGTCGAGGTCGGCGGCCGTGGCCTGCGCCGCATGGGCGTCGCTGAACCTGCCGATGCCCTGATTGCGCAGCGACTTGCGGATGCCCTTCCGCACCAGTCCCGGCACCACGAGCCGCAGCGGTCTGGGCATGCCGCCGAAAACAGCCGGTTCCAGCACCGCCCAGCCGTCGTCGCGCACCCATCTGTCGTGCACCAGGAACAGGCGCAGGTGCTCCTCCACCATTCGGATGATCGCGTGCGCCTGCGCGCGCTGCCCCGCGTCGAGGCCGGGGAAGAGGTCGGCACCCTGCGCCTCCAGCCACGCGAGGATCAAGTTGCTGTCGGGCACCGGGGCGTCCGGCGTGCGCAGGATCGGCAATTTTCCGTAACCCGTGTCAGGAGGCATCGTCAGCCACTCCGGCTCCCACGGCTGACCCGAAAGGTCGAGCAGGATCATGGCCTTGAGGCAGAAGGGGCTCAGGCTCGGTTCGCCGAAGCCGGCGGGGAAGGTCATCAGTTTCAGCATCGGCTTACCCGTTTCAGTTGCGTGCCCGGTCCACGCTATGGCAGGCTCATGCCAGTTTCTGACAACTGCCTGACGCATTGTTCCGACATGTCCCGCACCCATCGCCTGTTCCAGTTGATGTCCGCCCTGCGCCGCCTGCCGTCGCCGGTCACCGCCGCACGCCTGGCGGAGGAAACGGGTGTCTCTCCCCGGACGCTCTATCGCGACATCGACACGCTGCGCGAACTGGGGGCAGTGATCGACGGCGAGGCGGGGTTCGGCTACCGGCTGATCGAGGACGCGCACCTGCCGCCCCTGGGCTTCGACGACGAGGAACTGGAGGCGCTGATCCTCGGGTTGCGGGAGGTCGCCGCCGTCGCTGACCCGGCGCTGGCGGAGTCGGCGGAATCGGCCCTGGCCAAGCTGCGCGCGCGCCTGCCCGAGCGGCAGGCACACCGCCTGCGCCATGCGGTGCTGAACGCCCACAGATTCGCCCCGCCGCCCCGCCCGACCATCGACGCGCGCGCGCTGCGCCGCGCCTGCTGGGACGAAGAGCAGGTGTCCTTCGACTACACCGACAAGAACGGTGCCCCGACCCGGCGCGAAGTGAAGCCCTTGGCCGTCATGCTTTTCGACAACAGCCACTGTCTGCTCGCATGGTGTTGTCTTCGCAGGGATTTTCGCGCCTTCCGGCTGGACCGGATGCTGGATCTGCAACGGACGGGGCGGTCGTTCCGGCCCGAAAGAGTGCCCCTTTTGCGCGACTACAACGACACGGCTGACGCGAGGATTCGCGCATCTTCGGGATGGGACCTTCGCAAGTCACCCGATCCGGGTTACAGTTGCGACAAAACAAACGAGCGGTAGACAATCAGATGTTCAGGATGGCCTGTATCGGGCTGGGGATCGCAATCCTCGGCACTGGTCCCGTGTACGCGGAGACTCTCCAGACGTCGCTGCGCCCCAAGGCGCGCGGCACTCTTGTCGTGAGCCACGTCGAAGAGGTGGTCAGCCGGGCCAGCGGCCTTGGCGACAGCCTGCGCGACACCTTGCTGGCGCCCAGACGGTCCACCCGCCCGGCCATCCGCCCGGCGGCCCTGAAACCGCGCAGCGCCGCGGTGGCCGTCGCCCCTGTCACCACCCAAAGCGTGAGCCCCGCCAAGGCCGCCGCCTTTGCCCGCTGGATCGACGGGTTCCGCCCCCGCGCCCTGTCGCAGGGCGTCAGCGCCCGGACCTTCGACGCGGCGTTCCGTGGCGTGACCTTCGACCCGAAGGTAGTGGAGCGCGACTCCTCTCAGGCGGAGTTCGCCAAGGCCATCTGGGACTACCTCGACAGCGCCGCCTCCGACTCGCGCGTGAACAACGGTCGGTCCGCACTGGCCCAGCACCGTGCCCTGCTCGACCGGATCGAGGCGCACTACGGTGTCGACAAGGAGATCGTGCTGGCCGTCTGGGGCATGGAAACCGCCTACGGCAGCTATCGCGGCTCCAACCATATCATCCAGTCCATGGCGAGCCTTGCCTTCGATGGGCGGCGGCGGTCGTTCTTCGAGACCCAGCTTGTCGCCGCCCTGCAGATCCTCGAACAGGGCGACACCACGCCCGACCGGATGACCGGGTCATGGGCCGGGGCGATGGGGCACACGCAGTTCATGCCCACATCCTTCCAGTCGCTCGCCGTGGACTTCACCGGCGACGGGCGCCGCGACATCTGGGGCGACGATCCGTCGGACGCGCTGGCCTCCACCGCCAACTATCTGAAAAAGAACGGATGGATCGCCGGTCAGCCGTGGGGCGCCGAAGTCGTGCTACCGCGCGGGTTCGATTACGATCAGGTCAACGTTGAGCGCATGCCCTCCGCCTGGGCGCGGCTTGGGGTCATGGGCACCGATGGCAAGCCGGTCCCCGATTACGGCGCGGCGACGATCCTGCTGCCCGCGGGACACAAGGGCGCAGCTTTCCTCGTCTTCAAGAACTTCCGCGTGATCAAGCGCTACAACGCCGCCGACGCCTATGCGATGGGGGTCGGCCACCTTGCCGACCGCATCATGGGCGGCGAGAAATTCCAGGGCTCGTGGCCCCGCGACGACCGCCCGCTGACCAGCACCGAGCGCAAGGAGCTTCAGACCCGGCTGACACAGGCCGGGTATGACACGCAGGGCGTGGACGGGCGCATCGGGCCGATGACGCTGCAGGCGATCCGCGGCTACCAGCGCCGCGCCGGGCTTGTGCCGGACGGCTACGCCTCCATGGAACTGCTGAAGAAACTGCGCTGAGGGACGGGGCTGCGGCCCCCTCCGCCATCAGCGGGGATCAGGGCAGGCCCTGCTCCGCACACGGTCCGTTGCGGAAACAAGTGGTGATGCGGTCGAGGTCCTCGCGCGACGGATTGGCAAACAGCCGCGTGCCGCAGGGATCGGCAAAGGCGACATGCCGGTTCGGTTCGCGCTTCAGGAAAACCAGGTACTCCTGACCGCTTTGCGGCTGCGCGCACCACGGGCCGTAGCACTGGACGATCAGCGTGACATTGCCTTGGAACGGCTTGGTGAACCCGTCGCTGTCGAGGGTCTTGCCCACAAGCTGCGCGCGGATCGGCGTTTCCGGCGGCGCGGCGTTCGGGTCGGACTGCGGCGCTTCGGGCAGCTGGCTTTCGTCGAAGTCCAGCCGTCCCACCGCAGCGCCCCAGCGGTCCGGGGAGGCATCGACCTCCTTGTAGGTGCGCACCACGTCAGGCTTGAGGCAGGACAGGGCCTGCGCTTGCGTCGCACAGAGGGCAAGAGCTACGGCCAGCCAGCGCATCACAGACGGTCCCTGAAGGCAGCGATGACCCTTTCGTAGACCGGCCGCTTGAACGGCACAATCTGGGCCACGACCTCGTCAGCGGGCAGCCAGCACCATTCGGAGAACTCCTGGTGGTCGTCTGCGTCCAGCCGGATCTGGTCGTCGGTGCCGTGGAAGCGCAGCAGGAACCACTTCTGCTCCTGCCCCTTGTAGCGGCCCTTCCAGATGCGCGGCACGATGTCGTGCGGCAGGTCGTAGGCGATCCAGCCCTCCGTCTCTGCCTCTACCGTCACGAGGTCCGGCGTCACGCCCGTCTCTTCGGTCAACTCGCGGAGCGCGGCTGCGCGCGGATCCTCGCCCTTGTCGATCCCGCCCTGCGGCATCTGCCAGGCGGGTTCCTCGCTGTCGAAGCGCTGACCGACAAAGGCATGGCCGTCCGCATTGACGAGCATCACGCCGACGTTGCGGCGGTAGGGCAGCCTGGCGATGTCTTCGGGCGTCATGGCGGGTGTCTTGGTTACTTGCATGGTCGTCGTGAAAAGGGCGGGATCCGATCCCGCCCTTGTCCCTTCTTACTGATCGGTGGGCGCCAGCTTCGACAGGCCCTTCAGGATGTCGATGGCATAGGCGAGCTGGTAGTCGTCCTCGCGCAGTTTCGCGGCGGCCTCCGCCTTGGCGCGGTCCTCCTCGATCTGCTGGATCTCTTCCTCCGTCAGGGAGTCGTTGTCGAGACGGCCACGCAGGTCGGCCTCGGAGCGGGAGAAGACATTGGTTGCCTCTTCGTCCTCCTCCGTGGCGTCGGGTTCGCGGCGCGGCTGTTCGACCACGATGTCCGGCGACACGCCCAGTGCCTGGATCGAGCGGCCGGACGGTGTGTAGTAGCGCGCCGTGGTCAGGCGCATCGCACCGTCGCCCCGAAGCGGCATGACCGTCTGGACGGAACCCTTGCCGAAGGACTTCGTGCCCACGACGATGGCGCGGTGGTGGTCCTGCAGGGCGCCGGCGACGATCTCGGACGCGGAGGCGGAACCGCCGTTGATCAGCACCACCAGCGGCTTGCCTTCGGCAAGGTCGCCCGGGGTGGCGTTGTAACGGTCGCCATCGGCCGGATCGCGGCCACGGGTCGACACGATCTCGCCCTTCTCGAGGAAGGCGTCAGAGACGCGGATCGCCTGTGTCAGCAGGCCGCCCGGGTTGTTGCGCAGGTCGAGGACGACGCCGTTCACGTTGTCCATGCCGCCCAGCGTCTCCACCTGTTCGGCCAGGCCCTCGGCGAGGTTCGGGTAGGTCTGGTCGTTGAAGGTGGTCACGCGCAGCACGACCGTGTCGCTTTCGGTGCGGGCGCGGACGGCGGTCAGCTTGATGGTGTCGCGGATGATCGAGACGTCGAAGGGCTCTTCCTCGCCCTCGCGGACCACGGTGATCACGATCTCGGAGCCGACCGGGCCGCGCATCAGGTCCACCGCCTGGTCGAGCGTCAGGCCCAGCACGCTTTCGCCGTCGACGTGGGTGATGAAGTCACCGGCCTCGATGCCGGCTTCCATCGCCGGGGTGCCGTCGATCGGGGACACGACCTTGACGAAACCCTCTTCCTGCGTGACCTCGATGCCGAGGCCGCCGAATTCGCCGCGGGTCTGGACGCGCATGTCCGCGGCATCGTCTGGCGGCAGGTAGCTGCTGTGCGGATCGAGCGAGGTCAACATGCCGTTGATCGCCGCCTCGATCAGCTCGGAGGGTTCGACCTCCTCCACGTATTGCGCGCGGATGCGTTCGAAGATGTCGCCAAAGAGGTCGAGCTGCTCATAGACGGTGGCGGATTTGCCTTGTTCCTGCGCCACCAGCGGGCCGACGAACTGCGTCGTCGCGACCACGGAGGCCAGGGTGCCCGCCACTGCGGCCATCACGAATTTCTGCATATCTCATCCCTTGTCGATTGCGAACCACAGCTGTGGATCATTGGGCGCGTCGCCCTCTCTGACCTCTATATAGAGCGTTTCCGTACGCCCTGCGCCAGCCCCTTCACCCGGAGTTGACGCATTTGTGGCCCCACCCATGAGGCCGATCGGACTGCCCGCTGGCAGCACCTCTCCTATCTCGCCGTAGACGAGGTCCAACCCGGCGAAAACAAAGAGAATATCGGGTGACGGCTCGAGGATCGTCACCAGCCCGTAGTCCAGTAACGGGCCGTTGTAGCGGATGGTGGCGGCGGTCGGCGTGGTCACAAGCGCGCCGGGACGGGTGGCGATCAGGATGCCCGGACGGGTCACTCCGGCGGCGTCCGGATCGCCCGCCTCGCGCAGCAGCGTGCCCCTCACGGGCAGCGGAAGCGTGCCGCGCAGGTCCTCGATATCCGGGAGCGGCGCGCCCTCTTCCTCCCCCTCCGCGATCTGGCTGAGACCGGAGGCGAAGCCCTGCAGCGTCTCGGTGGCGGAGATCAGGATGGCGGTGCGCACCGGGTCCTCGGTGAAGCGCTTGGGCAGGTCGGTGCGGTCGGCGATGGCCTGGCTGAGGTCGGTGCGCGCTTCCTGCACACCTTTCAGCCCTTCGGCCAGCGTGTGTGCCGCGTTCTGCTGGAGGTCGCGCAGGGCGGTGACCTCTTCGAGATCGGCGCGCAGGTCGGCGGCCTGCGCGGCCAGCCCCGGCGTCACTGCGGCGACCAGCATGCCCGACCGTGCGGTTCCCAAAGGCCCCATCGGATGCAACAGAGCACCCGGCGACGCCCGCCCGCCCATCGCGGTAAGTGCGCCCAATAGCTGGGAAATTTCCTGGTTCTGCGCCTCAAGCTTGCGCTCCAGCTCGGTCTGCCGGATGGCGGCGGCGCGCAGCCCTTCGCGCATCGCGGCAAGTCCGTCCTCGTAGGCGCGGATGGTGTCGGTCAGGGCAGAGACCCGGTCCTGCGCGTCCTCGGCGCGGTCGAGCTGGACGGAGGCCGCCTCCAGCGCCTCGGCCGCGCGGCGCGCATCCTCGCCCGCGTCCTGCGCGGCAAGCGGCGTGGCGGCCAGGGTCAGAAGGAGCGCGAGGCGTTTCACCGGATCAGACTTTCCCCTGTCATTTCATCGGGTTGCGGCAGGCCCATCAGCGCCAGCAGCGTCGGCGCCACATCTGCCAGCCGCCCATCCGCCAGCGATGCGCCCTCCGGCCCGCCGAACAGGATCACCGGCACGAGGTTCGTCGTATGCGCCGTATGCGGCCCGCCGGTTTCCGGATCGACCATCGTCTCGCAGTTGCCGTGGTCGGCGATCACCAGCAGCGCGCCGCCGGTTTGCTCAAGCTTCTCAACCACTTGTCCAAGGCCATGGTCCACCGCCTCGCAAGCCTTGATGGCCGCGTCCAGATCGCCGGTATGGCCGACCATATCGGGGTTGGCGTAGTTCACGACGATCAGGTCATAGCCTTTGCCGATGGCTTCAAGGAACTTCTCCGTGACCTCGCCCGCGCTCATTTCCGGCTGCATGTCATAGGTCGCGACCTTGGGCGACTTCGGCATGAAGCGGTCTTCGTGCGGCTCCGGGGTTTCCTTGCCGCCGTTCAGGAAGAAGGTCACATGCGGGTATTTTTCCGTCTCGGCGAGGCGGAACTGCGTCTTGTCGTGCTTGGCCACCCATTCGCCCAAAGTGTTGACGATCTCGCGCTTCGGAAAGGCTGTGGTCATGTATTTGCCGTGCGCCTCGGAGTATTCGACCATGCCGAGACAGGCGGAAAGCGCAGGCTTCTCTCGTTCGAACCCGTCGAAGTCCGGCGCGGCTATGGCGGCGAGGATCTCGCGCGCGCGGTCGGCGCGGAAGTTCAGGAAGAACAGCCCGTCGCCTTCGCCAAACCCTTGATATCCTTCGATGACGGAGGGCTTGATGAACTCGTCGCCCTGGCCCCGCTCCGCGTAACCGGCCTTGATCGCGGCCTCCGGCGTGGGGTGCGTGCCGCCGCTCGGGAAGGCATCGGTGTTGCTGTCGGCATAGGCGGTCATGGCGCGGTAGGCCGCCTCCACCCGTTCCCAGCGGTTGTCGCGGTCCATGGCGTAGTAGCGTCCGATCACCGTGGCAAAGCGCACCGGGCCGGTGTTGTCCTCGGGGATGTCCAGCTCTTCACGAAGGTTAGCGATATAATTGAGCGCGCATTTCGGATCGGTGTCGCGGCCGTCCGTCAGGATGTGCAGCCAGACCTCAAGCCCCTGATCCCGCATCATTTTCGCGGCGGCGATCATGTGGCTGACATGGGCGTGCACTCCGCCGTCGGAGGTCAGCCCCGCAAGGTGCACCTTGCCGCCGGCTTCGTTAACGGCGCCGCAGAAATCGAGGATCTCCTTGTTTTCGAAGAAGCTTTTGTCCTCGATGGCAAGGTCGATCTGGCCCAGGTCCATGGCCACCACCCGGCCCGCGCCGATGTTGGTGTGCCCCACTTCGGAGTTCCCCATCTGCCCGGTCGGCAGACCCACGTCAGGCCCGTGGGTGATCAGCGTCGCATGCGGGCAGGTCGCCATAAGCCTGTCGATTGTCGGGGTTTTTGCCAGCGCGGGGGCGTTGTTCGCCGTCTCTTCGCGCAGGCCCCAGCCGTCGAGAATGGTAAGGATGACGGGTTTCATGATCTGCGCCTCCGGACTGCCCTGCGCTGTCCTGTAACAGAGCCGGAGCGCGATGTGGAGAGTGCGCGGGTCAATGCTGCGTGCGGTGGCTTAACCCTGCCCGGTTAACGCCTCGTTATGGTGAGTCCCGGCCGGTTCAGGGGGGCGAACCGGCCGGTTGTTAACCATGACCGCCGCCCGCGAATCGGGAGTCCGGCGCCTTTCGCCGGGATCGGGCGTCGCGGCGCCGCGCGCCCCGTTCCGCCGATCACGACTGCGTGAAGGTGACGCGGGGACCCCACTTTCGGAGCGGCGCCGCTGGCACCCGGGGGCGCGCGTGCTACGCTCGGGTCAAATGCCTTTCCCCTGGAGACCCATCCTATGACGCTGACCCACCGGCTTTCCGTTCTGGCCCTTGCCGCCTCTGCCCTGCCCGCAGCCGCGCAGGAACGCGCGCTGTCCTTCGAACTGGGGCTTGGTGTGCAATCGCGCCCGGCCTACGAGGGGTCGGACGAATATGTCGCCGGTCCGGCGCTGGGGGCATCGGTAACGACCTTCCGCATGCTGGGCCTCGACATCGACCGGGGCGACGGCATGGGCTTCGGCTTCGGCCCGTCCTTCCGCTACCTGCCGGAGCGCGAGGCGTCCGACTATTCCCGCCTGACCGGCATCGACGACGTGGACGCGGCGCTCGAACTGGGCGGCCGGGTGTCCTACCGCTGGCCGTCGGTGGAGGTCTGGGGCGCGGTGCGCAAGGGTGTCACCGGGCACGAAGGCGTGGTCGGCGACCTGGGTTCGGACGTGGTGCACGACTACGGCCAGGGAACGGAGGTCCGCTTCGGCCCGCGCCTGTCCTTTGCCAACGACGAATACATGGACACCTATTTCGCCGTCCCGACCGGCGCGACGCTGCCGGCCTATTCGGCGGACGGCGGGCTGTACACGGCCGGGCTGGAGTTCACCGTGCGGCACGACTTCTCAGAGGTCTGGGCGGTCGAGGGCGCGCTCGGCTGGACCCGGCTGGTGGGCGACGCGGGCGACTCCCCGGTCGTACAGGACCGCGACAGCGGCACGGTCAGCGTGAAACTGATCCGGACGTTCGACTGGCGGTGGTGAGGGGCGCGCCCCCAAATACCTGATATGTCAGGAAAGAACCGAGGGAGCCGCCGACATGAAATCGCCGGTTCCGGCTGGATCAGGGGCGCACTTGGCAAGCGCCCCTGACGCGGTCGGGTGTCACCCCTGCAGCGACTTCACCACCAGTTCGCCCTCTTCCCTTGCCTGCATGGCCAGCGTTGCGGCGTGGGCGCCGGCGGCGGTCGTGAAGTACGGGATCTTGTCGTAGAGGGCGACGGAGCGGATCTCTCGCGAGTCCTCGACCGCGGCGGAGCCTTCGGTGGTGTTCAGAACCAGCTGCACGCCGCCGTCCTTCATCAGGTCGACGATGTTCGGCCGGCCCTCGTAGACCTTCTTCACCGTGTCGCAGGTCAGCCCGTGCTCCGACAGGAAAGCCGCGGTGCCGCTGGTGGCGATCAGGCGGAAGCCCAGGCCCGACAGGATCTGCGCCGCCTCGACCATCTGCGGGGTCTTGTCGTCGTTCTTGATCGACAGGAAGACCGCGCCTTCGGTCGGCAGGTGGGTGCCGGCGCCAAGCTGGGCCTTCAGGAAGGCGCGCGGGAAGGACTTGTCCCAGCCCATGACCTCGCCGGTCGAGCGCATCTCGGGCCCGAGGATGGTGTCGACGCCGGGGAAGCGGGCGAAGGGCAGGACCGCCTCCTTGACCGAGAACCACGGCATGTCCGGGTCCGCCAGCGTCATCATGTCGGCCATCGGCACGTCGGTGTCGTAGTCGATGTCGGCGGCATAGGGCAGACGCGTCGGGAAGGCCGAGAGCTTCTCTCCGGCCATGAGGCGCGCGGCGATGGAGGCAATCGCGCTGTCCGTCGCCTTGGCCACGAAGGGCACGGTGCGGGAGGCGCGGGGGTTCACCTCGATCAGGTAGATCTCGTCGTTCTTGATGGCGAACTGCACGTTCATCAGGCCGACCACGTTCAGCGCGCGGGCCAGCGCCTCTGTCTGGCGTTTGACCTCTTCGATCAGGTCCTTCGACAGGGAGTAGGGCGGCAGCGAGCAGGCGGAGTCGCCGGAGTGCACCCCGGCCTCCTCGATGTGCTGCATGATGCCCGCGACGTGCACCGCCTCGCCGTCGCACAGCGCGTCGACGTCAAGCTCGGTCGCGCCCGAGAGGTAGCTGTCGAGCAGCACCGGGCTGTCGCCCGAAACCACCACCGCGTCGCGGATGTAGCGCTTGAGCCCGTCCATGTCGCGGACGATCTCCATCGCGCGGCCGCCCAGCACGTAGGACGGGCGGATCACCAGCGGGAAGCCGATCTTCTCGGCGATCTTGAACGCTTCCTCGTCGGTGGAGGCGATGCCGTTGTTGGGCTGCTTCAGGCCCAGATCGTTGACGAGGTTCAGGAACCGGTCGCGGTCCTCGGCCAGGTCGATGCTGTCGGGCGTGGTGCCGAGGATCGGGATGCCCGCCTCTTCCAGCGCGTTGGCCAGCTTCAGCGGCGTCTGGCCGCCGAACTGGACGATGACGCCGTGCAGCGTGCCGCGCTCCTGCTCGACGCGCATGATTTCCATCACGTGCTCGAAGGTCAGCGGTTCGAAGTACAACCGGTCAGAGGTGTCGTAGTCGGTCGACACCGTTTCCGGGTTGCAGTTGATCATGATGGTTTCATAGCCCGCGTCGGCCAGCGCAAAGCAGGCGTGGCAGCAGCAGTAGTCGAACTCGATCCCCTGCCCGATCCGGTTCGGGCCGCCGCCCAGCACGACCACCTTCTTGCGGTCGGAGGGGCGCGCCTCGCATTCGACCTCGCCCATCATCGGCTCTTCGTAGGTCGAGTACATGTAGGGGGTCTGCGCCTCGAATTCGGCGGCACAGGTGTCGATGCGCTTGAAGACGGCGTTGACGCCGAGGTTCTGGCGGGCACGGCGCACCTGCCCCTCGGTCCGGCCGGTCAGCCCGGCCAGACGCGCGTCGGTGAAGCCCATCATCTTGAGCTGACGCAGCCCGTCCTCGGTGACGGGCAGGCCGTCGCGACGCACTTCCTCCTCGGCCTCGACGATCTCGCGGATACGTTCGAGGAACCACGGATCGTAGGCGGTGACGCCCTGGATCTCGATGTCCGAAAGCCCGTGGCGCATGGCCTGCGCGATGGTCCGCAGCCGGTCGGGGGTGGCCTCCGACAGCGCCTTGATGACGGCGGCCTTGCCTTCACTGCCGACCGATTCCCAATGGCCTTCCTTCAGCCCGGGGATGTCAACCTCGTTGAAGCCGGTCAGGCCGGATTCCATCGAGGCCAGCGCCTTCTGCATGGATTCGTGGATCGTGCGGCCGATGGCCATCGCCTCTCCCACCGACTTCATCGCGGTGGTCAGCTTCGGCTCGGAGCCGGGGAACTTCTCGAAGGCGAACTTCGGGATCTTGGTGACGACATAGTCGATGGTCGGCTCGAAGGAGGCGGGCGTGACCTTGGTAATGTCGTTGTCGAGCTCGTCCAGCGTGTAGCCAACCGCCAGCTTCGCCGCGATCTTGGCGATGGGGAAGCCGGTGGCCTTCGACGCCAGCGCCGAGGAGCGCGACACGCGCGGGTTCATCTCGATCACGACCATGCGGCCGTTTTCCGGGTTGATCGCCCACTGCACGTTGGATCCGCCGGTCTCCACCCCGATCTCGCGCAGCACGGCGATGGAGCCGTTGCGCATGATCTGGTATTCCTTGTCGGTCAGCGTCAGCGCGGGCGCCACGGTGATCGAGTCGCCGGTGTGCACGCCCATCGGATCGACGTTCTCGATGGAGCAGACGATGATGCAGTTGTCCGCCTTGTCGCGGACGACCTCCATCTCGAATTCCTTCCAGCCCAGCAGCGACTCGTCCACCAGGATCTGGCCCACCGGAGAGGCATCCATGCCCGAACGGCAGTAGTGGATATAATCCTCGCGGTTGTAGGCCACGCCGCCGCCGGTGCCGCCCAGCGTGTAGGCGGGGCGGATGATCGCGGGCAGGCCGATGTGCTCCAGCGTCTCAAGCGCCAGCCGGACGCCCTCGTCGAGGTCGCGCTTGCCGTTGGCCTTCTTAGGCGCGGTGATGATCTCGGCCTTGGGGTTCTCGAGGCCGATGCGGTCCATTGCCTCGCGGAACAGCTTGCGGTCCTCGGCCATCTCGATGGCCTCGCGCTTGGCGCCGATCATCTCGACATTGTATTTCGCCAGCACGCCCATCTCTTCGAGCGCGAGCGAGGTGTTCAGCCCGGTCTGCCCGCCCATCGTCGGCAGAAGCGCGTCGGGACGCTCCTTCTCGATGATCTTGGCGACGACCTCGGGTGTGATCGGCTCGATGTAGGTGGCGTCCGCCAGGCCCGGGTCGGTCATGATCGTCGCCGGGTTGGAGTTCACCAGGATGACCCGGTAGCCTTCTTCGCGCAGCGCCTTGCAGGCCTGGGCGCCTGAGTAGTCGAACTCGCAGGCCTGCCCGATGACGATGGGTCCGGCGCCGATGATCATGATGGATTTGATATCGGTACGTCTGGGCATGGAGAACCTCGTCTGGCGGCGTGTTTCAGCGGGGCAGGGACTCGCCTGTCCTGCCCGCAAATTGTGGCGGTTATAGACGGGCGTCGCGCGGGTTCAACCCCCAAGCTGACGCAGGAGGCCGCGCGGCGTCGCACCACGCGGAAAGGGGCGGATCGGCGACCCGCCCCTCCTTCATCTTGGCGATAAATACCTCCCCGCCGGAGGCGTCCCGCAACCGCCACCCGCGGGTGGCCGGGACGGGCTCACTCCGCCGCCATGCGGTGATCCTCCGCCTCGGACGTGTAAAGGTAGTCGCGGGTGATCGGCACCGCGTCCATGCGCTTGGCGAGCTGCCACTGCTGGACGTGCAGCGTGCCGATGCGGAACGACACCTCCATCGAGGTCAGGTAGAAGCGGAACATGCGGACAAAACGCGTGTCGAACATCTTCTCGATCCGGTCGGACTGCGCCTCGAACCGCATCCGCCAGGCGTGAAGCGTCTTGGCGTAATGCAGGCGCAGCGCCTCGTCGTCGGACTGGAAGAGCCAGGCCTTCTCGATCGCGCCGTAGATCTCGGAGGCCGAGGGCGCGTAGCTGCCCGGGAAGATATAGCGGTCGATCCACGGGTTGTTGGCGCGCGGCGGCCCGGATTTCACGATGGAATGGATCAGCGCGATGCCGTCGTCGCCCATCAGGTCCGAGACCTTGGCGAAATACTCGTCGAAATGCGGGGCGCCCACGTGTTCCAGCATCCCCACCGACACCACCCGGTCGAATTCCTCGTCGAGCTTGCGGTAATCCAGCAGGCGGAAGTCGGTCACATCCTCCAGCCCCTCGGCACGGGCGCGGGCCTGCGCGGTGGCAAGCTGGTTCTCCGACAGGGTCACGCCGGTCACCCGTGCGCCGTGGTCGCGCGCCAGGGTCAGCCCCAGCCCGCCCCAGCCGCAGCCGATGTCCAGCACCCGCATCCCCGGCTCGATCAGCAGCTTCGAGGCGATATGCGCCTTCTTGGCCTCCTGCGCCTCGTCCAGCGTCATGTCGGGCCGCGGCCAGTAGGCGCAGGAATACTGCATGTCCCGGTCGAGGAAGAGCGCGTAGAGATCGTCGGAGATGTCGTAGTGATGCGCCACGTTCCGCTTTGACTTGAGCGGGTTGTTGCGCTGGATGACGCCGCGCAGCGCGGTCCGGGCTTTCAGCGCGCCCATGTACCACCCCGGCATCCGGTTGTAGCTTTCGTTTTCCAGCAGAAGCGTCATGAAGCCGGTCAGGTCGTTCCCGTCGATGCGGAGCGTGCCGTCCATGTAGCACTCCCCCAGCGCCAGCGCGGGCTGCGTCACGAGCCGCCTGACCGACTCGTCGGAGGTGATGTTCACCATGATCTCGGGACTGCCCTGTCCGTACGTGCCGGTCTGGTCATCCGGCCCGACAACGCAGAGCCTGCCCCTGACGATCATCCGTTTCAGCATTCTGTCGAGTACGGTCCACCACATCGTATACCCCCATACGGTTGTCAGAAGACTGCTTTCCCAAACGTTAATCTTCGTTAATGGTTCCCTTCGGTCCAGCGTTTTTTGCGCCGCTCTTGACTTCCCGGGGCTGGAACGGTGTATCGGCGCCTGATCAAGCCGCTTTTTGAGGGGAGCCGTCATGCACGCCTACCGCAGCCACACCTGCGCCGATCTGACCAAGGATAACGTGGGCGAGACCGTGCGCCTGTCGGGCTGGGTGCATCGCATCCGAGACCACGGCGGCATCCTGTTCATCGACCTGCGCGACCACTTCGGCACCACGCAGGTGCTGTGCGACCCCGACAGCCCGGCCTTCAAGGACGTGGAGAAGGTGCGCTCCGAATGGTGCATCCGCATCGACGGCAACGTGAAGGCGCGCGACCCGGAGCTGGTGAACCCCAAGCTGCCGACCGGCGAGATCGAGGTCTTCGTCCGTGACCTCGAGGTGCTGGGCCAGGCGCAGGAACTGCCGCTGATGGTCTTCGGCGAACAGGAATACCCCGAGGAGACGCGCCTGAAGTACCGCTACCTCGACCTGCGCCGCGAGAACATGCAGCGCAACATGACGCTGCGCTCGGACGTGGTGGCGTCGATGCGCAAGCGGATGTGGGACAAGGGTTTCCGCGAGTACCAGACGCCGATCATCACCGCCTCCTCGCCCGAAGGCGCGCGCGACTTCCTCGTGCCGTCGCGCCTGCATCCGGGCCGGTTCTACGCGCTGCCGCAGGCGCCGCAGCAGTTCAAGCAGCTGATCATGGTGTCGGGCTTCGACAAGTATTTCCAGATCGCGCCCTGCTTCCGCGACGAGGACCCGCGCGCCGACCGCTCGCCCACCGACTTCTACCAGCTCGACCTGGAGATGTCGTTCGTGGAGCAGCAGGACGTGTTCGACACGATTTCCCCGGTAATCGCCGGCGTCTTCGAGGAATTCGGCGGCGGCAAGTCGGTGGACGCGCCTGAAACCTGGCCGCAGATCCCCTACAAGGAAGCGGCGCTGAAGTACGGCACCGACAAGCCCGACCTGCGCAACCCGATCGTGATGCAGGACGTGTCCGAGCACTTCCGCGGCTCCGGCTTTGCCATCTTCGCCAAGCTGCTTGAGCAAGAGGGCACCGAGATCCGCGCCATCCCCGCGCCAACGGGCGGCAGCCGCAAGTTCTGCGACCGGATGAACGCCTGGGCCCAGAAAGAGGGCCTGCCGGGCATGGGCTACATCTTCTGGCGCGATCAGGGCGAGGGCATGGAAGCCGCCGGTCCGCTGGCCAAGAACATCGGGCCGGAGCGCACCGAGGCGATCCGCGAGCAGCTTGGCCTTGGTGTCGGCGACGCGGCGTTCTTCCTGGGTGGCAAGCCCGCCTCCTTCCAGAAGGTCGCCGGCCGCGCGCGTGACGTGCTGGGCCACGACCTGGGCCTCATCGACGAGAACCGCTTTGCCTTTGCGTGGATCGTGGATTTCCCGATCTACGAGAAGGACGAGGAAACCGGCGAGATCGACTTCGAGCACAACCCGTTCTCCATGCCGCAGGGCGGGATGGAGGCGCTGCAAGGCGATCCGATGGCGGTGAAGGGCTACCAGTACGACCTCGCCTGCAACGGCTACGAGCTGGTGTCCGGCGCCATCCGGAACCACAAGCCGGAGGTGATGCTGAAGGCTTTCGAACTGGCGGGCTACGGTGCGGACGAGGTGAAGGCGCGCTTCGGTGCGCTGTTCAACGCGTTCCACTACGGCGCCCCGCCGCACGGTGGCTGCGCCGCGGGCATCGACCGGATCGTGATGCTGCTGGCGGGTACGTCGAACATCCGCGAGGTCATCATGTTCCCAATGAACCAGCGCGCCGAGGACCTGATGATGAACGCGCCCTCCGATCCGACCAGCGATCAGCTTATGGAGCTGGGCCTGCGGATCATGCCGCGCGAGTGAGCCCGGGCCATAGGCCTCTGCGCAAGTGACAAAGTGAAAGGGTGCCTCCGGGGAGGCACCCTTTTTCGTTTACGGAGGGAGAGAGAGTATTCCGCCGGAGACCCCCCGGCACCCGCGGACATATGCGCCGAAAATCCGGCTGTATAATTGAGGACTGCGACCTGCCCACCCAGTTGAAGCACATCTGGCCGCAGTCCTCGCTGCTGATCGGTCCGAAAGCGATCACGGTGAAATCCGTCAACTCGTTCGATCCGAACACGGCTGCATAACTGTTGTCCCGGTGCCGGGAGCGCCCGCCATGGGGCCCTTGGCACCTGCGACGTCACGCCGGTGCATGAGGTCGCGTATCCTTCCTTGTGTGCGTCCCGGGCTGGCCTGCCGCCTGACCGGGCTTTCGTTTTCCATCCGCCGCACCCGCGCCGGGCCGTCTGTGCGTCCGATCCGTGCCAACCCCCGTTGCACGCATCGCAGGCGCAGCCCGTCAGTGCAGGCCGCTGCCCGGCGCCAGGATCTGCGGGTCCAGCGTCAGCACCGCGAAGACCATCGCCAGCGTTGCGGTGGTGACGAGCGCGAAGCGCATCTTGTCGTTGCAGCTTTCCGCAGCCTCGGGACCGTACTTCCGCATGAAGGCCCGTTTGACGAAACACTTCAGCATGAAGAGCGGAAACATCAGCGCCAGAATTGCCCCCGAAACCATCAGAGCGACTTGAGTTGCCATTTCATAACTCCGTCTGCGGTTGTATCTGCAATTGGAGATTGTAAGGCAATTGTGGCGCGATTGCGGCAAAAGGGTGCGGAAATAGCGGTTTGTTAACTTTTGTATAGCCCGCACCCCAATCGTATAGGTTTCGCTCAGTCTTCGAGCGAATCCTCGCGCTTCTCGTCGATCAGACCGGCCTCTTCCTGCTTCCGCTTGAGGAAGCGCTCGCCGTATCCCTTGATCTCCGAGTCGTCGATAACCTCTTTTGCGCGCGAGAAAACTTCGTCTTCTTCCTCGTCGACGTGGTGTTCGTAGTCGTGCCGGAGGGTCTTGAATTTGGTCAGCCAGCCCGAGGAGGACATGTCCATCTCGTTGAGCTCTTCCATCAGGTCGTCGAGCTGCTGGTGCTCGTGGACGGAGTGCCGTGCGGCGTCCTGACCCCAGGTCTTGGAGATCAGCTTGGAGTAGAATGTCTCTTCTTCCGCCGCGGCGTGAGCCTTCACGTCATGGTAGAACTCGTCCCATGCCGCCTTGCGCTCGTCCGAGGCGCCGGAGGTGTCGGAGATCGTCTCCAGCAGGTCCCGATGCCTGTCGTGGTCGGACTTGATGGCGGTGTAGATGTCGGTCATTTGGCTCCCCTGGCTGTTTTCGCTTTCATGCCGCGGCTCATTCGCGCGTTTTCGCGTTCAGAACGCACAAACCCGCGTCAGGTTCCGGATCTGCAGGCGATTTCCCGCCTTGGCCCGGAGGGGCGTATTGGCGGGCGGCCCGGGCGGGTCTAGATTCAGGACTGTGCCGGCCCAGCCGGAATGGCCCGCCGGGGGATGGCGACCCCGGGCACCCGAACGCCCTGCCGACCAACGATGCAGGACACGCCGGGCCGGGTGAGGCGCTACGAGCAGGAGGCTTCCATGTCCTTCGATGCAGTCCTTGCAGAAAAACGATTCGGTTGCGGGCTGTCGCCCCGCATCGCGCCCCCGGCGGACGTGGCGGCGATGATGTCCGGGCTGCGCGCGCCGGACGTCATGTCCGAGCGGTTCCCGATCGAACCGTTCCCCGCCTTCCTGACCCGGATGGCCGAATACCGCCAGCTGGCGAAGCGTGCGCGCAAGCAGGGCGAGACGAAGGAAGGCACCGGCCTGAAGAAGCAGACCCGGCTGATGCAGCGCGAGGCGCGCGAGGCATGGCTGCACTGGATGGCGGCGCATATCTCGCGCCGGGTCCACACCGAGTCGGGCTTCCGCGAACGGCTGGAGTTCTTCTGGGCCGACCATTTCACCGCGACGGGCAAGAACGCGCTGATGCGGCGGTCGTCCTCGCCCTACATGCAAAGCGCGCTGCGCCCGCGGATCATGGGCCGGTTCGAGGACCTGCTGGTGGAGGCGGTGACGCACCCGGTGATGGTCGATTACCTCGACCAGACGCGGTCCACCGGGCCGGCATCGCCGGCGACGCTGAAGCGGCCCGACAAGCGCGGCATGAACGAGAACCTCGCCCGCGAGGTGCTGGAGCTGCACACGCTGGGTGTCGGCGCGCCCTACACCCAGACGGATGTGCGCGAGCTGGCCGAGCTGATGACCGGCCTGACCTTCGACCCGCAGAACGGGCGCAAGTTCGTCAAGGGCTGGGCGGAACCGGGCGCCGAGACGGTGCTGGGCAAGACTTACGGCGGCACGAAGAACGCGACCTTCCGGGACCTGGAGACGGCGCTGCGCGACATCGCCAACCACCCCTCGGTCGCCGGGCACCTGGCGTGGAAGCTGGCGATGCATTTCGTATCGGACACCCCCGACCCCGCGCTGGTGGCCGAGCTGGAAGGCGTCTGGACGGAGACCTCGGGCGACCTGCCCTCGGTCTACGAGGCGCTGTTGCGGCACCCGGCGGCCTGGCGGCCGGAGGGCGCGAACGTCAAGCAGCCGTTCGACTTCATCTCGTCCGCGTGCCGGGCGCTCGATGTGCCGCACGCGGCGCTGGCAGACCTGAGCGAGCGCGATTTCCGGCTGCGCATCCAGCGGCCGCTGATGCTGATGGGCCATGTCTGGCAGAAACCCGACGGCCCGGACGGCCTGCCGGAAGAGGACGACGCGTGGATCACGCCGCAGGGTATCGCCGCGCGGCTGCAATGGGCGGTGACCATGCCGCAGATCATGCTGGACGACCTGCCCGACCCGCGTGACTTCGTCGAGGTGGCGCTGGGACCGGATGCGCCGGAGGCGGTGCGCTTTGCCGCCTCTGCCGCCGAAAGCCGGGCGGACGGAATCGGGCTGGTGCTGGCAAGCCCGGCGTTTCAGAGGATGTGAGCGGATGGATCGGCGCGGATTTCTGACGGGTCTTGTGGGATGTTCGCTGGCGGCCTCGCCGCTGGTGACCCCGGTGAGTTTTGCCTCGGTCCCCGGGGACCGGCGGCTGGTGGTGATCCTGCTGCGCGGCGGGATGGACGGCATGGGGCTGGTCGCGCCCTACGGCGACCCGGGCTATGCCGCCCTGCGCGGCGCGCCCGGCATCGGACCGAAGGGGGCGGCGGACCTCGACGGGTTCTTTGCCCTGCACAGGGGCGCGCGGCGGCTGCTGCCGCTCTGGACCGCAGGCGAGCTGAGCTTCGTACATGCGGTGTCGACCCCCTACCGCGACAAGCGCAGCCATTTCGACGGGCAGGACCTGCTTGAGGCGGGCCTGGGCGAAGGCAATGTCGGGCAGGCCCGCGACGGCTGGCTGAACCGGCTGACCGGCCTCCTGCCCGGTGCGGTGGCCGAGACCGCCTATGCGGTCGGCAACGATCCCCTCGCCATCCTGAACGGGCCCGCCCCGATGACGCGCTGGACGCCGGATGCCGACCTGGCCCTGTCGCCGCAGGCGATCCGGCTGGCGGAGCTGGTGATGCGCGACGACCCGATGATGAGCGCCGCGCTGGCCGAGGCCTTTGCGCTGGCCGGCAGCGACGGCGACGGCGTTGCCTTCGACGGCGACGCAGAGGCGATGATGGGCGGCATGGTCGAGGACATGAAGGCCGCACGCAATTCCGATGCGGTGGCCCGCATGGCGGAATTCGCGGGCAAGAAGCTGCGCAACGACGCGGCGATCGCCACCTTCTCGATCAACGGGTGGGACACGCATGCCCGGCAGGACAAGCTGCTGGAGGCGGCGCTGGAGCAGCTCTCGACCGCGGTTCTGACGCTGAAGGAACACATGGGCGCGGCGACGTGGGGCAAGACCGTGGTGGCCGCCGTGACGGAGTTCGGGCGCACCGCCCGGCTGAACGGCAACGCGGGCACCGACCACGGGACGGCGGGGGCGATGCTGCTGGCGGGCGGCGCGCTGCGCGGCGGCAAGGTCCATGGCGACTGGCCGGGGCTGGCGGAGGCCGACCTTTACGCCCGGCGCGACCTGATGCCGACGCGCGACCTGCGCGCCCACCTGGGATGGCTGATCCGCGGGCTTTACGGCACCGGGATTACGGACGTGGAGCGCACGATCTTCCCCGGGCTCGACATGGGCGCCGATCCGGGGCTGCTGCTTTAGGGCTTCGGCGTCGCCTGACGGCCTACATCGCCAGCCGGTCGGTCAGCCGGTCCTGAACAAGTGCCGCGACGCGGGCGAGGCTGGTTTGCGTCGGCCGGCCGGAGCGGCGGGCGTCGGCCAGATCCTCTGCCGCGCTTTGCAGCGCCCGGTCGCCGGCGCTGCGCGCCACCCCGGTCAGGAACTGCGTGACATAGCGGATGGAGCGTTCGTCGTCCCGGTCGTCCAGCACGTCGGCGGCATGGGCCATGTCGTCGCGATAGGCCAGCGGGTCGGGCAGGATCGGGTCGTCGATCACCAGCCGCGGGCCGGTGGGCTGCCGTTCGGGCGGCAGGGCCGAGAGGATCGCGTTCTGGAACCCCGTCACCGACGAGATGGGCTTTGCCAGGAAACCGTCGGCCCCGGCGGCCAGCGCCACCTCCTCTGCAAAGCTGTCGCCGGAGGTGCCGAGCAGCACGTCCACCCGCGGGCAAGCGATGGCCAGTTCCGAGATCAGCTCTGCCCCCGATCCGTCGGGCAGGCCGAGGTCGACGATCACCACGCTGGGCCGGTAGACCTGCAGGTGGCGGCGGGCGGATCTCAGGCAGTCGGCCCGGCGGATGCGCGCGCCGGAGCGCAGACACAAGAGCCGCATGGCGTCGCAGGCAAAACGGCTGTCCTCGACCACGAGGATGGTGAGGCCGAGAAGCGGCCGGGTGGCGGTGGGCCGCCTGTGCGCGGCGAGGTGGTCGTTGCGGTCCATTCGTCCCTCCTGTTGATCGAGTCGCCGGTCATGATGCCGCCTGGCTGGTGAACAAGCGGTTAAGCACGGTTGCGGGGCGGTACAGGGCGGGGCGAGCCGGGGCGCGGGGGTGGCGCCTGTTGTCGCGGGGCGCCGGGTGGCGCTTGTCTTGCGCGGGTCCGCACGGGCATAAGATGTCAGCCCAAGACAGGAGTTCAGGAATGATCGGTCGTCTCAACCATGTCGCCATTGCCGTCCCGGATCTGGAGGCGGCCTCTGAACAGTACCGCAGCGCGCTGGGCGCCAAGGTCGGCGCGCCGCAGGACGAGCCCGACCACGGGGTCACGGTGGTCTTCATCGAACTGCCCAACACCAAGATCGAACTGCTGTATCCGCTGGGCGACGACAGCCCGATCAAGGGGTTCCTGGACAAGAACCCCTCTGGCGGCATTCACCATGTCTGCTACGAGGTCGAAGACATCCTCGCCGCGCGCGATCACCTGAAGGCGTCGGGCGCGCGGGTGCTGGGAACGGGCGAGCCGAAGATCGGCGCCCACGGCAAGCCGGTGCTGTTCCTGCATCCCAAGGACTTCAACGGCTGCCTCGTGGAACTGGAGCAGGTCTGATGGGTGTCACCTCCGGACTGGTGCTGTTCGCCGTCATCTGGTTCATGACGTTCCTCTGCGTGATTCCGGTGCGACTGAAGACGCAGGGCGACGTGGGCCAGGTGGTCGAGGGCACCCATGCGGGCAGCCCCGAGGTCCATAACCTGAAGAAGAAGGCGCTGATCACCACGGGGATCTCGCTGGTGCTCTGGGCGGTGATCGCGGGCACCATCCTCTCCGGCGCGATCACGGTGCGCGACATCGACGGCTGGATGTTCAACCGGATGGCGCCGCTGGACGGCCAGTAAGGCGGCGCGGAGCCCCGCCCTGCATGGCGTATCGCGGGGCGGTCTGCTGAGTGTGGTGACCTTCGGGCGGTGGCGGCGCAGAGCCCCGCCCTACGGCGGTTCCGCAGTTGGCGGTTGGCACGCGATGCCCCGGACGGGGGCGCGCCAGCCTGCGACGTCCTCCGGTCATGCTCCCCCCTTTCGTTCCGGGACCGGCGGGATGTAGGGCGGGGCTATGCGCCGCCCCTGCCCCGGTTCAGCCCGTGGAAGATGTGGGTGAAGGTCGCCGCCCCCAGCACCGGGATCAGCAGGTTCACCACCGGCACCGACAGCGGCATCGCCATCAGCACGCCCCCGGCCCAGATCGTCGTCAGGTGCCTGCGCCAGAGCCGCTTCGCCTCCACCCGGCCGACGCGGCGCATGGCGGCGAGGATGAAGTATTCCCGGCCCAGCAGGAACCCGTTCAGCCCCCAGAAGATGAACGGCGCGAAGGGGGCGAACAGCAGGTAGAGCACCAGCGCCACCAGGTTCGCCAGCACCATCGTGCCCAGGAACCCCAGCCCGTCCATCACGCTTTCCGAGAACGGGACGGAGGCGGCGTGGCCGGCCTCAGGGTAGTGCACGTCCTCCACCGCCTGCGCGACCTCTTCAAGGAAGAGCCCCGTCACGGCGGAGGCCACGGGCACCATCAGGAAGACGGAGGCCACCATCGTCACCGGCACCATGGCCCAGCTCAGCACGTTGTCGACCCAGGTGATCGTGCCGATCCACGGCAGGGTCAGGCTGTCGCCCACCAGCCAGCCCGCGCCCCAGACCATCAGCGCGGCGAAGGCGAAGAGCACCAGCACCGTGATCCCCACCCCGCGCAGCAGCACGGAGCGGAAGCGCGGGTCGCCCATCTGGCCCACCGCCTTGAAGAAGGCGTCGAAGATCATGCGTCGACCCATGTGGTGATGGCGCCGAGGTCCGGGCGCGGCCGGTCCGGCGGCGTGGAGGTTTCCGTGCCGATGTGGACGAAGCCCGCGATGGTCTCGTTCTCGGCCAGTCCCAGCGCGTCGCGGCGGAAGTCCGCGTCGTGGCTCGCCCAGCCCGACAGCCAGTTCGCGCCCCAGCCGCTGGCCAGCGCCGCGTTCAGCAGCGCGAGGCAGACGGCCCCCGCGGAATAGGTCTGTTCGATGGCGGGGATCTTGTCGGAGGGTTTCTGCACCTCGATCACCGCGACGCAGAGCGGGCTGTCGTCGAAGGCCGCGCGCGCCTTGGCGATGGTGGGTTCGTCCTTTCCAAGCCGCTGGCCGGTGGCCTCTACCGCGTCGGCCATGCGCTTCAGCGCGTCGCCCGACAGCACGATGAAGCGCCACGGCTCCAGCTTGCCATGGTCGGGCGAGCGGGCGGCGGCGGTCAGCAGCGTCTCCAGCGTGGCGCGGTCGGGGGCGGGCGTGGTCAGCGTCTTGGAGGGACGCGAGCGGCGGGTGAGAAGGAAGTCCATGGCTTCCGGGTTCGGGGTGGGCATGTGACGTCTCCTTGTCCTGTCGGATGGTATCAAAGCCCTGAGCGCCCGGGATTCAACCGGGAAAGTTGCGGGTTTGTCGTCAGGATGCTAGCGCCGCCCCATGAAACCGCCCGATCTCTCCGACCTTGCCGTGCCCGGCGCGACCCTCGCGGTGCGCGTCACGCCCAAGGCGTCGCGCACCGCGGTCGAACGGGACGGCGTCGCGCTCCGGGTCTACGTGACCACGGTGCCAGAAGGCGGCAAGGCGACGGCGGCGGTGGTGAAGCTGCTGGCCAAGGCGCTTGGCGTGCCGAAGTCGCGGCTGGAGCTGGTGCGCGGAGAGACCTCGCGCGACAAGGTGTTCCGGGTGCTGTGAGCCCGGCCCGTCAGGCCGCGCCGGGAAAGCGCGCCCGCGTGCGGTTGGCGAAGGCCACGAGCGACAGCATCACCGGCACCTCGACCAGCACGCCGACCACGGTGGCCAGCGCCGCGCCGGAGTTCAGCCCGAAGAGCGAGATCGCCACGGCCACCGCCAGTTCGAAGAAGTTCGACGTGCCGATCATCGCGCAGGGGGCGGCGATGCGATGCGGGACCTTGAGCAGGAAGGCCGCGCCGTAGGCCAGCGCGAAGATGCCGTAGCTCTGGATCAGGATCGGCACGGCGATCAGGGCGATGACCACGGGACGGCTCAGGATGACCTCGCCCTGCAGGCCGAAGAGGATCGCGACCGTTGCCACGAGACCGATCATCGACAGCGGTTTGACCCGGGCCGAGAAGGCGTCGATCGCGGCGTCCGACCCCAGCACGCGGCGGGTGATCAGCCCGGCGATCAGCGGCAGCACGACGTAAAGCACCGTCGCCAGCACCAGCGTGTTCCAGGGCACGGCGATCTCCGTCACGCCCAGGAGCAGCGCCACGATTGGCGCGAAGGCCACGACCATGATGAGGTCGTTCACCGAGACCTGCACCAGCGTGTAGGTCGCATCCCCGCGCGTGAGCTGCGACCAGACGAAGACCATGGCCGTGCACGGTGCGGCGCCCAGCAGGATCAGCCCGGCGATGTACTGGGAGGCGTCCTCGGGCGCGATCCACGGCGCAAAGATGTGGTCGAAGAACAGCACCGCCAGCAGCGCCATGGTGAAGGGCTTGATCAGCCAGTTGACCGTCAGCGTCACCAGAAGGCCCTTCGGCTGCCTGGCCACGCCCGCCACCGCGCCGAAGTCGACGCCGACCATCATCGGGTAGACCATGGCCCAGATCAGCACCGCCACGACAAGGTTGATGGAGGCGACCTCGGCCGCTGCTATGGCCTGCACCAGCCCCGGCGCCACAACGCCGACCGCGATGCCGGCGATCATGGCGAGCGCGACCCAGAGGGTCAGCAGGCGTTCGAAGGGGCCCATGGGTTGCGGTTCGGCGGCGTCGCTCATCGTTCCCTCCGGCCCGGTCTGCGGGCTGTCATGATGGTGTCATTTCGCGGAATCCCGAATTGAGGGCGGTGTAGCCCCCGCCCGCCGATCTTGTCAAGCTTCGTCATTTCGCGTATTCACGAAACATGGATCAGGCCAATGCAACGGACGCTTTCACCGCACTGGCGCACGATGTGCGGCTGTCGGTGTTCCGTCTGCTGGTGAAGCGAGGACCGGAGGGGACGCCCGCCATGGAGGTGGGGCGGCTTCTGGATCTCAAGCCCTCGACCCTGTCGGGCCACCTGTCGGTGCTGAAACGCGCGGGCCTCGTGACGGCGACGCGCCAGCACCGCGAGGTGCTGTATGCGCCGAATTTCGAGGCGGTGAACGGGCTGGTGACCTTCCTGCTGGAGGACTGCTGCGGCGGCGATGCGGCGGCCTGCGCCGGGATCGGCCTGCCGCTGCGCTGACCCCCGCGCCCGTGCGGAAGGACATGCGGTTTGACGGCTGTGCCGCGCAGGGCCTAGCATGGCTGCGAGCAACCGGAAGGACCGCGGCCATGCCGATGGAGACGTACCTGATCTACCTGGCCGCCGTGGCGGTGTTCTTCGCGACGCCACCCGACACCAGCCAGCTTCTCATCATCTCGAACAGCGTGCGCCACGGGCTGCGGCGGAGCGTGTTCACCATCGCCGGGGACCTGACGGCCAACTGCCTGCAGATGACCGGAGCGGCCTTCGGGCTGGCCGCGATCATCGCCACCTCGGCCAGCGCGTTCCTCTGGATCAAGTGGCTTGGCGTCGCCTACCTGCTGTGGATCGGTGTGCAGCTTGTCCTCGCGAAGGAGCGGGCCGGGGACGTGTCGGCCAATGCCTCCGGCCAGTCCTTCCGCCTGTTCCGGCAGGGCTTCGTCACCTCCATGGCGAACCCCTTCGCCGTGGTGTTCTTCGGCGCGCTCTTCCCGCAGTTCATCGACCCCGGCGCGCCGGTGCTGCCGCAGCTTCTGATCCTCGGGGTCACCTACCTGGCGGTCGACGGGGCGATCCTGCTGCTGTGGGGCTGGCTGGGCATCCGGGCGGCGGCCGTGCTGAAGCGGTATTCCTTCGGGCTGGTGAACAAGGTGTGCGGCGCGCTGATGATCGCCGCTGCCGGGCTGCTGGCCAGCAAGGATTTCCAGCCGCAGAAGTGATCTGCGGCCATTGCGCAAGCGGGAGCACAGGGGAAGAGGCGGAGGGTCCCCCAGCCATTGGCTTAGGCTGATGCCGTGCATGCGGGATGAACTTTGGCCAGGACGTCATGCTCCCGGAGAAAGCTCCGGTATCTGGCTGCAGAGGTCGGCTTGGCGGACAATCCCGCCATTCATCCGTTGGCTGCCTTGGTGCAATCCGTAGCGGTTCTCAGTTCACCGGGAAGAGTTTGTTGAATTCCACTGCTCCATTCCGAGAGAAGGTCACGATCCGGGTTTTCTGATCCCGCTTGGCCCAGGACAGCTCCTCGAACCGACCGAGGAATGCGCGCCCCAAGCTGCCCGCCAGATGCGACCGCCGTTCACTCCAGTCGAGGCATTCTCGGCAAACAGGCGCGCGCGCCTTGCGCAGGCCCGCGACGTCGATGCCAAATTCGGCGGAGAATGCCGCCCCGGTCTCGGTCAGTCTCAGGTCTTCGCCACCCTGGACCAGATGCCCCTGCGCGATAAGGCTGTCGAACATCTGTGTGCCCATATCCCCGGCGAGATGGTTGTAGCAGACACGCGCCTGGCGCAGTTCCGCATCCCGCGGGCCGGTGCGTTTGCGCAAATGACCCGACCCCGCCGCGAGACCCATCAAACCTTCGAGCACATGGGCCACCTCGTCACTGGCAAGCGCGAAGTACTTGTGTCGTCCTTGTTTCCGGGGCCTCAACAAGCCGCCATCATCGAGCTTCGACAGGTGCGAGCTGGCGGTCTGGACCGTCACTCCCGCTTCTTCCGCCAGTTCGCTGACCGTCAGGGCTTTCCCGCTCATGAGCGCGGTCAGCATGTTGGCGCGGGCGGGATCGCCGATCAAAGCAGCTATTCGCGCGATATCCGGACCTTCTTTCATAGTTCGATCTTGATCGAAGCATCTGCAGAAAGCAACCGGCTATGGTCGGAGGACACGCTGCAAGGAGTCCATCATGCTGACATGCGTAATCCGCTACCATATCGATCCGACGAAAAAAGCCCAGTTTGAGGAGTATTCCCGCAATTGGGGGCAGGCGATCCCGCGCTGTGGAGCCGACCTGATCGGCTACTACGCCCCGCACGAAGGGTCATCCACGCTCGCTTACGGCATCTACAATGTCGCGAGCCTTGCAGACTACGAAGCCTACCGCGCGCGTCTTGCCGCCGACCCGCTAGGCCGCGAGAACTACGAGTTCGCCCAGAAGGAGAAGTTCCTGCTCCGGGAAGACAGGACCTGGCTCAAACTCGCTTCCGCGTCGCATGGAGACGGCGCATGATCGCCGTCATTTTCGAGGTCGAACCGGCGGAGGGTCGCAAGGACGAGTACCTCGACATCGCTGCCGAGATGCGTCCGATGCTCGATGATGTCGAAGGTTTCATCTCGGTCGAGCGGTTCCAGAGCCTGACCGATCCGCGCAAGATCCTGTCCCTGTCGTTCTTCGAGGATGAAGACGCGATCACACACTGGCGCACCCTCAATGCCCATCGAGGCGCACAAACGAAGGGGCGCAGTGGGGTCTTCGATGACTACCGCTTGCGGATCGCCAGCGTGATCCGGGACTACGGCATGTTCGACCGGGCCCAAGCTCCGGCTGACAGCAGCAAAGCGCATGCGACCTGAGTTCGGTCCACTCACTGACCAAGCCCACGTTCGCGGCACAGCGGAAACCTAACCGAAATGGGCTCGAAGCGGTCATTGGAGTACGAACCGCTTCCTGGATTGCAGGAGTACTTTGCATGAAAAAAGGCGGGGTTTCCCCCGCCTTTCTCGTAGCCGTCCGGCGTCCGGATCAGTGCACCACGGCATCGTCCGGCTTGGGCCGGTTGGTGGCGCCGACGCGGTCGCCGATCAGGAGGCCTTCTGCCCCGGCAGAGACCGGAACCACGTCGCCGTCGTTCACGTCGCCGGACAGGAGCATCTCTGCCAGCGGGTCCTGCAGGGCGCGCTGGATCACCCGCTTGAGCGGACGCGCACCGAACACCGGGTCGTAGCCCTCGTCCGCCAGCCACGCCTTGGCCGCATCGTCCAGCTCCAGCCGGATCTTGCGGGCCGCGAGGCGCTTCAGCAGACGGCGGAGCTGGATCTCCACGATGCCGCCCATGTCCTCGCGCTTCAGCCGGTCGAAGATGATCGTCTCGTCGAGACGGTTCAGGAACTCCGGCCGGAAATGGGCGCGCACGGCGTCCATCACGTCACGCTTGGCCTGGCCGCCGTCAGCGCCGTCGGGCAACTGGCTGAGGGCCTGGGAGCCCAGGTTCGACGTCAGCACGATCAGCGTCTGCTTGAAGTCCACGGTGCGGCCCTGACCGTCGGTCAGCATACCGTCATCGAGCACCTGCAAGAGCACGTTGAACACGTCCGGGTGCGCCTTCTCGACCTCGTCGAACAGCACCACCTGATACGGACGCCGCCGCACGGCTTCGGTCAGGACACCGCCCTCGTCGTAGCCCACGTAGCCCGGAGGCGCGCCAATCAGGCGGGCCACCGCGTGCTTCTCCATGAACTCCGACATGTCGATGCGGACCATCGCCGAGTCGTCGTCGAACAGGAACTCTGCCACGGCCTTCGTCAGCTCGGTCTTGCCGACGCCGGTGGGGCCGAGGAACAGGAAGCTGCCCAGCGGACGGTTCTCGTCGTTGAGACCCGCACGCGCCCGGCGCACGGCATTCGCAACGGCGGTCACCGCCTGGTTCTGGCCGACAACCCGGCGATGCAGGTTCTCTTCCATGCCCAGCAGCTTCTCGCGCTCGCCCTCCAGCATCTTGCCGGCGGGGATACCGGTCCAGCGCTCCACGACAGAGGCGATCTGGTCCGGGCGCACCGCTTCCTCGACCATGACGTCGTCGGACGCCTCGGCCTCGGCCAGCTGCTTCTCCAGCCCCGGGATGATGCCGTAGGACAGTTCCCCGGCGCGGGCGAGGTTGCCCTGCCGCTTCACCTGCTCGAGTTCGGCGCGGGCCCGGTCGAGCTGCTCCTTCAGGTCGTTGGCCGAGGCCAGCTTGTCACGCTCCGCCTGCCAGCGCGCGGTCATCTCCGCGCTCTGCTCCTGCAGGTCGGCCAGGTCCTTCTCCAGCTTCTCGAGCCGGTCCTTCGAAGCCTGATCGTCCTCGGACCGCAGAGCTTCGACCTCGATCTGCTTCTGCAGGATGTCGCGGTCGAGCGCGTCGAGTTCTTCCGGCTTCGAGTCCACCTCCATCCGCAGACGGCTGGCGGCCTCGTCCATCAGGTCGATGGCCTTGTCCGGCAGGAAGCGGTCGGTGATGTAGCGGTGAGACAGCTGTGCCGCCGCCACCAGCGCGGAGTCGGCGATCCGCACGCCGTGGTGCAGTTCGTACTTCTCCTTGATGCCGCGCAGGATCGAGATGGTGTCGTCGACCGTCGGCTCCTCGACCATGACCGGCTGGAAACGCCGCGCCAGCGCCGCGTCCTTCTCGACGTGCTTGCGGTACTCGTCCAGCGTGGTCGCGCCGACGCAGTGCAGCTCGCCCCGCGCCAGGGCCGGCTTCAGCAGGTTCGACGCATCCATCGCGCCGTCCGCCTTGCCCGCGCCGACCAGCGTGTGCATCTCGTCGATGAAGAGCACGATCTCGCCGGCGGCCGAGGTGACCTCCGACAGGATCGCCTTCAGGCGTTCCTCGAACTCGCCGCGGTACTTCGCACCGGCAATGAGCGCACCCATGTCGAGTGCCAGAAGACGCTTGTTCTTCAGGCTTTCGGGCACGTCGCCGTTGATGATGCGCAGGGCGAGGCCTTCCGCGATCGCGGTCTTGCCGACGCCCGGCTCACCGATGAGCACCGGGTTGTTCTTGGTCCGGCGGCTGAGCACCTGCATGGTCCGGCGGATTTCCTCGTCCCGTCCGATGATCGGGTCGATCTTGCCCTCGCGGGCGCGCTCCGTCAGGTCCAGCGTGTACTTCTTCAGCGCCTCATAGCTGTCTTCGGCATTGGCGCTGTCCGCCGTGCGCCCCTTGCGAACGTCGTTGATGGCCGTGTTCAGACCCTGCGGCGTGACCTTGCCCGCTTCCAGCGCCTCCTTGGCGGGGGATTTCACCATGGCCAGCGCCATGAGCATCCGCTCCACCGGGACAAAGCTGTCGCCGGCCTTCTTGGCGATCTTCTCTGCCTCGTCCAGCACCTTGCCGGTGGCGGAATCGAGGTACACCTGCCCGGCATCGCCGGACACTTTGGGAATCTTTGCCAGCTTGGTATCCAGCACCTGCACAACGCGCTTCGGCTCTCCGCCGGAAGCTGCGATCAGGTTGGTTGCAAGCCCCTGCTCATCGTCCATAAGCGCCTTGAGAAGGTGCTCCGGGGCCAGCTTCTGGTGGCTCTCCCGCATCGCGATGGTCTGCGCCGCCTGAATGAAGCCGCGCGCACGCTCCGTGAACTTGTCCAAGTTCATCTTACTCTCCTTTGCACAAGCACCCTGTTGCGACCGCGCCTGCACAAGGCAGCGCCCGGCCATCTGGGCCTCACATCCTAAATGGGCGTGTTCGCGCGGCCCTTCAAGATATTCGTTGCAAAAATGCAACGCGAATGGTGCGGCCGATGCGACGGGGCGCGGGTGCCCCGGCCCGGTCGGCAAACCCGCGGCGCCCGGGCCGTCACGACCCCCGGCGCGCTTGACGCGACTCGTCGGGGCGGTCACATGGGGAAAACCTCAGGAGCCCCGCCATGACCCTTGCCCGCGCCACCGAACAGAACGCCCCCACCGCCGCCGACGACCGGCTGATCGTGGCGCTGGACGTCCCGAACGTGCTGGAGGGCATCGACCTCGTGCAGAAGCTGGGGGACGCGGTGTCCTTCTACAAGATCGGGCTGGGGATGCTGACCGGCGGCGGGCTCGCGCTGGCGAACGAGCTGAAGGCCGAGCACGGCAAGCGCATCTTCCTCGACATGAAGCTGTTCGACATCGGCGCCACCATCGAGGCGGCGGTGCGGGGCATCGCGCAGTTCGACCTCGACTTCCTGACGGTGCACGGCGACCCCTACGTGGTCCGCGCCGCCAAGGAGGGCGCCGCCGGGTCCGACCTGAAGATCCTTGCCGTCACGGTGCTGACCTCGCTGGACCGGGACGACCTCGACTCCGCGCTCATCAAGGATGGCGTCATCCCGGACCTCGTGAGCGAACGGGCCGGGCGCGCCTTCGATGCCGGGGCGGACGGGGTGATCTGTTCGCCGAACGAGGCGGCGCTGGTCCGCGCCCTGCCGGAGGCCGAGGGCCGCCTGATCGTCACGCCGGGCGTGCGCCCCTTCGGGGCCGACGTGGGCGACCAGAAACGCATCGCAACCCCGGCCCAGGCGATTCGCGACGGCGCGGATCACATCGTGGTCGGCCGCCCGGTGCACCGCGCCGCATCGCCCCGGAAGGCCGCCGAGGCCATCGTGGCCGAGCTCCGCTCGCCCCAGGCGCAGCGCGCGAACTCCTGATCATTTCAATCACGCCCTGAAACATGTGAGCCGCCTAGATCCAGCAGGATTCAGGCGACTCTATCGCTATATCTGGTCGATTTTGGAACCGATTCGGGAAGGTTCGCGTTTTTCCACCGTAAGAAGTGCAGAAATGCCGGTCTGACGGAGATAAACGTGGCTCAGGTTCGAAATAATTTGACACGTGGTCGTGATGCAACGGCTGTCGTCCGGTCAACGATGGGCAAAAAGGCGCCGAATCCTGCGCTGACTTCCGCTTACACATTGGAGTCATGGGGAAATTCCATACCTGATTCCGCGATGAAACTTATCCACAACTTCTTACGTTATGTATACACAGGGGCCGAAAGTGGGGCCCGTTACAAAAAAGGGTTGAGGTTATGAGCGATATGACACCCCGAATTCACGACGTCCGTTACAACGCCGCCGAACAGTGCTTCGAGGCCATTGTGACCCTTCACACGCCGGGTGGACGGGTGCGCGTGGCCAGCACCTTCTCCGCGCCGATGACCACCGATTTCGAGGCCGCGTCGCGCGGACTGCTGAACACGGCACTGATGGCGATGGGCGACCGCGCCGCGCTGAAGTCGCGCGAGTTGCGCAAGCCGATTGTTCCGCCGCGCAGCCCGATGGCGTCGCACATGCCGCACGCCGCCTGATCCGTTTCCGTCTTTCGTCGCGCTGTCGATGGCATCCGGCGCGACACCTGCTGCCTGCCGCTCATACGCCTGTATGAGCCTGCCTGACCGAACCCCTTCTGTCCCTCGGGGAGCGGTCTGACTGCCGGGGCGCCGCACGCTGCCTTTCGCGGCCCCCGGCCTTTTCTCCCCCAGCGGGAGACCCATTCCCGCCGCGCCTTCCTTCACCGGCATTGCGCGGCACGATCTGCCTGCAGCCCATGCGCCTGTATGGGCCTGCCTTCCGGGATCTCTACTGTCCCCTTGAGACCCGGACAAACTGCCGGGGCGTGCCCAATTCAGGCACGTCCCGGTTTTTTCTTTTCCGAAGCAAGGTAGTTGGCGAGGATGCCGCGGAACGGCCAGACGGCATCCGGGGCGTTGACGAAATCCATGGGCGGGATGGCGGCCCATTCCAGACCTTCGCCGCCGAAACGCACCTCGTCCACCAGACCGGCCGGGCCGTGGGCCGCGAAGAACCAGCTTCTGCGCCCGCCTGCGTCGCGCAGGTGCACCCAGCGCAGCAGGCCGGGGTCGAGGGTCAGGCCCAGCTCTTCGCGGGTTTCGCGCAGGACGCAGGCGACGGGGTCCTCGTCGCCCTCTGCCACCCCGCCGGGGAAGTCCAGCATCCCCGGCCACGCCAGCCCCGGCGCGAAGTCGCGGCGCAGGACAAGCAGGTCGTCCCCGGCGAACAGCATCACCTTGGCGCCATAGAACCGGCGGCGGCTATTCATTGATGTCGGTGGTCCAGATCTTCACCTGGCCCTTGCGCTCTCCGGCGAGCTTGCGGATCACCAGCCACGCGACAAGCGAGGCCACCGCCCAGATCAGCAGCGTCAGCGGCAGAGAGCCCAGACCCGTGACCAGCAGCAGGAACCCGACGATGAAGGCGCCGACCGCCAGCCCGAGGGCGATGAACCCCGGCGCCAGCACCTCGACGATCAGGAGGACGATGCCCCCCGCGATCCAGAGCCACCAGGTGTCCCAGCTCATGACGTGCTTCCCTTGAACAGCTTGAACGCGTTGCCGAAGGCCTCGATCGCGCTCGACGGCAGGACGATGGTCTGCGTGCCGCCCTTCTCGGCCATGCGGCGCAGGGCGTCGACCTGCTTCAGCGCGACCTCGTATTGCGCGGCCTCGACGCCGTTTTCGCGGATGACCTTGGCCACGACCTCGGTGGCGTAGGCTTCGGCGTCGGCGGTGATGCGGCGCGCCTCAGCCTCCTGCTTGGCGGCGTAAAGCTGGGCGTCGGCGGCGAGTTCGACCGCGCGGCGCTTGCCCTCGGCCTCCGTCACCTGCGCGCGGCGGGCGCGTTCGGCGTTGAGCTGCTGGAGCATCGCGTCGCGCGTCGCCTGGTCGAGGTTCACGTCGAGGATCTCGGCCCGCGTCACCTCGATCCCCCAGTTGTCGACGGCGTCCTCCACCAGCATCTTGATCTCGGCGATCAGGCGGGCGCGGTTCGACTGCACCTCGTCCAGTTCCATCTTGCCGATCTCGGCGCGGACGATGCCTGCGACGGTCGTGGCAATGGCCGCGTCCACGTCACGGATGCGGTAGACGGTCTTTTCCGGTTCGAGGATGCGGTAGAAAACCGAGGTCTCCACCTCCACCAGCACGTTGTCCATGGTGATCGCGTCCTGGGAGGCTGTGGGCAGCTGGCGTTCGAGGATCGATATCTTGTGCCGGACCTTGTCGAGGAAGGGCACGATGAAGTTGATCCCCGGCCCGAGGACCGCGCGCAGCCGGCCGAAGCGTTCGACCACGTGTTTTTCGGACTGCGGGACAATCCGCACGCCGAGGAAAATGCAAAGCAGGATAAAGACCGCCAGCAGGAGGAACACGATGTTCCCGCCGAGGAATTCGGCGATCAGCGACTCAATGGGCATCGAAGGACCTTTCTCGGAAATAATCTTCGACTTATGTAAGCATGGCCGGAGATTTGCGCCAGATTATCCGGTGACCCGGCAAGGATAACCCGACCATGCCCGCGCTGTGCCGCGACTGCCTGACCCTCTTTGACAGCGGACCGCGCTGCCCCGCCTGCGGGCGGCCGCGCGTGATCGCCCATCCGGAGCTGGCCGAGCTGAGCATCGCGCACATGGATTGCGACGCCTTCTATGCCTCGGTCGAAAAGCGCGACAATCCGGAACTGGCCGACAAGCCGGTGATCATCGGCGGCGGGCGGCGCGGGGTGGTGTCGACCGCCTGCTACGTGGCGCGCATCCGCGGCGTGCGTTCGGCCATGCCGATGTTCAAGGCGCTGCAGCTCTGCCCCGACGCGGTCATCATCAGGCCCCGGATGGAGGTCTATGTCGGCGTCTCGCGCCAGATCCGCGCCATGATGGAAGAGCTGACCCCCGCGATCGAGCCCTTGTCGCTGGACGAGGCCTTCATGGACCTGTCGGGCACCACGCGGCTGCACGGCGCGCCGCCCGCCGTCATGCTGGCGCGTCTGGTCAAGCGGATGCAGGCAGAGCTGGGGGTGACCGGCTCCATCGGGCTGTCGCACAACAAGTTCCTGGCCAAGATCGCCTCCGACCTCGACAAGCCGCGCGGGTTTGCCGTGATCGGCAAGGCGGAGACGCAGGCGTTTCTCAGGCCGAAATCGGTGCGCATGTTGTGGGGTGTGGGTCAGGCCGGGCAGGAGAGCCTCGACCGCGCGGGCATCCGCACCTTCGAGGACCTCTTGCGCTGGGACCGCCGCGATCTCGAGGCGCGGTTCGGCGCCATGGGCACGCGGCTGTGGCACCTTGCGCGGGGCGAGGATCACAGGCGGGTCACGCGCAACGCGCCGGTGAAGTCGATCTCGAACGAGACGACCTTCAACGAGGACACCGCCGATGCGGATATCCTCGACGGGCATCTGTGGCGGCTGTCGGAAAAGACCACGGACCGCGCCAAGGCGAAGGGCATGGCCGGCCGCACCGTCACGCTGAAGCTGCGGCGCACGAATTTCAGCATCCTCACCCGGCGGATGACCCTGCCGGACGCGACGCAGATGGCCGACCGGCTTTACCGGGCGTCCCGTGCACTGTTCGACCAGGTGAAGGAACCGGGGCCGTGGCGGCTGATCGGCGTGGGTCTGTCGGACCTCGTCCCCGAGGCCCAGGCGGATCGTGCGGGCGATCTGCTCGATCCGCAGGCCGGTGCGCGGGCAAAGGCGGAGCGTGCCGCCGACGAGATCCGCGCCCGTTTCGGCAGCGAGGCGATCCTGAAGGGCCGCGCGCTGCGCTGACGGCGTGCGGGGCGGTGTGCCCCTGTCAGGCGCCGCGCCGCATCAGGTCGTCTTCTTCCTCGGTGACGCTGTACCCCAGCGCGTCCAGCCCGGCCTCAAGGTTGTCGGCGAGGTGCGGCGTGCCGATCAGGTAGTCCGACGTGGGCGCCGTCGCCTCTGCCAGCGCGGTGCGGTAGGCCTCGTCGAATTCCTCCGGCTCGAACGAGCCGCGCCCGATCCACATGATCGCGGTCAGCGCCGCGGCTTCCTCTTCGTCCATCCGGTCGATCAGGCCGCGCAGCTCGCCCTCGCCCCGTTCGATTTCGCGCGCCATGAGAATCACGGCCGCCACTTGTCTTGTGCTGATCTGGTCCATGCGGTCATCCTTCACTGTCTGATCAGGGCGGACACTGCACCGAAAAGAGGTACGGCACCTTGATCTTAAGCAAACAGCCGGAAATAGAGCCAATCCGGCAAAAACTGGCTGCCGCGGAACAACAGGCTGAACATGCGAGGAAACGCGCGCTGGAAGCTGTTGCCGCTCATGTGGCGGAAGACGATGTCCGCCGCCTCTTCGGGCTCCATGATGAAGGGCATCCTGAAGTCGTTCTTTTCGGTCAGCTGCGTGCGGATGAAGCCCGGGTTCACAAGCTGCACGTCGACGCCGGTGCCCTTGAGGTCGGCGTAAAGCGATTCCGCCAGCGCCATGATGCCCGACTTGGTCGCGACATAGGCCGCGGCCCCCGGCAGGCCGCGATAGCCAGACAGCGACCCGGTCAGCACGATGTGCCCGGACCCGCGCGCCACGAAGCGCGGCACCACCACGCCCACCAGCCGCATCGCCCCGCCGAAGTTGACGTCGGCCATGAGATTGGCGTGCTCCGCCTCCCATTCCTTGCCGCCGAAGGGCCAGTAGACCGCCGCAAGCTGCACCACGCCGTCGAACGTCCCGATCTTCTGCGCGGCCTCTTCCAGCGCCTCGGCGTCGGTGACATCCACGGGGACCACCTCGGCCTTGCCGGGCAGCTTGTCGGCCAGCGCGCGCAGCTTGTCCTCCGACCGGGCCGAGAGGATCAGTTCGGCGCCCGCCTCGCTCAGCCTGTGGGCCAGTGCGGCGCCCAGTCCTTCGCTTGCGCCCACGATCCAGTAGCGCTTTCCGTTCCAGTCTCTCACACAACCTCCTTGCGGCGCATGACCGCCACGAGTTCAGCAACCTTCAGACCCAACTTCCGAAACTGCGAGCGGTTCACGATGGTCCCGTCCGGGGTGAGATACATCCAGTCCGTGGCGTTCAGCACGATGCCGCCCTTGTCCTCCGGCAGGCGCAGCCGGTAGCGCATCTGCACGGACGGGCCGCTCTGCCGGCCGCGGCCCTCGCCCACCACGTCCGCTGCCGTGGCGCGGATGCGGCCGTCGTTGCCGAGCGTGAGGTGCCAGGCGCGCTCTTCCTCCACGCCGGAGGCATAGAGGTAGCGTTCGTGCAGGACGCAGGTGTTGCCCTCCCAAGTGGCGACGAAATCGCCCCGGAAGCGGGATGTGACGCGGCCGGTGGGCCCGTAGATCACGCCCTCCGCCTCCAGCGCGCCGTTCAGGTGGCGGCGGATGTCCATCGCTTCGCCGGGGGCATCGGCATAGTCGGCGGGGCGCTGCGCGGAGAACCCCGCCAGCCGGTCGCGGAGCCAGACGAGGGCCAGCGCCACGAACCCGCCGGTCAGGAGCCAGACGGCCGTCATCATGCGGCTTTCCTTTCGTGATGCGGGCCGGAGACCTCGGGCTTCGGCGGTTCGGGGCGGTTGCGGTAGCGCGCGCCCTTCCACCACAGCTTCAGCGCCTGCCAGTGGATCAGCGCGAGCACCCGGCGCGACCCGAACGGACGGCGCAACAGGGTCCAGAGCAGGTGCCCGCTGGTCAGCGGTTTGCGCGGACCGACCAGCGTAGCGATCAGGCCGCCGCCGTCGTGGTCGAGGTCGATCCAGATGCCGATCCGATCTGCCGTGATGTCGAAGCGGAAGGTGTAACCCCCGGCAATCGGCTGGAACGGCGAGACATGGAAGACCTTCTCTGCCGCCAGTTCGTCGCCCGGCCCGATGGGCGCGCCGTCCGGCTTGTGGCAGAGGTAGGAGTGCCGGTCGCCGAAGGTGTTGCTGACCTCGGCGATCACCGCCTTCAGCGCGTCGCCGTCATAGGCCAGCCAGAAGGACACCGGGTTGAACACGTGGCCAAGGATGCGCGGCTGGGTCAGCAGCATCAGCGGCCCCTTCGCCGCGATGCCATGGCGGTCCAGCACCTCGCGCGCCCAGGGGGCACCGCGCCCGTGCTTCGGCGGGCCGCCGTGGTCGCTGTCCTGAACGGAGGCGACGTTGCGCCGGTTGCGGGAAAACAGCCGCGGGCCCTTCACCTTCGCCTCCGCATCGAAGAGCACGTAGTCGACGGAATAGCGGAAGGCGTTTTCCAGCGCCCCCTTCCGCCCATGCCACGTATGGGCCTGGATGAGGTCGACGGTCATGCCACCGCCCCGAGCCGGTTGCCCGCGCGGATCGCCTCTGCCACGTCGGCCGCGCTGGCCAGCCCGTCCTCGTGGAAACCGTTGCGCATCCATGCTCCGCAGAACCACGTGTTCTGCGCGCCGTTGAACCGGGCGACCTGAGCCTGCGCCTGCAACATGCCCTCGTCGTAGACCGGGTGCCGCAGGATGACCTCGTCGTAGATCAGGTCCTCACGGATCGGGCGGGTGCTGTTGAGGGTGACGAACATCGGGTCCTCTTCCGGGATCGGCTGGAGGCGGTTCATCCAGTAGGTGAGGTCGATGGTCTCGACCGTCTTGTCGGCGGCTTCGGTGTAGTTCCACGACGACCACGCGGCGCGGCGTTTCGGCATCAAAGTCTCGTCGGCGTGCAGGACGACGCGGTTCGGCTGGTAGGCGACCTTCGACAGGGCGGCGCGTTCCTCGACGCTTGGGTCTTCGAGCAGGCGCAGGGAGGTGTCGCCATGGGTGGCCATCACCACCTCGTCGAAGGTGTCCCAGTCGGCGCCGGGCACCTTGATCCGCACCTTGCCGCCCGCGCGCCGCACCGCCTGCACCGGCGTGTCGGGGCGGAGCGTCGCGCCGCGCGCCACAAGCGCCGCGGTCAGCCGCCGCACGTATTCCACCGATCCGCCCTGCACCGTCCACCACTGGTGCTGGCCGGTGGCGCTGAGCAGCGCGTGGTTCTGGAAGAAGGTGACAAGCGCGTGGGCGGGGAAATCCATGATCTTCTCGGTCGGCGTCGACCAGATCGCGCCGGACAGCGGCAAGAGGTAGTAGTCGCGGAACCACGCCCCGGTGCCCAGCACGTCGAGGAATTGGCCCAGCGTCAGGCTGCGGTCGCGAGCGACCTCGACCGCGCGGGCGTTGAACCGCATCACGTCGCGCAGCATCCCCCAGAACTTCGGGTTCCCCAGGTTGCGCTTCTGGGCGAAGATCGCCTTCAGGTTCCGCAGCCCGTATTCCATGCGCCCGCCGCCGAGCGAGGCGGAAAAGCTCATGTCCGAGGGGGTCACCGGCACGTCCAGGTCGTCGAAGAGGCGCGTCAGAAGGGGGTAGTTGGCGTAGTTGAAAACGATGAAGCCGGTGTCGACCGGCTGGTCGCCCCGCTTGCCCGCCATCCGGGTCCGGGCGTGCCCGCCAAGGCGCGGCTCTGCCTCGAACACGGTGACATGCGCGTCCTCCGCCAGCATATACGCCGCGCCGAGGCCGGAGATGCCGCCTCCGATGACGGCGATGCGGCGTGGCGCGAGCGGGCTGTTTTCGAACGGCATGGGCAGGTCCTTCTTGATGACTGGCCTGTTGTCTACGCAACAGCCCTCTGGACGGATGACTTTAAGCCGTGACTTGCAAGGAAAAACTGACGCCGCCCGCGCGGCGGGGCCTGCACCGCAAGCTCCGCACGCGGTGATGAAAAAAATGTGATCCGGGTGGCGCACAGCTCCGTAAGATGGGCATGTTCACCGCAACCGACACCGCCGACCCTTGCGACTCCCTGCCCCCTGCCATCCCGGCGGGCGGCGGGCGATCAAGGGTGAGACGACCGAAGAGGACCGCCGTGAACAGACAGTCCGACAGCGAACGCGAAGAGGAGCAGGCCACCTGGGCCGCGCTTCTGATCCGCATTCGCGACCATCGGGACGAAGCCGCCTTTGCCGCGCTGTTCGCGCATTTCGCGCCGCGGCTGAAGGGCTTCCTGATCCGCAGCGGCGCCGACGCCGCGCAGGCGGAGGAATGCGTGCAGGAGGTGATGACGACGCTCTGGCAGAAGGCCGCGCAGTTCGATCCCGACCGCGCCTCTGCCGCGACGTGGTTGTTCACCATCGCGCGGAACAAGCGCATCGACCTGCTGCGCCGCTCCCGCCGGCCGGAGCCGGAGGACCTGCCCTGGGGGCCGGAACCGGACCCTGACCAGGCGGATATGCTGGGGCTTCAACAGGAGACGGAGGCGCTGGGTGCCGCCGTGGCCGCGCTGCCGCCGAAACAGCGCGACCTGATCCACAAGGCCTATTTCGGCGAGATGACCCACAGCGAGATCGCCGCCGAGACCGGCCTTCCGCTGGGCACGATAAAATCACGTATTCGGCTCGCGCTGGACCGCCTGCGCCATGCCATGGACGGAAAGAACGAGAGATGACGGAGATCACGCACCACCTGACCGAGAGCCTCGTGATGGGCTATGCCGCGGGCACCCTGCCCGAGGCGGTGAACCTGATTGTCGCCGCGCATGTGTCGATGTGCGACACCTGCCGTGCCGCCGTGGAGGCGCATGAGGCAGTCGGCGGCGCGCTGCTGGACGACACCGACGCCGTGGCGATGGACGACGGCGCGCTGGACCGCGCGCTGGCCGCCGTGCGCGGCGCCGCTCCCGAGGAGCGCCCGATCCACATGCCGAAGACCGACCCGGTCGTTCCGGCCCCGCTGGTCGACTACATCGGCGGCGGGCTGGAGGACGTGCGCTGGCGTCCGCTGGGCATGGGCGTGAAGCAGGCGATCCTGCCCACCGCTCCGGGCGCCACCGCACGGCTGCTGTACATCCCGGCGGGCACCGCCGTGCCGGACCACGGCCACAACGGGCTGGAGCTGACGCTGGTCCTGCAGGGCGCGTTTTCGGACGAGGACGGCCGCTATGCCCGCGGCGACGTGGAGGTCGCCGACGGCGACACCCAGCACATGCCGGTGGCCGACATCTCGGGCGATTGCATCTGTCTTGCCGTAACCGACGCGCCGCTGAAATTCCGCAGCTTCCTCCCGCGTCTGCTGCAGCCCTTGTTCCGTATCTAGTGACAGGGTTCGACGAAGAAGGGGCGCGCCGGTGATCGGCGCGCCCCGCTTCGTTCGGAAGGAGGGTGGCGCAAAGCCCCACCCTACAGGATCTCAGTGCTTCTTCTTCCGGGGCGGCATGAGGTCCGTGATGGTGCCCTCGAACATCTCCGCCGCGAAGTTCACCGTCTCCGACAGGGTCGGATGCGGGTGGATCGTGTGGCCCAAGTCGACCGCATCGGCGCCCATCTCGATGGCCAGCGCCACTTCGGCGATCAGGTCGCCCGCGCTGGGGCCGACGATGCAGCCGCCGACGACGCGCTGATCCTCCGGATCGAAGAGCAGCTTGGTCATGCCCTCGCTCCGGCCCAGCGACAGGGACCGCCCCGAGGCCGCCCATGGGAACACGCCCTTCTCGACCTTGATGCCCTGCTCCTTGGCCTGCGTTTCCGTCAGGCCGACCCATGCGACCTCCGGATCGGTATAGGCCACCGACGGGATCACCAGGGCGTCGAAGTGGCGCTTCTCTCCGGCGCAGACCTCTGCCGCGACCTTGCCTTCGTGCACCGCCTTGTGCGCCAGCATCGGCTGGCCCACCACGTCGCCGATGGCGAAGATATGCGACACGCCGGTGCGCTGCTGGCTGTCCACGGCGATGAAGCCGCGGTCGTCCACCGCCACGCCCGCCTTGTCGGCGTCGATCTTCTTGCCGTTCGGACGGCGGCCCACCGACACCAGGACCTTGTCGAAGGTGTCGGAGAAGGACTCGCCCTTCTCGTCCTCGAAGGTGACGTGCAGGCCGTCGTCCTTCGCCTCGACCCCGGTGACCTTGGTCTTGAGGAAGATGTTCTCGTACCGGCCCTTGATGCGCTGCATCAGCGGCTTGACCACGTCCTTGTCGGCGCCCGGGATGATCTGATCCATCAGTTCGACGACCGTGATCTTCGACCCCAGCGCGTCGTAGACGCAGGCCATCTCCAGCCCGATGATCCCGCCGCCCAGCACCAGCATCCGCTTCGGGATGTCGGCCAGTTCCAGTGCGCCGGTGGAGTCGATCACCCGCGGATCGTCATGCGGGATGAAGGGCAGCGCCACGGGTTCAGAACCGGCGGCGATGATGCACTGGTCGAAGCTGACCGAGGTGCCCTCGACGTCGATCATGTTCGGCCCGGTGAACTTGCCGAAGCCCTTCACCACCTTGACCTTGCGCTGCTTGGCCAGCCCGTCGAGGCCGCCGGTCAGCTTGCCGACCACCTCGTTCTTGAAGCCGCGCAGCGCGTCGAGGTCGATCTCCGGCTTGCCGAACTTGAGCCCGTGGTGCGCGGTCTCCTCCGCCTCCGTGATGACCTTGGCCATGTGCAGAAGCGCCTTCGAGGGGATGCAGCCGACGTTGAGGCAGACGCCGCCAAGGCTGTCGTGCTTCTCGATCAGCACCACCGACTTGCCGAGGTCCGCCGCGCGGAACGCAGCCGTGTAGCCGCCGGGGCCGGAGCCCAGGACGACCACCTCGGCATGCACGTCGCCGGGGCCTGTCGCGGTGCCGCTGGCCTCGACGGCCTTCGGCGCCTCCTTGGCGGGGGCCTTCTCCTCGGACTTGCCTTCGCTGTCGCCGGAATCCGGATCGCCGGAGTCGCCCGACGCGCCTTCGAGCACGACGATCACGTCGCCCTCGGACACGCGGTCGCCTTCCTTCACCTTGATTTCCTTGACCTTGCCGGCGCCCGAAGAGGGCACCTCCATGGTCGCCTTGTCGGATTCCAGTTCGATCAGGACGTCCTCTTCCGCCACGGTGTCGCCCACCGAGACGAGGACCGTGACCACGGGAACGTCCTTGAAATCGCCGATATCGGGTACCTTGATGTCCATGTCGCTCACCACATCAGCTTGCGCATGTCGCCGAGCAGCGTCTTGAGCGTCACGCAGAAGCGTGCGGCAAGCGCGCCGTCGATGGCACGGTGGTCATAGGACAGCGACAGCGGCTGCATGAGGCGCGGGACGAACTGTTCGCCGTCCCAGACCGGGGCCATCTTCGACCGGGTGAGGCCGAGGATCGCCACCTCCGGCGCGTTCACGATGGGGGTGAAGGACGTACCGCCGATCCCGCCCAGAGACGAGATGGTGAAGGTCGCGCCCTGCATGTCGCCGGACTTCAGCTCCCCCTTGCGGGCCTTGGAGCTGAGCTCCATCAGGTCCTTCGATATCTCCACCAGGCCCTTGCGGTCGGCGTCCTTGATGACCGGAACCATCAGGCCGTTCGGCGTGTCCGCCGCGAAGCCGATGTTGTAGAAGTCCTTCTTGATCAGCTTGTCGCCGTCCGGGTGGATCGACGAGTTCACTTCCCAGTGCTCCTTCAGCGCCGAGACCGAGGCCTTGATCACGAAGGACAGCAGCGTGACGCGATAGCCGTCTTCCTTGGCCATCGTGTCCATTTCCTTGCGGTACTTGTCCAGCTCGGTGATGTCGGCTTCGTCGTTGTGGGTGACATGCGGGATGTTCAGCCACGAGCGGTGCAGCGCGGGGCCGGAGATCTTCTTGATCCGCGGCATTTCCACGTCCTCGACAGGCCCGAACTTCGAGAAGTCGACCTTCGGGATCGGCGGAATGCCCATGCCGCCGGACGCCGCGGGTGCACCCGCAGCCGGCGCCGCCTGGCCCTTCAGCGCCTTTTCCACGTCCTCGCGCAGGATGCGGCCCTTGCGGCCCGACCCGTTCACATGGGCGAGGTCGACCTCGACCCGGCGGGCGAATGCCCGGACGGACGGCGAGGCGTGGACCTTGTTGAACCCCTTGTCGGTCACGGCAGAGGGCGCCGGGGCGGCCTGCTGCGACGACGAGGACTCCTTCGGCGCGTCCTTGGATTCGCTCTTGGAGGTGTCCTTCGACTCCTCCTTGGGCGCCTCGGACTTCTCTTCCTTGGCGGCGCCCGCGTCGTCGCCTTCCAGCAGGATGATGACGGTGCCTTCGGACACCTTGTCGCCTTCGGAGACGAGAATCTCCTTCACCTTGCCCGCGGCCGACGACGGCACTTCCATCGTCGCCTTGTCGGATTCCAGCTCGATCAGCGCGTCCTCTTCCGCGACGGTGTCGCCGACGCTCACAAGGATGCTGACCACCGGGACATCGGTGAAATCGCCGATGTCCGGCACTTTAACTTCGGTTGCCATTCGTATTCCCTCCTCGTGCCGTCAAACCAAACGCGGGTTCGGCTTGCCGCCGTCGATGTCGTATTTCTTCATGGCCGCCTCGAGATCCTTGTCCGAGACGACGCCTTCACGCCACAGGTCCACCATCGCCGCGGCGGCGATGTGGTTGGCGTCCACCTCGAAGAACTTGCGCAGGTTCACCCGGCTGTCCGAGCGGCCGAAGCCGTCGGTGCCCAGCACGGTGAAGCGCTGCTTGACCGCACCGCGCACCTGTTCGGCGTAGTTCTTCATGTAGTCGGTCGCCACCACGATCGGGCCCTGCACGTTGGTCAGGGTCTGGGTGATGTAGGGCACGCGCTCTTCCGCGAAGGGGTTGAGACGGTTGTGCCGCTCGCAGTCCTGATAGTCGCGGGCCAGTTCGTTGAACGAGGTCGCCGACCAGATGTCGGAAGTGACGGCAAAGTCTTCCTCCAGCATCTTCGCTGCCTTGATCGCCTGCACGAGGATCGTGCCGGAGCCCATCAGGTTGACGTGCTTCTTGGCGGGCTTGTCGGCCTTCTTCATCCGGTAGAGGCCCTTGATGATGCCCTCTTCGGCGCCCATCGGCATTTCCGGGTGATGGTAGTTCTCGTTCATCAGGGTCAGGTAGAAGTAGACGTCCTCCTGGTCCACGAACATCCGCTGGAGGCCGTTCTGCACGATCACCGCCACCTCGTAAGAGAAGGTCGGGTCGTAGCTGATGCAGTTCGGGATGGTGCCCGCAAGGATGTGGCTGTGGCCGTCCTCGTGCTGCAGGCCCTCGCCGTTCAGCGTGGTCCGCCCGGCGGTGCCGCCCAGCATGAAGCCGCGCGCACGGCTGTCACCGGCGGCCCAGGCGAGATCGCCGATCCGCTGGAAGCCGAACATCGAGTAGTAGATGTAGAACGGGATCATCGGGACGCCGTGGTTGGAATATGACGTTGCCGCCGCGATCCAGTCCGCCATGGCACCGGCCTCGTTGATGCCTTCCTGCAGCACCTGGCCGTCCTTCGATTCTTTGTAGTAGGACATCTGTTCGCGGTCTTCGGGGGTATAAAGCTGCCCCTTCGGATTGTAGATGCCCACCGAGCGGAACAGCCCTTCCATCCCGAAGGTGCGGCTTTCGTCCGGCACGATCGGCACGACCTGCTTGCCCACCTTCTTGTCCCGCAGAAGAGTGGTCAGGATGCGGACAAAGGCCATCGTGGTCGAGAACTCGCGGTCGCCGGAATCCTGCAGCTCCTTCTTGAAGGCATCGAGTTGCGGGATCTCCAGCTTCGGCGCGTCGGTGAACCGCTTGGGGAAGGCCCCGCCCAGTTCCTTGCGCTTCTCGGCAAGGTAGGCCTTCTGCGCGTTGTTCAGCGTCACGAAGGGCGCATCGCCCTTTTCCAGTTCCTCGTCGGTCACCGGGATGCGGAAGCGGTCGCGCATCGCCTTCAGCTGATCCACCTGCATCTTCTTCTGCTGGTGGGTGGTGTTCTGACCCTCGCCGGCGGTGCCCATGCCGTAGCCCTTGACGGTCTTCACCAGCAGGACGGTCGGCTGACCTTCGGACTTCGTGGCGCGCAGGAAGGCGTTGTAGACCTTCTTCGGATCGTGGCCGCCGCGGCGCAGCGCCCAGATCTGGTCGTCGGTCCAGTCCTTCACCAGTTCGGCCGTCTCCGGGTACTTGCCGAAGAAGTGCTTGCGGATGTAGGCGCCGTCCTTCGACTTGAAGGTCTGGTAGTCGCCGTCGATGGTCTCGTCCATCAGCTGCCGCAGCTTGCCGGAGGTGTCCTGCTCCAGCAGTTCGTCCCAGCCCCGGCCCCAGAGCAGCTTGATCACGTCCCAGCCGGAGCCGCGGAAGTTGCCCTCGAGTTCCTGCACGATCTTGGAGTTGCCGCGCACCGGACCGTCGAGGCGCTGCAGGTTGCAGTTCACCACGAAGATCAGGTTGTCGAGCCCTTCGCGGGCGGCCAGGTGGATGGCGCCCAGCGATTCCGGTTCGTCCATCTCGCCGTCGCCGAGGAAGGCCCAGACCTTGCGGTCGCCCATGTCGATGTGGCCGCGGTTGTGCATGTATTTCATGAACCGCGCCTGGTAGATCGCCATCAGCGGGCCAAGGCCCATGCTGACCGTCGGGAACTGCCAGTAGTCGGGCATCAGCCAGGGGTGCGGGTAGGAGGAAAGACCTTCGCCGCCGACTTCGGAACGGAACAGCTTCAGCTGCTCCTCGCTGATCCGGCCCTCCATGAACGAGCGCGCGTAGATGCCGGGGATCACGTGGCCCTGGAAGAACACGAGGTCGCCGCCGTGGATCGCGCTCTTGGAGCGCCAGAAGTGGTTGAGGCCCACGTCATAGAGCGCGGCAGAGGACGCGAACGACGCGATGTGGCCGCCGTATTCGGAGGATTCCTTGTTCCGCTTCACCACCGTCGCCATGGCGTTCCAGCGGTTGATGGTGCGGATGCGCCATTCCATCTCCGCATCGCCGGGCATGTCGACCTCGTCGTCCGGCGAAATGGTGTTCTGGTAAGGGGTCGTCGCAGAAAAGGGCAGCCTTGCCCCGGCTGCCCTTGCGCGCTGAACCGCCTTGTCCAACAGGAAATGCGCACGGTCCGCACCGTCGCGCTCGATCACATCCTCGATGGCTTCCTGCCATTCCTGGGATTCGACCGGATCAAGATCCTGGGGAGCGTCTTTCATGTATTCTCCTCCTGCCACCGATGCCGCAGTGCGGCATTGGTTTAGCTCTAAACAATTTCACAGCCTTGCCGAAGCAAACTGCCCATTGGGGAGAAGCCTAGCACAATCCTCCCATGGTTAAAGTGGGGTCTATCAGGGGGCGTGACGGAGCGGCAGATTACCCGCCGCATAACGTCCATGCGCAGGGCGCATAACTTCGGACACGGAGCGCATAGCTAATAGTTCAGTGTTAAACTACTTCTGCGGAAGCGGCTGCGCGGCACGGTCGGTCAGCACCAAAGGCTCTTCGGACAGTTCCTCGAAATCGAAATTATCCAGCCTTCTCGCGCGCTTACCGGCCTTGTCGGCGCTGATGCGGATGTCCTCGATGTCCTTCGCGGCCATCCCGAAATGCCGGTCGAGGTTGCCGACACGGATGCCCAGACGCTCCAGATCGCCGGACAGCGCGTGCAACTCCTTCCGGATCGCCCCCGCCTGCGCCCGCATCCGGGCATCCTTGAGAATCGCCCGCATCGTGTTCAGCGTCGCCATGCAGGTCGTCGGCGAAACGATCCAGACGCGGGCGGTGAACCCCTCCCGCACCAGCTCCGGGAAATTGGCGTGCAGCTCGGCGTAGATAGCCTCGGACGGCAGGAACATCAGCGCGCCATCCGCCGTCTCGCCCTCGATCAGGTAGCGGTCGGAAATGTCACGGATGTGCTTGCGGACCGACATCCGGAAGGCCTGCGCGGCGCGGGTCACCTGCTCGGGCGTGTCGGCGCGGCGCATCGCCTCGTAGCCCTCCAGCGGGAACTTCGCGTCCACCACGATCGGCCCCGGCGGGTTCGGCAGGTGGATCAGGCAATCCGCCCGCCGCCCGTTCGAAAGCGTCGCCTGCAGCGTGTAGCTGTCCGAGGGCAGCGCCTTCGACACGATATCGGTCAACTGGATCTCGCCGAAGGCGCCGCGCGTCTGCTTGTTCGACAGGATGTCCTGCAATGACAGCACGTCGCCTGAAAGACGCGTGATGTTGGCCTGCGCCTTGTCGATGACCTGCAACCGCTCCTGCAATTCGCCAAGCGAGCGGGCCGTGCGCCGGGCAGAGCCGTGCAGGTTCTCGGCCATGCGCTCCTGCACTTCTGCCAGCCGCTGCTCCATCAACTGGATCATCGCCGACTGGCTCGCCGCCTGCGCCTCGCTCACGTGATGCAGGCCGCCGGCCAGCCGCTCCTGCCCGTCCGACAGGGCCTGCACCCGGCGCGCCAACTGGCCCAGCGGCTCCACCGCCCGGGCAGACCGCCCCGCCGCGCGCACCGTCATCACCAGCAGAAGCAGGATCAGCAGCACCACCGCCACACCCGCCAGCCCGGCCAGCATCAGCGGATCGTTCAGGTCCAGCGTCACCCCGCCCAACGCGATCATGTGCGCCCGAACAGCCGTTCGATGTCGGAAAGCTTCAGTTCCACGTAGGTCGGGCGGCCATGGTTGCACTGGCCGGAATGGGGAGTCGCCTCCATCTCGCGCAGCAGCGCGTTCATCTCTTCGGCCCGCATGACGCGGCCGGACCGGATGGAGCCGTGGCAGGCGACCCGGCTCAGGATCGCCTCGATCTTTTCCTGCACGAGGGAGGTTTCGCCCATGTCGTCCAGCTCGTCGAGGATGTCACGGATCAGGCCCTGGCTGTCCACCTCGCCGAGGATCGCGGGGGTTTCGCGCACCGCGATGGCCCCCGCGCCGAAGGGTTCCACCGTCAGGCCCATGCGCGACAGGTCGTCCGCCACGGCAAGCAGCCGCGCCGCGTCGTCCGAGGACAGGTCGACCACGTCCGGGATCAGCAGCGCCTGCGCGGGCACGCCGTTTTCCGCCATCTGGCGCTTCAGCTTTTCATAGACCAGCCGTTCGTGCGCCGCGTGCTGGTCGACGATCACCACACCGTCCTCGGTCTGGGCGATGATGTAGTTCTCGTGCACCTGCCCGCGCGCCGCACCCAGGGGCCGGCGGGTCACATCCTCGGCAGGGGTCTCGGCCACAGGCGCCGTCTCGACCACGCGGCCGGAAAAGCTGTCGCCGAGATCGGCGAAGCCCGGCGCCGGGGCCTGCGCCCGGTAGGCCGCCGCGCGTGCGCCAAGCGAGGGGCGGTCCATCTGATAGACGCGCGGGCCGCTCACCGGCTCGGGCCCCGCGCCAAGCGCCGCATGCGGGTGCGACGCGTAGGACTGCCCGGCCTCCGGGCGCATCGCGTCCAGCGTCGCCGCCGCCACGGTGGACGAGGCCCGGTGCCCCGCCTGCGCCAGCGCGTGACGGAGGGTCGTCACGATCAGGCCACGCACCACGCCGGGATCGCGGAAGCGCACTTCGGACTTCGCCGGGTGCACGTTCACGTCCACCTTGTGCGGGTCGCAATCGACGAACAGCGCCACCGCAGGGTGCCGTTCGCGCGACAGGAAGTCTTGGTAGGCGCCGCGCAGCGCGCCGATCAGCATCTTGTCGCGGACGGGGCGGCCATTGACGAAGAGGTACTGCGCCACCGCCGTGCCGCGCGAATAGGTCGGTAGCGCGGCATAGCCGGTCAGGCGGAAACCCTCGCGCTCCGACTCCACCGCCAGCGCGTTGTCGGTGAACTCCGCCCCCATGATCCGCGACAGCCGCCCGCGCAGCGCATCGAAGAGGTCGCCGGTCTCAGGCTCAACCCGGAAGGTGACGCGGTCGCCCCCGCCGGACACGTCGCGCAGGGTGAAGCCCACCCCCGGTTCCGCCATCGCCAGCCGCTTTACCGTGTCGGAGATCGCCTGCGTCTCCGCCCGGTCGGTGCGCAGGAACTTCAGCCGCGCGGGGGTGGCGTAGAACAGGTCGCGCAAAGTGACCACCGTGCCGCCATTCAGCGCGCAGGGTTTCACGGCGCTCATCGCGCCGCCCTCGACCGAAAGCTCCACCCCGGCCTCGCCGCGCACCCGGCTTTGCAGCGTCAGCCGCCCCACCGCGCCCAGCGAGGGCAGCGCCTCTCCGCGGAAGCCGAAGGAGTGGATGTCGAGCAGGTCGGAGCCATCGATCTTCGACGTGGCGTGGCGCGACAGGGCCAGGGGCAGCTCCGCCCCGGTCATGCCGCACCCGTCGTCGGTGACCCGGATCAGGGTCTTGCCGCCGTCCGCGATCTCGATTCCCACCCGGCGCGCGCCCGCGTCTATGGCGTTTTCCACCAGTTCCTTGACCGCCGAGGCAGGCCGTTCGACCACCTCGCCCGCCGCAATACGGTTGACAGCCGCGTCGTCGAGTTGTCGGATAACCGGGCGCATATTGGGGTCATGGGTATTCATGCCACCAGACCTAGCAGGGCCATGCCGATTCTGGAACCATGCGCCGCGCGTACCGTGACGAAATCTTAACGGTGATACGTGATACTGGGGCAACATATGTACCTTTGTATCATGCCCCACGAAACTTTCTTGCGTTAATAAAGTTTAAGGAATATGTTAGCGTTCACAAGGGAAAGGAAACGAAGATGCTAGTGCCCCTGATTGCGTTCGAAACGATTTCGTCTCTGTACGGCGAAGCCTTCGCAAAGACCTGGTTCCAGCCGGTTTCTGTCGCGCGCAAATAACGACGACCCGCGCAGAGACGCGGGCCGTTTCATCAAGACCGGGGCAAGACGGCGACGCCTGGCCCCAGCCGGATCTCTTGTCCCTCAGCCCTCTTCCGCCGCCCTGAACCAGCGACGGATGGCAGCGCGCTCTTCTTCTTCCATGTAGGACAGGTTGGCGGGCGGCATCGCATGCGTCACGCCCGCCTGAAGGTAGATCGCCCGCGCCTGCCGCGCGATCTGGTCCGCGGTTTCCAGCCGCACGTTCTTTGGCGGCCAGAGGAACGGACCGTATCCCGGTTCCGCCGCGTGGCACATCGAACAGCGGCCCAGCACGATGTCGTGCACCTCGTCGAAGCCCTCCGCCTCGGCATAGCGCAACGCCGCGCCCTGCGCCTCTTCCACCGGATCGTCGCGGTAGAGCGGCGCGGTCGACAGCCACATCACGATGATGAACAGGATCGCGGTGGCCAGCCACGTCCAGTGCGGATTGCCCTTCCGCGCGTGCATCGTGTTGAAGAAATGCCGGATCGTGACCCCCATCAGGAACACCAGCGACGCGATCAGCCAGTTGTATTCGCTCGCAAAGGCCAGCGGGTAGTGGTTCGACAGCATCAGGAACAGCACCGGCAGCGTCAGGTAGTTGTTGTGCGTGGACCGCTGCTTGGCGATGTAGCCGTACTTCGGATCGGGTTTCCGCCCGGCCAGCAGGTCCGCCACCACGATCTTCTGGTTCGGGATGATGATGTTGACCACGTTGCCGGTCATGATCGTCGCGGTGAAGGCGCCGAGGTGCAGCATCGCCGCCCGCCCGCTGAAGACCGAGGTGTAGAACAGCGCCATCAGCACGATGATGACGAACAGCACGACCATCAGCAGGTTCATGTTCTTGCCGATGGGCGACTTGCAGATCTGGTCGTAGGCCACCCAGCCCAGCACCAGCGACAGTATCGAGATGCCGATCGCCTGCCACCCGGCAATATCCGCGACGCTCGGGTCGACAAGGTAGAATTCCGCCCCGAAGTAATAGACGATGGTCAGCAGGGCAAAGCCCGAGATCCACGTCCAGTAGCTTTCCCACTTGAACCACACGAGGTCGCCGGGCATCTGGTCCGGCGCCACGAGGTACTTCTGGATGTGGTAGAAACCGCCGCCGTGCACCTGCCATTCCTCGCCGTCCGCGCCCGAGGCGAGGTTGCGGTCCCGGTGCAGCCCGAGGTCCAGCGCGATGAAATAGAACGACGACCCGATCCAGGCGATGGCGGTGATGACATGCAGCCATCGGACGGCGAACTCCATCCAGGCGCCGATGGTGGCGAAATCGTACATGCCGTGTCCCTCTTTTTCGTATTTTCCACGAAGTTAGCCCGCCGCCGCGCCGGCTGCAAAGCCCCGTTAAGTGCCTTGCGACGACAGGTCTTTTCGCCTGCGCAGAAAAAGGGCAGCGATCCGCCGTGGAACCGGCCCCCTTGTTCCCCGTTTATATTCGACTACGTGAATATCAAACACGCCAACGACACAACGCAAAGACACAAGGAGACACCCATGTTCACCCGAACCAGCCCATCGACCGGCACAGGTTCGCCCGAGGTCACAGGCTTCTACGACTCCGACACCGGATCCATCATGTACGTGGCCGCGGACCCCGCGACGAAGAAGGCCGCGCTGATCGACGTGGTGCTCGACTTCGACGCACCGGCGGGCCGCACCCGCACGGACAGCGCGCAGGAAGTGCTGGATTTCGTCAGGGACAAGGGGCTCAGCGTCGAGTGGATCCTCGACACCCACCCGCATGCCGATCACCTCATGGCCTCTGCATGGCTGAAGGAACAGACCGGCGCGCCCACCGCCATCGGCGAGAAGGTGCACGAGATCGCCGAACTTTGGCGCAAGCTCTATAACCTGCCCGAGGCCTTCGAGCCGGACCGCGACTTCGACCGGCTCTTCGCCGACGGCGACACCTTCAGGCTGGGCGAGATCGACGTGACGGTCATGCTCTCCCCCGGCCACGCGCTGGGCTCGATCACCTATGTCATGGGCGACGCCGCCTTCGTGCACGACACCTTCATGCACGTCGATTCAGGCACCTCGCGCGCCGACTTCCCCGGCGGCTCGTCGAAGGATCTGTGGGACTCGCTGCAGGCGATCCTGTCGCTGCCCGACGACACCCGCCTGAATGTCGGCCACGACTATCCCCCGGTGGACGGGCGAGAGGACCCGGCCTGGGAGGCCACCGTGGCCGAGCACCGCGCCCGCAACAAGCACATCGGCGGCAACGTGACCGAGGCCGAGTACCGCAAGCTGCGCGACGAACGCGACGCAACGCTGTCCCTGCCCGACCGGATGCTGCACGCGCTGCAGGTCAACCTCCGGGGCGGGCGCTTGCCCCCCGCCGAGTCCGACGGCAACCATTATTTCAAGATCCCCGCGAACAGGTTCTGAGGAGACAGATCATGAAGACCGAAACCATAAACGACGCCACGTTCGAGACATGGACCCCCGACGAGGTCGAGACCGCGATGCAGAAGGGCGAGATCGTCCTGATCGACGTCCGCACCCCGCAGGAATACATGTTCGAACACATCGAGGGCGCGCTGCTGATGCCGATGGCCTTCTTCAGGGCCGATGCCCTGCCCGGCCAGTCCGACAAGCGCATCGTGTTCCACTGCGGCTCCGGCGTGCGATCCGAGAAGGTCAGCCGCGCCGCCATCGAGGCCGGCGTGAAGACCATCGCCCATATGGAGGGCGGCTTCGGCGCCTGGAAGCAGGCAAAGAAGGCCTACACCGGCACCGACATGGGCTCCGGCGCGCCGAAGAAGGTGCCCGCCGGCTGAGCGCCCGATGGCCGCCGCCCGGGCGGCCACATGATCCAGCGCAACGTCACGCGGCTTGCGCAATGGCATGCTGAAACCAGAAGGTCCCCCGGGCGTTGTCCGGGGGTCCCCCAGAAGGAGAGGCACCATGATCACCATCACCCCCCTGCCCCCGAAGGGCCACTACGAAGTCCGCATGTCCGGCCGCATCCGCGAGGACGACTACGAGGACCGGCTCATCCCCGCGCTCGACAAGGCGATCGAGGAACACGACCGCATCCGCATCCTGACCGTCATCGAGGACGACGCCGAGTTTTCCATCGGCGCGATGCTCGACGACGCGGAGCTCGGGATGCGGCACTGGAAAGGCTTCGACCGCGTCGCGGTCGTGGGCAAGCCCGGCTGGATGATGCGCCTCGTGCGCGGCTTCGGCCCGGTCATGCCCTGCCCCGTCCGCACCTTCGCGCCGGGCCAGGAAGACGACGCGCGCCGCTGGCTGCAGGAATCGCTGGGCGCCATGCACCAGACCGACCTCGGCGACGGCGTGCTGCACGTCCAGCTCGTCGGCAGGCTCGACCCGGCGGTGATGGAGGAGGAAGAGCGCGACATGGACGCCTTCGTGCGCGCCAACCCGCGCTTCCGCCTGCTCCTCGACCTGACGGAATTCGACGGCTGGCAGGGGCTGGCCGCGCTGAACCAGCACTTCCGCATCGCCCGCAACCACTACGACCTGATCGACAAGGCCGCCGTGGTGGGCAAGGCGTCCTGGCAGAAACTCGCCGCCCGCGGTCTCGGCCACCTGTCGGGCGCGAAGGTCAAGCACTTCGACCCGGACGATCTCGACGCCGCCAAGACCTGGATCAAGGCCTGAGCCGGCACGCTCGCAAAGAACAGGCCCCGGCCGGAACCGGGGCCGCCTCGCCGGGCCGTCACGCGATCCCCGCGGCAAGGGACCAGACCCCGGTCCCTTCATCTTGGCGATAAATACCTGATCCCCGGCCTGTCCCGGGACACCCTGCCGGGCCCCGTGGCGATCCCCGCGACAAACGCAAAAGGCGCGGCGTGTCCCACACGCCGCGCTCAATACTTCAGGCCGTGGGCATCGCCACCATCAGGCCCTGCGCCTGCAGCGCCTCATGCGCCTCGTCGAGGCTCTTCCACGCCCGCTCGATCAGCGTGTCGATCTCCTCGTGGGAAATCACCAGCGGCGGAGAGATGATCATGCGGTCGTTCACGTGCCGCATGATCAGGTTGTTGGCAAAGCACCGCTCCCGGCAGATGTAGCCGGCCTGCCCCGCCTCACCCGCGAACTCCGCCCGCGATGCCTTGTCCGGCGTCAGCGCGATGGACCCCATCAGCCCGACAATCGTCGCCTCGCCCACCAGCGGATGTTCGGTCAGCGATTCGAACCGCTCCTTGAGGTAGGGCGCCACGTGGTCGCGCGCCCGCGTCACGATGCCTTCCTCGTCCAGCAGGCGCAGGTTCTCCAGCGCCACCGCACAGGCCACCGGGTGCCCGGAATAGGTGTAGCCGTGGTTGAACTCCACGTCGCCGATCACCGCCTCGACCGCGTCCGACACGATGGAAGCGCCGATCGGCTGGTAGCCCGAGGACAGCCCCTTCGCGACGGTCATGATGTCGGGACGGATGTCCATGGTCTGCGACCCGAACCACTCGCCGGTCCGGCCGAAGCCGCAGATCACCTCGTCGGCGATCAGCAGGATGCCGTACTTGTCGACGATGCGCTGGATCTCCGGCCAGTAGGTCGACGGCGGCACGATCACCCCGCCCGCACCCTGGATCGGCTCGGCGATGAAGGCCGCGACCTTGTCCTGCCCGATCTCGAGGATCTTCTCCTCCAGCAGACGCGCCCGCGCCAGCCCGAACTCCTCCGGCGTCATGTCCCCGCCCTCGAGATACCAGTACGGCTGGTCGATGTGGTGGATGCCGGGGATCGGCAGGCCGCCCTGCGCGTGGATGCCCTTCATCCCGCCAAGGCTGCCCGACCCCACTGACGACCCGTGGTAGCCGTTCCACCGCGCGATGATCTGGTCGCGCTGCGGCTGGCCCTTCTCGGCCCAGTAGGTCCGCACCATGCGCAGGTTGGTGTCGTTTGCCTCCGACCCGGAGTTGGCGAAGAACACGTGGTTCAGATCGCCCGGCGCCAGCTCCGCCAGCCGCGCGGCCAGGTTGATCGCCGGCACGTGGCTGGTCTGGAAGAAGGTGTTGTAGAACGGCAGGTCGCGCATCTGCCGGGCGGCGACCTCGGCCAGCTCCTCGCGCCCGTAACCCACGTTCACGCACCAAAGCCCCGCCATGGCGTCGAGGATGCGGTTGCCCTCGCTGTCCTGCAGCCAGCAGCCCTCGGCCCGGGTGATGATCCGCGCGCCCTTGTCCTTCAGCCCGCCTGCATGGGTGAAGGGGTGGATGTGGTGTGCCGCGTCCAGGGCCTGCAGCTCGGCGGTGGGGGAATTGATGGTCAGGATGGTCATGAAACGCCTCCGGTCAGAGTTGGCGCCAGAATATGATCAAATTTTGCGAAGTCAATCGACTCGCCCCGGAACGACCGATCCCGACCAAAGACCCGGCCATCCCGAAGGCCGGACGCCGGGACCACACAAACGCCCCCGGCTCCCCGACACGCACGGACAGGAAAACCCTGCCCCTTCATCTTGGCAAAAATACCTGACTCCACACCGCCACACGCGCCGACCCCACCGCTCCTCACCCGAAAAGGGATGGCCGGGGCGGGCGGGCCGACTTCCGCAGGAAGAGGTACGCCCCGCCCCGGCCCGGAGCCCCGGTATCAAAGGCTCTGCGCGATCAGCTCCATGCCCTGCCGCACGTCGCCCGCCATCGCGGCAGAGGCCGCCGCGGCATCCCGCGCCAAGAGCGCCTTCAGCAGGTCCTTGTGGCGGTCGGGCAGGTTGCGCGTGCCGGTCTGGCCGCAGACCACCCGCAGCGACGGGCCGAATCGCAGCCATAGCCCCTCGGTCATCGACGTCAGGATCGGCGCGCGGGCCTCGGCGTTCAGGGCCGCGTGGAAGGCGAAGTTCTCCCGCAGGTAGGCCTCCACGTCGCCGCGCGCGATGGCCTGGTCCAGCCGGGCGTCGATCGCGGCCAGCGCCGTCACCGCCTCCGCGCCGATGCGTTCCGCCGCGCGCTCCGCCAGCCGCGTCTCGACGGTCAGCCGCGCCTCGGTCAGGTCGGCCACCGCCGCCGCGTCCAGCACCGGCACCATGATCCGCCGGTTACCCAGCGCGGCCAGCGCGCCCTCCGCCGTCAGGCGCCGCAGGGCCTCCCGCACCGGTGTCATGCCCGCGCCCATGCGGTCCACCAGCCCCTGGATGGTCACCGGCTCGCCCGGGGCCAGCGCGCCGAACAGCACCATCTCGCGCAGGGCGCGGTAGACCTGTTCATGTGCCGGAAGGCCCGCACCGTCGCGTATATCTGCCGCTTTCGTCACCACGTGCCTCCCCATTACGCATCCGGCGGCCAGAGCCGCTTGCACCCGTCATCAGGCCATGGAAACATCGCGCAAGTTGCCTCTCAGCGCAACTTATGATCAAAATCCTGGCACGGGGGCGCCGAAGACCCCCCGACCAACGGGAGAAAGAGATGACCAAGACCCCTATGACGACCCTGGCGAGCCTGACCGCCTCCGCGGCGCTGCTGGCCACCATGGCTGCCGCCGAAGAGGTGCGAGTCTACAACTGGTCGGACTACATCGACGAAAGCCTGCTCGAGAAGTTCGAGCAGGAAACCGGCATCGACCTGATCTACGACGTCTTCGACTCCAACGAACTTCTGGAAACGAAGATGCTCGCCGGCAACTCCGGCTATGACGTGGTGGTGCCCACCGGCACCTTCCTGCAGCGCCAGATCGCGGCCGGCGCCTTCCAGAAGCTCGACAAGGAGCAGCTGCCCAACCTCGACAACATGTGGGACACCATCGAGGAGCGCACGGCGAAGTACGACCCCGGCAACGAATACGCCATCAACTACATGTGGGGCACCACCGGCATCGGCGTGAACGTCCCCAAGGTCAAGGAACTGCTGGGCGAGGACGCCCCGCTCGACAGCTGGGACCTTGTGTTCAAGCCGGAGAACATGGAAAAGCTCGCCGAATGCGGCGTCCATTTCCTCGACGCCCCGGCCGAGATGCTGCCCGCCGCGCTGAACTACATCGGCGAGGACCCGGATAGCCATGACCCGGACGTGATCGCCAAGGCCGAAGAGGTCTACGCCCCGATCCGCCCCTACATCCAGAAGTTCCACTCGTCCGAGTACATCAACGCGCTCGCCAACGGCGAGATCTGCGTGGCCGTCGGCTGGTCCGGCGACGTGCTTCAGGCCCGCGACCGCGCCGCAGAGGCCGACAACGGCGTCGAGGTGGCCTACATCATCCCGAAGGAAGGCGCGCAGATGTGGTTCGACCAGATGGCGATCCCGGTCGACGCCCCGAACCCGGAGGGCGCGATGAAGTTCCTGAACTTCATCATGGACCCCGAGAACATGGCCGCGGCGTCGAACTACGTCTACTACGCCAACGGCAACAAGGCCTCGCAGGAATTCCTGAACGAGGACGTGATCGGCGACACCGCGATCTACCCGGACGAGGAGACGCTGGACAACACCTACACCACGACTCCCTACGATCCGAAGGTGCAGCGCGTGGTCACGCGCCTGTGGACCTCGATCAAGTCGGGCACCTGACACGCTGATCCCAACGACCGGCCCGCGCCCGACGACCCCGGCGCGGGTCACCTCACCTGCGGAAAGAACCACATGGCCCAGACCGTCTTTGCCCCTTGGGAGAACCCCGAGGAAAAACCGCTTATCCGGTTCCGGAACGTCACCAAGCGCTTCGGCGATTTCACCGCCATCGACGATCTGACGCAGGACATCTACGCGCGGGAATTCTTCGCGCTGCTCGGCCCCTCGGGCTGCGGCAAGACCACCCTGATGCGGATGCTCGCGGGCTTCGAACAGCCGACCGAGGGCCAGATCCTGCTCGACGGTCAGGACATCGCGAAGATCCCCGCCAACAAGCGCTCGGTGAACATGATGTTCCAGAGCTACGCGCTGTTCCCGCATCTCTCCGTCTGGGAAAACATCGCCTTCGGCCTGAAGCGCGCAAAGAAACCCAAGGCCGAGATCGAGAGCCGCGTGAGCGAGATGCTCCGCCTCACGCACCTCGAGAAGTTCGCCCAGCGCAAGCCCCACCAGATTTCCGGCGGCCAGCGCCAGCGCGTGGCCCTCGCCCGCTCGCTCGCCCGGGCGCCGAAACTCCTGCTCCTCGACGAACCGCTCGGCGCGCTCGACCGCAAGCTGCGCGAGGAAACCCAGTTCGAGCTGATGGACATCCAGGAGAAGACCGGGACCACCTTCATCATCGTGACCCACGACCAGGAAGAGGCGATGACCGTCGCCTCCCGCGTGGCGGTCATGGACCACGGCAAGATCATCCAGGTCGACACGCCCGACCGCATCTACGAGGCGCCCGTCTCGGTCTACGTGGCCGACTTCATCGGCGACGTGAACCTGTTCCGCGGTATAGCCGAGGCGCGCCCGGCCCCGCCCCCCGCCACGCCCGGGCCCGCGACCCAGCCCGAATCGAAGCTCCCCATGCCGGAGCCCGACACGCCGGAGGCCGAGGCCGCCCTGCAGGAGGCGGCAGAGGAACACGCCCGCCGCCCGCAGCCCAACGAACTGGGCCAGAAGCTGCACGACAAGGTGCTGGCGCCCATCGTCGGCAAGTGGCTGGAGGAACCGCAGAAGGCCCTGCCGCTGCCCGACGCCGCGCCGCAGACCGGCACCACCGCGGACCCCGTGACCGCCTCCGCCCCCGTGGCGCAGACCGCTCCGGCCCCCGCCGTGGCGGACGTGCCCCCCGGCGGCCTCGCCATCGCCTGGGCCGAAGGCCAGCCCAGGCTGATCGCCGTCAACGGCCCCGAGGAAAAGGCCGGCCAGAAGGTCGTCCTCTCGCTCCGCCCGGAAAAGATCGCGATCTCCAAGACACCGCCCGACGCCGTGAACGTGCTGAAGGGCAAGGTGATCGACATCGCCTACCTCGGCAACATCTCCACCTACCACGTCGAGCTTGCCGGCGGCCTGATGGTCAAGGCGCAGGCCACCAACACCCGCCGCGTCGCCAACCGCGACATCACCTGGGAGGACGAGGTCTACCTCTCCTTCACCACGACGGCGGGTGTCGTGCTGGAGGATGACGCGTGATCGACGAGGCCGCCAACCGGCGCAACGCCGCGCTCATGATCGCGCTGCTCGTCGCCGCGCTCTACTTCGCGGTGCGCACGGCGCTCCTGCTGGCAGGCCCCGGCCTCGACGATCCCGCCCTGCCCGTGCATGTCGCGGGGCTCGTCGCCACGCTGGGCGGCTTCCTCGCGCTCCTGAACAAGAGCGACGCAGACCAGCGCCGCGCCTTCCTCGGCAACGGGGTGATCGGCCTGCCCTACTTCTGGCTGCTGGCCCTGTTCCTCGTGCCCTTCCTGATCGTCCTGAAGATCTCGCTCTCGGACGTGGCGCTGGCCCGCCCGCCCTACATGCCGCAACTGGACCTCTCCGGCGGCTGGACGGCGATCACCGACTTCCTGTCGGAACTCGACTTCGAGAACTTCGTCTTCCTGACCAGCGACGACCTCTACTGGAAGGCCTACCTCAGCTCGCTCCAGATCGCGGTGATCGCCACCTTCGCAACCCTGCTGGTGGGCTACCCGATGGCCTACGGCATGGCGCGCGCGCCCAAGGAATGGCAGGCGACGCTGCTGATGCTGGTCATCCTGCCGTTCTGGACGTCCTTCCTGATCCGCGTCTACTCGCTGATGGGCATCCTCGGGAACGAGGGGCTGCTGAACCAGCTCCTGCTCTGGACCGGCCTCATCTCCACGCCGCTGCAGATCCTCAATACCAAGATCGCGGTCTACATCGGCATCGTCTACACCTACCTGCCGTTCATGATCCTGCCGATCTACGCCGCGCTCGAGAAGATGGACGAAAGCCTGCTCGAAGCCGCCGAGGACCTCGGCTGCTCGCGGCTCGAAGCCTTCTGGCTCGTCACCTTCCCGCTCTCGCGCGGCGGCATCGTGGCCGGCTGCTTCCTCGTCTTCATCCCGACGATCGGCGAATTCGTCATCCCCTCTCTGCTCGGCGGCTCCGGCACGCTGATGATCGGCAAGGTGCTGTGGGAAGAGTTCTTCAACAACCGCGACTGGCCCGTCGCCTCCGCGGTGGCGGTCATCCGGCTGCTGATCCTGATCGTCCCGTTCATCCTCTTCCAGCGCTCCGAGGAACGCGCAAGGCAGGCCGAGAAATGACCCGCCCCCCCCCGCCGTTCCCCCGCCCCCCTCCGGCCCGGCACAGGCCCGCGCGCCTTCATCTTGGCCGAAATACCTCGGGGGGAGCCGAAGGCGGGGGGCAGCGCCCCCCTCCCCGCCCGCCACCGCATCAAACCGCCGGCACCGGCGCGCCACGCAAGGCACAACCCCTCGGGAGCCGCCGCATGAAACGCTTCTCCTGGTTCAACGCCACCGCCCTGACGCTGGGCTTCGCCTTCCTCTACCTGCCGATGGTCGTGCTGGTCATCTACTCGTTCAACGCCAGCCGCCTCGTCACCGTCTGGGCCGGCTTCTCGACGCAATGGTACGCGGAACTCTTCCGCGACCAGGAATTCCTCGACGCGGCCTGGGTCACGCTGCGGGTCGCCTTCTTCTCCTCGACCATCGCCACGGTGCTGGGAACCATGGCCGCCCACGTGCTGATCCGCGCCGGTCGGTTCCGGGGGCGGACGCTCTTCTCCGGCATGATCTACGCGCCGCTCGTCATGCCCGAAGTCATCACCGGCCTCTCACTGCTTCTGCTGTTCATCGGCATCGGGCTGGACCGCGGCGTGCTGACCGTGGTGCTGGCGCACACCACCTTCGCCATGTGCTACGTCTCGGTCGTGGTCTCGTCGCGCCTCGCCACCTTCGACACCGCGCTGGAAGAGGCCGCGCTCGACCTCGGCGCCACCCCGTTCGAGGCCTTCCGCCTCGTGACGCTGCCGATCATCGCGCCCGCGGTGATCTCCGGCTGGCTGCTCGCCTTCACCCTGTCGCTCGACGACCTCGTGATCGCCAGCTTCACCACCGGCCCCGGCGCCACGACCCTGCCGATCAAGATCTTCTCGGCCGTCCGGCTCGGCGTCAGCCCGCAGATCAACGCGCTCTCGACCCTGCTGATCGTCTTCGTCACCATCGGCGTGATCACCGCCTCGCTGGTGACCAAACGGGGCGCCGTCCAGCGCGCGCGCGAGGAACGCGCTGCCGAAACCACCGCGTGATCCGGCTCTACGAACCGGCCGCCTACGCGCGCGATCCCGGCAGCTTCTGGACCGGCACGGTCACGCCCCCGGCGTGGCCGCGCCTCGACGCGCCCTTGAAGACGGATGTTGCCATCATCGGCGGCGGCTTCACCGGGCTGAACGCCGCGCTGACCCTGGCACAGGCCGGAACCCGCACCGCGCTGTTCGAGGCCGAGCCCCCCGGCTGGGGCGCCTCCACCCGCAACGGCGGCTTCTGCTGCATCGGCGGCGCACTGGCGAGCGGGACAACCCTCGCCCGCCGCCACGGCGCCGCCCAGGCCGCCCTCTGGCACGACACGCAGGTCGCCGCGGTGGCCCATGTCCGCGACCTCCTCGACACCCACGGCATCGACGCCGACACCCATTCCGACGGCGAAACCGAACTGGCCCACACCGCCCGCGCCATGAAGGCCCTGCGGCAGGAGGCAGAGGCCGACCCGACCGCCCGCCTCACCGAGCGACACGACCTCGCGGCCCAAGGCATGGCCGGTCCCTGGCACGGCGCCCTGACCCGCGCGACGGGCTTCGCCCTCAACCCCGCCAGATACCACGCGGGCCTCACCCGGGCCGCCGCCGACGCGGGCGCTTCCCTCCACGCCGACAGCCCCGTCACCGCGCTCAGCCGCAACGGAACCTGGCGCCTGACCGTCAACGGGCAGACCGTCACCGCCGACCGCGTCATCCTCGCCACCAACGGCTACTCGTCCGAGGACCTGCCCCCTTGGCTCCGCGCCCGCACCCTGCCGGTGCAAAGCTCCATCCTGCTGACCCGGCCGCTCACCGATGCCGAAGCGGAAAACGCTGGCTGGACCACCGCGCAGATGGCCTATGACTCCCGCCGCCTGCTGCATTACTTCCGCCGCCTGCCGGACGGGCGGATGCTGTTCGGGATGCGCGGCGGGCTGACCGCGCGGCCCGCCGAACAGGCGGCCATCGCGAAACGGATCCGCAAGGACTTCGCCGCAGCCTTCCCGGTCTGGGCGGACGTGGAGATCACGCACGAATGGTCCGGGCTGGTCTGCCTGATGGCCAGCGGCCACCCCTTCATCGGCGCCGTGCCGGACCACCCGGGCCTCGACGCGGCGCTGGGGTTCCACGGCAACGGCGTCGCCATGGGCAGCTACGCGGGCCACGCGCTGGCAAAGGCCCTGCTCGGCACGCCGACCGGCCTGCCCGACTTCCTGGCTAAACCGCCGGCCCGTTTCCCGCTGGGCCGCCACAGGCGCGCCCTTCTGCGCCCCGCCTACCGGATCGCGGAAGCCTTCGACCTCTGACCCCCCCAGATTTTTCGAAGGAAAATCTGCCCGCCGGTAAAATCTTCGACCGAAGATTTTACCCCTGCGGCGTCATGTTCGCCCGCGCCTGCCCGCGCTTCAGGCCCAGCTGCCGTTCGCGCCAGATGATGAGCACGCCGGCCAGCACGACGATGGCCGCGCCGATCAGCACGCTGGCTGTCGGCACCTCGTCGAAGAACGCGTAGCCGAAGAGGATCGCGAACAGGATCGAGGCGTATTCGAACGGCGCCAGCACTGCCGCCCCCGCGAACTTGTAGGACGAGGTCAGGAAGATCTGCGCCACGCCGCCGATCAGCCCGGCGGCCACCAGCATCCAGAACACCGCCCAGCCCGGCCATGTCCAGCCGAACGGCACGGTCGCCAGCGAAAACAGCGTCGCCGTCAGGGAGAAGTAGAACACGATGGCGGAGGTTTCCTCGCTCGACACCATGCGGCGGATCTGGATCTGCGCCAGCGCCCGCATCACCGTGGACACGCCGATGAAGATCAGGCCCAGCATGGCCGCCTCGCTCCAGGCGTCCGGCGACAGCCGCGGCCACAGCGCGATGGTCACCCCGCCAAGCCCCAGCAGAACCGCCGACATCCGGAACAGCCTCAGGCGTTCGCCCAGCATCAGCGCAGCCAGAAGTACCGTCAGCATCGGCGCGGCATAGCCCAGCACCGTGACCTCCGGCAGCGGCAGAAGCCCCAGCGCGGCAAAGTTGCAGCCCATGGCGGTCACACCCACCAGCCCGCGCCAGACGTGCATCAGGGGGCGCGTGGCCTTGAACCCGGTGCGCAGGTCGCCGCGCAGGGTGAGCCACATAACGATCACCGGCATGGCAAAGAACGAGCGGAAGAACACCGCCTGCCCCGCGGGCACCTCGGTCGAGCTGGCCTTGATGAGCGAGGCCATGATCGTGAACAGGAAGACGGAGGCCAGCTTCAGCGCAATGCCGCGCATCGGTGACATGTGAGAAGGTCCTTTCGCGTTGCCGCTACCGTGAACCCCGCCAGTCGGAAGGTCAATCTGCCTGCCCCGTTTTACATGCCTTCGGCATGGAAAAAATCGCAATGGGTTAACGCGGCAGAGGGCCACGCAACAGGCGCGCAGCGCCGTCGGGGCGAAAAGGTTACCAACCGGCCGTTTCGCCCCCCTCAACCGGCCGGTTCACCGGTAACGGCGGTGCAAGCTGTGTGAAGATTGTCCTGCGGTGTTGTGGACAGCCACTTCCGCGCCACCACATCTGCACGGCGCACGCCCTGTTACCCTTCCGTGCGCACCGTGCACGAAACCCGATTGTCACCGCGCGTTCACACCTCGGGACCAAGGCTCACGCGCGCGCCAATGTCTCCATACCGGAAACAGTCAACGGGTCAGGTCGTCTCCAGGCAATGCCGGCGGAAGGCCTTCTTCAGCATGTCGAGCTCGGCGCGCAGCAGGTCGACCTCCGCCCGGATGTCATCGCCCAGCGCCTCGCCCGAGATCAGCGAAAAGCTCTGCAAGACGCCGTTGGTCGCCGCGTCGGTGATCAGGAAGGTCTGCACCCCGTCGCCGATCGCCTCTGCCGGGACCGGCACCTGGAGCAGCCACTGCGCCCCCGCCTCCCGTGCCTTGCCGGCCACTTCGGTCACCATCACGCCGGTCACCGGCTGGTCGTTCAGCGTCACTTCGACGTCCGGCGCGGCGGTGCCTTCGGTGCTCAGCACCCCTTCCCAGAGCCCTTCCCGGAACCGCGTCTTCGTCAGGGTGAATGCGCTCATGCTCGGGACTCCTTCCGGCGGCTCACAGCGCCGCCCGCTTGCGGCGGCTGAACGTCAGGTCGCGGAGGATCACCTGGTTCATCTCCGGCCCTTCGAAGATCAGGTCGAGCCACATCTTCTCCACCCGCTTCTCGTTCAGCTTGGTGTAGGCGAGGTCGAACTCGACGTTGATCTCTTCCTCGTTCAGCGGCAGCTCACGGACGATCTGTTCCGTGTTCGGGCCGTGCTTGATGTTCAGTCTTGCAAAGATTTCAAGGGGTTTCTCCATCTCGACGATGGTATCGATCCGGATCAGGTGGCTGCGCTTCAGGCCCTGCGACGCCTCCTGCGGCAGGTCGATGGCCAGCGACAGGTAGGACCCGTCGAAACGGAAGACGTCCAGCCGCAGTCCGTAGGCGGCAAGGTCGGCCTCCCGCGTGTTGCGGATCTGGCGCAGGGTCAGTTCGGAGCGCGCGCAGTCGTGGAACAGCGTCGCCTCCCGACCCAGCATGCTTTGCGACTCGACCGAGGACATGCCGGGCCGCGGCAGCGGGCCGCACCACAGCTCCGGCCGCCAGGCCCAGTCGGCATCCACGGGGCGCGGAAAGGCCTGGTTGCCGATCATCGGCAGGGCCAGCCGTTCCTCCGCGACGTGGATCAGACGGTCGAGGTGCGTGCGCAGGCGCCGGGCGCGGTTGCGGCTTTCCCGGAGGGCGGCGAGGTCCATGCCGGAGGCGGAGCGCGCGGCCTGCGACCAGCGTCTCAGGCCCGCGGCAAAGACCATTTTGTCCAGCCATCCCTGCCGCTGCCCTGTCGTCATGCCGTGCCGTGTCCCCAAATGTCTTTTGCGCCTCCCGAATACGACAGATCGTTTCGGGTTCGGAAACCATTATGGCTTACACCACGGTTCGAATAAACGCGAAAAACCACGATATCGTTACGCTTTTCCTTGAATCCGCCCGCGCGGCGGCTTCACCCTTCCTTCACGGACTTGCGCGTACAATGAAGTCACGCACCTGCCCCAGCATCCGCGCCCCGTCACGACCCGCCATCGCATCGCCCTCCGGCGCGTAAAGCGCCAGACCGACCATGTGACCGCCCTGCAGGAAGGCCCCCCGCCAGTAGCGCTGATCGCCCTCGCTCAGCATCTTGTCGCCGCCGCTGCCGAGGTGGGCCAGGGTCAGCCCGTCATCCTCGTAGGCCCCCAGCAGGGGCGCCCCCGCAGCCTTCGCCAGCGCAGCCGGATCGGGCACCGCGCCCCCCGGGTCCTTCGGGCCGACAGTCACCGTCACGATCACCGGCGGCACGTTGTAGCCCGCCTTGCCGCCCGACAGGATGTAGCACGACGCGATCACGGCGACCCCCTGCCCGTTCCGCGAGCGTGAGGTTTCCGGGTCGATGCAGTAGCCCTCCGGCCCGTCCACGACGACGGCGCCCCCGGCAAGGGACACCTTTTCGAGCGGGGGCTTGCTGCCCGTTGACGCGCCCGCCAGATCGGTGGCGGGCATGTCGCAGGCGGCAAGCCACAGCGCCGCCGCGAGGACCATGAAGATCGTTCCGCGCATCGGCGTCAGAGATCGGCGTAGACGTGTTTCTCGGCCTTGCCGCCCGGATGGGTGACCGCGCCCTTGTAGGTCTCACCGACCAGTTGCGCGTATTTCCAGAGCGACCCGGACGCATAGATCGTGCCCCGCGGCCCGGCCCAGGCTTTCTTGCGGGCGGCCAGTTGCTCGTCCGTCAGGTCCACCGACAGCTTGCCGGTCAGGGCGTTGATGGTGATGACATCGCCCGTCTCCACCAGCGCGATCGGCCCGCCGTGCGCCGCCTCGGGACCGACGTGACCCACGCAGAACCCGCGCGTCGCGCCGGAGAAGCGCCCGTCGGTGATCAGCGCGACCTTCTTGCCCATGCCCTGCCCGGACAGCGCGGCGGTGGTGGCCAGCATCTCGCGCATGCCGGGGCCGCCAGCGGGGCCCTCGTTGCGGATGACCAGCACCTCGCCTTCCTTGTAGGCGCGCATCTTGACCGCCTCGAAGCAGTCCTCCTCGCATTCGAAGACCCGCGCGGGGCCGGTGAACACTTGATCCTCCGCCGCGATGCCCGCGACCTTCACGATGGCGCCCTGCGGGGCGAGGTTGCCCTTCAGACCTACGACGCCGCCGGTCTTGGTGATCGGCGTTTCGATGGGATAGATCACCTTGCCGTCGGCCTCGCGCTCGATCAGGTCGAGTTCTTCGCCCATGGACCGACCCGTTGCGGTCATGCAGTCCTCGTGGATCAGGCCCGCCTTGCGCAATTCCTTCATCACGACAGGCACGCCGCCGACCTCGTAGAGGTCCTTGGCCACGTAGTTGCCGCCCGGCTTGAGGTCGACGAAGTAGGGCGTGTCCCGGAAGATCTCGCACACGTCGTCGAGGAAGAACTCCAGCCCCGCCTCATGCGCGATGGCGGGCAGATGCAGGCCTGCGTTGGTCGAGCCACCGGTGCAGGCGACGACACGCGCGGCGTTTTCCAGCGACTTCATGGTGACGATGTCGCGGGCGCGGATGTTGCGTTCCAGCAGGTTCATCACGGCGATGCCGGACGCGGTGCCGTACTGGTCGCGGCTTTCGTAGGGCGCGGGTGCGCCGGAGGAATTCATCAGCGCAAGGCCGATTGCCTCGGACACGCAGGCCATGGTGTTGGCGGTGAACTGGCCGCCACAGGCCCCGGCAGAGGGGCAGGCCGCCTTCTCGATAGCGCGCAGTTCCTCGTCGGAGTTGGCGCCTGCCTGGTGCCTGCCCACGGCCTCGAACACGTCCTGCACGGTGATGTCGCGGCCCTGGTATTTGCCCGGCATGATCGACCCGCCGTAGATGAACACCGACGGCACGTTGAGCCGCACCATGGCCATCATCATCCCCGGCAGGGACTTGTCGCAACCCGCCAGCCCCACGAGCGCATCGTAGCAGTGTCCGCGCATGGTCAGCTCGACCGTGTCGGCGATGGCTTCGCGGGAGGCGAGCGAGGCGCGCATGCCCTCGTGTCCCATGGCGATGCCGTCGGTCACGGTGATGGTGGTGAATTCGCGCGGCGTGCCGGAGGCTTCCTTGACGCCCAGCTTCACCGCCTGCGCCTGCCGGCTCAGCGAGATGTTGCAGGGCGCGGCCTCGTTCCAGCAGGTCGCCACGCCGATCAGCGGCTGGTGGATCTCTTCCTCGCTGAGCCCCATGGCGTACATGAAGGAGCGATGCGGCGCACGGGCCGGGCCTTCGGTGACGTGACGGCTGGGCAGTTTGGTCTTGTCAAACGGACGCTTGAGCACGGCTATTTCCTCCCGGTAATTGTCCCATCCGGCATAGCCTCAGTCCCCCAACGGGGCAAGCGAGTCATGGTATACCAAATGTGAAAGGGCGGGAGGTGCGCGCTAGCCCGCGCCGATCAGGGCGCCAGCACCGAACACCAGCGCCCCGCCCAGAACCACCTGGAAGGCCGCGCGCCAGAACGGCGTTTCCATGAACCTGTTCTGGATCCACGCGATGGCCCAAAGCTCGACGAAGACAACGATTGTCGCGACGATGGTGGCGGTCCAGAAATGCGGGATCAGATAGGGCAGCGCATGTCCCAGCCCGCCGAGCGCCGTCATCACACCGGCCGCGATGCCGCGCTTGACCGGCGAACCGCGCCCCGAAAGTTGCCCGTCGTCCGACGCCGCTTCCGTGAAACCCATGGAAATGCCCGCGCCGACAGAGGCCGCCAGACCGACAAGGAAGGTCGTCCAGGTGTCCTGCGTCGCAAAGGCGGTGGCGAAGATCGGCGCCAGGGTCGAGACCGAGCCATCCATCAGCCCCGCAAGGCCCGGCTGCACCCATGTCAGGAGGAACTGGCGCTTGGCCATGTCGTCCTCGGACTGGCGGGAGTCGGCGTCGAGGTGTTCGGCCTCCAGCCCCTCGGCAGCCTTCTGGTGGCCTGCTTCGGCGGCGGCGAGGTAGCCCAGCAGCTTGCGGGTGCCAGCGTCCGTGGTCCGTTGCGCGGCGGCGGTGTAGAAGCGTTCGGCGTCGCGTTCCATCGCCTCCGCCTCGGTGCGGATGCGTTCGAGCGAGAGGTTTTCAACCAGCCAGACGGGTTTGCGCGCGTAGAAGCCGGCGACGTGCTCGCGGCGGATCAGAGGGATGACCTCGCCGAACCGCTGCCGGTGCAGTTCGATCAGGGAGGCGCGGTGATGATCCTCTTCCTCGGCCATGCCGTCGAAGATCGCGGCGGTGTCGGGATACTCCGCCCGCAGCCGTTCCGCGTAGCTCCGGTAGATCCGGGCGTCGTCCTCTTCGGACGAGATCGCCAGTGCCAGCACTTCCTGCTCTGAAAGATCGCCGAAACGCCGACGCTGCATCGAAAACCGCATGTCACACCCTTCTTTAGATCGGTTCTAAAGTAGTCATCGGCCCGCCCGCCGCAAGCCGGAATTCGTGACAGGGCCAATTCGCCGCATCGCTTCTACCCACCCTTGACGTTTTCTATCCGATGCGCCATTTCTGAACCGAACAGTTTAGTTCAGAAAGTGATCGGGAGATTCTTCATGACACGTCTTGCCACTGCCGCGCTCCTTGCCGCCTCCGTCCTTGCCGCGCCCGCGTTAGCGGATGTCGGGCCTTCCTACCTGCCGAACCTGACCTTCCCGGACAACGGCCCGAAGCCCGCAACCTCGACCCAGGGGCAGGATCAGGACCAGCGCCCTGTCCAAGGTGAGGTCTGCACGCTGAACCAGCCCACGACCTGCCGGTAAACCGCTCTTGCATTGCGGCGGCTTGCCCGAACTGAACCGCGCGGTCTATACATGCGTTCTACGACAGGAGGGGCGACATGACCGCGGGACACACCGCAGAGGCCCGGGCTGACGATACAGCCCGGGATCGCGCACAGGACATCCGGAAGGGCCGCAAGTACGATCAGGTGCTCGCCGGCGCGCAGGAGGTCTTCATGCGCGACGGGTTCGAAGGTGCCTCGGTCGACGACATCGCCCGCGAGGCCGGTGTATCCAAGGCGACGCTCTACAGCTACTTCCCGGACAAGCGCCTCCTGTTCCTCGAGGTGACCTCTGCCCAGTGCTGCAGGCAGGCGGACGAGGCGCTTCTTTCCATCGAGATGACCCACACGCCGGAACACGTTCTGCGCGACGCAGGTCACCGCATCCTGACCTTCATGCTGTCGGAACTCGGCCAGCGGATCTTCCGGATCTGCGTCGCCGAAGCCGACCGTTTCCCGGAACTCGGGCGCCAGTTCTACCAGTCCGGCCCGATGATCGCCAAGCGCGCTCTGTCCGGCTATCTGGACGTCGCCCGCACGCGCGGCGAGATCGTCACCGACGACGTGTCGCTCGCCGCCGACCAGTTCGCCGAGCTGTGCAAGGCCGATCTCTGGCCCAAGGCGGTGTTCGGTCTCCAGACGGAGTTCACCCAATCCGAACGCGACCGGATTGTGGATGGCGCTGTCGCCACCTTCATGGCACGTTACGGCGCAAAGTGACCCCTTCGAAAGGAGCCGCCGCCATGACACAGGCCATGAAAACCGTATCCGAAAACCGCTGCTTCGGCGGCGTCCAGGGTGTCTACAGCCACGCCTCCGAGGCCACCTCGTGCGAAATGACCTTTGGCCTCTTCCTGCCGGAGGAAGCGACGCATGTCCCGGTCCCGGTGCTGTGGTACCTGTCCGGCCTGACCTGCACACACGAAAACGCCATGACCAAGGCCGGGGCGCAGGCCTGGGCCGCAGAACATGGCATCGCGCTGGTCTTTCCCGACACGTCGCCGCGCGGCGAGGGCGTTGCCAACGACGAGGCCTATGACCTCGGCCAGGGCGCCGGTTTCTACGTGAACGCCACGGAGTCTCCCTGGGCGCCGCATTTCCGCATGTGGGATTACGTGGCCGAGGAGCTGCCCGCGCTGATCGGTGCCAACTTCGCCATTGATCTGGAGCGGCAGGCGATCACCGGGCACTCGATGGGCGGGCACGGCGCGCTGACGCTGGCCATGTCGCTGCCGGGGCGCTTCGCCTCCGTCTCGGCGTTTTCGCCGATCGCCAACCCGACGCAGTCCGACTGGGGCACCAAGCAGCTGGGCGCCTACCTTGGCGACGACAAGGCGGCGTGGGAAAAGCACGACAGCTCCCTCCTGATGCGCGAAAAGGGTTTCGACGGGCCGGTGCTGATCGATCAGGGATCGAAGGACCAGTTCCTCGATCTCCTGAAGCCCGAGGCGCTGGCGGAGGCGATGACCGCCAAGCGGCAGGACGGGGTCTTCCGGATGCAGAACGGCTATGACCACAGCTATTTCTTCGTCTCGACCTTCATGGAGGACCACGTGGCCTTCCACGCAGAGGCAATGCTGGGCTGATCTCCGTGACCACACTTTACATCGACGCCGACGCCTGCCCGGTGAAGGAAGAGGCCGAGCGCGTGACCACCCGCCACAAGGTGCCCATGAAGCTGGTATCGAACGGCGGCATCCGCCCGTCGCGCAACCCGCTGGTGGACATCGTCGTGGTGTCCTCCGGCGCGGACGAGGCCGACAAGTGGATCGCCGATCAGGCCGGGCGCGGCGACGTGGTGGTGACGAACGACATCCCGCTTGCCGCGAAATGCGTGGAGGCCGGGGCGCAGGTGCTGCGGCCCGACGGCTCTGCGCTGACCGGCGCCAACATCGGCGCGCAACTTGCGATGCGCGACCTCGCCGCTGACCTGCGCGCTGCCGATCCCTTCCGGCAGGGCGGCGGCAAGTCGTTCACGAAGGCCGACCGGAGCCGTTTCCTCGATGCGCTGGACCGGGCGCTGCGCATGGCCGCGAAGGAGAAGGGATGACCATCGAAGCCGTGATCTTCGACGTCGGCAACGTGCTGATCGAATGGCAGCCGGAGCGTTACTACGATCCGAAGATCGGCGCCGACCGGCGCGCGGCGATGTTCGCAGAGGTTGACCTGCACGGGATGAACGACCTTGTCGACCGAGGCGCCGACTTCCGTGAAACGATCTATGGCTGGGCAGAGAAGTACCCGCGCTGGCACGATGAGATCCGGCTCTGGCACGACGACTGGCTGGAGATGGCGAAACCGGCGATCCCCCACTCCGTCCGCTTGCTGGAGGCGCTGAACGCAAAGGGCGTGACGACCTTCGCGCTTACGAACTTCGGCATCGGAACCTGGGCCATCGCGACGCCGGTCTACGGTTTCCTCAACAGCTTCAGCCATGCCTACGTCTCCGGCCACATGGGTGTGACAAAGCCCGACGCACGCATCTACGAGATGGTCGAGGCGCACTCCGGCATCGTTCCCGGAAACCTGCTGTTCACCGACGACCGGGCCGAGAACATCGAGGCCGCGGCGGCGCGCGGCTGGCAGACTCACCTGTTCGACGGGCCGCAGGGCTGGGCCGATGCGCTGGTGTCCCACGGTCTGCTGACACCGGACGAGGCGCGGTGAGCACGGCGGCGACACTCGCCGCACTGGCCCTCGCCGGGCTGCCCGCTGCGCGTGAACTGCGCCGCACACCGCGCAACGCACGTTTCCGCCAGCAGGCCCCGGGCCGTTTCGCGGAGCTGTCGCAGGGACACACGCATTACGACTGGCTCGGTCCCGAACGCGGCGCGGTCATGGTCTGCGTGCACGGGCTGACCACGCCGTCCTACGTCTGGCTCGGGCTGGCGCGGCACCTCGTCGCCATGGGTTTTCGCGTGCTGGTCTACGATCTTTACGGACGCGGCTATTCCGACGCGCCGAGGAGTCCGCAGACACCTAGCTTTTTCACGAGGCAACTGGAGGATCTGCTGGCGCACGAGGGCCTGACCGACGACCTGACGCTGGCAGGCTACTCCATGGGAGGCGCCATTGCCGCGCATTGGGGAGCTGCAAACCCGGACCGCCTGCGCCGCCTGATCCTGCTGGCCCCCGCCGGTATGGGCCATCAGGTCGGACCCGTCGCACGCTTTTGCACGGAATGGCCGCTGGCCGGCGACTGGCTGTTCCACATGGCCTACCCGACCCAGTTTGCCCGCACCGCACGGGCTGCGGCCCATGCCGACAGCAGCGTCGACGACATCGCCGGGCTTCAGGTGGCAGAGCTGCGGCGGCGCGGGTTTCTGCGGTCTGTCCTCTCCTCCCTGCGCGGCACGTTGCGGCGCGATACGGAGGAGGCGCACCGCGCGCTGCACAAGGCAAGGGTGCCCGTCGCGGCGATCTGGGGGCGCGACGACACGGTGATCCCGCTGCGCGCCATGGGTCGGCTGACCGAATGGAACCGCGACGCCCGCCACGCGGTGATCGAAGGCGCCGGCCACGGGCTGCCGTGGTCGCATACCGAACAGGTGGCCGAGGCAATCCGCGACACGTGGGAAGGGCCGATGGTCTGACCGCAGCGCAGCCGGGTCAGGCGGCCAAGGCGCCCGCAGGCGGAGTCGTGCGGTTTTCCTTCACCGGCAGGTGCACCAGCGCGCTGAACGCGCCGACCCCGACGCCGATCCACCAGACCATGGTGTAGTCGCCGAAGACGTCGTACATCCGCCCGCCCAGCCACACGCCGAGGAACCCGCCCAACTGGTGGCTGAAGAACACGATGCCATAGAGCGTGCCCATGTAGCGCAGCCCGTAGAGGTGCGCGATCAGGCCGGAGGTCAGCGGCACCGTCGCCAGCCACAGCGCGCCCATCACGGCCGAGAACACGAGCACCGACACCGGCGTGATCGGCAGCATGATGAATGCCGCCGCCGCAACGGTGCGGGCGAGGTAGATGAAGGCCAGCAGGTACTTGCGCTGGAAACGGTTGCCCAGCCAGCCCGCCGTCAGCGTACCCGCGATGTTGAACAGCCCGATCAGCGAGATGGAGACCGCCCCGAGCGCCGACGTGGTGGTTATCCCCATGCCCGACAGGATGCCCCCCGCCATGATCGGCGAGCAGAGCTCGGTCACGAGGGCGGGAAAGTGCGCGGTGACGAAGGCAAGCTGGTAGCCGCAGGAAAAGAAGCCGAGGAAGATCATGGTGAAGGACGGATCGCGGAAGGCGCGGCCGAGGATCTCGCCCATTGTCTCCTCCAGCTCGGCCTTGGAGGCCGCCGCCGGGGCGCGCATCATCGGCAGCGCCAGCAGCACTGCAAGCACCGCCACGGCGAAGACGATAAAGACCATCTGCCACGACATCACGCCCAGCAGAGCCTCTGCCACCGGTGCGCCGAAGACCTGCCCGGCGCTGCCCGCCGCGGTGGCGATAGCCAGCGACATGGAGCGGTTCTCGGCACTGGACGCGCGACCCACGACGGCAAGGATCACGCCGAAGCCGGTGCCCGCCACGCCGAAGCCCACCAGCACTTCCCACGCCTGCATGGCAAACGGCGTCTCCGCGAAGGACGACATGACGAGGCCGGCTGCATAGATCACAGCGCCGATGATGATGGCCTTCCGGTCGCCGATCTTCTCGGCCACGGCGCCGAACAGCGGTTGGCCGATCCCCCATGCGAGGTTCTGGATGGCGATGGCGAGCGAGAACTCTGCCCGTGCCCAGCCGAATTCCTCGGCGATGGGGATCTGGAAGACGCCGAAACTGGCCCGGATCGCGAAGCTGACCATGATGATCACGCAACCGACGATCAGCACGGGTGTGACAATGGGGGCCGGTCTGTCCATGATCGTTACTCCTGCAGCGTTGCACGATCAGAACCGCAGATGCGGAATTAGGTCAATTTCTCTTACGTGATATTGCCCATCACAATGCGTGATGAACTGTGCAGAAAACCAAACGACAAGGCATGGTCAGATCATGGCACAGAGGGAAATCAAGCTGGCATTTCACGGCGTTCCGAGGTCCGTCCCCCTCTACACATCCGCCGCGGCCCGCGCTAAAGGCGAGGCATGACAACTGTCCCCGACCTCTATGCCAAGCGCGTTCAGGACGGCCGGCTGAAGCCCGACGAGGCACAGCGCGGCGCCCTTCCCGCCTTCGAACGCATCCGCGCCGAACTGGCCGATCCGCCGAAGCGCGGCCTTTTCCGCAAGGCGCCGGAACCGCCGAAGGGCCTCTACCTCTGGGGGGGCGTCGGGCGCGGCAAGTCGATGCTGATGGATCTGTTTGTCGAAACGCTGAACGTCCCGGCCCGGCGCACGCATTTCCACAGCTTCATGCAGGAAATCCATTCGGAGATGCACCGCCTCCGCAAGGAGGGGGTCGAGGATCCGATCAAGCCGATCGCAAAGGCGGTGGCCGACTCGGCCAAGGTTCTGGCCTTCGACGAGATGCAGATCACCGACATCACCGATGCGATGATCGTGGGGCGGCTGTTCGAACAGTTGTTCAGCGCGGGCACCGTGGTGGTCACCACGTCGAACCGCATACCCGACGACCTCTACAAGGACGGCCTGAACCGGCAGTTGTTCCTGCCATTCATCGAGCTCATCAAGGACAAGCTGGAGGTGCGCGAGCTGGCCTCCAAGACGGACCACCGGCAGGACCGGCTAGCCGGGACGCAGGTCTTTTTTACCCCGGCAAACGCCGAGGCGCGCCAGAAGATCGACGAGATCTGGGAAGAGCTGACGCACGGCATCGAGGACACGCTGACGCTGCATGTGAAGGGCCGCGAGGTGGAACTGCCGCGCTATCGCAATGCCATGGCACGGGCGAGTTTCTTCGACCTGTGCGGCCGCGCGCTGGGACCGGCGGACTACCTCGCGCTGGCCGACGCAGTGCGCGTGCTGGTGCTGGAGGACATTCCCCGCCTCTCTCGTCACAACTTCAACGAGGCGAAGCGTTTCGTGACCCTGATCGACGCGCTCTACGAGGCCCGCGTCCGGCTGATCGCCACCGCCGCCGCCGAACCGGAGAGCCTTTACGTCGAAGGTGCGGGCAGTTTCGAGTTCGAGCGCACCGCCTCCCGCCTGCGCGAGATGCAGGCCGCCGACTGGGCCGGCGAACAGGGCTGACGCGACAAGGAACAGGGCCCCTCGGGGCCCTGCTTGGTACTGGCTGCTCGTTTTTGCTTCTCTGCCTTGAAAGGGGTCAGTCCGGGATGGTGAGCACCATGCCGGGCCTCAGTTCGCCCGGCGTGCGCAGCACGTCCGTGTTTGCCACCAGGATCTGGAGGTAGGCGACGGTGGTTCCGAAATGCCGGAAGGCGATGCCGGGCAGGCTGTCGCCCGCCTGCACCGTGTAGGTCCTTGCTGCGGCGGCGACCGGGGTGGCCGGTTCGGGTGCCGCGATGCGCGCGGCCTTGATTGTTTCGGTCTGCGGCGCCGCAGATACGGGTTTCTGAAGCTCGCGGAGGATGCCGTAGCCCATGGCCTGCATGGCATCGTTGACGCGCTGTTCGGAGGTTGCGGGGACTGCCTGGCCGGTCCGTGAAACCGCGGCCGGTTCCGGCGTCAGCGCCGCCACTTCGGACGGGCGCGCGACGGGCCGCAGGTCTGCGGAGGTGTCGGTCTCGCCAATCGGTTCGGAGGGACGCGGGGCAGCTAGCGGCTCCATCGCGGGTTGAAGGCCCATCGCATCGCGGGTGGCGCGGCTGACCTGATCGGAACGCCCCGTATCGTCCGGCATGGCGCCGCCAACCACCCAGACCAGCGCCACAGTGCTCATCACGAAGCCAGCGGCCATCAGGATCGCGCGGATCATCCGGCCCATCCTGCCCGGCGGGCCATCGCAGGCATACCGGGACGGTTCGCTGAAAGCGATGTCATGCAAGAAATCCCCCGAGACTCCGCGCCGTGATGTTGCCAGTCCGCGCGGTTGCCGAGGACCATAGGCGAATCACTTGCGCTGCGTCAACATCTAGGTGGTTCGCCTAGCTGTTCCGTATTAAGGCGCAATTCTGTGCTAGAAGTGGTAGGTCATTTTTTCGGCAGGACGAGCGTCTGACCCGGACGCAGGTCGTCCGGCCTGCTCATGATCGACCGGTTCGCCGTGAACAGCGGCCCAGTCATGTTCACGTCGCCATAGATCTTCTCGGCAATCGACACGAGGCTGTCACCGGACACCACCACATAGACCTGAGGGCCGCCCGCAGGAGTCGTGGACCCTGACGCCTCGGCCGCCGTCGCAGGCGTTCCGTCCAGCGACCGACGCACGATGGCGTGCAGCAGGCTACCGGGCTGGCCGGGCGCGGTTTCGCGGCCCGTCGCCTGGTTGAGGCTGGACAGCGTGTTCCACGTCATCCGGCGCATCTCCCGGTCGTCCGGTGTGCTGACGGCCCGTGTCACGGACGGTGCGGCGGGCTCGGCTTGCGGCAGGCTGGCCTGTTGCAGTGGCGCGGGCGCCGGTGTCGCTTCGGGCGTCATCGGGACGACGGGCACCTCAGCGGTCGCCGGTGTCGGCAAGTCTAGATCGGTGCGCGTCACGGGTTCGGCTGCTGCGGCCTCTGACACGTCCCTGCGCGCGCCCGGTTGCACGACGATCAGCGCGACGGTGATCGCGATGAACCCGATTGCGAAAAGCACCATGCGGATCATACCGACGTTCCCACTTACTGACCCGCGGCGAGGCTGAGACCAAGACCGTCCCACGCCTTCAGACCACCGCGGTAAAACTTCAGCTTTGTCGGGGGATAGCCTGCGTCCAGCAGGTTCCGCACCGCCGCAGCCGCCAGACCGTCGTCCGCCCCCCCGGCAAAAAGGACAAGGTCAAAGGCGCCGGAGAAATCCCCGCTCCGTACCCCGAGCGCCTCCAGAAGATCGTCGCGGTACGGGTTCTCCGGCGCGAGCGTGGAGGCCGGGACATTCACCGCCCCCGGCACCGTGCCGGTCGAGAAGGCCTCGGGAAGGCGGGCATCGACCAGCAGGCCGCGGCCCTCCGACACGAACAGTTCGAGGAAGTCCAGCACCTCCAGCTCGCCGACCGTCGCGACGCCGGAGGCCGCCTGCATGGGCGTCACGCAGGACGGCGGACAGACAGGCCCGCTCCGCGCGATGCGCAGCGGTTGACCGTTCAGCGTCGTCTGGAACGCGGTCAGGTTCTCCGTGATGCGGCTGGACTGGGCGAACGCGGGCACGGCCGCGCCCATCAAGGCGAAGCAAAGGGTCGGATAAAGACCTTTGGCCATGCTGCTCGTCCTCTGAGGCGCCTCTTGCGGGCCACCCGATCTTGTCGTTTTGACGAAATATAGGCCGCGGGCGTCGAATCAGTCAACATCGGGGGCCTGTTCTGGACGGATACTTGATCCCTCAAGGCATCAGTCTGCGCCGCCACCCGTCATCTGCGCGGCGATGGCGCGATCCAGTCCCAGCCAGTCCAGCGCATCCTCGACGGACCCCAACACGTGCGACGACAGGTAAGCGCTTTCGTTCAGCATGGCGACGTAGACCATGATCCCCGACAGGACGCCCGGATTGTCGGCGACGAAGGCAATCCTGCGGTGGACCTGACGCTTGGCTGCATCGGCTTTCACCATGTCCGTCATCATCTCGCTGCCGTTCGTCTGAAGCGAGAAATCTTCGGTTCCGCGCATGTCGTGCAGGGAAAAGCGCACGTCATCGGCGCCGGGCAGGGACAGGAACTCTTCGTAGCCGCGTGACATGTCACCCAGCGTGATGCGCTGCTGCCCCAGGATGCGGACGTGGAGGAGCCTGTGTTCCGCGAGAATGTGTTGATGAAACGGCAATTGCATCACCTCCCTTGCCCGGCATGGCCGCAGCTTCAGGAAAGATACTATAGGAATGCATGTTTGCGCGATCAACTATACGAATTGAGCACCCTGCCCGCCAGATAGAGAGAGCCGCAGATCACCACGCGCGCGGCGGGATCGGTTTTCCCGATCCGGTGGATGGCTTCGGTGACATCCATACACACCTCGGCAGCGTGACCGACCTCCGCCGCCATGCGCGCCGTTTCCTCCGCGGGAAGGGTATTGGCCTCCCCGGAGATGGACACCGCCAGAAGGCCCTTGGCGCGGGCGGCGAGCGGACGCAGGAAACCGCGCGCGTCCTTGGTGTTCAGCATGCCGCACACCAGCCACGTCGGGCGGTCCGGCAGGCCTGCGAGATGCGCGGCGATGGCTTCTCCGGCAGCGGGGTTGTGGCCGCCGTCGAGCCAAAGCTCGATCCCCGGCAAGCTGTCGAGGTCCGGCCCGTGCCGCAGCCTTTGCATCCGCGCCGGCCAATAAGCTTGTGTCACCGCCGCTTCATGTGCCGCCTCTCCGGCGCCGAGATGCCGCAGGGCCGCCAGGGCCGCACCTGCGTTCTGCACCTGATGTGCGCCGGGCAGATTCGGCATAGGCAGGTCCAGCAGACCGGTTTCATCCTGATAGACCAGACGTCCCCGCTCTTCCCAGGCGTGCCAGTGCTGGCCGTAGGCCAGAAGCGGTGCGCCGAGGGCCTGCGCCCGTGCCTCGATCACGTCCATCGCCTCATCCGGTTGCGAACCGACGACGCAGGGCACGCCGCGTTTCAGGATCCCCGCCTTCTCGCCCGCGATCTTCGCCAGCGTGTCGCCAAGAAAGCTTTCGTGATCCATCGAGATCGGCGTGATGATCGTCAGTTCCGGCTTCTCGACGACGTTCGTCGCGTCGAGGCGTCCGCCGAGGCCGGTCTCAAGCAGGGTGAAATCGGCGGGCGTGCGGGCCATGGCCAGAAGCGCGGCGCAGGTCGTGATCTCGAAATAGGTGATCGGCGCGCCGCCATTGGCGGCCTCGCATTCGTCCAGAACCGCGGCCAGCGCGTCTTCGGTGATCAGCGTCCCGGCCAGACGGATACGTTCATGGAACCGGACGAGATGCGGCGAGGTATAGGCGTGGACGCGCTTGCCCTCGGCCTCCAGCCCGGCGCGGATCATCGCCTGGGTCGACCCCTTGCCGTTGGTCCCGGCAAGATGGATCACGGGGGGCAGGTCGCGCTCCGGATGCCCCAGCGCCTCGAGCAGGCGCCAGACCCGGTCCAGAACGAGGTCGATGACCTTGGGATGCAGCGCCATCAGGCGCTCCAGTATCACGTCAGAGCCCTGACCCATCTCTTTCACATCCTCGAAAGGGGCGTTCAGCCCGGTCTCACGCCTTGGTGTTGTCCAGTGCCGCGTTCGGCTCCCGCACCATGTCCTCCGGCCCCGGGGCCGGAAGATCGCCCCACGTCGGCGGCGGCATCTTCATCAGCAGGCGGCACAGCACGATCAGCTCCTCGCGCATGTCGCGGCGGTCGGTCACCCGGTCGAGCATGCCGTGCTCCAGCAGGTACTCGGCGCGCTGGAAGCCTTCGGGCAGCTTCTCGCGGATGGTCTGCTCGATCACGCGCGGGCCGGCAAAGCAGATAAGCGCGCCGGGTTCGGCGATCTGCACGTCGCCCAGCATCGCGTAGGAGGCCGTCACCCCGCCGGTGGTCGGATGGGTCAGGACGACGATATACGGCAGCCCGGCTTCCTTCAGCATCTGTACCGCGACGGTGGTGCGCGGCATCTGCATGAGGCTCAGGATGCCCTCCTGCATGCGCGCGCCGCCCGCGGCCGAGAACAGGATCAGCGGGCGGCCCAGCTTCACCGCCTCTTCGGCAGCGGCGACGATGGCATTGCCCACGTACATGCCCATCGATCCGGCCATGAAGCTGAAGTCCTGCGCGGCACAGACCACGGGCGTGCGTCCGATCTCGCCGGCGCCGACCAGCATGGCCTCCTTCTCGCCTGTGCCCTTCTGCGCGGCGCGCACCCGGTCGGGGTAACGCTTGGAGTCGCGGAAATGCAGCGGGTCGGCCATCGGTTCCGGCACGGCCACCTCGGCGTAGATGCCGCCGTCGAACAGCGCGTGAAAGCGGTCACGCGGCGTGATGTGCATGTGGTGGCCGCAATTGGTGCAGACGTTCAGGTTGTCGCTGATCTCGCGGTGAAACAGCATCGTTCCGCAGCTTTCGCACTTCGACCACAGGTTCTCCGGGACTTCCCGGCGGGAGAAGATCGAATTGATGCGCGGACGGACGTAGTTGGTGATCCAGTTCATGGAAGCCCCGAGTTCATCGTTTGCGCGTCACTTATGCCCCGCTGCGACGAATTGCAATCTTCCCCTCGGGTGGCGTCTGGTTCGCGGGCGCCGTGAAAGGGCCGTCGCGCAAGCCAATCCGGCCCGCGCGACGGCCTGTAGGGCGGGGCTCTGCGCCGCCCCCGTTCCGGTCAGTAGCAGTCTACGCCGCAGCTTGGCGGCATGGGCGGCAGGTTGAAACTGCCCCCAGATCCGAGGTGGCAGACCCCACCGCAGCCGACGCCTTCGGTGTTCACCCAGCCCGGCCGCGCCGGGGTGCCGCTGTAGGGCGCGTAACGCGAATGCCGGATCGAGGTGTTGGGGACGTTGACCGTGTTGACCTCCGCCTCCACCGCCAGCGTGAACCCGGCAGAGCCCGGCCCGTTCACCGCCGAACATCCCGATCCGCCCTGCCCGCCGCGCAGCAGCTTGCACCATGTGGGGTCGTCAGGCGACACGAGGAAGACGTTGTTGCCCTTGTGACAGGCCGGGCAGGTTTCCGACAGCTCGCTGCCGTCCTTCAGGTCCCGGATCACCAGCGTCTCCGTTGCCCATGGCACGCGCTGGTTGTCGGACCGCCGGATGTTGTCCCAGAAGCAGGCGTTGCCGGTCTCGGCCGACTGGCAGATGATCCCGGCAAGGCTTCCCGGCCCGCCTGTTCCGCGCGGCAGGGCCACGCAGGCGCCGCGCTTGCCCGTGACATTCCACGTCCAGACATTGGCCACGGCGCCGGGCGAGAGCAGGTTCGTGGACAGGCCTCCCTGTTCGCGCCACGCCGTTCCGGTCAGTGCGAAATCCGGCGGCACCGGCACCCCGGCGGCGGCGCATTCCCGCATGTAGTCGGTCCGCAGGAACCACCGGATGATCCAGTCATTGATCTCCACGATGATCACGAAGTCGGTCAGCAGTTTCGGCTCGACCAGCTTCTGACGGACCATCTCGTCGCGGATGAAATCCACCCGCCAGAGGTATCCCGACCGCAGTTCGTCAGGCAGGCGGTGGGCCATCGCGCGCACCAGCTCAAGGTCGAGCAGCACCGCCTCCGGCCCTTTCAGCTCGCCGCGCCGGCGCATCTCCAGCCCGCGGTCGAGGATCTGTTTCAGTTGCGCCTCCGCCTCGCGCTCCAGCACCGGTTTCTCCGGGTCTTCCGCCCGGACGACGCCCAGCATCTCCTCGGCGATTTCTGTCATGTCGCGCTCCGACAGGGTGACACGCTGGCCCTCGATGCCGAACAGCACGCCATGTCCGGACAGCGTCATCCGCTTCTGGAAGCCAAAGCGCACGTCCGCGCGCAGCTCCGGCGGGATCATGACGCTGCCGTTGTCGAGCACGATCTGCTTGCGATCCTCGGCAGGCGTGGCGAGGAAGTCGGAGATCGCCCGCTCCATCCTGTTGTGGAAGTTGTCCTGCGCCTGGGCCGCACATGGCAGAAGCACAGGGAAAAGCACGGCGGCCACGCGGGCCACCCCCTTGAAATGTCTCATGGTTTCAATCCGTCCGGTTCAAAATAAACGGCTATGCGCCGAACCGAAGGATACCACCAATGCGGGAAACTATCAATTCTATACGCGCAAAGCGAGACGCGCGGCGAGCCAGCTTACGAAGAGCGTTGCAAGGTCGACAGGCAGGATCGCGGCCAGTGCCGCCTCGTCCTCCGGCCCGTAGGGCAGGTTCGTCAGCGCCAGGCCCGAGAGGTCGCCCTGCAGGGACATCACGCCGATGGCCACGAAGTTGTTGACGAGGTGAAAGGCGATGGCGGGGCCAAGGCTGCCCGACCGCGCCGTCAGGTCGGCGGCGGCCAGACCGAAGGCCACGGCCCACAGCGCGATGGGCACCGCATTGCTGCCCCAGACGTCCGGCGCATAGTGGCCCAGGCCGAAGGCCAGCGAGGGCAGGGTCAGCCAGGCGGCGGGCCATTTCACCCGCGCGGCAAGCGTGCTCTGGAAATAGCCGCGGAACAGCACCTCTTCCGATGCGGTCTGGACCAGCAGCGCGCCGATCGTCAGCGGCAGCAGCGCCAGCCATTGCCCGGGCGGCAGGCCCGGCTCCGACGCCATCTGCAGCGGCCAGGGCGGCAGCAGCGCGATCACGACGTTCAGCGCCACCAGAACGGCCGCGACCCGCAGGAACTGTGGCCAGAACAGCCGCGCCGGACCGAACAGGCTGCCCGCGGTGCGTCCGTGCAGGGTTTCGGCCACGACGATGGCGCCGACGCCCATGCCCCCCATCAGCGACAGTTGCGCCAGAAGCCCCCATGGGTCCTGCCCGGAGGTGATCATGCTCAGCACCGCCGGGAACCGATCCGGGCCGACGATGCCGCTGATGAGCGCGATGATGCCCCGCGTCAGGCCGAACATGATGACGGTCGCCAGAACCAGTCCCAGCACCAGCCGCCACAGCTCGCAGCGGTGGAATGTGGGCAGGGTGAGGACCGCGTGGGGCGCGTAGCTTTCGCGCTTCATCAACCTCGCGCGCTCGCCTGCCGGAGCACGTCGAGATAGCCGTTTGCCTGTGTCATCCGTTCGCCCAGCCCCTTGTCGCGCAGCATGCGGTGAAGCATCGGCAGCCTGTAGGCCGGAACGTGCATCACCAGGTGATGCTCCAGATGATAGTTGACCCAGTAGGGCGCGACCAGCAGCCGTTCCAGAGGTCCGGCAAGTGTGGTCCGGGTGTTGCGCAATGGGTCCTCGGACTTCTCGACCGCGCCGTGTTCGGCGATGTTGCGCACCCTGAGGACAAGCTGGAACCACGTCAGCAGCGGCAGGAGCCAGAAGGCGAACCACGTCCACCAGCCGAACAGCGCCCAGAACAGCGCGAACAGGACGGCGTTGACGATCAGGGCCTTGCCCAGCACAGGCCCGCTGAACGCCTGCGCGAGGTCCTGGCTCGACACGCCCTCCGTCTCTCCGGCGAGGCGGAAGGCAAAGGCGATCTGGGCTGCACGCTGCCTGATGCCGGTCTGCCCGGTCAGATCGCGGATCAGCTTGCGGCGCAGAGAGGCGCGCGTGGTCGGGAACGGCGCCGAGAGCTTCAGGTCGGGGTCCTTGTCGGTCTGCGTGTGCCGGTGGTGCATCAGGTGGTAATGCCGGTAGCTGGCCAGATCGGCGAGGATCGGTCGCCCGCACAGCCACGCCCCCGCCCATTCGTTACAGGCGCGTGTCCTGAACAGGGCGTTGTGCGCCGCCTCGTGCATCAGGATCGCCAGCCCCAGTTGACGCGAACCGATGACGATCATCGCAAGCACGAAGGTCAGGGGATTGGGCCACAGGGTGAACAGCCAGACGCTGCCTAGGATCAGCGCCCAGGCGTGCGCCACAAGCGCCAGACCCCAGGCGTCGGACCGCTGCGACAGCGTCCGAATCTCCTCGCTCGTCAGGTAGGCTTTTCCCGGTGTCATGCCGGGAATGATCCCGCGCCCACCCCCATCCTGTCAACGACTCCGCCCCGTCACTTCGAGGGAGAGAGTGAGAAGGGGTATCCCTGCGGGATCGTAGCAGACGGGGGGTCCTCCAGCCCGGCACGGCGAAAGCGACCGACAAGCCGCGCAACCCGCGCCCCGGCGCGCCGCTGGGCCGGCGCGGATTGACGCCACCGCCCCCCGTGCTATCGAACGATCATGCTGGCGATCTTCCTCAAGACGTTACCTTTCTTCGGCCTGATCGGTCTTGGCTACGGGGCCGCGCGCATCCGCTTCTTCTCCGAGGAAGCGAGCGCGCACCTGACGAAGTTCGTCTTCTACTTCGCATTGTCGGCGATGCTGTTCCGGTTCTCGGCCAACCTGTCCTTCGACGAGATCTTCGAACCCCGGCTGGCGTCCGCGTATCTCTGGGGCACGGGCGTCACCTACGCCATCGGGATGCTGATCGCCTTCGCGCGCGGGCTGGACACCCAGACCGCCGCGATCGAGGCGCAGTGCGCGGCCATCGGCAACACCGGCTTCCTCGGCGTGCCCATGCTGGCGCTGCTGCTGGGACAGGAGGCGGTGGGCCCGATCATCCTGATCCTGTCCATTGACCTGATCGTCTTTTCCTCGGCGCTGACCCTGATCGTCACGGCGGCGCGCGAGGGGTCCATGTCCCTGCGCATCTTCCAGAAGCTGGCGGTCGGGCTGCTGAAGAACCCGATGATCGTCTCCATCGCCGCCGGGCTCATGGTGTCGGCCACCGGGCTGGGGCTGCATGACGTTCTGGACAGTTTCTTTTCGACGCTGGGCGCAGCGGCGACGCCGGGGGCGCTGTTCGCCATCGGCGCCTCGCTCGCGTCCAAGTCGGCAGAGCGGCTGCAGATCGCGGCCTGGCTGTCGTTTGCCAAGCTGATCCTGCACCCGCTGTTCGTCGGGCTGGGCGTATACCTGTTCTTCCCGGTCGACGCCTACCGGGCCTCGGTCGCCGTATCCGCGGCGGCGCTGCCCGTCGCGGGAAACGTCTTCATCCTGGCGCAGCACTACGGCATCGCACCGCAGCGGGTCTCTGCCTCGATCCTGATCTCGACCGCGGCGTCGATCCTGACCGTCTCGGCGATCATCGCGCTCGTGGCCACCACCCCGCTCTGACGCCCTGTAGGGCGGGGCTTTGCGCCGCCTGCCCCTCAGTCGACGCGCCGCACCAGCAGCTGGCTGGCGGAGTTCCGGGTCTCGAACACCTTGAGCGCCTTCACGAGGTCCGACAGCTTGCGCTTGCCGTATGTCCGGGTGTCGAAGTCGGGGTTGGCCGCGGTAATGACCTGCCCGATGTCACCCAGCTTGTACCAGTCGTCGTCGCCGTCGATCGAATCCATCGCCTTGAAGATCAGGTCGCGCGCCTCGGTCATCGGCCGCTTGTCGGTCTTGATGTCCTTCGATTCTTCCGGCGCGCTGTCGATGTTCTCGAGGTAGATGAAACGCTTGCAGGCCTTGCGGAAGGCGTCAGGCGTCTTCTGCATCCCCATGCCGTAGACATCGAGGCCCTGTTCACGGATCCGGCTCGCCAGCCGGGTGAAGTCCGAATCCGAGCTGACCAGCACGAAGCCGTCGAACCGCTCGGTGTGCATCAGGTCCATGGCGTCGATCACCAGCGAGATGTCAGAGGCGTTCTTGCCCACGGTGTTCGCGGGCGAGTGCAGCGGCACAAGGCCGTATTCAGCGGTGACACGGCTCCAGCCGTTCATCTGCTGGCTGCCGAAATCGCCGTAGACCCGCCGGACGGAGGCCTCGCCCAGCGAGGCGATTTCGTCGAAAAGCGCCCTCGCATATTTCGGGGAGGTGTTGTCCCCGTCGATCAGTACGGCCAGCAGGCGTGTATCATTGGGCATCGGTGCTTCCTCGGTTCTCTCGGTGTGGCCCTCCTAACACGGACAGGGGCACTGTCGAACCGAAACCCGGAAGGCGGAGCGGACTCAGAGGAAACTGATCGGCACCGGATCGACGCCCGGCACCACGACACGCGTGCCCGGCGCGCGCAGGATCATCACCCGGTCGTCCTGGTCGTCGCGGTCCCGGTCGAAAAGGCGATCCTCCCGCGGGAAGTAGTACCCGGTGCACGAGACATTCAGCGCCACGAACTCCAGCGTGTCGAAGGTCAGGCCCGGCGGGGCGCCGTTGGCCTCTTCGAGCGCGGCGAGCACCTCGTTCGGCGGGGCGGCAAAGACGTCGAGATCACCGAAGCGCACGCGCGGGACGTCCGCGACAGCGGCGATGTAGGTGACGACACCTTCGGCGTAACCGATGCTCGGCACCAGCGGCCCGCGCTGCTCCGTCACGCCACCGCCGAACTGCGGCACGGATCGTTCCACCGCGGGCATCCCGGGCAGGGCCGCGACAGCGTCGGGCGTGTCCCCGAAGCGAACCGGCAGGAGCCCCTCGTTCGGCGCGATCTGCCATGTGACATCATCCATCATTGCACCACTCCGTTCTGCTTGAGACATTCCGCGTAGGCGACCATCTGCGCCAGCGCCGCGTCGTACTTGCCGGGGAACTTGGACTGGATGTCCGCCACGTCCATCATGACCGCCCCCATGAAGTTGCCGGACGCGATGAGCGAAGCCTGCGCGGCCTGGTATCCAAGGTAGTCCCCACCCGAGGCCGGGTGGCTGGCCGTCATCATGTGATCGGCGGTGTCCATCTGCAAGGCCGGTCCGATCGCATGGGGCAAGGGGCTGACCGCCTTGGCCGGGGTGTGGTGGCGATGACCGCCGTTCGCCGCAAGCGTGCCATAGGCGCCGCCGCGATACGGACCGCCGGGCGCCCCCGCCGCCAGATGCCGGCAGGGATTGTTCCGGGCGCAGGTCGCACAGGCCTGCGTGGCATCGGCGGGCGCGAGGGTCTGGTCGATCTCGTCGTTCGCACCGTTCGTCATCTCGTGCACGGCGGCGGCCCCGGCGGTGACGGCCGCGCCGGTCGCCGCCTGCTGCGCGCCCCGCCCGAGCAGCGCGCGTCCGGCCCACATCGCACCCTGGCGGAGCAGGTTCCACGCCAAGGGCGCAGCCAGTGCCGGCAGCGCCATCAGGCGCCCCCGTCCGGAGCGGACAACCGGGCCAGCGTATCGACAAGACGCCGGATATCCTCCTCCGGATCGCCGTCGGGGCGCATCAGGTATGACGCCACGCCGGGGTCGCGCTCGGCAGCGCCGCCGTAGACCACCTGCACGAGGCAGAAACGCGCCACGCCCTGTTCTGAGGTAATACCGAAGCGTGCGGCGAGCCCGCGGTTGCGCCGGACAAAGCCGAGAAGGGTCTCCTCCTCGACGGTCTTCGCCTCTGCCACGCGGCCCCGCAGGAACTCGGCAATCCGGAGGTCGCTTGCGTGGCGCCGTTCGCGCCTGCCCGTCCTCTCGATGAACTCACCCGATAGGAAAATCATTACAACTCAACCCAACATTGTCAGACGTGCATGTAATTCCACGCGCTTGTCGGACAAGGCAATGCGGCGCGCGCCGCTACCTGCCGCGCGCCGATCTTGAGAATCACAGGGTGCGGAACATCACCAGCGCATCCACCGCCACGCCGGATGGCAGCCGGAAGGCTCCGGGCAGGCGGCCGACCGTCTCGAAGCCGGCCTGTTCCCAGGTCTTCACGGCCCTTGTGTTGCTGGACACGACGCAATTGTACTGCATCGCCGTGAAGCCCATTCCCGGCGCCACCTCCAGCGAATGGGCCAGCATGGCGCGCGCGACGCCCCGGCCCCGCGCCGCCTCTGCCGTGACGTAGCCGCAGTTGCAGACGTGGCTGCCGCCGCCCTTCTGGTTGCGCACGATGTAATATGTGCCCAGGAGCGCGCCCGCCTCTTCGCAGACGAATACGGTGCGCTCCGGCCCGAACCAGTAGTCCAGTGCTGCGTCCTTCGGGATGTCGGTGTCGATGGCATAGGTGTCGCCTGCGCGGAACACCGGCTCCAGCATCGACCAGACCGCGTCCCGATCACTTTCAACCGCTCCTCGGATCTGCACGCCGTTCCCCTCCGTCCGGACCGCCCTGCCCGTCTGCTGGCTGACCGCGGACCCGTCGTCAAGCGTTCAGCCTGCCGGGACTGGCCCGTCTCAGGACTGCCCTTCGGTCCTGATGTGCATCACGGTCCCGCAGTGCTTGCAGTGGACCGCGTCGGCATCGTGAAGGACCAGCCCGCATTCCTCGCACTCGCACCGCACCTTGTTGGGGCGGAACAGCACCTGCACCAGCCGCAGGAACAGGGTGATGCCGAAAAGCATGACGACGACCGAGATCAGCCGCCCCACTGACCCCTGCAACACGATGTCCCCGAACCCGGTGGTGGTCAGCGCCGTTACAGTGAAATACAGGGCGTCGGCGTAGTTCCGGATCTGCGGGTTCACGTTGTACTGCGTCGCGTAGACGAGCCCGGTCATCACGAAGATGAAGACCCCGAGATTCAGTACAGCCAGGACGATATCCCCGTTGCGGCGGAAGTAGGGGAAGTCGCGCTTCAACTGTTCCGAAAGGTGGTAGGTGTGCAGGAGCCGGAGCGTCCGCATCACCCGAAGGAATCCCAGCCCCTCGCCCGCCAGCGGCGCAAGGAAGGACACGATGGCCACGAGGTCCGCCAGCGTGGTGAGCCGGGTCATCAGCCGCCAGCGGTTGGTCGAAATCCACAACCGCATCCCGAACTCAATCAGGATGACCACGCCAAAGAACGCGTCGATCGCTTCGAAAAAGGGCCCGTGCTCGGTAAACGAGGTGGCGATCACGAACAGGATGGTGCCGATGTCGAAGGCAAGCAACGCGTAGCGGAACCGGTGCGCACGCGTGCTTTCGCCGACATAGAGCTCCCGGATCCTGTTCCTCATGTCCACCCTTTCCCACAGACGCGATACGTCAGGCCACCTCGCGCCAGAATACACGGGTGAACAGAACGTAGACCGTCATCATCTCGAGACGACCCGCGTACATGCCGAAAGACAGCCACCACTTTGCGCCCTCGGGCAGGTTGGCGAAGTTGCCGGAGGGGCCGATCTGGCTGCCGATGCCCGGCCCGACGTTCGCCACCGCCGTCAGCGCGCCGCTGAAAGAGGTCATCATGTCCAGCTCGTAAAGGTCGAGCACGACGGCCAGGCCGAAGACCGTGATCGCGTAGAGCACGAAGAAGGTCATCACCCCGGTCACCACATCGTCGCCGATCACCCGGCCCTGATAGCGCGGCGAATCCATCGAATGGGGCAGGCGCACGCGCTGGAACCGGATACGCAGCACGCGCAGCATGATCAGCCACCGCATCATCTTGGCCCCGCCCGAGGTCGAGCCGCTGCACCCGCCCATCGCCGTCAGCACGAGGAAGGCCGTCGCGGCGAAGGGCCCCCATGTCGTGTAGTCGACCGTGGCATAACCCGTCGTCGTCACCACGGAGACAACGCTGAACGCCACGTGCCGCAGCACCTCGAACACCGGCTCGCCCGAGGTCCAGACCCGCCACGCCGTGATCAGCAATATCGAGACGAAGAACAGGGTTGCGAGGGCGCGCACCTGCTCGCTGCGGAAATCGCCCTTGCCGATGCCCTTCATGTACCACGCGAAGGGAAGCGCTCCGGCGGCCATGAAGAACGTCCCGGCCCATTCGAGGAACGGCTGCTCGAACTGGCCGAAGGACGCGTCGGAGGTCGAGTAGCCGCCGGTCGAAAGCGTCGTCAGCGCGTGCACCAGCGCCTCGAAGGCGGTCATTCCGCCAGCATGGTAGACCGCGAGACAGGACACGGTCAGCCCGGCATAGACCCAGAGCGTCGTCCCGGCAAAGCGGGCCGCCGTCGCCATTTCCTTGTCGCCCTTTTCGGAGCTTTCGGTCTTGAAGAGCTGCATCCCCCCGACCCGCAGGATCGGCAGCAGTGCGATGCCCGCGACGATGAACCCGATCCCGCCCAGCCATTGCAGGATGGCACGCCACAGGAGGATGCCGCGCGGGGTGGAATCCAGCCCGGTCATCACCGTCGACCCGGTGGTGGTGATCCCCGACATCGATTCGAAGAAGGCGTCCACCGGGGCCATCTGCCAGAACCACAGCGGGATCGCGCCCATGGTCGCGCCGGTGATCCAGATCGTGCCGGTGACAAGGAAGGAGTGCATGCGCCGGAAGCCGCGTGGCCGGTTCGCGACGGCGAGCGTTGACAGCCCGCCGACGAAACCCACCAGCGTCGCCGCCTCCAGGAAAACCCCGCGTGTTTCGGGATATGCCAGCCCGATCAACGCCATCAGCGCCGCCATGCCCATCATGAGCAGGCCATTCGCCAACATGACCAGCGTCATGTGCCCCAGTGCCTCCGACCATCTTCAACCGGGGCGTCCGCCAGGACGAGCGCCGGATCACCGCGCACCATGCGCCGGGTCTGCGGGAAGGTCCAGACGTGCCGTCGCCGGACCCACCCGACTGGGGTAGGTAAAACCCTACCTTGACCGGGAAATGCCCGTACCCCAGACTGACGCAACGTAATAGGTGACCGCGCCGGCGACCGATTTCGGGTCGGGCGGGTCTTTGCTCCCTTAGCCGATTTCATCACGTCCCTGTTCACCCCGGATACCGCGGGGGGCCTGACGCGCCCCGCGCGCTCCGATAGACGGAGCATGCCATGAATCAGCCGCTCAACACGCTCGAAGCCGCCCCCCAGCCGTCCTTCTCGCCACAGGCACACGCCATCCGCGTCGCCAGCTTCCGCCACCGGGTCAAACGTGCGCAGGGCTTCACCAAGGCGCCGCTGACCGTCTTCCTGAAGGAACTGACCGGCACCTTCACGAAGCAGGAGATCGAGGTGATCTTTACCGTGTTCGCCGAGTGGGCGCCCGTCGAGCTCGTCGAGGGCAAATCCGTGTCTCCGATCATCCGGCTGCAGAAGGCCCATCCGGCAGGCACGCCCGTGAACACCGACGTCTTCGATTACTACATGGGGATCGGCGCACATGCCCGGACCATCCGGGTCATGTCCTCTGCCGCCAATCCGCCGGACGAGCAGCAGCTGAACAACCCGACGCCCTCGCACTACACGAAGAAGGGCAAGCCGGTGTACGTCACCGAAAGCCCCGGCCAGCGCATCCTGCGGCAACTGGGCGAAGGAAAATACCTCTACGGCGATGTCGGCGGACTTGTCGGCGGGTTCGTGTTCTACAGTTCGAAGCAGATGGGCCACTCGCACGACGCGGCCACGGCGCACGGCAGGTTCGCCTCGGACATCGTGGGCCTGCTGTCCAACATCAAGGACGTGCGCGACGGGATAAAGAAGCGGACAGAGGCGCCGAAAGGTTACGCCGGTGCGGGCAAGCCCGGCATCCATCATGTGGGGCAGGCCCCCCAGCGCGGCGACCCGATCCGTTTCATCCCGGCCCTGCCCCTGCCAAAGGACATGGGACCGGACGCCAACCGCGCGATGACCAGCCTTCTGAAGACGATCCGCGGCAAGAACGACCAGTAGCCAGCACGTCCCGGCCGCTGATGCGTCAGAAAGAGGTGATCACCGTCGCGCCGATGGACTGGAACCTGTCCATGTTCATCAGGGCCGCCGGCGCATCCTCCAGACTGATCCGATCACCGACAAGGCGCGACGGATCGAGCTTGCCGGAGGTGATCATGTCCCGCATCACGCCATAGCGGTGGGCCTGCATCCCGTGCGAGCCGAGGATCTCCAGCTCCTTGCCGATGACCTTCGCCATGGGGACCTGCGGTGTCGTGTGCTCGCCCAGCATGAGGCCGACCTGCACGTGCTTGCCGCGCGGTTTCAGGTTCTGGATCGAGTTGAAGCAGGTCACCGGATGCCCCAGCGCGTCCAGCGAGACATGCGCGCCACCGCGGGTCAGGTCGATCACCGCTTCGGGCACGTCGCCCGTTGCGCCGTTGATCGTGGCCACCGCGCCCAGTTCCTTTGCCAGAGCCAGCTTCCGGTCGTCGATGTCGATGGCGATGACGTTGGCGCCCACCGCATTGGCGATCATCACCGCAGACAGCCCGACACCGCCGCAGCCGTGCACCGCAACCCACTGGCCCGCCGAGGCCTTACCCTGGTCCACGACAGCGCGGAACGACGTGGCGAACCGGCAGCCCAGGCTGGCAGCAGTCGCGAAATCCATGCTTTCCGGAAGGGCCACGAGGTTCAGGTCCGCCTTGTGGACCATCACGTACTCCGCGAACGACCCCCAGTAGGTGAAGCCGGGCTGCTCCTGTGCAAGGCACACCTGCTGGTGTCCGGCGTGGCACTCAGGGCAGGACCCGCAGCCCGAGATGAACGGGACGGTCACGCGGTCGCCGCGCTTCCAGTTGACCACGTCCTTGCCCACCGCCTCGACGATGCCGGCCAGTTCGTGCCCCGGCACATGCGGCAGATGGATGTCGCTGTCGTGCCCCATCCAGCCATGCCAGTCAGAGCGGCAGACTCCGGTCGCCTCGACCTTGATGACGACGCCGTGCGGATCGGGCGTCGGGTCGCTGACCGTCACGACCTTCGGGGCTTCACGGAATTTCTCGAAGAGGACCGCTTTCATGGGGCTGGCTCCGTTTTCGTGGGCTGGAACGAGGGGCGGCAGGCAGACCGCCACGCCCGGAAGGCGTGACCATGGGCCGCCGCCGGTTGATCGGGCCCGCGCAAGAGCGGCGCGGGCCCGGCCTTGTCAGTAGACCACGACCGAGCGGATCGACTCGCCCGCGTGCATCAGGTCGAAGCCCTTGTTGATCTCGTCGAGGGTCAGCGTGTGGGTGATCATCGGATCGATCTCGATCTTGCCCTGCATGTACCAGTCGACGATCTTCGGAACATCCGTGCGCCCGCGCGCACCGCCGAACGCGGTGCCTTTCCAGACCCGCCCGGTGACAAGCTGGAAGGGACGGGTGCTGATTTCGGCCCCGGCCGGCGCCACGCCGATGATGATCGATTCACCCCAGCCCTTGTGCGCCGCTTCCAGCGCGGTGCGCATCACGCCCACGTTGCCCGTCGCGTCGAAGGTGTAATCCGCACCGCCCTTGGTCAGGTCCACGAGGTAGGGAACGAGGTCGCCCTCCACGTCCTTCGGGTTGACGAAATCGGTCATGCCGAAACGCGTCGCCATCTCGACCTTGTCGGGGTTCAGGTCCACGCCGACGATCTGGTCCGCGCCCGCCAGCCGCAGGCCCTGGATCACGTTCAGGCCGATCCCGCCCAGGCCGAAGACGATTGCGCGCGACCCGATCTCCACCTTGGCGGTGTTGATGACCGCGCCGATGCCGGTGGTCACGCCGCAGCCGATGTAGCAGACCTTGTCGAAAGGCGCGTCCGGGTTGATCTTTGCCAGCGCGATTTCCGGCAGGACGGTGTGGTTCGAGAAGGTCGAACAGCCCATGTAGTGCAGGATCGGCGTACCATCGAGCATCGAAAAGCGCGAGGTGCCGTCCGGCATCAGGCCCTGCCCCTGCGTGGTCCGGATGGCCTGGCAGAGGTTGGTCTTGGGGTTGAGACAGTATTCGCATTGGCGGCATTCGGGGGTGTAGAGCGGGATCACGTGATCGCCCGGCTTCAGCGAGGTCACGCCCGGTCCCACCTCGAGCACCACACCCGCGCCTTCATGGCCGAGGATGGCGGGGAACAGCCCCTCCGGATCGGCACCCGACAGGGTGAATTCGTCCGTGTGGCAGATGCCCGTCGCCTTGATCTCGACCAGGACCTCGCCCGCCTTCGGACCTTCGAGGTTCACTTCCATGACCTCCAGGGGTTTGCCCGCTTCCAGCGCCACCGCCGCTTTTGTCCGCATCGTCATCTCTCCTTAAGACACACTGATTTGCGCGGACACTGCGCCAAACCACTTGACGCCGCAACCCGACAGTCCTGCGCCGGAGGATGCTTCCGGCCGCGTGCGGCCCGCTTGCAGAATTTTAACCGAATCTTCGGAACTCGCCGCCAGTCTCGGGCGGACCCTGCGGAGAGAGGTTCCCATTCCCATGACCGCCCCGACCCTGCCCGACGCCTTCCTGTCTCCGGAAACCGCGCAACTGGTAGCGCGGCTGCGGGCGGTCGAACGCCCCGACCTGCTGCGCGAGGCAATTGTCACCCATTGCGACGGCGCGGTGGAAGGCGGGTATCTGGCGCTTCTCCTGTCGGACAGCCGCGATCCCGCGGCCATCCGCGCGCGCCGCATCGCCCGGCGGAGGGAGGCGCTGACCGCCTTGAAGGCGCTCGACACCTCGCTCAGGGCGCGGACCCAGGCGGCGGATACGACGGACGAGCGGCAGCTTGTCGATGCGCTCCGCCATTCCGTCCGAAGCTGCGACCTGCGGCTTCGGAAGGAACTGGAAGACCTCATCCGCTCCGGCGAGGACACCGGCGAACTGCGCGCCGCCCTGCGCCGCCTAACCGAAGAACCGGAGGCGGACGCGCCGCGCGTTTCGGCACACCGGGGCTGACGCGTCAGGTCAGCCGCACTTCAGCTCGGTGATGACGTCCTGCCCGTCGAGGTACACGTTCGTGCGGTTCGACCTGTAGTCCTCCGTCACCATGTCGCCGGGGCGGATGATCCGTTTCGGGTCGGGTACGGCGGCGGCCGCGGCGACCGGTTGCCCCACGATGCCGGCGAATTGTCCTGCGGCGCAGGTGGGCGCAGGGCCGCGCGGGTCCGTAACCGGCTCGCAGGCCGCCAGCGCGGGAATCACCAATGTCAGTATCCATGCCTGTCGCATGAGCTTGCTCCTTCCGGCGGGCGGGACGTCGTGTTTCCGTAACCGCACGCACACCATGTCGTAGGGCGGAGTTCACTCCGCCTTCCATCCAAACATCGGTCGGCATGCCGGATTTTCCAACAACCACGGCCTGTTGCAGTCCGCGTTGCGCCGTTTTCCGCCCAAGCACCCGCAGCCCGCCGGACTCGACTCCCCGGCCCGCCCCCTATAGAACAAATGAAGAACAACGCTGCTGCCTCATGTCCAAACGCCGTATCCTCTCGCTCTGGTTTCCCCGCCTCGGCGCCGAACGCTGGCTGCGGGCGGAGCCGCATCTTGCCGGGCAACCCTTTGCCACCGTCGCCTCTGACGGCAACGCCCAGACGCTGGCCGCGCTCTCTGTCGAGGCCACGGCCGCGGGGCTGTCCCGCGGGCAGTCCCTGCGAGATGCCCATGCGCTCTGCGCGACGCTGCTGACCCGCCCCGCGATGGCGCACCGCGAGCAGGGGTTCCTCGACGCGCTGCACCGCTGGGCGGGCAAGTTCTCGCCATGGGTCGCGGCAGAGCCGCCCGACGCGCTGGTGATCGACCTGACCGGCTGCGCGCATCTCTTCGGTGGAGAGCGGCAGCTGTGCGATCAGGTCGCGCGCGACTGTGCCGACCTTGGCCTGACGGTGCGGCTCGGGCTTGCCGACACGCTGGGGGCGGCCTGGGCGCTGGCGCGGTTCGCCGAAGGGGGGCGCAGCACCGCCCGCTCCGGCGACGCCATCGACCAGGAGGCCCCCGCCACCCGCGCCCGGGCCGGCAAGCGCCGGGCGATCTCCGATGTCCCGGCCGACGGTCCTGTGGCCACGCGCATCGCCGCCCCCGGTGCCGCGTGGGGGGCGCTGTCCGCCCTGCCGATCAGCGCCCTGCGCCTGCCGCCGCAGACGGTCGAACAACTCACGCGGCTGGGCCTGCGGCAGGTGGGCGACATCCTCGGTCAGCCACGCGCCGGCCTGGCGCGGCGCTTCGGGCGCGGGCTGGTCGAACGGCTGGATCAGGCCATGGGCAGCGCGCCGGAGCCGGTCTCTCCGAAGGCCGCGCCGGAACGCTTTGCCGTGCGCATGTCCTTCCCCGATCCCATCGGGCTGGAGGACGACGTGGCAGAGGCCTTTGCCCGCATGACGGAGCGCCTGTGCGCCCGGCTGAAGAACGCCGGGCGCGGCGTCCGCACCCTGCGGATGGAAATCCACCGCTGCGATCACGAGATGATCTGGCAGACGGTGACCGCCGCCCGCGCCGCGGATCAGGCACACCGGCTGGTGCCGCTGATGAAGCTGAAGATCCCCGGGATGGACGCGGGCCCCGGCATCGACATGCTGCGGCTGGAGGCCCTGGTGACGGAACCGCTGCACGCCCGCATCACCGCCGGCCATGCAGAGGCGGCGGCCCTCGGCGCCCGCCGCCGCGACAGGGGCGCCGCGCTGGAGGACCTGATAGGCCGCCTCGGCGCCCGGCTGGGGATGGAGGCCGTCACCCGCCGCCATCCCGCCGACAGCCACATCCCCGAGAAGGGCTCGAAGGTGGTGCCCGCCGCCTGGACAGATCCCTCCCGCGACTGGCAGCCGCCGCCGCGCCCGCGTCCGCTGATGCTCTGGCATCCGGAGCCGGTCCACGCACCCGACACGCCGCGCCTGCCCGGCCGGTTCCGCTGGCGCGGGCGGGACTGGCAGGCGACGGGGCAAATCGGCCCGGAACGCATCGCGCCGGAATGGTGGTTCGACGATCCGGCCTGGCGCTCCGGCCATCGCGACTACTGGCAGGTGGAGACCGACCGGGGCGACCGGCTGTGGCTGTTCTACGCCCACGGCGGGACGCTGTCGTCCGGCTGGTTCTGCCACGGCAGCTTTGCCTGAGGCGGTCAGCCGGTCGCCGCAGCTACTCCGCCGTCACGATCCGGCTGCCCAGAGAGGACAGCGACTCGTCGATAAGGTCCAGAACCTCATGCGTGGGGGCGATGCTGCGCGGATAGCGGGGCGCGGCACGGTCGTTCAGCACCGCCGCCTCCCAGCCGGAGGTGGTGGCAAAGAACGCTTCCGCCCCGGCACGCCCGTGCAGGTGAAGGAACCCGCCGATCACCGTGTCGAGGTAGCTGAGCAGGATCGCGTTCTCAGGACCGGGGGCGCCGCTGTGTTCCGGCGGGACGGAGTATATCGCGATCTGCCCGGCCTCGCTGTCATGGGTCACGTCCGCCGTGGCGTCGTGGCGGGCATAGGCCGCCTCGCGCAGGTCGAGCGCGGCCCAGTCGCCATCGGGCACCGGGGCAATCGCCCCTTCGACCTGACTGGCAGGATCGCGCACCACGCTCAGGTAGCACAAGGCGCGCTGCGGCGTCGCCACCCAGGTCCGCCGCCAGCCGCGCACCGTTGCGGGCAGGCAGGGCGCGTGCGCATGGGTGGCCGCGTTCACCAGCGAGCCGTAACCGAAGAAAAACATGCTTCTCATAGACGGCATTTATTTGGCCAAATTGATGCATGTCAAACGCTTGTCCCCCGCGAGATGCCATACAGACCGCGCAACAAAGGGATCGGAGGGCCGTCCGTGCGAGTCACCAAGAGAACCAACATCGCCATGCGCGTCCTGATGTATTGCGCGGCGCACACCGGACGACTGGTGACCAAGCACGAGATCGCGCAGGTCTGCAACGCCTCGGAAAACCACCTTGCACAGGTCATCAACCAGCTTGCCCAGCTTGGCTTCCTTCACACCCAGCGCGGCCGCAACGGCGGGCTGGAACTGGCACGCCCGGCCAGCGAGATCGTCATCGGCGACGTCTTCCGCCATCTCGAGCAGCCGGTTCCGCTGGCCGAGTGCTTTGCCGACGTGGACAACACCTGCCCGCTGACAGAGGCCTGCCGGCTGCGCGACCTGCTGACCAAGGCCGCGAACTCCTTCTACGAAACGCTCGATCCGATCACGCTGGACACGCTGGTGTGCGACAATGTTCCGCTTCTGGACATCATCGCACCGCAGGCGAAATGCTCTGGCCGGGCGTCGGTTGCGGCGCGGGCCAAAGGGGCCGACAGCGCGCTTGTCATCGCCGAAGGCATCCACTAGCGTCCGGAAAATCCAGACGGGAGAACCGGCAAGCGCCGGTGCCGAAGGCGCAACCGCCCCGGAAACGCTCAGGCCCAAGGACCGTCGGGGGAAAGAAGACTCTGGAGAGTGGCGCGTCACGCGTCCGCCGAAGGGATAACGATCTCAGGCGACGGGACAGAGGGGGCAGACGCGGCGTGCCGAGGGGCGCGCCAGACCTGTCCCGGCGCGATGCGGCCCCGGGAACGACCTAGAGGAGCGCGCATGGCCCACGACCATAGCCACGACCATGATGACGACGAGGACGGCCTGAAGGAAACCGTGCTGAACGGGCTGCACCGTTCGCTGGGCGCCAAGATGGTGCCCTTCGCCGGGTACGAGATGCCGGTGCAATACGGCCTTGGCGTCATGAAGGAACACCTTCACACCCGCGCCGCCGCCGGCCTGTTCGACGTGTCCCACATGGGCCAGGTCGTGCTGCGCGGACCCGGGCTGGACGAGGCGCTGGAAAAGATCGTGCCGGTGGACATCGCGAACCTGCCCGAGGACCGTCAGAAGTACGGTTATCTCACCAACGCCGACGGCGGGATCGTCGACGACCTGATGATCGCCCGGCGCGAGGATCACCTGTTCGTGGTGGTCAACGCCGCCTGCAAGGACACCGACCTCACCCTGATGCGCGCCGCGCTGGAGCCGGAAGGCATCCGCGTGAAGCTGCTGGAAAACCGCGCGCTGATCGCGCTGCAGGGCCCGGCTGCGGAGGACGTCCTGGCCGAGCATCACCCCGCCGTCCGCGACATGAAGTTCATGGACGTGGCAACGCTGCCCCTTGGCGGCGCGGAATGCTGGGTGTCGCGTTCGGGCTACACCGGCGAGGACGGGTTCGAGATCTCGCTGCCCAATCAATCGGCAGAGGCCTTCGTGAAGGCACTGCTGCAGGACCCGCGGGTCGAGCCCATCGGCCTCGGCGCACGGGATTCGTTGCGGCTCGAGGCCGGGCTGTGCCTTTATGGCCAGGACATCGACGAGAGGACGACGCCGGTCGAGGCCGGTCTGACATGGGCCATGGGCAAGCGCCGCAAGACGGAGGGCGGCTTCGAGGGGGCGGATTACATCCTTGGCCAGCTTGCCGACGGCGTGAAGCGCAAGCGCGTCGGCCTGCGGCCCGAGGGCCGGGCGCCGATGCGGTCGGGCGTGCCGCTCTTCGACGCGGAGACCGGCGGCACGCAAATCGGCGAGGTGACCTCCGGCGGGTTCGGTCCGACGGTTGGCGGGCCGGTGGCAATGGGCTACGTCGCGACGGACTTCGCAGGCGAGGGAACGCGGCTGTGGGGCGAGGTACGGGGCAAGCGGATGGCGGTCGACGTCGCCGCGCTGCCTTTCGTTCCGGCAGGATTCAAACGGTGAACGGACAGGAGACGACACATGAAATTCACCGAAGAGCATGAATGGCTCGAAGTCGAAGGCGACCTCGTTGTCGTCGGCATCACGGCGCACGCCGCCGAGCAACTGGGCGACGTGGTCTTTGTCGAACTGCCCGATGTCGGGCGTGAGGTTTCGAAGGACGACGAGGTCGTGGTCATTGAATCCGTGAAAGCGGCGTCGGACATCCTCGCGCCGCTGGACGGCGAGATCGTGGAGGTCAACGAGGCGATCGTCGAGGACCCGGGCAAGGTGAACGAGGACCCCGAAGGGGACGCCTGGTTCTTCAAGCTCAAGGTCGAGGACCTGTCCGAGCTGGAGGACATGATGGATGAAGCGGCCTACAAGAAGTTCATTTCCTGAGGCTGCCTGTCTGGCTGGGGCGGCGGCGCAAAGCCCCGCCCTACCCGCCGGCGCGCCCGTGGCAGGTGGATGCCCGCCGTCCGCAGGGGTGATCTGATGGAGATGACACCGACACAGTCCGCGGTCTGGACGCAGGTCGGCAAGGCGCTGTCGCACCAGATCTTCGACCGCTTCGAGCGGTTCGAGGACGCGGTGGACGAAGCGGTCTCCGGCATCGCGCCGGACGAACGCCCGGTCCTGCGCGGATTGCTGGAGGACATGCTGGCCAGCGGCGAGGACGCCCGATCCCTGTGGGAGCCCAGCGGCGCGGGCATCGCCTTTCAGGACGCCCGCGGCGCCCGCATGGCGATGGAGATGCTGCTGCAGGCGGTGAAGTCGAAAGGCTGAACACCGCCCCGGCGTCTGGTCCTTCCCGCAACGGCGTGCTTAAAGCGCGCGACATTCCTTGTCGGGGGACCCTCATGCTTATCGCCTCGCTCATCGCGAAACCGGGCACGCTGGACGCGGCCCTTGTGGACAGCCTGCGCAACGCCTTCGGGGGCGGCACCGCGACCTGGCTTTCTCCGGACGAAGCAGCCGAATTTCCGCTGGAGGTGAAGCCCGGCAATTTCGACGAGGTGCGCGACAGCATCGCGACACAGGCAGATCTGAACCTCGTCCCCGCCGAGAACCGCCGCAAGAAGATGCTGCTGGCCGACATGGACAGCACGATGATCCAGCAGGAGTGCATCGACGAACTGGCCGAAGAGGCGGGCGTCGGCGCGCATGTGAAGGACATCACGGCGCGGGCGATGAACGGGGAACTGGACTTCGAAGGCGCGCTGATCGAACGTGTCGCGCTGCTGAAGGGTCTGCCGGAAAGCGTCATCGACAAGGTCGTGGCCGAACGCATCACGCTGATGCCGGGCGGCCAGACCCTGATCGACACGATGCACGCCGCGAGCGGACATGCGGCGCTGGTGTCGGGCGGTTTCACCGCCTTCACCGCGCGCGTTTCGGCGCTTCTGGGCTTCGACGAGAACCGGGCCAACACCCTGCTGATCGACGCGGGCCAGCTGACGGGTGAGGTCGGGCGTCCGATCCTCGGCCGCGAGGCCAAGATCGAGGCACTGGAACAGATCACCGCGCGGCTCGGCATCACGGAGGCCGATGTCGTCGCGGTGGGCGACGGGGCCAACGATCTCGGGATGCTGAACCGGGCAGGCATGGGCGTCGCGCTGCACGCCAAGCCCAGCGTGCAGGCGCAATGTGACCTGAGGATCAACCATGGCGACCTGACGGCCCTGCTGTTCCTGCAGGGCTACGCCCGGTCCGACTTTGCCTAGACGCTAGAAGACGCCGGGGGCGGGGCGGACCCAACCGGTGACGCGCCCGTCCCAGTTGCGGATCTCGGGGTTGAGGAAGCGCTTCACATCGGGGTGCTCCGCACTCAACACCCCCAGGCGGACGAGGATCGCCGCCATGGCGCATTCGGAGGCACGCGTGGCCCCGTCCGCGATCTTCAGCGAGATGCCAAGCCCGCGCTCCGGCAGGATGGCGATGAAGTAGCCTTCGGCGCCGGTCTTGATCGCCACCGGCTCTTTCGCGGCCTGCATCATCAGCGTGCAGGCGCGGCCTTCGCCCGCGACCAGCAGCGGGTGCGCGATCATCGCCTCCACCAGCCGGGCCGCGGAGCGTGACAGAAGGTCGCCCCGCTGGCTGGCCGTCGCGTAGAAGGCCATCGCCCGGGCCATGCCTGACATGGAGGTGGCGAAGTTCGGCGCGGAACAGCCGTCGATTCCGAAGCCGGGGGATTCCATTTCGGTGACTTCCTCGAAGGCCGAAAGGCAGGCCCTCTGCACCGGGTGATCGGGGTCGCAATAGCCCGCCCCTGCGCCGAGGTGACGGGTCAGCGTCAGGAAGCCGGTGTGCTTGCCCGAGCAGTTGTTGAGAACCCGGCCCGGCTCCTGGCCGTCGCGGATCATGCCAAGCCACAGGTCCTTGTCGCGGGAGGGCTGCGGCCCGCAGATCAGATCACCCTCCGAGCGGCCGATATCCGCCAGCCATTCGCGCACCGCGGCATTGTGAACGGGCGCCCCTTCGTGGGACGCGCAGGACAGCGCAAGCCGTTCGGTCGACAGGGAAAATGCGTCCGCCGCGCCCGAGGCGACAAGCGGCAGGGCCTGGATCATCTTGCCCGAACTGCGCGGCAGGATCACGGCTTCGGGATCGCCCCAGACCTCGACGATTTCGCCGGTGCCGTCGCAGACCACAGCATGGCCTGCATGCACGCTTTCTGCCAGCGGTCCGCGCCAGACTTCCACCATCATCCGAGCTGCCATTCCGACCTCCTTTCGCCTGAGCGACTTTCTGCCAACGGGGCTTTCGCATTTTGCTTTTTTCAGGCTAAAGTCCTGCCGTCGAGAGAAAACACCGCCGCGGACCACAATGGTCGGGACAGGGCCGGGAACGCGGACGGTCAGAGGCATGGACAGCTGGAGGCTGCAGGAATGAATTCTACTCTTGGTCGCATGGTTGGCGCCGTGGCGATGATGTTGGGCGCGACCTTTGCACAGGCGCAGGAAAGCAGCACTAACCGGGTCGACGCGATGACCGACTGGTCGGTGTTCGAGGGTCAGAACCCGCGCGAATGCTGGGCTGTCACCACGTACAAGGAAAGTGTGAACACCAAGGATGGCCGCGTGGTCGCCGTGACCCGGGGCGAGATCCTCCTGATGGTGTTCTTCCGCCCCGAGGCGGGCGTCAACGGCCAGGTGGCCTTTACCGGCGGCTACCCGTTTGCACCGGGCTCGACCGTGAACGTCACGGTCGATGGCACCGAGCTCGAGATGTACACCGAGGGCGAGTGGGCATGGCCCGCCACGCCGCAGGACGACGCCAAGCTGGTCACCGCGATGAAGCGGGGCTCCAGTGCCGTGCTGACCGCCGTTTCCTCGCGCGGGACCACCACGAAGGACACCTTCTCCCTGCTGGGCTTCACTGCCGCGGTCGAGGACGCCGAAACGCGCTGCAAGTCCTGACGCGTCTGACATGAGCGCTCCGGACTGGATTGCCGCCGACTGGGGCACGTCGCACCTGCGCCTCTGGATGATGCAGGGCGACGCCCCCGTGCGCCGGATCGACGACCCGCGCGGCATGTCGAAACTGTCCCCGGACGGTTACGAAGCCGTGCTTCTGGAGCTTCTGGGCGACAGCCTGACCGGCCCGACCGATGTGATCATCTGCGGCATGGCCGGGGCGCGGCAGGGCTGGAAGGAAGCACCCTACGCATCGGTGCCCTGCGCGATCCCGTCCGAAGGTATCCCTGTCCCCACCTCCGATCCCCGCCTGCGCGTGCGCATCCTGCCGGGGATGAGCCAGTCCGCCCCACCCGATGTCATGCGGGGCGAAGAGACCCAGATCGGCGGTTTTCTTGCTGCCGAGTCCGGCTTTGACGGCGTCCTCTGCCTTCCGGGCACGCATACCAAGTGGGTGCATGTCAGCGCGGCAGAGGTCGTTTCCTTCCGGACCTTCATGACCGGCGAGATGTTCGACCTTCTGTCGAAGCAGTCGGTCCTGCGCTTCTCGGTCGGCGATGGCTGGGAACAGGACACCTTCCTCGAAGCCGTCGATCAGGCGATGGGCCGCCCTGCGACGGTCGCGGCGGACCTCTTTGCCATCCGCGCCGGGAGCCTTCTGTCCGGCGATGGACCCGGCGCTGCCCGCGCCCGGCTGTCGGGCCTGCTGATCGGCCTCGAACTTGCGGGCGCCCGGCCCTACTGGCTGGGGCAGCAGGTCGTCATCCTTGGCGAAAACGCACTGGCAGAGATCTATCGCAGCGCGCTTGCGGCACAGTCGGCCATGGTGCGCACCGTGTCCGTCGAAGGCGTGACACTGGCCGGCCTGACTGCGGCCTACAGAAAAGGAACCGCCTGATGCGGAACATCATCGCCATCCTCCGGGGCCTCACGCCGTCGGAGGCGGAGCCCGTGACCGAAGCGCTGATTGCCGCCGGGATCACCCGCATCGAGGTGCCGCTCAATTCGCCGGAGCCGTTCGACAGCATCGCGCGCATGGTCCGCTGTGCAGGGGATCGCGCGCTGATCGGCGCGGGCACCGTTCTGGACCCGGCCGATGTGCTGCGGCTGAAGGACATCGGCGCGGGCATGGTCGTGTCGCCGGACTGCAACCCGCGCGTGATCGTGGCAACCAAGCAGGCTGGCATGGCCTCCTACCCCGGTGTGTTCACCGCGACAGAGGCGTTCACCGCCCTGCGCAACGGGGCCGACGGGCTGAAGTTCTTCCCCGCGTCCAAGCTTGGCCCTGATGGGTTGTCTGCATTGAAAGCCGTGCTGCCTGCGGGGACCGAGACGTTTGCCGTGGGCGGCGTCGGGCCGGACGACTTCGCCGACTGGCACGCTGCGGGCGTGTCCGGCTTCGGCATAGGTTCGCAGCTTTTCAAACCGGGCAGGACCGCCGAGGACATCGGCAAGCACGGGGCAGAGATCGTCGCCGCCTTCGACGCCGTCTTCCTCTAAACCCCGCAGAACGTTCCAAAAATTCCCGTTGACAACGAAACGTTACTGAATAACATTGCGGCTACGCGATGAGATAACATGCGCATCGAGGTTGGAACGGCTCCGATCATCTTCTCGCAGTCCAATGCGTCCAAGGTGGGGCAGGACTGCGGAATGATTGCGTTTCATGAATCCGTTACGAGGGTGTCACACTGCCGAGACCTCGCGGCCCTATCGGCAGGCTGTAGAATGCCAACTGGGAGCAACCCGATGAAAAAGACCCTCGTGTCGATGGCCGCCATTCTGGCCGCCACCTCCGCATTTGCCGAAAGCCATGCCATGGACCTGCCGCAGGCCGGTTCCGACTGGTACACCGCCGGTCAGTCGCACATCGAAGCGATGCTGGCCCGCCAGCCCAACACCGGCCGCGCCAAGAACGTCATCGTCTTTGTCGCAGACGGCAACGGTGTCGGCACCAACTACGCCGTGCGCCTGTTCGACGGCCAGCAAAAGGGCATGCTGGGCGAAGAGAACGTCCTCCCTTACGAGACGCCCGAGTGGTACTCGGCGCTGGTCAAGACCTACAACATCAACGCCCAGACCCCAGACTCCGCCCCGACCGCGGGCGCGCTGAACACCGGCGTCAAGCAGCGCTTCAACCTCATCAACCTCGGTGAGAACGCGATCCACGACGATTGCACCACCGAGGAAGGCAACCGCCTGACCACCTTTGCCGAGATCGTCTCGGGCATGGACAAGTCGGTCGGCATCGTCTCGACCGCGCGCATCACGCACGCCACCCCGGCGGCCGTCTACGCCAAGACCGCCAACCGCAACTGGGAAGGCGAGATCGAGGGCGACTGTGCAGGTTCCAAGGACATCGCGACCCAGCTGATCGACCAGATGGAAGCGGGCGTGATCGACATGGCAATGGGCGGCGGCGGCCGCTTCTTCCTGCCGGAAGGCGAGACCAACGGCCAGTCCAAGGGCCGCCGCACCGATGGCGTGAACCTGATCGACCGGGCCACCGGCCTGGGCGCGCAGTTCGCCGAAGACACCGCCGGCTTCGAGGCGCTGACCATGGACGCGCCGATCCTCGCGCTGTTCAACGACAGCCACATGGAATACGAGGCCGACCGCGCCGACGAGGACGAACCCTCGCTTGCCGACATGACCCGCAAGTCCATCGAGTTCCTGTCGCAGAACGAGAACGGCTATTACCTCGAGGTCGAGGCGGGCCGCGTCGACCACGCGAACCACGACGGCAACGCCTACCGCACCCTGTCCGACGGCGTAGCCTTTGCCGAGGCCGTGGCGCTGGCCGACGAGATGACCGATGACGCCGACACGCTGATCATCGTCACCGCCGACCACGAACACGCCATCGCGTTCAACGGCTACTGCGGCCGCGGCTCCGACATCCTCGGCCTGTGCATGGGCGTGTCGAAGGAAGGCGAGGCCAACGACGGCACCCCGCTGACCGCCGCCGACGGCAAGCCCTACACCGTGCTGGGTTACCTGAACGGCGCCGGTTCCGTGCTGAAGGAACCGACCGACGGCAGCAACGACTGGACCGGCTCGCGCGGCGATCTGACCCAGGAAGAGGCCACCGACATCGACTACGTCCAGCAGGCACTGATCCCCATGTCCTCGGAAACCCATTCGGGCGAGGACGTGTCGGTCTACGCCAAGGGCCCGTGGTCGCATCTGCTCGACTCCACCATCGAGCAGAACGTGATCTTCCACGTGATGAAACACGCGGTGGACGCAGAATAAACGGCCGCGCAGGCTGAGAGGGGCCGCCCTGTTCCGGGGCGGCCCTGTTCGTCCGACATGATATGTGGGACACGTTAGACAGACCAGACCAAGGAGACGGACCATGGACCGCCGCACCGCCCTGACAACCGTTCTCGCCGCGCCTTTCCTTCTGCCGACGCTCGCCCGGGCCGCCGACGGGCCCGCCAAGATCCGCGAACTCTACGAGAAGAACGGCGATTTCTCTTCGTTTGCACAGGACGCCTCCGGCAGCCGCATCCTGTTCGAAGGGTTCATGGCCCCGCCGCTGAAGGCGGAGTCGCGCTTTTTCGTGCTGACGAAACGCCCGATGGCCGTCTGCCCCTTCTGCGAGACGGAGGCCGAGTGGCCCGACGACATCCTCGCGATCTACACGAAGCGGATCGTCGACGTCGAACCCTTCAACGTGAAGCTCGCCGTGCGCGGCGACCTGACCCTCGGGGCCTACAAGGACCCCGACACCGGCTTCCTGAGCATGGCCCGCCTGACGAACGCCACCTACGAGCGCGCCTGACATGGGTCTCGCCCTGCACGTCCGTGACCTGACTGTCGCCTCTCGCCGGGGGCGGCTTCTGCTGACGCTCCCCGCGCTTGACCTGCCCGCGGGCGGCCTTCTGGGCGTGCGCGGGCCATCGGGCGCCGGCAAGTCGACATTCCTGAACGCGTTGAGCGGTCTGCTTGATGCGAAGGGCCGCGTGCAGTGGGGCGAAACTGACATCGCCAGCCTGTCGCCGGAGCGCCGCACGGCGTTCCGCGCCGCGCAGATGGGCATGATCTTTCAGGACTTCCTGCTGTTCGAGGAACTGTCGGCAGAGGCCAGCGCCCGCGCGACCGCAACCCGCTGCCGTTCCCCGCCCGAGAAGCTCTCTACCGTGCGCGCGCCAGAGGGGACGGCCAGCCGGGACAGACGGTCCCTTGCGCGGCTCAGGATGCCCGGGCGGTTGGCGGCGGGTGCGAATTGTGCGGTCAGCGCGCCCGGGTCCGAGCTGACAATGATGATGGCCGCCGTCTACCTGCAGGCCAGCGACGTGCCGCTTCTGGACGGCGCCGCCTACGACCTGATCGCCAATCACCCGCAGGTGAAGATCGCCGCCCCCATCGCCTTTGGCGACAGCTATAACGGCGCGCCGGTTGTCGGGACCATCGCGGACTTCGTCACCTACCTGTCGGACGACCGGATCGAGGGCCGGCTTTTCCGGAAAAGCGGAGAGGCCGTGGTGGGTGCCGCCGCCGGGCTTAAGGTCGGCGACAGCTTTACCCCGCAACACGGGCACGGCGCCTCTGCCGACGACGAGGCGCATGAAGGGTTCGAGATCGAGGTGGTCGGCCTTCTGCCCCGGACGGGTTCCCCCTGGGACCGCGCCGTGCTGATCCCGGTCGAAACCGTCTGGGAAGTGCACGGCCTTGCCAACGGGCACGCCTTCGACGAGGGGGACCGCATCGGCCCGCCCTTCGATCCGGCGCTCTTTCCCGGCACACCGGCGGTGATCGTCCGCGCCAAGGAACTGTGGGCCAACTATGCCCTGCGCTCCGAATTCACCCGCAAGGGCGAGATGATGGCCTTCTTCCCCGGCACCGTGCTCTCCAACCTCTATCGCGTCATGGGCGACGTCCGGCAGGCCATGTCGGTCATGTCCGTGGTGACGCAGGTGCTTGTCGCGGCATCGGTCCTGTTGGGGCTGTTCATCCTGTCGCGCCTGTTCCAGCGGCAACTGGCGATGCTGCGCGCGCTCGGCGCGCCCCGCCGCTTCGTCATGGCCGTTGTCTGGGGCTATGGCGTCGCACTGCTGATGGCAGGCACGGTCCTGGGCCTTGTCTTCGGCCTTGGCGCCGCATCGGTCCTGTCGCAGGTAGTGACGGCGCGCACCGACATCCTCGTGACCGCCGGTATCGGCTGGCCCGAGATCACCCTGGCACTGGCCTTCCTGTCGGCCACGTCCGTTTTGTCGCTCATCCCCGCGGTCATCGTTCTTGCCCGCCCAATCGTGGAGTCCCTACGCGCATGAAACACCTTCTTCTAGCCACCGCGCTTCTGACCACGCCGCTTGCCGCAGAGGAAACCCACCTCTTCGAGGTTGGCGGGCTTGAGGTCCTGCACCCGTGGACCAACGCGACGACCCACGATCACGCGCTGCTTTACATGGAACTCCACAACGAGGGCGACGCGCCTGTTGAGATCATCTCGGCCCGGACTGAGGACGGCGTGAACGGTCAGCTTGTGGGCTTCCGCATGGCGGATGGTACCATGGTGGCGGACCCACTGCCCCCGATCCCGGTCGCCCCCGGTACAGAGCTGGCGCTTGAACCGGACGTGATCGCGATTTCCTTCGACGGACTCCCCGCGCCGCTGGAAGAGGGCGATCACCTGGAGATCGTCCTCGAGACCTCTGCCGGAGAGCTGGCCGTCGAGGTCGCCGTGGAGGCCGCCGACGCCCGCCAGCACAGCCACGCCGGTCACAGCCACTGAGCCCGGCCGCTGCCGCATTTGACGGACGACGGACCGCTCGCGTACACCAGTCGTACACATCCGGGGAGGACAGCGATGACCGGCAGCAGAAAGACCGCGTGTCTTGAAGATCTCCGGATGCGGATCCTGAAGCTGGAGCTCGCGCCCGGTGCCGAACTGGACGAAACCCAGGTGGCCACCGCCTACGGGCTGTCAAGGACGCCACTACGCGAGGTCTTCCAGGTGCTTGGCGGAGAGGGCTACCTGCGGCTCGAACACAACCGGGGCGCCCGTGTCGCCGCCATGGACCTTGCCGCGTTGCGCTGTCTTCTCCAGACCGGACCGCTGCTGCTGGCGACGATGGCCCGGCAGGCCGCCGAGCACCGGGAGGAAGCCGCGCTACCGCCGCTGCGCGACGCACAGGCGGGCTTTGCCGCAGCGACAGAAGAAGGCGACGCCGCTGCCGCCGCCCTGTTCAACCACAGCTTTCACACGCAGGTCGCCTGCATGGCGTCGAACCCCTACCTGATGCCGGCGCTGCGGCGCCTTCTGATCGACCACACGCGCCTGACGCAGGGCTTCTTCCAGCCGGTCAAGAAGAAGGAGAAGAAGCAGCTCAGGAAGGTGTCTCAGCACCACGCCACCCTGACCGACGCCATCGCGGCGCAGGACGCGGAGGCCGCCGTCTCGACCACGCTCCAGAACTGGGACCTGTTCCGGGAACGGATCGAGAAGCTGATGACCCCCGAGGCCCTGCCGATCTCGGTGGAGGCCGCCGCGGCGACGGCCTGACGTTACTCTGCCGCGCTTACCGCCGTTGGCATGTCCGGCTGACTGGTCGCGCTGGTCCGGTCCACAGCCGAAATGCCCGCCCCCAGCCCGCGCAGCCGAAGCGCGTTCGTCAGGACGAACACCGACGACAGCGCCATCGCTCCCGCCGCGAGCATCGGCGACAGCATAAGCCCGGTCAGCGGATAGAACACACTGGCGGCGACCGGGATCAGCACGACGTTGTACCCGAAGGCCCAGAAAAGGTTCTGGCGGATGTTGCGCATGACACGGCGGCTGACGTGGTGCGCGGTGACGACGCCGGACACCCGGCCCGAGGCCATGACCACATCGGCGCTTTCGATGGCGACATCCGTGCCGGTGCCGATGGCCAGACCGACCTCTGCCGCGGCGAGCGCCGGGGCGTCGTTGATGCCGTCGCCGACAAAGGCCACCTCGCCGAACCGCTGTTGCAGGTCGCGCAGCGCGTCCAGCTTGCCTTCCGGCAGGACCTCCGCGGTGACATGTGCGATGCCGAGGTCGCGCGCGATGGCCTCTGCCACAGGACGGGCATCGCCCGAGATCAGCGCGACCTCCAGCCCTTCCGCCCTCAGCGCGGCAACGGCGGCGCGGGCGTCGGGTTTCAGCCGGTCAGCCACGCCGAAGACGGCGGCGATCTGTCCGTCGACCGCGACAAGCACCGGGGTCTCTGCCGCCTGCGCCGTCCGGTCGAGCGCGTCGGCAACCGCGGTCGTGTCGATCCCGCGCGCCGCCATCAGGCGCGGGGCACCGACGAGGATCGCGCGGCCATCCACCACCGCCTCGAGCCCCTGCCCCGGCAGCGCGGTCACGTCCTCGGGCTGCGGCGCATCGGGGGAGGCGCGCATCAGGGCCTGTGCGATGGGATGCTCGGACCCCTGCTCTGCCGAGGCGGCGAGACGCAGCACCTCATCGGCATCAAAGCCGGGCGCAGCCGTGGTGTGGCTCAACTCGGGACGGCCTTCGGTCAGCGTGCCGGTCTTGTCGAAAGCCACCAGTTTCACCGTGTCGAGCCGCTGCAGCGCGTCCCCCTTGCGGAAGAGCACACCCAGTTCGGCCGCGCGCCCGGTGCCGACCATGATCGACACGGGCGTCGCCAGCCCCATGGCGCAGGGGCAGGCGATGATGAGGACGGACACGCCCGCGACCAGCGCGAAGGTCAGGCCCGGACCGAACACCAGCCAGGTCAGCGTCGTCAGCGCGGCCAGCACCAGCACCGCGGGCACAAACCACAGCACGACCTTGTCCGCCAGCGCCTGGATGGGCAGCTTGGCGCCCTGCGCCTCTTCGACCAGCGCGACGATGCGGGACAGCACGGTATCCTTGCCGACGGCCTCTGCCCGGTAGCGCAGCGTGCCGTTGCCGTTCACCGTACCGCCGGTCACAGCCGAACCTTCGGCCTTTTCCACCGGGGCGGGTTCGCCGGTCAGCATGGACTCATCGACGAAGGACCGCCCCGTCAGGACAACCCCGTCCACGGCAATGCGTTCGCCGGGGCGGACAAACAGCGTGTCGCCCTTCTGGATCTCTTCGATTGCGGTCTCGGTCATCGTGCCGTCGCGGTCGACCATGGCCGTCGCGGGCCGCAGGCCGACGAGATGGCGGATGGCAGCGCCGGTCCGACCCTTGGCGCGCGCCTCGAGGAAACGGCCCAGCAGGATCAGCGTGACGATGACGGCGGCGGCCTCGAAATAGACGGCGCGGGCGGTGTCCGGCAGCAGCCCCGGCGCCAGAAGCGCGACCGTCGAATAGACCCATGCCGCCAGCGTCCCGAGCGCGACAAGCGTGTTCATGTCCGGCGCGCCCTTCATCAAAAGCGGCAGGCCGATGCGATAGAACCTTCGTCCCGGCCCGATCAGGACAGCGGTGGTCAGCAGGAACTGGATCGTCCACCACGTCGTCTGGCCCAGCGTCATGGTCAGCCAGTGATGGAACGGCGGGAACAGGTGTCCGCCCATCTCGCCAATGAACACCGGCATGGTGAGCAGAGCGGCGAGGATCAGATCGCGTTTCAGCCGCGCCTGCTCGACCTGCTGGCGGTCTTCGGTCGCTTCCGCATCCTGCAGGGGCTTTGCCGGATAGCCGGCCTCCGTCACGACTTTTGCCAGCGAGGGCGCATCGGTCGAGCCGGTCAGGCTCACGACCTCGGCGGTTTCGGTGGCAAGATTCACGGAGGCACGCAGCACGCCCGGGTGACCGGCCAGCGCCTTTTCGACGCGCGCGGCGCAGGAGGCGCAGGACATGCCGTCGATGGCAAGGCGCGTCTGGCTCTCGGCTGCTGGATAACCTGCCGCCTTCAGCGCCGCCTGCAATGTGGCGGCCCCGGCACTGCCGCTGACTTGCGCCGTCTTGTTCGCAAGGTTGACGGAGGCGCTGTCCACACCTTCCGCCCCCGCAAGGGCACGTTCGGCGCGCCCGGCGCAGCCGCCGCAGTTGAGTTTCGTGACTTCGAATCGCAAATCGGTCATGGGTCTTGCCCTCCTGACCGGTCACATAAGGGTTCCAGTTAGGGGAGGGTCAATACCCTCCTGTCACCTTCGCCGGATGACGCCCGATTTCAGCCCGAACGGACCTCTGCCTCGATCTCCTTGCGGGATTTCCGGGCACGTTCAGTTGTGGACTTGAGCTGCCCGCAGGCGGCCATGATGTCCTCTCCGCGCGGCGTGCGGATGGGCGAGGCATAGCCGGCCTTGTGCACGATGTCGGCGAAACGTTCGATCCGCGACCAGTCCGACCGCTCGTAGGGGGAGCCGGGCCATTCGTTGAACGGGATCAGGTTGATCTTTGCCGGGATGCCCGCGATCAGCTTGACCAGCCGCCGCGCATCCTCGTCGCTGTCGTTCACGCCTTTGAGCATCACGTACTCGAACGTGATCCGTTCGGAGTTCGACAGCCTCGGATATTCCCGCAGCGCGTCCAGCAGCGTCGCGATGTTCCAGCGCTTGTTGATCGGCACCAGCTTGTCGCGGACCTCGTCGGTCGTGGCGTGGAAGGACACCGCCATCAGGCAGCCGATCTCTTCGGCGCACTTCGCGATCTCCGGCACGACACCGGAGGTCGACAGCGTGATCCGGCGGCGCGACATGGACAGACCTTCGTGGTCCATCGCGATCTTCATCGCGTCGCGCACGTTGTCGAAGTTGTAGAGCGGCTCGCCCATGCCCATCAGCACGATGTTGGACAGAAGGCGCGGCCCCTGATCGCCCGTGCCGGTGCCCGGCTCGGGCCATTCGCCAAGGTCGTCGCGCACCAGCATGATCTGACCGACGATTTCCCCGGCGGTCAGGTTGCGGACCAGCTTTTGCGTGCCGGTGTGGCAGAAAGAACAGGTCAGGGTGCAGCCCACCTGCGAGGAAACGCAGAGCGTGCCGCGATCTTCCTCGGGGATGTAGACCGTCTCGACCTCGTGGCCGCCCGCGATGCGGACAAGGTACTTGCGCGTGCCGTCGGCCGAGACCTGCTTCGACACGATCTCCGGCAGGGAAATCTCGAAGGTGGCGGCCAGTTTCGCGCGGTAGTCCTTGGCAAGGTTGGTCATCGACTCGAAGTCGCGGACGCCCCAGAAGTACACCCATTGCCAGACCTGATTGACCCGCATCTTGGCCTGTTTCTCGGGCGTGCCCATGGCCAGAAGCGCATCACGCAGCCCGGCCCGGGTCAGGCCGACCAGGTTGATCTTGCCGCCTTCCGGCAGCTTGCGCGGGATCGTCACGAGATCCTGAGTGATGGGTGCGTCAGACATTAGAGGCGTCCTTCGGATAACAAGCGGCCTGTATACAGGATTCGGGCGGAATTTCCATGGCCTTTGGCGCAACTGCGTCCGGCCCCGCCCCGATCCATGCAGACCTGTGGTGCGCTTCGCGGATTACAACCGCCGGCGGCACCTGACCCTCAGGTCTTTGCCGGAAAAAGGAAAGGGCCGGGCGTCCTGTCCCGGCCCTTCTTGACCCCATCACGCCAATGTCAGGCGGCTTCGTTCAGGACGGCGTGGGTCTGGCTGCGCCGCTCGGAATAAGCCCGGGCGGCGGAAACGAGTGCGCGGAAGATCGCGCGTTGTCTGTGTGCGTAAAACAGGTGCTCGGGGTGCCACTGAACACCCAGCGCAAAGGGATCGCTCTCCCGTTCGATGGCCTGCACCATGCCGGCGGTGTCGCGGGCACTGACGCGCAGCCCCTCCCCCAGCTTGTCGACGGCCTGCGTGTGCAGGGCGTTCACCTTCATCGGCTGTTCGCCGACGTAGCGGGCGAGCTGGGTCTCGGCCACGACGCAGACCTCCCGCTTGGGCAGGATCGTCTTGATCATCGGGGAGTCGCTGAAGGTCTCCCACGCGTTTTGATCCAGCGTGCCGCCAAGCGCGACGTTCAGCATCTGCGCCCCGCGGCAGATGCCGAGGACGGGGATGTTGTCCTGCATGGCCTGCGCGGCAATGGCGGCTTCAAAGCGGTCGCGTTCACGGTCCAGCCGGGCCGAGACGCCGATCTTCCCGCCGTAGAGTTCCGGCGCGATGTCGTCGCCCCCACCGATGATGACGCCATCCACCGCGGCCAGGTCCGAAGGCCGGCCCGCGCCCCAGCGCACGCCGCGCGCGCCCGCAAGCCAAAGGTTGAGGTTCACCAGCGGATAGATCCGCCATCCCGAACGCGAAGACGTGGTCACACCGATCAGGGGGCGGCTCATTGCACCGCCTCCGGCTCTGATACGTCGTTGCTCTGGAACAGTTTCGAGACGCGTTCGGCCCAGCGGCCCTCCGCACCCGGAAGGTAATGGTTGTGCTCGAGCCACGCCGTCCGAAGGGTATCCAGCATGTGCGCGTCATTGGCGACATGCTCCACCCGCGCCCAGAGGTTCCACGGCCGCGCCAGCGACCACCCCTCTTCGTCGATCCGGCAATCCGGCAGGCGGAAGTGGAACGTCGGACGCGCCGACAGCTTGCTTTGCGCAGGGAAGATGCGGTCAAACAGATCGCGGTCGTGATGCGCGAAAAGCGGCATCAGGTCGAGCCCGTGGTTGCGCGACGAGATATGCCGCGCCGCGACGGACATCAGCTCCCTCAGCGTCGATGGCTGGTCCTTCACCAGTTGCGTGACGAAGGCATGCGGCCACGTCTCGATGAACGGCATCAGCCGGCGCGTCATGTCCAGGTCTTCCGCGCGGCGCAGCCAAGGTTCCAGCAGCCCGAAAGCGGTGATGGTGTTCAGAGTCTGCGGATCGTCCGCGCCCACGATCTCCGGGTTAAGGTGCACGCCGAAACCCAGCAGCACGCCCGCCCGGGACCCCCTCGCGCCGCGATGGCGCAGTTCGTCCAGAAGCGCGCCGAGGCGTATGACTTCCTTACGGGTCAGCGGTTCGGTGATGATCTCGACGGGGACAACAGCCTTCGCCATGTTCAGGCCCTGCTCCAGCAGAGGGATGTCCTTCTTGCGCAGAGAAATGTCCAGTTCGACCCGGATGTCGCCCAGCTCGGTGCCTTCGACGGTCAGTTCGTGGGAATGCGGTGCGGTCGCCGTGCCGCCGAGGAATTCAGCGACGATCTCGCCGGTCTGCACCTCGCCAAGGCCGGAGAACTCGACTTCGACGCCCGTCTTGCGTTCGTCACCGTCACGTGTCGTGCGGTGCGGCAGGCTGGCGTAGCTGTCGGTCATCGTCCCTCGGAGTTTTTTCGCTGGGTAAGCGTGATTTCAGAAGGGCAACGCGTGTCCCGGGAACATGGTTCCGCGAAGAATGCTTGTCAGGCGCTTCTGAACATCTTCGACTCCGCCGACGTGAAGGACATCTTGCCCATCAGCGTGACGGTCCACACCAGCAACGGCAGCGATACGATGCCGCCGATCGGACCCCAGAGCCACAGCCCGAAGAGGATCGACAGGAACACGACAAGCGGGTTGAGCCGCAGTTGCTGGCCGACCAGGGACGGCGTGACGAACTGCGCTTCGATCATGTTCAGGCCCAGGTAGGCCAGCGGCGGCAGCAGGATCGAGGCGCCGGAAAAGTTCATGACACCCGCGACCAGCAGCGAGGCCAGCAGCACGATGGGTCCGAGGTAGAGCACGAAGTTCAGGAGGAACGCCGCGCCGCCCCAAAGCATCGCGTTCGGAAGTCCGATCAGCATCATCGCACCGAACACCGCCAGCCCGAGACCGGCGTTGATCGCCGTCACCGTGATGAAATAGTGCGACACGGCCTTGTCGGCCTGCTTCAGCTTGCCCGCCTGCCGGGGGAAGACATTGTAAATGTCCTCTCCGGTCAGCACGAAGAAGAACAACGTGCCGAGGAAGATCAGCGACTGCGCGGCAAAGTTGGGCGCCATCCACAGTGCATCCACCAGGCTGGGCATGGCCTGCTTGACCGCTTCCTCGCCGCCTTCGGACAGGGTTTCCTCGATCTCGCGGCCGATGCTGTCGACGCCGCGCACAAGGCGGATCGCCTCGTCCATCCATTCGCGGATCTCGCGCTGGATCTTCGGCATCTGCTCGGCCAGCCCCGACAGGACGGGACCGAGCGCCGAGATCAGCAGGACAAGAAGCACGACCGCGATGACCAGCGCCAGCGCCGCGCTGAGCGAGCGCGGCACGCCGAAACGGCTGAGCCGGTTGACGACCGGGGCAAGCACGACGCCCACCACCAGGCCAAGGGCCACGGGTGCGGCGAAGTCGCTCGCCAGCCTGAGACCGGCGATGAGTGCCACGGTTGCCATGATCGCCAGAGCGGTGACGACCACCTTGGTCTGAGTGTAGGACCAGGTGGTTTCCATGTTCAAATGCGCTCCGGGGGTGAGGGATGATGGGGGGCCGGGTCCCGGGGGAACCGGTTTTCGTCTGGTGAAACGGCTTCGGCCACATTGGGCTCGTCCACGCGTGCAGGCATGTCTTCGGGCGCCTCGGGGTCTTCTTCGCCCTCGTGCTCCTGACCGGACATGAAATAGCTTAGCGCGGCGCTGAGGCCGGCAACCGCCACGGCAGAGACCAGCGGATGATGCTTCGGGAACCCTGCCAGTTTGCGGGCCGTGCTCGGCTTTGGGCGGGACGCCTCGATCTCTTCCTGAAGGGCGATGGCGTCCAGCCGCTTGGCGACGACGCGGCGGCGCGCCTGAGGGTCGAGGTGGTCGAGCCCGTCGTACAGCGACAGGCGCAGATACTCGGCGCTGACACCGCCGGGGATATCGTCCTCATCCTTGCCCTTGTCCTTGCCGCTGGGCATCAGCGTATAGGCCAGCCCCGCCCCAATCAGCGCGGCGGCCCAAGGATGACGCTTCGCCGTCTCCAGCGCGCCGGCCGCGGCACCTGCCCCCTCGTCAGAGGTCAAGATGCCGTCGGGGCCGGTCAGGCTCGGCAGTTTGGCGGATTCACGAAGACCGTTCATCGCGTCGGCGAGGTTGGCGCGGTGCTGAGCGGCCTCCCGTTCCAGCTCTTCAATCCGTCGGCGCATTGCGGAACTCCCCTGCCGCGTCGAGATCGGCGCGGATGTTGTTGAGTGTGCGCGTCGGCACGATGGAACCGGGATTGACCCGACGCTTGCCGACAAGCCCGACGATGACGGCGAGGATCAGCAGCACGAGGCCCACGGCCAGCACGGACCACAGCAGCGGAACGCCCGCCTCGTAGAGCGCGATGGTCGCCGCCGCCGCAAGGGTCATGAATGCGACAAGGGCAAGGATCGCGGCCACCACGAGGAAGCCGATCCCTGATCCCATTTTGCTGACGTTGTGACTGATTTCCGCCTTCGCGAGCTGCGCTTCCACATGGATCAGGGCGCGTATTTCGTGCAGCGCCGCAGAAATGTAGGACGGGATCTGGCCAATTCCGGTTTCCCGTTCGCTCATTGAACAGCTCCGGTCATTCGTGTCGAGGCCTGGGGCGTGATCTGGCAGGCACCCTGCGCGGCATTCAATGCCGGATGATTGGAAACGCGGGTCCGGATGTCCGACAGCCCGGGTTCATACCTGCGTCCGGGCAAGTGCGTTGCACCGGCAGATCTGCCGGGCGCTGCCCGCGGACGAAGCTGTTTTGGCCGTGATGACATCGTGTCCCCTGAAATTCTCTTATTGATATGGAAGATAAGGTTGCGGCGGGCACGTTTCGGCGTGCCCGCTGCGCAAGTTGCGTCAGCGACGCGACTTGAGGATCATGCCCAGCACAAGGCCGACACCGGCCGCACCCAGAAGGGCGGTGGTGGGGTTGCTGCGGACGTAGGCTTCGATCTGACCGTGGCGCTCGGCAAGTGCGAGGCGGCCCTCGGCAACAGCCTGACGGCCACGCTCCTGCGCGGTCTCGTAGGCGTGGCGACCCTCGGCGCGGGCGCGATCATATGCGTCGGACGCGGTGTCGCGTGCCTCTGCATAGGCTTCCTCGACAGAAGCACGTGCGTGACGCGCTGCGTCCTTTGCGTGCTGCTGGGCCTTGTCGAATTCCTTCTCCTTGGCCGAGCCGTTCGGGAGATCGGACGAAACAGTATGCGGTGCTGTATTAGCCATGGTTGAAGCTCCTTTCGCCGTACAAACGTGCAGAACGATGGAAGGTTCCTGACTCTATTTGCGGAACCTTCCCGGTTGACAGGGGTTTGATAGGCAGAACCAAGCACATCAAAGGAGTATCAAAATGCTGTACTGGGCTCTGCTCTTTTTTGTTGTTGCGATCATCGCCGGCGTCTTTGGTTTCGGTGGCATCGCATCGGCGTCCGCCGGGATCGCACAGGTCCTTTTCGTCATCTTCCTGATCCTGTTCGTGGTGGCAATGGTCGCCCGGGCGCTTCGCGGCCGCACGCCGTAACAGAGCATTGAATTTATTAATGACAACAACCAGCCCGGGCACGTCCCGGGCTGGTTTCTTTTGTCGCGCGCATCATATATCGTTTTCCAGCAATTGCGCAGCCTCAAGCGCAAGCAAACCTCCGCCTGTATCCCTTTGCACCCCTCATGCCGCTCCAAATCGATTTGTGCATGGTCGGAAATTTGTTAGAGGGGTCCGATGTATTTTCTGCCCGAAGGTCGCGCCACCGAATGGACACCAAAGTAAATTCCGACGTTTCCAGTGCCGTCTCGACGAACGCGTCGACCCACTCTGACCGGCTCTCCGATTCGCGGCGGCTGGATGCGCTGGCGATGACCGATGTCATGTCCCCGGATACCGACGAGGCGCACGAGCGCTGCGTGCGCCTGGCCAGCCGCATCCTGAAGGCCCCGGTCAGCCTCGTGTCCTACGTCGACAGCGAACGCCAGTTCTTCAAGGCGCAATGCGGCCTCAGCGGCCCTTTCGCCGAAGAGCGCGGCACACCCCTGACCCATTCGTTCTGCCAGTACGTCGTGACCTCCGACCAACCGCTGGTGGTCCGCGACAGCCGCGAGGATCCCATTCTCTCCCATAACGCGGCGGTGGAGGATCTGGGCGTGGTCGCCTACCTCGGGGTGCCGGTGCATGCGCCCTCGGGCGAGGTTCTGGGATCGTTCTGCGTCATCGACACCGTGCCGCGCGAATGGACCGCCGAGGACCTCGCCGCTCTCGAAGACCTGGTCGCGATGCTAGAGGCGGAACTCACGCTTCGTCAGGGCGCGCATGAACGCGAGATCCTGCTGCAGGAAATGAGCCACCGCATCAAGAACCTGTTCTCTCTGGTGTCGAGCATGGTGCGGCTGGAACGGCGGCGCTGGGACACGCCGCGCGAACTGGCCGACAGCATAATCGCCCGCGTCGACGCCCTGAGCGTCGCGCATGACATGATCGTGCCCGTGGTCGAGGCCACGAAAACCGGCGACGGGGAGCGCGCGAATTTCGGAGAGCTGCTGTCAAAGGTTCTGGCACCCCATACCTCCGAGGCGCGAATTACCCTCACCGGCGATGCGACCACCATCGGCCCGAAGGCCGTCACCTACGTCACGCTCGCGGTGCATGAGCTTGCGACCAATGCGGCGAAGTACGGCGCGCTGTCAGTGGATGACGGGCGTCTGGATCTGCGCTGGCTTGCGGACGACAAGAATCTGGTGCTTGACTGGCTGGAAACCGGCCACGTCTGGACCGAGGCCGCGCTTGGCGGCGGCGGGTTCGGGTCGCAACTGCTGAAGATCTCGATCGAAGGGCAGCTGAACGGCACGCTCACGACCGAGGTGGCCGACGACAAGTTCACGCACAGGATGACCCTGCCGCTCGAACGATTGGAATTCTGAAGGATGTGTGCGCGACAGGCACGGCCCATGACCGTGCCTGTCCGGCAGGCCGTTTCAGACCCGCAGCGTTTCCGTCGACGAGAAGAACATCGCCTGGCTCACCGCCGAGCGGACCTGTTCTTCCGTGTAGGGCTTTGCGATCAGGAACGCCGGCTCCGGGCTTTCGCCGGTGAGCAGACGCTCCGGGAAAGCGGTGATGAAGATCACCGGGATCGAGGCGTTCTCGCCAAGGATCTTGTTGACCGCGTCGATGCCGCTGGACAGGTCGGCCAGCTGGATATCCGACAGGATCAGGTCCGGCTGCTCTTCGCCGAACAGCTTGAGGGCTTCGGTCTCGGTCTTGGCGATGCCGGTGACCTGGTGGCCCATGTCGCCCACGATGCTTTCGAGGTCCATGGCGATGATCGCCTCGTCCTCGATGATCATGATCTTGCCGGAAACCGACTTCGCCATCTCGGTGTAGGCGATGTCGACCAGTTCCTTCGCCTCTTCCGGCGAGGTGTTGAGAACCTCACCGACTTCGACGAAGTCCATTTCCTCTATGGTGTGCAGCAGCAGAGCCTCGCGCGTGTCGCGCGTCAGCCTCGACAGGTGCTTCTGCGCCTTCGCGGCAAGGCCGGAATCTCCGTCGGACAGCGCGCCGCCGGTGCTGTTCCAGATCGTCTGGAACACCTTGAACAGCGCCACCTTCGGCGAGATCGAACGGTCAAAGCCATCGAAGTCGCTCAGGATCGCCTCAAGAGTGGCAGCCGCGTAATTGTCCCCCTGTTCCTGAGAACCGGTCAGCGCCCGGGCGTAGCGGCGCAGGTAGGGAAGGTTGCTGCCGATCACACTCGTCAGGTCCGAAGGTTGCGAAGTGGTCATCGTCCGATATTCCATCCATTTTTTTTCGTCATCCTGGGAACCAAACGCCGCAAACCGGGTTACGTTCCTGCCATCGACAAAAAAACTGTGTACGCACGCCGACATGAATCAGGAACGGAAAACTTCAAGAGTGCAGCGAGAAATTGATGAAAACCTGAAGCGGGCATACGGAGATATGACCAAGGAAGAGGTGCCCGATCGGTTCACCGACCTCCTTGCGAAGCTCCGTGCGGCGGAGTCTTCCGACACGCCCGCTGGAAAAAGAGGTGACAATGCGCAGTCGTGACCCCCGCGACGAGCTTGTCGAGCATCTCGGAGCTATGCGCGCCTTCGCGATGAGTCTTACCGGAAACTCGGCTCTTGCCGATGACATGGTGCAGGACTCACTCGTAAAGGCGTGGAGCAAGATCGAGACATTCGAGCGCGGCACAAACCTGCGTGCCTGGCTCTTCACCATTTTGCGGAACACGTACTATTCCCACCATCGCAAGGCGCGCCGCGAGGTCAGCGACCCGGATGGCGTGTTCGCCGCAAATCTGGCCCAGAAGCCGGATCACGACGGTCGCCTGCAGATGCGCGACTTCAATACTGCCTTCGCCCTTCTGTCCGACGAACAAAGAGAAGCTCTTGTCCTTGTCGGCGCGGAAGGTTTTTCCTACGAGGAGGCTGCCGAGACCTGTGGCGTCGCTGTCGGCACGGTCAAGAGCCGGGTCAACAGGGCGCGTGCAAGACTGGCCGAGCTCATGGGGCTTGGTGACGAAGAAAATCTGGAGCTGACAGACAGCGTCACGACGGGGATCGTTTCGTCGCAACCCCACGCGGTTTGAAAAGCAACGCAAGGAGCTGCTTTTGGGCATGTTCAAGGCATGGTCGAGGAGCCTCGGCGCGCGCATAGCGTTTCTGATGTCCCTGGCCATGCTGCCGCTGGGGCTCATCTCTGTATACCAAACGCATGTCGTGGTGGAAGAAGCGCAGGCACTGACCCGCGCCGCTCTCCTGTCCGAGACCGTGGCCGCAGCCACCGGAGAACGCGAACTGATCCAGCAGGCGCTGGGTGCAGCGCAGGGCCTTGCCTCCGCGGTGCCGCTTGTCGATTCCCGGGAATGCCAGCGTATCCTGGCCGACTTCATCGACTCCCAGCCGCTCTATATCTTTGCCGCCTACGTTCAGAAGTCGGGCCTCATGGACTGCAGCTCCAGCGGCGAGGTGCGCGATTTCTCCGGCACCTCGACGCTCGAAGGCCTCAGTGGTCCGGCCGTGCGGATGCGCCGCTCGGGTGCCGTCACGAAGCAATCGGTGGTCCTTGCCTCGCATCCGGTCATGGAAGGCGAGATTGAACTCGGCTGGCTGACCATCTCCATCCCGCACTCGGTCGCCAACGCGCTGATGGAGAACACCCTGCCCAACCAGGAACTGAAGCTCGCCTCTATCAACCTCGACGGCGACGTCATTTCCTCGACGAGCGGCGTCGACGCCGCGCCCGGGTTCCTGCCCCGCGACATCCCCCTGAGCGGTCTTCACGACCGGGTCGGCCTTGCGTTCCGCGCCCCTTCCGGCAGCGGCGAAGAACGGTTCTTTGCCGTGGCGCCGATGATCGACGACACGCTCGTCCTTGTGGGAAGCTGGCCCGTTTCGGTGGCAGAGGCCACTGGCAACGGGCCGCGTGCGCTGACCGCAATCATCTTCCCTGCCCTGATGTGGGTGACCGGCATCATCGTTGCGTTCTACGGCCTGCAACGCATGGTCGTCCGCCACATCCGGCAGCTCCGTTCCGCCATGCGCAAGTTCGCGCTCGGCGAGCGGCGCGACAGTTATTTGGAATTGGCGAACCCTCCGGAGGAACTCGAAGAGGCCCAACGTGCGTTTAACCGCATGGCATTGATTATCTCAGAAGCCGAACTGCGGCAGGAACGCGATCTACGGGACAAGGAAGTCCTGTTGAAAGAGGTGCACCACAGGGTGAAGAACAATCTTCAGCTCATCGCCTCGATCATGAACATGCAGTCGCGCAGCGCGCGCTCTGCAGAGGCACGGCACATGCTGGCCGGGCTGCAGCGGCGTGTGCGCGGGCTCGCGATGCTGCACCGTACGCTTTACACCACGCCCGACATGACCACCGTCGACTCAGGCGACCTGATCCGCACGGTCGTGGAGGACGTCTCGTCCCTGTCGCAGGACGGCCAGATCGACCTGCGCGTCGAGATCGAGAACTTCCCGCTGTTCCCCGACCAGGCGGTGCCGCTGTCCATGCTGGTGACCGAGGCGCTGACCAACGCGTACAAGTACGTCGGCACCAGCACCGACGGGAACAAGGAGATCCTGATCTCCCTCACCGAAACGGACGGCAAGGTTCGCCTGAAGATCGAAAACTCGGTCCCCGAAGACACCGATCCGGACGTCATCGCCGAGGAACAGAACGACGGTCTCGGCAACCGTCTGATGACGGCCTTCATCCGCCAGCTGAACGGCGAACTCGACAAGATCCAGAAACCGGGTCATTTCGGGATGCACATCACCTTTATCCGGCGCGACTTCACTCCGCAAAAACGAGCCGGCGATGCAGCCTGAATCCACGCCGGACTTCAACGTCCTCGTCACGGCGGACGAGGCGTGGCCCGTTTTCGAACGCGCTGTTCTTGCGGCCAAGACGGACATCGTCGCGGGCTTCAGGATCTTCGACATGTGCACCAAGCTGCGCAGCCCGGAGGCGCGCGAGATCGGCGACGACTGGTTCGACCTGCTCGCGCACGCCGTGCGCAGGGGTGTGTCGCTGCGGCTGGTCATCAGCGACTTCGACGCAGACATGGCAACGCCCCTGCACGAACTGGCATGGCGCACGGTCCGCCAGGGCAAGGCACTGGAGGAGATCGCGGACGCGCCGATGGGACGGGTGACCGTTCGCGCGGCGCTGCATCCCGCCCAGCCGGGGCTGATCCCGTGGCTGGCCTTCCTGCCTGCCGTTCTGCCCCACCGCCTGCGGGCACTGAAACAGATCCGGGGCATACGCCGCCGGCGTCAGGCCGTGGGCCTCGACAAGGGCAGCCTACCCGAGATGCACACCGTTTCGCACCACCAGAAGCTGGCGGTGATCGACGGCGAGGTCCTCTATGTCGGGGGCCTCGACCTGAACGAGCGGCGCTACGATTCACTGGAACACGATCAGGATGCCTCGCAGACCTGGTCGGACGTGCAACTGGTGCTCCGCGGTCCCGAGGCCGCCGAGGCCCGGCAACACCTGATGGAGTTCGAGGACGTCTGCGCCGGCAAGGCCGAGCCCTCTCACCTGCCGCTGCTGAAACGCACCATGTCTGCGCCCCGCCGGTTCCAGATGCCCTTCCTGTCGCCGCGCACCGTGCTGTCGGAGATCGAGGAGGCGCATCTTGCCGCCTTCCGCAACGCCCGGCACCTCGTCTATCTCGAAACGCAGTTCCTGCGTTCGGGCGTCATATCCGATGCGCTCGCCGCCGCTGCCGTGCAGAACAAGGACCTGACCTCTGTCGTGGTGCTGCCGGGATTGCCGGAGGAGGTCGCCTTCGACGATCACGACGGGCTCGATGCACGGTTTGGCATGGCCCTGCAACGGCAGGCGGTCAAGGAACTGGTCGAAGCCTTCGGCAAGCGCATCACCTTCGCCGTTCCCGTGCGCCCGGTCATGGCCGACCGGGAAGAGCGCGACACGCTCGCCGGGTCGCCGCTGATCCATGTGCACAACAAGGTTCTCGTGCGCGACGACGATTACGGCATCGTCGGCTCCGCCAACCTCAACGGCCGGTCCATGCGCTGGGACACCGAAGTCGCAGTGGAAACCACGCTGCCGGACCGTGTCGCCATGCTGCGCCGCAAGCTGATCGACCACTGGTGGTGGTGCGACCTGCCCGACGAGGCGCGTGCCCCCGAGACCCTGCAGGACTGGTGGCGGGCCGAGATTGCCCGCAACGCTGTCCGCATGCCCGAACATCGCACCGGGTTCCTTGTCCCCTACGACGCGGACAACGAAAAAGAGCTCGAATGGCAGCTTCCGGGTGTCACCGAGAACATAGTGTGACTGTTCGACTCGCGTTCGGGTTCTTTTGCCCTATCCTTAAACGGGTTGCAGGAAAATCCAACGCGCGGAGAGCCACATGAACCGAGGCCGATCGGCACGCCGACCGAGTCAGATTCCCCTCGGGGGTCTTCTTGATGTAGGCGTCCGCGTCTGGCGGGTACAGAACGACGACAACCTCGGTCTTCTGGCTGCGGGCATCGCCTTCTACGCACTCCTGTCGCTTTTCCCGGGCATCACCGCGGCGGTTGCGCTGGCCGGGCTGTTCACCGACCCCAACTTCATGGTCGATACCTCCGATGCCCTTGCGGATGTCGTGCCCTCGGCCGCCGAGGAAATCATGCTCGGCCAGTTGCGCGAGGTCGTCACCGCCAGCAGCAGCAGCCTGGGTTGGGCGGTCCTCTTTTCCATCGGCCTTGCGCTCTTTTCCGCCTCGCGGGCGACGCAGAACTTCATCATCGGGCTGAACGTCATCTATGGCGAAAAGGAACGGCGCGGGTTCTTCAAGCTGCGGGCCCTGAACGTCGCGCTCACGCTCGGGCTGATCGTCTGGCTGGTGGTCGCCATCGGCATCGTCGCGGCCCTGCCCGCCGCCGCGGCCTTCATATCGGACCGGACCTGGGTCACGGACGTCATCCTCTACCTGCGCTGGCCCGTGCTGTTCATCGTGGGTGCCTTCGGGATCGCCTTCGTGTTCCGCGTCGGCCCGTCGCGCCGCTACGCACGCTGGCGCTGGCTGACACCGGGCGCCCTTCTGGCCTGCGCGCTTTGGGTGATCGGCAGCATCGGGTTCAGCCGCTACGTCGCCTCGTTCGGTGCCTACAACGAGACCTTCGGCGCGCTCGGCGGTGTCATCGTGCTGCTGACCTGGCTCTGGCTGTCTGCCTATATCGTCCTGCTGGGCGCCGCGGTCGACGCTGAGCTGGAGGCGCAGACCCGCCACGACACCACCGTCGGGCCCGACCGGCCCATGGGCCAGCGCGGCGCGGTCAAGGCGGATACCATCGGTCCCGCACGAGGCGAACCCCAACGCATCCCCAACATGCGCTGACTGTGTCGCATTGCCCGTGGCCTTCGGATCGTGACGTGGCGAAAAAACTCCGACGCATCGACTTTGCGGGAACCTTTCAGGTCGCAGCCGAGTTCTCCCCTCAGAACATAGAAAGAAGCATCTTTCTGATATCTAAGGAGAAAAATCATGCGTACCGGAGCAATTCTTGCCGCAGTCGTTGCTGTCATCGCAATCGCCTTCGGCATCTACATGATCGACGTCGACCAGACCCAGGAAGCAAAGCTGCCTGAAGTTTCCGTGGAAGGTGGTCAGATGCCCGAATTCGACGCCGAAGTCGGCGATGTCGACGTGACCGAAGAAGAAGTCACGGTCACCGTCCCGAAGGTGGAAGTGAACCCGCCGGAAGACGAAGTCGCCGAGAACGACTAACTCTGGCGTCTTCACCGAAGAATTTCAACGATCAGGAGGCGAACATGGATCGCGATCGTATCGAAGGCAAATGGACTGAAATCAAGGGCATGATCCGCGAGAAGTACGGCGAGATCACCGACGACGAACTCGAGCAGGCACGCGGCGACCGCGAACAGCTCGAAGGCCAGCTTCAGCAGAAGTATGGCAAGTCGAAGGACGACGCCCGTCGCATCGTCGACGAGATGCTCGCAAGCTGATAGCCCCGGAATCGGGTGCCGGGCTTAATTACCTCGGGCACGGCATCCTACAAAGCCGCCGGACGCAAAAACGTCCGGCGGCTTTTCCTTTGCGGTTTCCACGCCTGCAAAGGGCATCGACAGCCGGATACAGGTGTATGTTTCAGGCCACGCGGCGTTCCCCATAACCGTGGCTCCGCTTCGCACCCCGGTCCGGCCATCTACGACGCCCCCTTTCCCGACAGCCAGTTCGAAAAGACGCGCATGGCAGGTGACACGCGCCTGTCGGACGGCCACGCCAGGAAATAGCGCCCTGCCGAAACGGTCACCCCGAACGGCTGCGCTAGGCGGCCCTGCGCGATGTGGCTTTCGAACATCGTCACCGGCAGCAGCGCGGCGCCGGCGCCCGACGCGGCAAGCTCGGCCAGCGCAACGGAGCTGTCGAAAACCGGCCCGGTGACCGGCGGACAGGGCGTGCCCGCCGCCTCGAACCATCCGGGCCACTCCGCGCTGCGGTAACTGCGCAAGAGCGTCACCTGTCCGAGGTCGGTCGGATGCAGCAGGCGTGAGACCAGAGACGGCGCGCAAAGGGGCGTCAGCGGCGCATCCATCAGCGGGATCGCATCGTGACCCGTCCAGCCGCCATTGCCAAAGCGGATCGCCATGTCGAGCCCTTCGCGCAGGATCTCCACCCGGTTGTTGTTGGTCGAAATCCGCAGGTCGATCTCAGGGTACGCGCGGCGGAACTGCTCCAACCGTGGCATCAGCCAGCCAAGCGCGAAGGTCGTGTTCACCCCCACCTTCAGCACCTCGATGTCGCGTCGGTTGCCCAGCCGGTCGAGCACGCGTGCCATGGCATCGAACCCGTGTTCGAGCACCGGGAACAGCAGGCAGCCCTCGTCGGTCGGCACCAGCCCCTGCGAAGTACGCAGGAACAGCGTCGCGCCCAGCAGATCCTCGAGCCGCGCGATCTGGTGACTCACCGCGGCCTGCGTGACGCGCAGCTCGATCGCGGCCTTGGTAAAGCTGCCTTGACGCATCGCGACCTCGAACACGCGCAGAGCGTTGAGCGGCAGGTCTGGGCGATCCACGGCAATACCTCAGCTAATGGCAGGCCATAATATTTATCGTTTGAGGGGTGCCGGCAAGACGAAATATACCTACGCCATGACATCAATTGATGTCACCCCGGGCGCCCCCTACGGCGCATTACCCAGAAAAGGACACCATCATGCGGTTCACCGCCATCGTCCTGTCGCGCGTCGCGGCAGGGCTTACCCTCGGCCTGTCTCTGGCCTCCGCCACCCTTGCCCAGACACCTCTCGAAACCCTGTCGGACACTGTCAGCCAGGTCGAGGAACGGTTGGGCGCGCGCGTCGGCCTGTCGCTTGTCGACACCGGATCAGGTCTGACGTGGGCCCATCGCGAGGACGAACGCTTCCTGATGAACAGCACCGTGAAGGTCCCGCTGTGCGGCGCCGTGCTTGCCCGGCGCGACGCCGGGGAGCTGTCCCTAGCAGAAGCGCTGCCCGTGACGGCAGAGGACATCGTCTCCTATGCGCCGGTCAGCGAACAGAAGGTCGGCCAGACGATGACTCTCGGCGAACTGTGCCTGGCCGCTATCGACATCAGCGACAACACCGCCGCAAACCTGCTGATCGACCGTCTGGGTGGACCAGAGGCCGTGACGCAGACCTTCCGGGACAGTGGCGACGAGGTCAGCCGCCTGGATCGGCTGGAGCCCGGGCTGAACGCCTTTGCGCCCGGCGATCCGCGCGACACGACAACTCCGGCGGCTATGAGCGCGACGCTGAGCCGGCTCCTGCTCGGGGATGTGCTGACGGCGGAATCGCGCGATCAGCTGGCGGACTGGATGAGCTACGGCGGCGTGACCGGCGCCCTGCTGCGCAGGGACGCGCCGGAAAGCTGGCAGATCCTCGACAAGTCCGGCGCCGGAACCCACACGCGCAACATCATCGCCGTGGTCATCCCGGACGACGCGTCGCCATGGATCGTCACGATCTTCGTCTCGGACACGGATGCGGATTTCGACACGCGCAACGCCGCCCTGCAGAAAATCGGCAGCGCCGTGATCGCCGTCATGGCGGACTGAGCGCAACTGCCCCGGTCAAGGCAATCTCAATCCGCATGGATCGGGCACATGAAAGCGCTTCGGCATCGGCGCCGCTGTCAAAACGGTGCCGGTGCCAACTGCACGCAATCCATGCGACCCAGGTGTCGCGGTATTTCCTGAAGTATTGGTCGGAGCGAGAGGATTCGAACCTCCGGCCCCTGCCTCCCGAAGACAGTGCTCTACCAGGCTGAGCTACGCTCCGACCGTGGAGCGCGGGATATATCGCCCGCGCGCCTTTGGCAAGAGACCATTTGCGGTCTTTTGCACGACCGTCGTCACTCGCCCGGAATTGCCGGTTCCGGCCGTTTGCGCGAACTGCGCAGGAACGGAGATATGCGGAACGACGACCCGTACCCGCGGGCCTTCGTCCTCAGCACCGGGGTCTGGGAACCGCTCTTCGCGCTTTCCCGCAGGACGATGTAGATGCCCGACGCGATGATGATGCCGGCGCCGATGACCGTGTAGCGGTCGACGCCCTCGTCGAACAGCAGGTAGCCGTAGGCCGTCGCCCAAAGGATCTGCGAATACTGCATGGGCGCGACGATGGTCGCCTCCCCGCTTTTGTAGGCCGCGATCAGGAAGAGGCCTGCGACGAACCCCATGGCCGAGATCAGCGCCGCCGCGCCCACATCGAGAATCGGCATGGGCTTGTAGACGGCGATCATCAGCGCCCCGACGACGATGTAGTTGGCCGCCATGGGGTAAAGCAGCAGCACGACCGAGCGTTCGTCATTGCCGATCTTGCGCACGATGATCGAGGCCAGCGCCCCGAAGATCGCTGATCCCACCCCCGCGAGGTGGCCCAGCGACATCGGCGTCGATCCGGGCCGCAGCACCACGAGAACGCCCAGCAGCCCGACACCGACCGCAAGTCCCCGGCGCCAGCCAACACGTTCGCCCAGCAGCGGGATCGACAGGAGCGTGATCAGCAGCGGCGTGGCGAAGAGGATCGCATAGGTCTGCGCAAGCGGCAGGACAGAGAAGGCGTAGAACGCGCACATCCCGTTGATCATCGCCGCGGCGGTCCGGATCGCGGTCCACCACGGGTGAACCGGGCGCAGCGTGCCGGGCAGCGGATCGCGCATCAGCATGAAGCTGACCAGAGGGAACGACATCAGCGTCGAAAAGAAGATCACCTGGAACGGAGAGTAGCTCGCCCCGAGATATTTGATGATCACATCGTGCGTCGCGAAAATACCGAAGGCGGTCAGCGCGAGCAGCGCGCCTTTTGCGTTGGGTGACATGTCGGGAGGCCTGTGTTCTTGTTTGTAGCAACGCTAAGCGCAGCCTTCGCGCGGATGCAAGACCACCCCGCCCGCCAAAATCCATAAAGTCTGCGCTTTGCACGCAACTTCACCGGTGCGCCATTGTCACATGCCCTGCAAGGGCCGGTACGGCATGGCGAAACCGCGCTCGCGGTGCATGGGCATAAGGCCGCGCAAGCCCGATGCAGCGGCCGCCCGTCTAGGTCACGACCCGGGCGCGGGACGGAAAAGGGCGGCGCCATGTGGCACCGCCCCGATCATCTCAGGCCAGACGATTCGTCAGAGGCTGGCGTCGAGCGCCGCAACGATGGCATCGCCCATCTCGGTGGTCGACACCGGCGCCTTGCCTTCTTCGCCCAGCAGGTCGGCGGTGCGCAGACCGTCGGCCAGCACCTTCTCCACCGCCTGCTCAAGACGCGTGGCCTCGTCTCCCTGGTCGAACGAGTAGCGCAGGGCCATGGCGAAGCTGAGGATGCAGGCGATCGGGTTGGCCTTGCCCTGACCGGCGATATCCGGCGCGGAGCCGTGCACCGGCTCGTACAGCGCCTTCGGACGGCCGTTCGCCATCGGCGCCCCCAGCGAGGCGGAGGGCAGCATGCCCAGCGACCCGGTCAGCATCGCGGCGAGGTCGGACAAAAGGTCGCCGAACAGGTTGTCGGTAACGATCACGTCGAACTGCTTGGGCCAGCGGGTCAGCTGCATGGCGCCCGCGTCGGCGTACATGTGCGACAGCTCGACTTCCGGGTAATCCTTGCCCACCTCGGTCACGACCTCGCGCCACAGGACGCCGGATTCCATGACGTTGGCCTTCTCCATCGAGCACAGCTTCTTGTTGCGGCGCATCGCGAGTTCGAATGCGGAGCGCGCCACGCGGTCGATCTCCGACTCGGTGTAGCGCTGGGTGTTGATGCCCACCCGCTCGTTGCCTTCCTCGATGATGCCGCGCGGCTCGCCGAAGTAGACACCGGAGGTCAGCTCGCGCACGATCATGATGTCGAGGCCCGCAACCACGTCGGTCTTCAGGGACGAGAAATCCGCCAGCGCGTCAAAGCACTGCGCCGGGCGCAGGTTGGCGTAAAGGTCCATCTCCTTGCGCAGGCGCAGAAGGCCGCGCTCCGGCTTCACCGAGAAGTCCAGCACGTCGTACTTCGGACCGCCCACGGCACCCAGCAGGACAGCGTCGGCTTCCTGCGCCTTGGCCATCGTCTCATCGGTCAGCGGCGTTCCGTGCGCGTCGTAGGCCGCACCGCCCACGAGGTCTTCGGAGACGTCGAAAGCAAGGTCGCGCTTGGCACCGTACCAGTCGATGACCTTGCGCACTTCGGCCATGACTTCGGGGCCGATCCCGTCACCGGGCAGGATGAGAAGCGAGGGATTGCTCATGGAAGGCTGTCCTTTGTTCGTGATTGCGTTGTCGCCTATCGGCTGGGCGACGAAACGTCAAGAAACGCAGGGCCTGAGCCCCTCGGCCAGCGCGTCCCAGACCCGCCTGATCCGGGGCGTGTTGCGCATCGCCTCATGCGCCGCCAGCCAGACCGGCAAGGTCGGCATCGGGATATCGGGAAGAAGGCGTTCCACCTTCGGGTCGGCGTCAGCGAAAAGGCACTGGGCAAAGCCGATCCCGCAGCCCGCACGCACCAGTTCCCAGTAGACGGTCTGGTGATCCGTGCGGGTGGCGAACCAGTCCCGCTGCACCTCCAGCCCGAAGTCGCGCATGCCCTTCAGGATCAGGTCCGACCGGTCATAACCCACCACATCATGTTCGAAGAACCGCGCGATGTCGGTCAGCCGCCCGCGCCGCGCGATGTAATCCTTCGACGCATAGAGGCCCAGCTCGATTTCGCCGATGTACTTCGTCACGATGTCGAGCTGTTCTGTCTGGTACATGCGCACGGCGATGTCGGCCTCGCGGTACAGCAGGTTCTCCGACCGGTCGGTGGGCACGAGGTCGATGCTGATCTCCGGCTCTTCCTGGCGCAGGCGGGCGATGATCGGCGGCAGATGCACCTGCGAGGTAAAGACGCTGGCGGTGATCCTGACCGGACCGGACAGCTTCTCCGACCGTCCCGCGGCGGCAAGGCTCAGCGCGTTCAGCGACTCCGCCATGGTCCGTGCGTACGGCATCAGCGCCGTCCCCGCCTCCGTCAGGCACAGCCCGCGCGCCTGCCGGTGGAACAGCGTGACGTCCAGCGCCTCTTCCATCTGCTTCACCTGCCGGCCCGCCGTCGGCTGCGAGATGTTGAGCCGCCGCGCCGCCTCCGACAGCGATCCGCTCTCGCCGACGGCGAGGAAGGTCTGCACCAGCGACCAGTCGAGCTTGGCAAAGGCATCCATTCACTAATGAATACACGTTCTGCGAAAACCGGCAATTCCGGCATCGCGTTGAATAGATCATCATGACGGCCATCCAGATGCAGGAGCGAGATCATGACGGGACGGGTCCTTATCCTTGGCGCCACCGGGCGTTTCGGGCGCAACGCGGCAGAGGCGTTCTGGAATGCCGGCTGGCGGGTCCACCTGTTCGACCGGACACAGGACGACCTGATGCAGGCGGCAGAGGGCATGGACGTGATCGTTCACGGCTGGAACCCGGCCTACACGGACTGGGCGGCGCAGATCCCCGGCCTGACCGCACGGGTGATCGCGGCGGCGAAGGCTTCCGGCGCGACGATCCTCGTGCCGGGCAATGTCTATGTCTTCGGCGTCGACGCCCAGGCGGAGTTCGGCCCGGGCGTGCCCCACGCCGCCACCAATCCGCTTGGCCGGGTGCGGATCGCGATGGAGGAAAGCCTGCGCGCCTCCGGCGTTCAGGTCATCATCCTGCGCGCGGGCGATTTCCTCGACACCGAGGCGTCCGGCAACTGGTTCGACAAGCAGATCGCCCCCTCGCTTCGGCGGGGTGTCCTGACCTGGCCCGGCGACCCGGATGCGGATCACGCCTGGGCCTTCCTGCCGGACATGGCCCGTGCCGCGGTGCGACTGGCGGACCATCGCAAGGAACTGCCCCGCGTGTCCGACATCAACTTCCCGGGCTACACGCTGACCGGCCGGGACCTGGCCTTGGCCTGCGCCCGCGCGCTGAACCGTCCGGTAAAGCTCCGCCGCATGTCCTGGCTGCCGCTCTGGCTCGCGCGGCCGTTCTGGCCCATGGCCGCGCCCTTGCTGGAAATGCGCTACCTCTGGTCGAAGCCCCACAGGCTGACCCGCGACAGCTTGGACGCCGTTTTGCCGGACTTCCAGGAAACGCCGCTCGACGACGCGATCGCCCGCGCGCTTGCACCGATCATCGGGGCCACGCCAGATCGACCCAGACCAACCCATGCGGGCCCGCGTCAGCCGCAGGCCCAGTGACACCGGCGCCGATGACGGCGAACCGCGCGTCGGGCAGCACGTAGGACACCCGCATCGGCCCCGTTCTGTCCCACCGCACCGTATCCGACCCCGGCATCGGGTCCTGAAGGCGGTCGTGGCCCAGAACCCGCCGGGCCGCCTCGCGCAGGCCGTCGCCCCGCTCCGGATCGACGTTGAGGTTGCCGAGCAGGATCACCGGCATCTGCGGCATCTCACCCATCCGGCCATCGAGGACGTGCAACCACAGCACTGCCTCGTCAAAGTTCCTCCGGCCGTTGCGGTCCTCCGGCCCGTCGAACACCGGCGGCGTCGCGGCCAGCGTCAGCAGCGCCAGCGGGCCATGCGGCGTGTCGACAGTCACCTGCCAGTGCGCAGCGGTCGACAGTCTCTGGACATCATGGCCCGGGTCGTTGGCGGCGATCAGGCTCTCCGGCGTGTCCTTCCACAGCAGTTCCGACAGGTCCCGCTCCAGCGTCAGCGGATAGCGTGCCAGCACGGCCATGCCGCCCTGCCCGTTGAAATACCCGAACCCCTGCGCATCGCGCGGCCCGCCCAGCCGCCCGTCGCCGTCGAGGTCCAGCCCGGTCGGCCGCCCGGTGTTGGGCCGCGCGGCCAGCACATGCGGCAGGTCCAGCCCCGCCTCCCGAAACGCATCGCGCAGGGCGGACAGCGCGGTCAGCCCGCCGTCGTAGTCCATGTCGGTCAGCAACAGCACATCGGGGGAGGCGTCGAGGATCGGGCCAAGGGGCACCTCCCCCGCCGCGATACCCTGAAACAGCAGCCCCGGCCCCTTCCGGCTGAAATCGCCGTGCCATGTTGCGACGCGCAGGCCCTCCGCCCGGGCGGCGACGGCGAAGGACAGGAACAGCAGGAGGGCCGAAAGGAAGGGGACGATCCGCGCGCGCCTGTTCAGGCCGCGCGACGGGCGCGGGGTCAGACCAGTTGCAGTTCGGCCTGTGCGTAGGCGCGGCGGCGCTTTTCCTCGATCAGGTCCGCGATCCGCATCAGGGCGACCCCACGCATGATCAGGCTTGCCGGGAGAAGGGACCATGCCACCATCGTCCAGATTAGGGCCTGGGAATCCAGGATGTTCGGCGCAAGGCCCCAGATCGAGGCCACCTTGAGAAGCGCCGGGAACAAGAATGGCAGCAAAAACCCTAAGGCCACGTTAAAATGGCTGTCCCGCTTTAGGCGCAGCAACACGTCGCCGCCGGTGGTCGGATCGAACAGCGGCAGGTTGACGAAGAAGTTGAACGCGCCCTTGCGCAGCGGCCAGTCCAGCAGCCGCACCAGCGCGACAAAGACCACCAGCGTGCTGATGGAGATCAGGTAGGCAAGCCCGGCAAGGCTGCGGATCAGGTCGCGCGCGGTCTCGGAGGCTTCTGCGGGCGCAGCCAGCACCATCAGGCGTACGGGCGAGAAGGGGAAATCCATGGCGGCGCCAATGCTGTGCCCCATGCCGCGCAGCGGGCCGGTCAGCGGCGTGGGCGCCTCGGCCCCGCGTGCGATCAGGGTCATCAGAACGACCGACATGAAAAGCGCGAAGAACCGGATGCGGTTGAACGGCGGCGCATCCCGGAACTCGATCAGAGAGGGGTAGTCGGAGACGTATTCGACAAACGTCAGCATGGCCGCGACAAGGGCCAGCAAGGCAACGATCTGCGTGGTATCGGGCCGAACCTGCGGCAGCATCATCGCCGGCAGGGCAATGAGCAATGCCACGAGAATCGCGCGCGCCGCGGCCGCCGCCAGACGTGAAATCAAAGATCTGCCCTTTCGTTCCGGACGGGTGCGATCCATGGCCGCGCCCTCGTTCCATCCCGATTCCGCCGATTATGGCGGTCTGCCTCATTGTTGCCCAAGTTTTGCCCCTTTTCCCCCGAGGCCTCAAGACCTGTGGAAAACTTTGAAGCAGTTTCAGGCAGTTTCGCGGATCCACTGGTGCCGGATTGCATCAAATTTCGGGCATTGCGGGGGCGATGTTGAAGGGCGCACAACATCTTGCGGTCGGTCGCGAGGGCACACCGACACATCCGCAAATTTATCGTTAACGTAAATCAATACGCCAAGGTTGAGCGCTTCGGCTTTTCAGTTGGTTACACACCAAGATTTGCGCCGTTCAGCGCGAATCTCCGGACTGATCCGCCCCGATCCGGTCTCGCCGCGGGCGCAGCATCAGGAAAGCCACCCCGGTCGAAATCAGCTCGATCCCCAGCAACACACCCGGCACGGTGGTCGAGGCCTCGACGAGGTTGAAGGCGATCAACACCGCCAGCGCGACGGAAATCGCCCCCGACAGCGCCAGCATCCAGATGCTGTCCGCATCGCGCCGCACCCATGCGAGGGCAAGCTGCATCACGCCGGAGGCGAAGAACAGGACGCCCAGCAGCAGCGTGAGGGAGATCATCCCCGACAGCGGGTTGAAGATGAAGCTTAGGCCCAGAACGATTTCCAGCAGCCCGAAGAGCCCGTTCCACAGCCGGTTTCCACCCTCGCCGAAGGCCGCCGCCACGTGCACGACGCCCGCGATGGCAAAGGCCCAGCCGACGATCAGCGTGACGGCCAACGACGCCGCGAAAGGCAGCAGCAGCGAAAGGATGCCGCCGACGATCAGAACGAGGCCGGACAGGGAAAGGAATGTGCGGGAAGACATGGGCGGCTCCGGAACTTTGATCTTCTGGGATCAAAACGCGGGACAGGCAGGCGCGGTTGCGCGCTGCGTCAAAAGGGCCCGCCGGCTGGGCGGGCCCATGGCAAGGCGGTCAGACCCAGGGACGTTCCTGCGCCATCTTCGCTTCGTAGCTGTCGATGGCCGGGGCCTTTTCAAGCGACAGCCCGATGTCGTCGAGACCTTCGAGCAGGCAGTGCTTCTTGAAGGGGTCGACCTCGAACGAGAAGGTTTCGCCCTCGGAGGACGACACGGTCTGGTTTTCCAGGTCGACGATCATCCGCGCGTTGGAGCCTTTTTCGGCGTCCTTCATCAGGATGTCGACGGCCTCCTGCGGCAGGACGATCGGCAGGATGCCGTTCTTGAAGCAGTTGTTGTAGAAGATGTCGGCGAAGGAGGTCGAAATGATCGACTTGATGCCGAAGTCCTTCAGCGCCCAGGGCGCGTGCTCGCGCGAGGAGCCGCAGCCGAAGTTGTCACCCGCGACGAGGATCTCCGCCTCGCGGTACTGCGGCTGGTTCAGCACGAAATCGGGGACCTCGTTGCCCTGCCGGTCATAGCGCATCTCGTCAAAGAGGTTCACGCCAAGGCCGGAGCGCTTGATCGTCTTCAGGAAGACCTTCGGGATGATCATGTCGGTGTCGATGTTGACCAGCGGCATGGGCGCCGCGATCCCGGTGAGTTTTTCGAACTTTTCCATTCGGGTTAATCCTTGATGGAGGGGCGGACTGCGCCGCCATGTGTCGGGTTGGACCTGCGGCGCGCGCGGGTCAGCACAAGGCCCACCCACGCGATGGCCGCGCCGATGCTGGCGAAGGCCGCGACAAAGCCGATCAGGGCGAAGGGCATGTCGGGCTGTGCAAGGACGAGCCAGAGGATCGTCGCGAAGAAGCACGCCAGCAGCGGCAGAAAGCCGAGAGCGGCCAGGCCGACTGCACGCGGGTCGCGGCTGGAGGCGCTGCGATCGACAGCACCCCCGGCCGACGGCCCGTCGAGCGTGGCCCGGACCATCTTACATCAGCTCCCGCACGTCGGTCAGGCGACCGGTCAGTGCGGCGGCGGCGGCCATGGCGGGCGACACGAGGTGCGTGCGGCCCTTGTAGCCCTGACGGCCCTCGAAGTTGCGGTTCGAGGTCGAGGCGCAGCGCTCACCCTCGGACAGCTGGTCGGGGTTCATCGCGAGGCACATGGAACAGCCCGCAAGGCGCCATTCGAACCCGGCATCGGTGAAGATCTTGTCGAGCCCCTCTTCCTCGGCCTGCGCCCTGACAAGACCGGAGCCCGGAACCACCATCGCGCGGCCGACCTTGATCTTCTTGCCTTCGACGATCTGCGCTGCGGCGCGCAGGTCCTCGATCCGGCCGTTGGTGCAGGACCCGATAAAGACGGTGTCAATCTCGATGTCGGTCAGCTTCTGGCCCGGCGTCAGGCCCATGTAGGCCAGCGCACGTTTCGCCGCCTCGACCTTGCCGCCCTTGAAGTCCTCCGGCGCGGGCACGAAGGCGGAAATCGGCAGCACGTCCTCGGGCGAGGTGCCCCAGGTCACGACCGGCTCGATTTCTTCGCCCTTGATCGTCACGACCTTGTCCCAATGGGCATCGTCGTCCGAGTAGAGCGTCTTCCACCAGTTCAGCGCGGCCTCGTACTGCGCACCCTTCGGCGCGTGGGCACGGCCCTTCACGTATTCGAAGGTCTTCTCGTCCGGCGCGATCAGGCCGGCGCGGGCGCCGCCCTCGATGGCCATGTTGCAGACCGTCATGCGGCCTTCCATCGACAGGTCGCGGATCGCCTCGCCGCAGTACTCGATGACATAGCCGGTGCCGCCCGCGGTGCCGGTGGCGCCGATGACGGAGAGGGTGATGTCCTTCGCGGTCACACCGGGGCGCAGCTTGCCGGTAATCTCGACCTTCATGTTCTTCGACTTCTTCTGGATCAGCGTCTGGGTGGCCAGCACGTGCTCCACCTCGGAGGTGCCGATGCCATGCGCCAGCGCGCCGAAGGCGCCGTGTGTCGCGGTATGGGAGTCACCGCACACGACCGTCATGCCCGGCAGCGTCCAGCCGTTCTCCGGCCCGACGATGTGCACGATGCCCTGGCGGACGTCGCTCACCGGGTAGTAGTGCACGCCGAAGTCCTTGGCGTTCTTGTCCAGCGCGGCGACCTGGATGGCCGAATCCTCGGTCATGTTCTTCGGGTCTTCGCGGCCCGGCGTGGTCGGCACGTTGTGGTCCGGCACGGCGATGGTCTTTTCCGGCGCGCGCACCTTGCGGCCCGCCATGCGGAGACCTTCGAATGCCTGAGGCGACGTCACCTCGTGGACGAGGTGGCGGTCGATATAAAGGAGGCAGGTGCCGTCCGCGTCTTCGCTGACGACATGGGCATCCCAGATCTTGTCATAGAGTGTCTTGGGGGACATCGGTCCTCTCCCGTGATTTTGCATGGGTGTAACAGGATGGCAGGCGCGTGGACGGGGCCACGCGCGAAATCACACGGATAGACGGGCGAGCACCGTGTGGGTCGCGCCGAAGAAACGTTCGCGCAGACGGGCGCGGTCTCCGAGGTTGAGCAGTCTTGCCATGGGCGGGAGATACAGCCTGCGGCCGAGTCTATCAAGGGTAAGCGCATGTCGCGCGGATCACCCTCAGGCTTGCTTGCTGGGCCGGTTGCAATAGACTGTTCTCCCACGAGCGGACGCAGAGGACGAAAAGCCCGCATGGACCCACAAGAGACGCTGCCCATCGACCCCGAGGCCATCCGAGGGATCTGGGAGTTCCTGTCGTCCGAGGGCGCGATCCTCTGGCGGGAGGCGATGCGCCCCTGGACGCTCTACCAGATCGGCATCGTGATCGGGTTGTTCTTCTTGGCATGGGCAATGCGCGCCGCGCTCCAGCCGCGTTACGCCGAATGGCTCCGGGCACGCGACAACTGGCCGAAGTGGCGCCTGCGCATCGGCCTGATCGTCCAGCGCCGGATGCGGATGATCCTCTTCGTGGCGATGATCTGGGTCGTCTACCTCGTGATGAAGGAGCTCACGTGGAACTCCCGCACGGTCCTTCTGCGGGTGGTGGCGAACCTGTCGACCGCCTGGCTCTTCATCGCCTTCGCCACCCGGATGATCGCCAACCCCGCGCTTGGCGTGGTGGTGCGGTACGGCGCCTGGACATGGGCGACGCTGTCGATCCTCGGCTGGACGGACGAGACGCAGGGGACGCTGGAATCCGTCGCGCTGACCATCGGAGAGACCCGGCTGTCCGTCTGGCTGATCCTGAAGGCCATCGTCGTCATGGCCTGCATGCTGGCAATGGCGCGGCTGATGGTGGGCGCCTCCGCCGCCTCGATCCAGCGCAACAAGGACATCAGCCCGTCCATGCAGGTGCTGGCGGTGAAGGTGCTTCAGGTGGTGCTCTTCGGCTCCGCCTTCTTCATCGCGCTGAAATCCGTTGGCGTCGACCTGACCGGGCTTGCCGTGCTGTCCGGTGCCATCGGCGTCGGCCTCGGCTTCGGCCTGCAAAAGGTGGTCTCGAACCTCGTCTCCGGCATCATCATCCTGCTCGACAAGTCGATCAAGCCGGGCGACGTCATCAGCCTTGGCGAGACCTTCGGCTGGATCGAGTCGCTGGGCGCGCGCTATGTCAGCGTCGTCACCCGCGACGGCAAGGAATACCTGATCCCGAACGAGGACCTGATCACCGGACAGGTGGTGAACTGGTCGCACTCGAACGATTTCGTCCGGCTGGATATCTACTTCGGCACCTCCTACCACGACGACCCGCACAAGGTCCGCAAGATCGCCATCGAGGCCGCCAAGGGCGTGGAACGCGTGCTGACCTTCAAGCCGCCGGTCTGCCACGTGGTGGGTTTCGGCGATTCGTCCGTCGACTACATCCTGCGCTTCTGGATCACCGACCCCACGGGCGGCCTGACGAACATCCGCGGCAACGTCTTCCTCGCGCTCTGGGACGCCTTTCAGGAAAACGGCATCTCCATCCCCTTCCCGCAGCGCGAGGTCCGCCTTCTGAAGGACGGCCCGGACGCGGAAAAACCCGCCACGGCGGGCGTGGATTAACGGGACTTTAGGAGCGCGCGCACCATCTCTGGTGCATGTCACAGTACGAAGAACCCGGTCACAGCAGACACACCACGCGCAAGGCGCAGGGCAATCCCTTTGCGTCGGGTGGCGGGCCGAACGTGGCGCCGCGCGGGCTGTGCTCCTCGCGGAAGCTCTCGATCTGGCAGGAACTGGCCCGACTGGTCAGTCGCAAACCGTCCAGCCGCCCCACGCCCCCGTTGTCTCACCGGCGGCACTGAGGAAAACCGAAAGGACGAAACGTCGCGGCTGACATCCTCCCCGTGCCTGCGCATAGTCGCGCAAGAAGAGGGGAGATTTTCATGGACGACATCGTAATCCTCGGCGGTGCCCGCACCGCCATGGGCACCTTCGGCGGCAGCCTGTCCGGCGTGGCACCGATCGACACCGCCACCGCCGCGGCGAAGGCGGCGCTGGAACGATCCGGCGTCGAAGGCGGCCAGATCGGCACCGTGGTGTTCGGGCACGTCATCAACACCGAACCGCGCGACATGTACCTCAGCCGCGTCGCCGCGATGCAGGCGGGCATCCCCGACACCGTTCCGGCGATGAACGTCAACCGGCTGTGCGGATCGGGCGCGCAGGCCATCGTGTCGGGCGTGCAGGCGCTGGCGCTCGGCGATGCGGACTTCGCCCTCGTCGGCGGGGCAGAGGCAATGTCGCGCTCGCCCTACATCGTGCCGGACCAGCGCTGGGGCGCCAAGATGGGCGACATCCGCACGCTGGACATGATGCTGGGCGCGCTGAACTGCCCCTTCGGCACCGGCCACATGGGCGTGACGGCGGAAAACGTATCGGCCGAGCATTCCGTCAGCCGCGAGGAGCAGGACGCCTTCGCCTTTGAGAGCCAGAAACGCGCCGCCGCCGCCATCGAGGCCGGGTATTTCGACAGCCAGATCGTGCCGGTCGAGGTGAAGGTGAAGCGCGACACCGTCAGCTTCAGGACCGACGAACACCCCAAGGCCACCAGCCTCGAGGCGCTGGCCGGCCTGCGCCCCGCCTTCAAGAAGGACGGCACCGTGACGGCGGGCAACGCCTCCGGCATCAACGACGGCGCCGCGGCGCTGGTCGTGGCCCGCGCCGGCGCCGCAGAGAAGGCCGGCCTCAAGCCTCGGGCCCGCGTGCTGGGCTACGCCCACGCCGGTGTCCGTCCGGAGGTCATGGGCATCGGCCCCGTCCCGGCGGTCGAGGCGCTGCTGAAGCGCACCGGACTGACCGCGGACGACTTCGACGTGATCGAGTCGAACGAGGCCTTCGCGGCGCAAGCGCTGGCGGTGAACAAGGCCCTCGGTCTCGACCCGGCGAAGGTGAACCCCAACGGCGGCGCCATCGCCCTTGGCCACCCGGTCGGCGCGACGGGCGCGATCATCACGGTGAAGGCGCTTTATGAGCTTGAACGCATCGGCGGGTCGAAGGCGCTGATCACCATGTGCATCGGCGGCGGACAGGGCATCGCCCTCGCCATCGAGCGGATCTGACACGGAAAGGGGGTGGAGTGAAACTCCACCCTACATCGCCGAGGAGCGAGTTCATGAAGCCAGTGCTCGGAAATGCCCGGTATCTCGTGATGATCGCGGTCGTGGGCGCTCTTATCGCCGCCGTCTGCCTGATGGTCTACGGCTTCCTGGAGGGCGGCAAGCTGGTTTTCTCGCTGATCGAGAAGGCCGAGGTCACACGCAAGGGCGCCAAGGAGATGGCGCTGGAATTCATCGAGATCATCGACCTCTTCCTCATGGGGACGGTGTTCTACATCATCTCCGTCGGGCTTTATTCGCTGTTCATCAACACAGACGTGCGCCTGCCGGAATGGCTGAAGATCCGCACGCTGGACGACCTGAAGAACAAGCTCCTGTCGGTGGTGATCGTGGTGCTTGCGGTGGTCTTCCTCGGGCAGGCCGTGGCCTGGGACGGGGCGCGCGACCTCATGGGGCTGGGCATCGGCATCGCCGCGGTGATCGCCGCGCTGACGTGGTTCATCAGCGTGAAGGCCGGGAACAAGGGCGAGTAGCGCCGCCTCTCAGCGCAGTTCGATCGTCGTCCGCCCGGACTGCCCGCGCGCGTCGATCACCGACAGCGTCGTGAATCCGGGGCCCGAGATCGGCGCCAGCAGTTCAGGCCGCCTCAGTCCCGTCGCCAGCACCGCCCCGTCGGCCAGTACCGTGTAGGGCGGGGTGCCGCCGCGCAGCTTGAGCGGCACGCCGGAGGGCGACACCGCCAGCGTCGCGCCATCGGGCGGAAACGTCACCTGGAGCGCGGCGGTCTCGGCCCGCGGGCCGAAGCGCTGCAGGTTCGCGGGCAGTTGCGCGTTCGAGATCATCAGCGTCTCAGGCGGGGGGGCAGGCAGCGGAACGGGACGCGCGCTGGCCCGTCCGAGCGCCTCGAAAAGCACCGGCGCGGCAAGGTCCGCCCCGAAGGCGCCGGGCACCGGCGTGCCATCGGGCCGCCCGATCCAGACCCCGGCCACGTAGCGCCCGTCCCAGCCAAGCGCCCAGGCGTCCCGGTGCCCGTAGGAGGTGCCGGTCTTCCACGCGATCCGCCCCTTCGGTCCGGCGGCGGAGGGCGGCGTGATCCCGGCAAGGATGTGCCCCACCTGCCAGGCCGACGCGCGCGAAACCAGCCGCCGGGGCGTTGCCTCCTCCGCTGTGGAGGCCTTCCAGCGCAGCGGCCGCGCCTCTCCGCCATGGGCCAGCGCGGCATACAGCTGCACCATCTCCTCCAGCGTCAGGCCAACCCCGCCGAGCGACAGCGCCAGCCCGGGCGCGCCGCCCTGCAGCGCCGGTTTCAGCCCCGCGCCCTGCAGCGCCGCCATCAGGTGCGCCGGTCCCAGCGCCTCCGTCAGGCGGACCACGGGGATGTTCAGCGACAGTTGCAGCGCGCGCCGCACCGTCAGTTCTCCCCTGTACTCCCCGTCGAAGTTCTGCGGCGCGTAGCTCCCGAAATGCACCGGCGTGTCGAGGATCAGCGTCTCCGGATGCGCCAGCCCGCGGTCGAAGGCCAGCGCGTAGACCAGCGGCTTCAGCGTCGAACCGGGCGACCGCTGCGCCGTGGTCATGTCGACGAAGCCCTGGTTCAGCGTGCCCGCGTAATCGGGCGACCCGACAGAGGCCAGCACCTCGCCGCTGTCGTGATCCGCCAGCACGATGGCCATGGACAGGCGCGGGTCGAGTCGCGCCATGTGGTGCCGCGCGAGGTCTTCGAGGCTGCGCTGAAGGTCGGCATCCAGCGTCAGGTCGTGCCGCCCCGGGGCCTCTGCCACCGCGCGGTCGGCCATGTGTGGGGCCAGTTGCGGCATCGGGAAACGCCCCTTGGGCGAGGGATCGAGCGCATCGGACCGGGCCGCCGACATCGGGATCACGCCTGCCTCCGCCATGCGGACCATGACCCTGTTGCGCGCCTCGCGGGCGGCCTCCGGGTGGCGGTCGGGGCGGCGGCTTTCGGGGGCCTGCGGCAGGGCGACCAGCAGCGCGGCCTCGGCGGGTGTCAGGCGGCGCGGCTCCTTCCCCAGCCAGATCAGCGAGGCGGCGCGCAGCCCCTCGACGTTGCCGCCGTAGGGCGCAAGCAGGGTATAGAGCGCGAGGATCTCGTCCTTGGTCAGCCGCCGCTCCAGCGCCAGCGCCAGCCGCATCTGCCGAAGCTTGCCCTGCCACTGGCCGGTGGTCCCATCCTCCAGCAGGCGGGCCACCTGCATCGTCAGGGTCGAGGCACCCGACACCACGCGCCCGTGCCTCAACCCCTGCGCCACGGCCCGCGCCGTCGCCCGCAGGTCGACACCGTTGTGGCTGAAGAAACGCTTGTCCTCGTAGGCGACGAGCATCCGGTAGAACAGCGGATCGACCTGATCCGGCGTCACCGTCATCCGCCACAGCCCGTCCTCGATGGTATAGGCGCGCAGGAGGTCGCCTTCGCGGTCGCGCACCTCGGGCGACGTGGCGCGCACCAGCAGCGGGATCTCCGTCGCGTCGACCCAGCCGGACAGCCGGTCGCCCGCGAAGGCCGCGCACCACAGCGCCACGACCAGCGCGGACAAGCGCCTCAGACCGCGCCGTTCAGGCATCTTCCTCGCGCTCCCAGAGGCCGGGATACAGCGTCACGAAGCCATGCTGATCGACCTGCAACTGCGTCTCGAAATCCGTCTCCTGCGCGGTGTAGCGCACGAGGTGCCCGCGTTCGCGCGTGTAGCTTTGCGTCAGCGGGCCGAGGTTCGGACCGGGCAGGCGCAGCCACGCGGCGGTCACGTCGATGCGCCCCACCTCCGGCAGACGGCGCAGCGGCATAAGGTTGGTCGCGGGGGTAAAGCTGAGGTCCACATCCTCCGCCCCTTCAAGCCCCGCCTGCACCTCTCCGTTGAAGCTCCAGACGCCGTCCTTGCGCAGCAGCTTCCACGCCACGGTTTCGCCCGCATAGGCACCGCTTATGTCGGCGGAGCGGGTGCACCAGTCCTCCCCGATGCGCACGACGTAATCCAGCGCGGCCCAGCCGGTGCCGTCCCGGAACCGCGCGTGGCCCACCAGCATCCAGCCATTGTCCAGCCGGGCGAGGCGGCACTTGTCCTCGCCCTCGCGGTCCAGCGCGCGCCAGTGTGCGGTGGCGACCGTCGTGCCGGTCATTCAGCCACCGACACGCTGCCGGAGGCCGTCGTCGCCCGGTATTCAGGGCGGTACATGTCCTCCACCAGCGCGGCCGGCTGGTGGAAGGTGCCCGGGGACACCGCCCGCAGGATATAGGCCAGCCGGATCGGCGCGGCGTCGTGCTGGTCGACCGACGCGATGAAGCGGTCGGCCCGGAACTCGCTGAACTCCGTGTCGGAGGTCTCCAGCCAGTCGAGTCCACGCACATCGCCGGACCGGATCAGCGACGGGTTGTCGATTTCCAGACCGGCGGGCAGCGGATCGTCGATGATCAGCCGCGCGCGCGTGTCCTCGGCGGGCCGCACCGTGACCACGGCCACCATGCGGTCGCCCACCGCGATGTCCGCGACCGGGTCACCGTCCATGGTGAAATAGGCCCGCTCGATGGCATAGCCGTAGCCCGAGGCCTCCGTCGCGCCTTCGGGCACACCCAGCGTCGTGAGCGTCACGTCGGTCGGGGTGTCGGAGGTGTTGGTCAGCGTGGTCGGCTGCATCCCCTGCGCGGCGATCCGGCGCACGAACGGCCCCGCCAGCGGCGCGCCGTCCAGTTCGAGGCCGGACACGGTCGGGTCCTGCACCATCGCGTGCGCTGCCAGCAGCGCCCAGGCCTGTTCCTGTGTGGACAGGGGCCGGTCGTACGACGCGATGCGTGTCGTCAGGGCGCCCGTGTCGATGCTGTCCGACCGCGCCTCCACTGCCAGCGACAGCACACCCGCCGTATCCCGCAGCCGGGAGCCATAGTCAGCGCGGTACACCTGCCCCTCGGCTGGCGGACGCGAAGCGATCCGTGCCGCGGCCTTCGAGAACAGTGCATCCGCGCGCGGCTGGTCGCCATAGGCCGCCAGCGCCGCGCCAAGCTGCGCCTGCGCCAGCGGTGTGGCGAAGTTGTCGGCGCGCTCGTCGGCGTAGTAGCGCAGGTCGCCCATGGCCGCCTCGCCCTCGCGCGCCAGCACCATCAGCGCATAGGCGATGTCCTCGCCCCCGTCGTCGAAGTCCGCCGCGTAGGCGATCTCGTTCTTCAGGTTGTCCAGCGCGTTGCGGAAGGCGATGTCCGGAACGGTGTAGCCCGCCACCCGCGCCCGGCTGAGGAAGTCGGTCACATAGGCGTCCAGCCACGCGTCGCCCGAATAGGCGCCCCACAGCCCGAACGCCCCGTTGGGCGCCTGCCGTGTCAGGACCCGCGTGATCGACTGCTGGATGCGCAGGTCGATCCGGTCCTTGCTGCCCAGCCCCAGCGGCTCGGCAATCGACGACATGTAAAGCAGCGGCAGCGCCTTCGAGGTCACCTGCTCCGTACAGCCGTAGGGATACTGGTCGAGCGAGGCCAGAAGCCCCGGCGCATCGAACCGCGCCAGCGGCCCGGCGGACACCAGGGCCGAGGCTTTCTCCGGCCTGAGGTTGGCGAAGATCTCGCGGTCCAGCGTAAAGGTCTGCCCGGCGGCAAGCTGAAAACGCCGCGTCGCGCCGACGGCAGGGTCGTTTGCCCGCACCCCCAGCGTCAGCGTCTTGGTCAGCACCGCGCCGTCCGGCGTGGTCAGCGCCACGGTGATCTCGTGGTCGCCCACCTCCACCGCGCCAAGCGCCGCCTCGAAGGTCGTCTTGCCGCCCTCTGCCAGCGTGATCGTCGTCGCGACCGGGCCAAGGGTCAGCCCCTCGCCCGCCGTGATCTCAAGCGGCATCTCGCCCGCGGCACCGCGGGTATGGGTGAACTCAAGCGCCAGCCGCGTCTCGTCGCCCGGCGCAAGGAAACGCGGCATCGCGGCAGAGACCACCACCGGGTCGCGGACGAACACGTCCTTCTCCGCGCTGCCGACGCCGCTCGCCGACCAGGCGACCGCCATCAGCCGCACCGTGCCGTTGAAGTCGGGAATGTCGAAGGAGACCTCGGCCTTGCCGTCCACCACCGTCACCGGGCCGGAGAAGAAGGCCACCAGTTCCTCTGTCGGCGGGGGCGATTGCAGGTCCATGCCCGCCGCCCCGTCGCCGCCCGAGCGCACGGTGCCCATGGCCCCGTCCAGCCCGTCAATCAGACGACCATAGATGTCGCGGATCTCGACGCCCAGACGGCGCTGGCCAAAGTAGTAGCCCGCCGGGTCCGGTGTCTCGAAGGCGGTCAGGTTCAGGATGCCCACGTCGACGGCGGCAACCGTCACGTAGGCCGTCTCTCCGTCCGCGGCATTGGCGATGTTCACCGTGGCCGACAGCGGGCCGCGCGGTGCGATCTCCTCCGGCGCGTCGACCGAAACCTCAAGCTTCATGTCGCCCGGATCGACGGCGGCATGGGTCAGGCCAAGCGCGCGCGCCGGGTTCTGCCCCGCCGCCACATCCATCGGCCGGATCACCTGCGCCGTGACATAGACGCCCGCGCCCCATTCCTCCGTCACCGGCAGGTCGAGCAGGTTCTCGCCTTCCGAGACCTCAACCGCCTGCATGGAGATGACGCGGTCCGACAGCACCGTCACGACCGCCTTGCCCGCATACCGCGGGACCATGCGCAGCTGCGCCGTCTCGCCTTCCCTGTAGGCTTCACTGTCCAGCGACATTTCCAGCATGTCCGGTGTGTCGTCGGCGCTGGCAGCCGCGTACCACCCCGCCGAGAAGTCCATGGAGGCCGCGAGGTAGGCGCCATCGGTGCGCTCCACCACGACCTCGTACTCGCCCCATTCGACGTCCGCCGCAATCTCCAGCGGGTCGGCGCCAAGGCGCCCCTCGCCGCGCGCGACCGTGGTCCGCGTGGTCATCGGCTCCCAGTACCAGGAGCCGTACTGCTGATACCACTGGTAGCGGGTGCGCACGCGGTTGACGGTCCAGGATACGTCCATCTCCGTCCGCTCCAGATCGGGGCCAAGCGCGATCACCTGGAACTTCGCCTCGGCGTTCTCGGGGAAATCCTCCGACGCGGGCCTGATGCCGATCATCGGGGTCGGCGAGGCGACCGGGCGCGTGATCCGGCGTTCCACCGGGCGGCCCGACATCTCCGACATGCGCAGGGTGACGCGCGCCTCCATCGGGCGGCCCGTCGGGTCCATCTCCGGCAGGGGCAGGGCCAGATCCGCCTTGCCCTCGGCGTCGGTTGCCAGGTCCGCCGGGAAGCTGTCGGTCCGGTACTCTGCCTCGTCGTCGTGGCGTCCGAACCGGTATCCCAGAAAGGCGTCGAGCGTGGTGCGTGTCGCCAGCCGCAGTTCGCCCTCGATGGGCAGGTCCGCGCCGGGCGCGCCGAACAGGTAGCGCGCGTCGACCGACAGCCTCGGCGGCGACAGCGGGTTGATCGGCCCCTCCGGCAGCGCCAGGTCGAAGTCGATGCGTTCCGGCACGAAGTCCTCGACCAGTACGGTCTCGGAGGTCAGGGCCGCGCCCTCGGGATCGGCAAAGACCTCGATCCGCCAGGTGCCGCGCGGCACGGCATCGGCCAGCGGCAGGTGGAAGACATGACCGCCCGCGCCGACACCGTCCGAGACATGGCGCGAATATTCCACGCCGTCCGGCCGCAACAACACGGCGGTCAGCGGCACGTCGGGCAGCGCCTCTGCCTCCGGATCGCGGACCAGCGTGGTGACATGGATGACCTCGCCCGCGCGATAGGCGCCGCGGTCGGTCGCAAGGAAGGCGTCGATCGGCCCGGCGGGGGCGCGCCCCTCGACACCGCGATCCGACAGGTCGAAGGCCGGATCGGTCAGCGACAGGAAGGCCAGGTCCTCCTCGCCGCGCCGCGCCATGACCACCGCGGGGGCGGAGCCGTCCGTGCCACGCAGAAGCCCCGGCGCAAAGCGCGCGACGCCCTCCGCATCGGTCGTGGCGACCTCAAGCGGGCGGTTCGCGCGCGCAAGAAGCGTCACCTCCAGCCCTTCGATGGGCTCCGCGTTGCCGAGGTCGCGGGCAAAGACCGTCAACCCGTCGTTGCCCTGCATCGTCGTCAAGCCGATGTCGGACAGCAGGAACCACTGCGTCGCCCGCGCCTCTCCGTCGATGTCGTTGGCCACCTGTGCGGTCAGCGCGTAGATCCCCGCGGGCAGGTCGCCCACCGCATCGCCCATCGGCAGGCGTGTGATCATGTCGCGGTTTAGTTCGTTCTGCACCTCGCCGGTGCCGGTCCATATCTTCTCCGCCAGTTCGCGGGCGAAATAGTCCTCGTCATACTGGCCCAGCGGCTGCCCGAAATAGTCGTTCTGGATCGCGCGGATCAGGTTGCGGTCGGACACGCGGCGCAGCGTCAGTTCCAGTTCCGAGGTGTTCACCGTCTCCACCGGCAGGCCCGCGTCGGCGGTGCGCGGCAGCACGTAGGACCGGCCCGGGAAGGTCACGGCGGGCGAACGGTCGCGCACGTAAGCGGTGATCGGAACGTCGCGCACCAGCTCCTCGCCATCGTCGGAGGGCAGGCCCGCGCGGAAGGTCACGGTGTGGCGCGATCCGTGCTCCACCCCGGTCACACAGACGCGGCTGTCGTCGGCGGTCACCGCCAGCCGGGGATCGGCCAGGCGGACATAGTTGGAATAATCGACGCCCGCGCGCTTCAGCGGGCGGTTGAACTCCGCACAGATGCGGGGCTGCGCGCTGTCGGACTCCACCGTGTGCTCCACGATGCGGAAACCGTACTTGCCGATGGCCACGTCCAGCAGCTCCGTCACCTCTGGCCCGGCCCCCAGCCGTTCCGCAAGGCGCAGCGCCGGGATCATGTCGCGCCCGCGGTCCTGCTGTTCCAGCCGGAGGGCAAGGTCCTTCGCCGCCTCGATCTGCTGCGGGGCGTCCTCTGCCCGCAGGTAGGCGTTGATCGCCGCCAGCCACCCGCGGTTGCGGAAGCGCCGCTCGTCCGATCCGTTCAGCGTCGCGGCAAGGTCGTTTGACCAGCGCCCGTACTGCAGCCACAACTCGGCGGTGTCCGTCTGCGCCAGCGCGGCGCCCGTCCAGTGCACCGCATCGCGCAGGTTCCCCGCCTCGCGTGAGGTCTGCGCGGCGTCCAGCAGCTGTTCGACCGTGTACTTGCCGCCGCCGTGGCGGACGGCCAGCGCCTCTGCCTCGTTGCGGGCCTGCGCGAAATCCGCCGGTCTGAGGAAGGTCAGATCGCCGAACCGTGCCCGCCCACGCTCCAGCACCGCCGGGTCGGCCTCCACCAGCCGGGCCGAGATCGCGCCGTCATAAGGAGAGGTGTTCGTCACCCCGCTTTTCGGAAAACAGGAGTTGTTGCGCGTGTTGAAGGTGAACGCCCGGCAGCCTTCGGTATTGAGACAGGCCCGCTGACAGGCGTCCAGCGTGGTATCAAAGAGCGATTGAAGGTCCGACCCGGCGAAATCCATATCGCGGGAGACCACGAAACGCCGGTCGGGCACCGTGTCCTGCGCTTCGACCATGGGTGCCGCAAGGATGCCCATCATCAGGGCAAGAGCAAAACGACGCATCAAAAGCTCCTTTCATCAATGGTTTCAAACTGCCACGCCAGCGTGGGCGGGGCAAGGATTCTGCGGGTCCGGTTTCCCGCACCCTTCCGTGAAAGCATGGCCTTAAGCCGATCTTCACCACCACCGGGCAAGAGTGCGCGCGGACCTGGAGGGCAGCGGATGGATCTGGCGGATCGTCTGGCCGAGGAAAGGCGCGCGCGTCTGGCTGCGGAACGCCTGCTCGAGCTGAAGCAGAAGGAGCTGTTCGAAGCGAACAAGCGCCTTGGCGATCATGCCCTGAAGCTCAGCCACGAGATCCGCGAAACCCGTCACGAGGTGGCAGAGGTCCGCAGCCAGCACAAGCGCGTCGTGCAGGAACTGGGCCAGGCGACGGAAAAGATCGAGGTCGTCACCGAACAGCTCTGGTCCGCGATGGAGACGATTCGCGACGGTTTCGCCATGTTCGACGAAAACCGGCGGCTGGAGCTGGCGAACCCCGCCTACCTGTCCATGTTCGACGGGCTCGACCACGTCGTGCCGGGCGTGTCCTACGCCGAGATCCTCGCCACCCTCGTCGAGGAAGGGCTGGTCGACCTGCAGGGCGAGGACCCGAAGGGCTGGCAGCTCAGGATGCTGGCCCGGTGGGCGCAGGACCCGATCCCCAACACCACGCTCAGGCTCTGGAACGGGCGCTTCGTGAAGGTCCGCGAACGGCACCTGCCCGACGGCGGCATCGTCTCGCTGTCCGTCGACATCACCGACCTAATGCGCATGTGGTCCGCGGTGGAGGAACTGCCCGACGGCTTCGTGATCTACGATTCCGAGGATCGGCTGCTGATGTGCAACCAGCCCTACCGCGACTACTACAAGGCCAGCGCCCCGGCGATGGTCCGCGGCGCCACCTTCGAGGAGATCCTGCGCTACGGCCTGGCCCACGGGCAATACGCCGAAGCCGTGGGACGGGAGGAGGAGTGGCTGGAGGACCGCCTGATCAAGCACCGCTCCTCCGAGGTCGAGCATGAACAACAACTCGAAGACGGCCGCTGGCTGCGCATCTACGAACGGGAAACCACGGACGGCGGGCGCGTCGGCCTGCGCGTCGACATCACCCAGATCAAGGAAGATCAGCAGCGCCTGAAGGAGGCGACGACCCGGGCAGAGGCCGCCAACCGCGCAAAGTCCGCCTTCCTCGCCAACATGAGCCACGAGATCCGGACCCCGATGAACGGCGTCGTCGGCATGGCCGACCTGCTGCGCGAAACCGACCTCGACGATGAACAAAGGCTTTATGCCGACACCATCCGCTCGTCCGGCGAGGCGCTGCTGGTGATCATCAACGACATCCTCGACTACTCGAAGATCGAGGCGGAAAAGCTCGAACTGCACCCCGAACCCTTCGACCTGGAACGCGCGATCCACGAGGTGGTGATGCTTCTCCAGCCCACCGCGCGCGACAAGGACATCGCGCTTCTGGTCGATTACGACATGTTCCTGCCCACGCACTTCGTCGGCGACCCCGGCCGCATCCGCCAGATCCTGACCAACCTCCTGGGCAACGCGGTCAAGTTCACCGTGCAGGGCTACGTGCTGGTCCGTGTCGTCGGCGTGATGGAGGACGGCGGCCGCACCGCGGTCCACATCACGGTGGAGGACACCGGCATCGGCATCCCGCCCGACAAGGTCGAGCACGTCTTCGGCGAGTTCAACCAGGTCGAGGACGAGCGCAACCGCAAGTTCGAGGGCACCGGCCTCGGCCTCGCCATCACCCGCCGCCTGGTAGAGCTGATGGACGGCGAGGTCTGGGTGGACTCCGAGCTGGGCCGGGGCAGCTTCTTCGGCCTCCGCATCATGCTCCAGACCGACGAAAACCCGGTCTACGAGGCGGCGCAACTGCCGCGCCACCTGAAACGCATCCTCGTCGTCGACGACTACGGCCCCAACCGCGCCATCCTGACCAAGCAACTGGCGATGCTGGGGCTGGAGATCACCTATTGCACCACCGGGTCGGAAGCCATCGACGCGCTGCAGGACGCGCCGGACCTGCTGATGGTGGAATACGACCTGCCCGACATGACTGGGGTCGAACTGGCCCGGCAGCTTCGGCACGGACGCCCGGGCCTGCCGGTGATCCTGTTCGCCGACCAGCCCGCCCACCTGCCCGACGGCACCGTAGACAGCGTCCTTGCGGTGCTGCAGAAACCCGTGCCGCGCCGCACCCTCTTCGACGCGCTCGAAAAGGTGCATGAGACCGCGCCGCTGCCCGCAATGCCGCCCGCGCAGCTCCGCTCCGGGCGAACGCCGGTCGCGCAGCCGCTGCTCGACGTGCTGGTCGCGGAGGACAACAAGACCAACCAGCTTGTCATGCGCAAGATGACAAAGGATTTCCCCGTGGCCCTGCGCTTCGCCAACAACGGGGTGGAGGCGGTCGATGCCTTCCGCTACCGGCGGCCCGACCTGATCTTCATGGACATTTCCATGCCGCGCATGGACGGCAAGCAGGCCACCCGCGAAATCCGCCGGCTGGAGGGCGGCGCGCCCCCCGTGCCCATCGTCGCCGTCACCGCCCACGCGATGGAGGGCGACCGCGAAAGCATCCTCGAGGCCGGGCTGACCGACTACCTCACGAAGCCGCTGCGCAAGTCCGAACTGGCCGCGATGATCGACACCTACGCGCCGCGCCCCGCCACGCGCGACGCCGCCGAATAGGCAGGCGCGCAGGTCAGGCCGCCACCGCCTCCTCGCTGCGCAGGAACACCGGGCGGTCCGGTTCCGACATCCCGGGCTGGAAACGATAGCCGCCAAGGTCGAAATCGACGATCCCCGCCGGATCGGTCAGCCGCCGCTGGATGATGAAACGCGCCATCGCGCCCCGCGCCCGCTTCGCGAAGAAGCTGACGATCTTCGGACCGCCGGGCTTCATCTCCATGAACTGCGGCGTGACGATCCGCAGCCCCAGCGCCTTCTCCGGCACCGCGCCGAAATACTCCTGGCTGGCGCAGTTCACCAGCGTATCGGTGCCCAGGGCCTCCGCCTCGGCGCGCAGGTCCTTCGCGATCTGGTCTCGCCAGTAGTCGTAAAGGCTCGCCCCGCGCCGCGTCTTCAGCCGCGACCCCATTTCCAGCCGGTAGGCCTGTATCCCGTCGAGCGGCCGCAGCACGCCATAAAGCCCCGACAGGATCCGCAGGTGATCCTGCGCCCAGTCCAGCTCTTCCGGGTCGAGCGATCCGGCCTCCAGCCCCATATAGGTGTCGCCCGCAAAGGCCAGCGCGGCGGGCCGCAGGTCTTCCGGCCCGGGCGTGTCGGTGAAGGCGCGGAACCGGTCCCGGTTCAGCTTTGCCAGGTCGTCCGACAGGTCCATCAGCCCCTTCAGGTCCCGCAGGGTCAGGTTGCGCGCGGTCTTCGCCAGCCGCTGCGCATCCGCCTCGAACTTCGGTTCGGTCATCGCGACCGACCGCTCCGTCCAGTCCAGCCGCTTGGCCGGTGAAATCGTCACGAGCATGTCAAATCCCCCAATCGCGCCGTCCGGATGGGCACTTAGTCCACGGCGCGCAGCACGTCCAGAAACGCGGCGCCGAACCGCTCCGCCCGCTTGTCGCCCAGAAGCCGTTCGATCCCGGCCTCGCTGTCGGGCCGCGCCTCGGCCAGCTTTGCCAGCGACGACGCCGTGCAGGACAGCGGCTTCTCCGTCCCGTCCTCGCCCCGCACCAGCCGCGCCTGACATTCCAGCAGCGCGTCATAGACCGATCCCGCCCCGCGCGCCGCGACCCGCAGCCGCACCGGGTGCACCTCCTGGGCCGCGCCGGTCAGCACTTCGAGGAAGGCGCGCCCGTAGCTTTCCAGCTTCTTCGCGCCGACCCCGTTGATTGCCGCCATCTGGTCCAACGTCGCGGGCCGGTTCTCCGCCATCTCGATCAACGTGCGGTCGGGGAAGATCATGTAGGGCGGCACCTGCGCCTCGCGCGCCAGCGCCGTCCGCTTCGCCTTCAGCGCCGAGAACATGGGCGCGTGTTCTTCCGACACCAGTGCCTTCACCGCCGGACGCCGGTCGGCAGCCTTGCTCAGCACGTCCTTGCGCAGCGAAATCCGTTCCTCGCCGCGCAGGATCGGCAAGGCGCGGTCGGTCATCACCAGCGCGCCGTGCCGCTCCGCATCGGGGCGGATCAGGTCGCGCCCCATCATCTGCCGGAACACCGCCTGCCACTGGCCCTTCGACAGGTCCTTGCCGACGCCGAAGGTCGGCAGCGCGTCATGCCCGCGCTGGGTGATCTTGTCGGTGTCCTTGCCCATCAGGATGTCGATCAGGTGGCCCGCGCCGAAACTCTCCTGAGTCCTCAGCGCAGCGGACAGCGCCTTGCGCACCGCCTCCGTCCCGTCGAAGACCTCGGGCGGCGTGTCGCACAGATCGCAGTTGCCGCAGGGCTCCGCCGTCTCGCCGAAATACGCCAGCAGCGCCTGCCGCCGGCATCCCAGCGCCTCCGCCAGCCCCAAAAGCGCGTTCAGCCGGCCGTGGTCCGCCTGCCGCCGCTCCGGCGGGGCCATGCCCTCGTCGATCTGTGTGCGCCGCAGCCGGATGTCCTCCGGCCCGTAAAGCGTCATCGTCTCCGCCGGCGCCCCGTCCCGCCCGGCGCGGCCGATCTCCTGGTAATAGGACTCGATCGACTTCGGCAGGTCCGCATGGGCGACCCAGCGGATGTCCGGCTTGTCGACCCCCATACCGAAGGCCACCGTCGCGCAGACGATCAGGCCGTCCTCGCGGGCAAAGCGCTCCTCGACATGGCGCCGGTCGTCCGCCTCCATCCCGCCGTGATAGTGACAGGCCGAATGGCCGTCCTCGCGCAGCGCCCGCGCGATGCCCTCGGTCTTGGCCCGCGTGCCGCAATAGACGATGCCCGACTGCCCGCGCCGCGCGCCGGCAAAGCCCAGCACCTGCGCCCGCGGCCCGTCCTTCGGCTGGAACGCCAGGTGAATGTTCGGCCGGTCGAAGCCGCGCAGGAAGGTCCGCGGCGCTGCGCCGTCGAACAGGCGGCTGACCATCTCCTCCTGCGTCTCCACGTCCGCCGTGGCGGTGAAGGCCGCCAGCGGCACCCCCAGCGCGCGCCGCAGCTCGCCGATCCGCAGGTAGTCGGGGCGGAAATCGTGGCCCCACTGGCTGACGCAATGCGCCTCGTCCACGGCGATCAGCGACACGCCCGCCTCCGCCAGCATCCGCTGCGTGCCCGCCCCCGCCAGCCGCTCCGGCGCCAGGTACAGAAGCTTCAGCTCGCCCGCATGCAGCATGTCCCAGACCGCGTCGCTCTCTTCCTGCGTGTTGCCGGAGGTCAGCGCCCCCGCGGCAACGCCGGCCTCCCGCAGCCCGCGCACCTGGTCCCGCATCAGCGCGATCAGCGGCGAGATGACCACCGTCACCCCCGGCCGCACCAGCGCAGGCAACTGGAAACACAGGGACTTGCCCCCGCCCGTCGGCATGATGGCCAGCACGTTCTCGCCCGCCGCCACGGCCTCCACGATCTCGCCCTGTCCGGGGCGAAAGGCATCAAAGCCGAAAATGTCCTTCAGAAGCGCCTGAACGGAGGGGCCGTCGGTGTCGCGGGGCATGGGCCAGCCTGTCGGGATTGTCTATATCTGCTCTTATCCCGACATTCTCATACTAAGATTCGATGAATCAACCCCGGATCGCCCTGCCCTTCATCTTGGCACGAAATACCTCGGGGTGAGGCCGCAGGCCGAGGGGCAGAGCCCCTCTTCCCGATACCTCAGTAGAAGGCCATGGCGTTGTTGCGCAGCACGATCTCGATGGCGATCACCGCCACGAAGGCAATCAGCGGCGCAAGATCCAGCCCGCCCATCTGCGGCAGGAAGGACCGGATGCGGCTGTAGACCGGCTCCAACAGACGGTTCAGACCGTCCCAGATCGACGCCACCAGCGGCTGCCGCAGGTTCAGGATCTGGAAGTTGATCAGCCAGCTCATGATGACATGGGCGATGATGATGAACTTCACGATGCCGATGATCAGCAGCAGGATCTGGAAAAGCGACGTCATCTGTTGGGGCCTCTCGAACACTCGGGTTGCGGGACACCTAAGCATGCGGGCCGCAGAGGGCAAGTGTGCCGCGAGGTCTTGGTTGACGCTGGTGCCGCGATGCCCGCACACCCGGTCCTGAAAACGACAGGACTGCCATGTACCCCTTCATCCGACTCTTCAAGGACATGGCCCGCGCGCGCAAGGCGCCGCGCATGGGCCTCTTCGACACCCACATCTCGCACCACCTCTGCATGCCGTGGGACCTCGACATGTGGAACGAACTCAACAACGGCCGCACCCTGACACTCTACGATCTGGGGCGCATCCCGATGGCCGAACGCATGGGCCTGCTCGAGGTGCTCAAGCGCGAGCGCTGGGGCCTGACGGTCGCCGGCTCGGTTGTGCGCTACCGCCGCCGGGTGCGCGGCTTCGACCGGGTCGAGATGCAGACCCGCCTCATAGGCTGGGACCGCCGCTTCACCTACATCGAGCAGAGCATGTGGAACTCGCGCGACGAATGCACCTCGCAACTGGTGGTGCGCACCGCGCTGACCGATCGCAACGGCATCGTGGCGACCGACCGCGTGGCAAAGGCGCTGGGCGTCGACATGTCGGAGGCGCCCGCGCTGCCCGACTGGGTCGCCAGATGGGTGGAGGCAGAGGACATGCGCCCCTGGCCGCCCCACAGGACGTTCCCGGCGTAGGGCAGAGGTCCGCTCCCCCGCCCGGGGGACGGCGCGCGACACACCCGTGTGCGCACCCTCCCGTAGGGCGGAGTTTCACTCCGCCCCCGCTCGGCCCTTGCCACGCCCCCCCGGCCCGGGTTCTATCGCGCCGAAACGGGGAGACGGGCGATGCAGGACACCATCGGCAGGAAACGCATCTGGGGCTGGATGTTCTTCGACTGGGCGCAGCAGCCCTACGCGACGCTCGGCCTGACCTTCGTCTTCGCGCCCTATTTCGCGGCGGTGGCTGCGGGCTGGTACATGGCGCAGGGGCTTGAGGATCAGGCCGCCCGAGCCTCCGCGCAGGGCCTCTGGTCCTCCGCCCAGACCGTGGCCGGGCTGGTCATCGCCATCTCCGCCCCGTTCCTCGGCGCGTGGGCCGACACCTCCGGGCGCAAGATGCCGTGGATCTACGGCTTCACCACGCTGGCCGTGGTCATGGCCTCGATGCTCTGGATCCTCATGCCGGACGGCGGCGGGCTGATCTTCGCGCTGGCCGCCTTCTGGATCGGCTTCGTCGCTTCCGAATCCGCCTTCAACCTGAACAACGCGCTCCTGCCCTCTCTCGGCACGCCGCAGCAGATCGGGCGGATCTCCGGCACGGCCACCGCCTTCGGCTACTGGGGCGGCGTCGCCTCGCTGTTCATCGTCCTGCTGTTCTTCGCCGAGAACGACAGCGGCAAGACCCTGATCGGGCTCGCCCCCGCCTTCGGCCTCGACCCGGAGTGGCGCGAGGGCACACGCTTCACCGGCCCGTTCATCGCGCTCTGGTTCGGGCTCTTCATGATCCCCTACTTCATCTGGAACCGCGAACCGCGCGTGCCGAAAAACCCCGACGCCACCGTGGGGCGGATGCTGAAGGACCTGAAGGCCAGCATCGTCAACATCTCGCGCCGCCGCTCCTGCGCCAGTTTCCTCGTCAGTTCGATGTTCTACCGCGACGCGCTGACCGCGCTCTACAGTTACGGCGGGATCTACGCGACGCTCGTGCTCGACTGGTCGATCATCCAGATCGGCGTCTTCGGCATCATCGCCGCCATCGCCGCCGCGGTCATCAGCTGGCTGGGCGGCATCGCCGACGAACGGGTGGGACCGAAGCCGGTGATCCGCTGGTGCATCTGGTCGCTGATCGTCGTCTGCACGATCATCGTCGGCATGTCGCGCGAACACCTGTTCATGATCCCGCTGCCGCCGGGCAGCGCCGTGCCCGATGTCGTCTTCTTCATCTGCGGCGCGATAATCGGCGGCGCGGGCGGTGCGCTCTATTCCGCTTCCCGCTCGCTCATGGTGCGGCATTCCGATCCGGCCCGCCCGGCCGAGGCCTTCGGCCTGTTCGCGCTGACCGGCAAGGCCACGGCCTTCCTCGCCCCCGCGCTGATCACGGTTTTCACGCTCTGGACGCAGTCCAATCAACTCGGGTTCCTGCCGGTGATCTTCCTCTTTCTTCTGGGGCTGGCTCTGTTAGTCTGGGTGAAACCGGAAGGCGACGTACCCTGAAAACAGCCCCGGAGGGAGTAGCAGTGAAATGATCCGCAAGACCCTTATGTTCGGTCTGCTGGCGCTGGCCGCCTGCGGCAACCCGACACCCCGCGACATCTCGGGCGAGCCCTTGCCGCAGGTCGCGGTCGATCCCGTCCTGTCCTCGAAGCAGGCCAAGCAGCTTTTCGGCGCCAAGCGCGACGCCTCCGGGCAGTCCTCCGCGCCCTATGGCTCCTATTCGAAGGGCTGTCTCGCCGGCGGCGCGCAGCTGCCCGAGACCGGCCCGACCTGGCAGGCCATGCGCCTCAGCCGCAACCGCAACTGGGGCCACCCCGAGCTGGTCGACTACATCCAGGACCTGTCGAAGAAAGCCGCGCAGCAGCCCGGCTGGAAGGGCATCTACGTCGGCGACATGAGCCAGCCGCGCGGCGGCCCGATGCTGACCGGCCACGCCAGCCACCAGATCGGCCTCGACGCCGACATCTGGATGCTGCCCGCCGACGACCTGAACCTCTCCGAACGCGCGCGCGAAAACATCTCGTCGATCTCGCTGCGCCGCTCCTCGGGCGCCTACACCAACAACAACTGGACCAAGGCGCACCACGAGATCATCAAGGCCGCCGCCTCCGATCCCCGCGTGGCGCGGATCTTCGTCTTCCCGGGCGCCAAGGTGAAGATGTGCAACGACGAAAAGGGCGACCGCGCCTGGCTGCGCAAGGTCCGTCCGTGGTGGGGCCATCACTACCACTTCCACGTCCGGCTGAGCTGCCCGAAGGGTGCCGTGGGCTGCGTCGACCAGGCCGCCCCGCCGCCGGGCGACGGCTGCGCCGACGCGCAGCAGTGGGTGAACAACATCCTCAACCCGCCGCCGCCGGACCCGAACGCGAAACCCGCACCGCCGAAGCGTGAACTGACGCTGGGCGACCTGCCCAACGCCTGCGCCGCCGTGCTCGCCTCCAACTGACAGGCCCGCCATGCGCATGACATTCCTGCGCGGCGCGACCGCGGTGGCGGGCCTTGCGCTCGCCATCGGCTGGGCCATGGCGGCAACGCCCACCGCCCACGCGAAATACACGGGCAGCCTGCTCTGGCATGAGCGCGAGCATCACCAGGGCGGCTTCTCCGGCCTCGAGGTGTCCGACGACGGCACCGCCTTCACCACGATCACCGACCGCGGCATGATCCTGCGCGGCACCTTCCGCCGCGCGGACGACGGGCGGCTGGTGGCGGCCACCGTCACCTCCGCCGATCCCCTGCGCGACCTCGAAGGACAGCCCGTGGTCGACGCCATGGCCGATTCCGAGGGGCTCGCCCTTGGACCGGACGGCACCGCCTACGTCTCGTTCGAGGCGCACCACCGCGTCTGGGCCTTCCCGCCCGAGGGTCCGACACAGCCCCTCTCGGACCGCAGGACCTTCCCCAAGATGCAGGCCAATTCCAGCCTCGAAACGCTGGCAATCGACGACGGCGGGCGGCTTTACACCCTGCCCGAACGCTCCGGCAAGCTCACCCGGCCCTTCCCCGTCTTCCGCTACGATCCGCGCACCGGGGACTGGAGCCAGCCCTTCACCATCCTGCGCCGCGGCAACTTCCTGCCCGTGGGCGCCGACTTCGGCCCCGACGGCGCGCTTTACCTGCTGGAACGCGAATTCAGCGGCATCGCCTTCCGGTCCCGCGTACGGCGGCTGACGCTGCAGGGCGACCACGTGACCCACGACGAAACCCTGCTGGCCACGCATTCGCTGGTCCACGGCAACCTCGAAGGTCTCTCCGTCTGGCGCGACACCACCGGCACGATCCGGCTGACGATGGTCTCCGACAACAACTTCAACGGCTTTCAGCGCACCGAGTTCGTGGAGTACCGGGTCGCCCACTGACCCCGGCTTTTCCCTTGCCAGACTCGCCGCGCGGGCCTATACGCCCCCGGTCCGGCCCTGACCGGAACAAGTCCCCGCAACCTTGTCAAAAACGGGTATCACAATGAACCGCGCCTACCTTCCCGGCATCCTTGCCATGGCCGCCATCGTGCTGGCCTCCAACATCCTCGTCCAGTTCCTGTTCGGCCAGTGGCTGACATGGGGGGCCTTCACCTACCCGCTGGCCTTCCTCGTCACCGACCTGATGAACCGCATCTACGGCGCGGGACCCGCCCGCAAGGTGGTCTTCGCGGGCTTCGTCGTGGGCGTGATCTGCTCGCTGATCGGCACGCAGATCATGCTGCAGGGCGACGGCTACACCTACCCGGCGGTGACGCTGCGGATCGCCATCGCCTCCGGCCTCGCCTTCCTGACGGCTCAGCTCATGGACGTGGCGATCTTCGACCGCCTGCGCGAAGGCCGCTGGTGGCGCGCGCCGCTGGCGTCGACGCTGGTGGGCTCCTCGCTCGACACCGCGATCTTCTTCACCGTCGCCTTCTCCGGCGCGCTCACCTTCATCGAGCCGGGCAACGACGTGTCCTGGGCGAACGAGACGCTGCCCCTCCTGGGTGCCGGTCCCGTGGTGCCGCTCTGGGTGTCGCTCGGCGTGGCCGACTGGCTGGTGAAACTGACCCTCGCGCTGATCGCGCTGATCCCCTTCCGGATGATCGTCACCCGGGTCACGCAGCCCGCCTGACACACCCCCGAAGACCCTGTGGATAAAGGGGCCGTGCTGCTTGATGCAGCACGGTCACCAAAAATGCACCGCGATTGCAAAAAAGACTTTGTGGTGAGGATATCCCATGCCACCATCATCTTGCGTGAGGCGGACGAGCAGAGCCTGAACCGCACCACGCCTGAGCAAGCGTTTGAAACAGCTGAAAGGAGGTGATCCAGTGTCTAGAGAAGCATTGGAGAGAGGTGTCGGAACAGTTCGAGGAAAGGCAACCTAGGGCAATCCCTGGGGTAACATTTCCCCGAGTTGGCAAAGCCTAACCGGCCCCGCCTCCGTAATTCTCGAAGGGTCGCCTTAACGCAGGCGGCCCTTTTAGATTGTCACCTCTGCCCTATGCTTCCTGCCATGCTGCGCATCACCGACCAGATCACCATCGAGGACTGGGAACTGACCGAACAGTTCATCCGCTCCTCCGGCCCAGGCGGCCAGAACGTCAACAAGGTCTCGACCGCCGTCGAACTGCGCTTCGAGGCGGACCGTTCCCCCAACCTGCCCGGCCCGGTGAAGGCGCGCCTGCGCCGTCTCGCCGGCCGCCGCTGGACAAAGGAGGGTGCGGTCGTGCTGCAGGTCGACGAGACCCGCAGTCAGGCCCGCAACCGCGAGATCGCTCGCGATCGTCTGGCCGAGCTGATCCTCGAAGCCACGCGCAAACCCAAACGCCGCATCCCGACGAAACCCACGCTGGGCAGCAAGAAACGCCGCCTCGCCGCAAAGAAGCAGCGCGGCGACGTGAAGGCCCTGCGCGGCAGGGTCGATCCCGAGAACTGACGGCATCGCACCGGCCCGGGACCTTTCGCCATCCGGTAATCGCCCGCTGCACCCCGAGGAGAAGGCCGAAGGCCGCCGACGAGACAGGCAGCGCGCGCGTCAGCGCGCACCGCCGGGTCACATCGGATCAGAAGCGGTCCAGCAGCCGTTCGAGGTAGTCGCGTTCCACCTGCGGACGCTCCGTCTCGCCCGACCGCTTGCGCAGCTCGCCCAGCAGTTCCTCGGCGCGGCGATACACGTCCTCGCCCTGCAACAGGCCCTCGTCGGTGCCGACCCGGCCCGTGGTGCCGGAGTTCCGCCCGAGCGGGTCCTGCTGTTCCTGCGGGTCGCCGCCCTCGGCAAAGCCCTGCTCGCCGGACCGCTGGTTCTGCTGTTCGGCCATGGCCTCGCCAAGGCTCCGCAGACCCTCGCGCAGCGCTTCCATCGCCTGGCTCTGCTGGTCGATGGCCTCGCCCAGCTCGCCCTCGCGCAGCGCGCGTTCCGCACCGTCCATGGCGCCTTCGGCCCGCTCCAGCGCGCGTCCGGCCTCTTCACCCGCTTCAGAGCCCTGCCCCGGCAGGTTCGACCGCTGGCGGTTCAGCTCGTCGCGCAGGGCGCGCTGCCGTTCAGCCAGCCCTTCTTCCAGCGACTGCTGGCCGCCCTGGCCGTTCTCGCCCTGCTGCTGGCCCTGGCCCTGCCCTTGCTGCTCTCCGGGCTGGCCCTGACCCTGCTGGCCCTGTTGCCCCTGCTGCTGGCCTTGCTGACCCTGTTGGCCCTGCTGACCCTGGTTCAGTTCGCGGAACGCCTCGTCCGACAGCTCCTGCTGGTCGCGCAGCGTCTCCGACAGGCCCTCCATGGCCTGCTCGCCCGGGGACTGGCCCTGCCCCTGGCCCTGGGTCATCTGCATGTTCTCCAGCATTTCCTGAAGCTGGCGCATGGCTTCCTGCGCCTCGGCCATCCGGCCTTCCTCCATCAGCTCCTGGATCCGGTCCATCATGCGCTGGATGTCATCCTGCGTCATCTCCATCATCTGCGACGGATCCATCTGCTGCTGCTGGCCCTGGTTCCCCTCGCGCGCCTGCTGCTGCGCCAGTTGCCGCATGTAATCTCGGGTCGCCTCGCGCAGCTCCTGCATCAGCTCGGCGATCTCCTGGTCCGAGGCGCCGTTCTTCATCGCCTCTTCCAGCCGCTCCTGCGCCCGCTGCATCCGCTGCCGCGCATCCTCGAGGTCGCCTTCCTCCAGCTCGATCGCCAGATCCCAGAGCGCCTGCGTGATCTCTTCCTGCGCCGTGTCGGTCATGCCGATCATCGCCTGCGCCTCGATCCGGTTCAGGATCTGCTTCAGCTGCTCGGCCTGCACCTGCTTGCGGAACAGATCCTCGGGCCGGTTCAGGATCGCCCGCAGGATCTGCGCCGTGTACCCCGCGTTCTCGCGGTTCCACAGCAGCGCCTGCCGCTCCTCGATCAGCGCCGCCGCAACGGGATCGAAGAACCGCCGCCCCGGCAGGGTGATCGCCTCAGGCTCCGACAGCGCCGTCTGGCCGCGCGCATCCTCGACCTCCAGCTCCAGCCTGACCGGCAGGTTCGCCCAGGGGTGCAGCGAGAAGTTCGCCACCAGCGGCTCGGTAAAGGAGGTCCGGTCGCCCGCAACCGGCATCGGCAGCGGCACCTCGATCTGCTCACGCGCCTCCGGCTCGATCGCGCGGCCATAGCGCCGGTCGACCTCCGCCAGGTCCAGCACGATCCGCGCCCGGCCCATCACGACCCCATGGTCGTCCTCGGCGGTGAAGGGGATCTGCGCCTCGCCCTCGTAGCTCACCTCGATGTCGCCGTCGCGCCGCACCGCGGGCCCCGCGTCGGGGATCATCGCCACCTGCCACTCGCGCCCGCCGGGTCCGTCCAGCGCCACGCGCCCGGAGGTGGCAACCTCGAAATCCTGCGCCGTGTCCTGTGCCTCCTCGTCGGTCAGGGTCCGGCCGGAGACCGTCTCTTCGACGGTCAGCGATCCGACCTCGCCATACATCCTGAGCGTGATCATCGACCCCTCGGGCGCCTGGATCTCCGGGTCGGTGATGTCGTTGAGGTAGACCGACGGCAGGCGGGTGTAGGCGGGCGGCTGCATCCAGCCTTCCCACGCCGGCCCCTGCATCGCCGTGCCGTTGCCGATCCCCATGTTGGTGACCGACTGCACGCGCCCGAAGGACCCGAACAGCAGCGCCACCGACAGGAACAGCACCGCCACGTAGCGCAGCGCGAAGGGATCGGCCCGCGACACGCGCAGGTCCGGCTCCACCGCGCGCGCCTCTGCCAGCCGCGCCCTCATCCGCGCCTGGTGCGCGCGCCACACCGCCAGAGAGGCCGCGTCGCCCGCGCCCACCGCCTGCCGGTCGAGCGAGGCCTGGATCGGGTTGCCCTTCAGCGTCTGGTCCAGCCTCAGCAGCGCCGCCCCCTCGGACGGCCAGCGCATCCGCCGGACCCCGAACACCAGCGCCGCCACGCCGCCAAGGGCCAGCACCGCGCCCCCGGCCCAGACCCATTCCGTCGCCACCTCGTCCTGCAGACCCAGCATCAGCAAGGCCAGCGCGACGAAGACCACGGACCACAGCGGCCAGAACGCACGGGTGATCGCCTCCGCCACCATGCCCAGACGGGTCAGGCGCAGCGGCCAGCGGATCAGTCCTGTGACGGGGGTGTGTTGCGGTTCAGGTCGAGCCATAACGCGCCTCCAAAGGGTCGGCTGCGCGCAGGATAGCTCACAACCATTCAGGAACAGTATCGCGATTTATCATGTCGTCAAAGCTCGGCCGCGCCCGGATGACAGCGAATTGATCGCCCTTTGCCATGATTTCGGGCACCAGCGGACGGGTGTTGTATTCACTCGACATCACCGCGCCATAGGCACCCGCCGACCGGAACGCCACGAGGTCGCCGGACACCAGCGGCGGCATGGTCCGCCCCTTCGCAAAGGTGTCGCCCGTCTCGCAGACCGGCCCGACAACGTCGTAGGCCACCTGCTCCACCCCGGCCTCCGACTCGATCACCGGCACGATGTCGTGATAGGCGTCGTACATGGCGGGCCGGATCAGGTCGTTCATCGCCGCGTCGAGGATCAGGAAATCCCGCCCCTCGCCGTTCTTCACGTAGATCACCCGGCTGACGAGGATACCCGCGTTCCCGGCGATCAGCCGCCCCGGCTCGATCTCCACCTCGACGCCCAGGTGCCCGACCGTGCGCTGCACCATCGCGCCGTAATCCGTGGGAAGCGGCGGCGCCTCGTTCGACCGCGCGTAGGGGATGCCCAGTCCGCCGCCAAGATCCAGCCGCTCGATGGTGTGCCCTTCGGCGCGCAGAACTTCCGTCAGCTCCGCGACCTTGCGATAGGCCATCTCGAACGGTTCGAGCTGCGTCAGCTGCGACCCGATGTGCACGTCGATGCCCACGACCTTCAGCCCCGGCAGGGCCGCCGCCTCGGCATAGACTTCCTTCGCCCGCGCGATGGGGATGCCGAACTTGTTCTCGCTCTTGCCGGTGGCGATCTTCGCATGGGTCTTTGCATCGACGTCCGGGTTCACCCGCACCGCGATGGGCGCCACGACGCCCATCGACGAGGCGACCTCGGAAATCACCTGCATCTCCGGTTCGCTCTCGACGTTGAACTGCCGGATGCCGCCTTCCAGCGCCGCGCGGATCTCGCCACGCGTCTTGCCCACGCCGGAAAACACGATCCGGTCTCCCGGCACGCCGGCGGCCCTGGCCCGCGCGTATTCCCCGCCGGACACCACGTCCATGCCCGCGCCCTCGGCGGCCAGCGCCGTCAGGATCGCCTGGTTCGAGGCCGCCTTCACGGCGTAGCACACCATGTGAGGACCCCAGGACAGCGCCTCGTCGAACAGCCGGAAATGCCGCACCAGCGTCGCGTGGGAGTACAGGTAGAACGGCGTCTCCACCGCCCGCGCGATCTCCGCGACGGGCACGTCCTCGGCAAACAACTCACCGTCGCGATACAGGAAATGATCCAAGGCGCCGCCCTCCATGCAAACGGGGCCGCTTTAGCGCAGCCCGCGGGCAGGAACCAGCCCCCACATGCCGCCAAGGCAAGGACCGGTCCCGGCGCCCCCCTTCAGCTTGGCAGAAATACCTCCGCCGGAGGCAACCCGAGGAGAAGGCCGCAGGCCGCCGACGAGATATCAGGCGCGCGCGCCAGCGCGCCCCTCACGCCTCAGGCCACGGGCCGCGACCGGAACCACAGGTACAGCGGAAAACCGCAGCTCACCCCGATCAGGAAGGTCGCCGGGATCGCCAGAAGCGCCTCCCAGTTGCGCCGCACGGACACCTCCGCCAGCACCCAGACGGTCAGCACCACCGCCGCGATCGTCAGGTCCCAGGTCAGGCCGCGCGTCGAATCGTTCACGTACCATGCGTCGATCATCGCGCCCAGGTCCCAGCCGTTGGCGGCAAGGAAACTGACGAACCAGTACATCGGATGCACCGCACCCCAGACCGCCAGCACCAGCCAGAGCACGCGCAGCATCAGCCCGTGATCCCCATCTCGACCTTGCCGTTGACCTTGAAACTCAGCCCCGGCCCCGCAGGTTCATCCTTCTCCGGCGGGATCGGATCGCCGTCGGCGCCGCAGCCCGCAAGCGCCACCAGCGCCACCACCAGCATCACGCGAAACTTCATGCCAAACGCTCCTTCCATGCCGCCACCTGCGCGCGCACCTGCTCCGGCGCGGTCCCGCCGTAGCTCATCCGCGACCGGACCGAATTGTGCACGCCCAGCACATCGTACACGGATGCGTCGATCTTGCCATGCACCGCCTGCATCTCCTCCAGCGAGAGGTCCGGCAGGTCGCAGCCCTGCGCCTCGGCCTTGGCCACCAGCGCGCCGGTGACGTGATGCGCGTCGCGGAACGGCAGCCCGGTCTCCCGCACCAGCCAGTCCGCCAGGTCCGTCGCGGTCGAGAACCCGCTCGCCGCCGCCGTCTCCAGCGCCGGGACATTCGCGCTCATGTCGCGGACCATGCCCTCCATCGCCGCCAGCGCCAGCATCCAGTTGTCGGCGGCGTCGAAGACCTGCTCCTTGTCCTCCTGCATGTCCTTGGAATAGGCCAAGGGCAGCCCCTTCATCACCATCATCAGCGCCACGTTCGCCCCGAAGATCCGCCCGATCTTCGCACGGATCAGCTCCGCCGCATCGGGGTTCTTCTTCTGCGGCATGATCGACGACCCGGTCGAAAAGCGGTCCGACAGCGTGACAAACCGGAACTGCGCCGACGACCAGATCACCAGCTCCTCGGCAAAGCGCGACAGGTGCATGGCCGAGATCGACGCCACCGACAGGAACTCCAGCGCGAAATCCCGCGCGCTCACCGCGTCCAGCGAATTGGCCATCGGCCGGTCGAACCCCAGCGCCTCTGCCGTCGCGTGCCGGTCGATGGGGAAACCCGTCCCCGCCAGCGCCGCGGCGCCCAAGGGCGACTCGTTCATCCGCGCCCGCGCATCGCGCACCCGGCCCAGGTCCCGCCCGAACATCTCGACATAGGCCATCATGTGATGCCCCCAGGTCACCGGCTGCGCGGTCTGCAGGTGCGTGAACCCCGGCATGACCCAGTCCGCCCCGGCCTCCGCCTGGCCCACCAGCGCCCGCATCAGCGCCAGCAGCCCGCTCTCCGCCGCATCCAGCTGATCGCGCACCCACAGCCGGAAATCCACCGCCACCTGGTCGTTGCGCGAACGCGCCGTGTGCAGCCGCCCCGCCGGTTCGCCCACGATCTCCTTCAGCCGCGCCTCCACGTTCATGTGGATGTCCTCCAGCGCGGTGGAAAACACGAAGCGGCCGGACTCGATCTCTGACAAAACCGTGAGCAATCCTTCCCGGATCGCCTCCGCGTCGCTATCACTTATGATGCCCTGCGCGGCCAACATGGCGGCATGGGCCCTCGAACCGGCGACATCCTGCGCCGCGAGCCGCTGGTCGAACCCGATGGAGGCGTTGATCGCCTCCATGATGGCATCCGGCCCGGCGGCAAAGCGGCCGCCCCACATCTGGTTCGAGGTCTTGTCCGTCATGACATGCCTTTCGGAGGATCTATGAAACGTTTCGCTCTCGCGGCTCTCTATACCGCCCTCACGGCGCTGGCAAATCCGTCGCTGGCCGACGTCGACGCCGCGAAGGCCGCCGCCACCGGCGACATGAAGAAGATGGTCTTCCACGACAGCCCGAAGGACGCGGGCACCGTCGATTTCATGACCTTCGACGAAGCGCCCCTGAACCTCTCCGACTGGCAGGGCAAATGGGTGCTGGTGAACTTCTGGGCCACCTGGTGCGCCCCCTGCCGGCACGAGATGCCGATGCTGAGCCAACTCCAGTCCGAGCTCGGCGGCGACAGCTTCGAGGTCGTGACCATCGCCACCTCCCGCAATCCCCCCGCCAAGATCGAGGGCTTCTTCGAGGAAATCGGCGTCACCAACCTGCCGCTGCACCGCGACCCGCAATCCATGCTGGCCCGCCAGATGGGCGTTCTCGGCCTGCCGGTCACGGTCGTCCTGAACCCCGAAGGACAGGAAGTCGCCCGCCTCACCGGCGACGCCGACTGGTCCGGCGAGGACGCAAAGGCCCTTCTCGCGGCCCTCATGGGCGGCGCAGGCTGAGCGCGGCCCCAATCAGCAGCCCAGTCAGCAACCCATTCACCGGCCGCACAGCCGGCACCCTCGGCGCCGGCCCCTGCCTTCATCTTGGTCCAAATACCTGAAAAACGGCCGCTGCCCGGCAGGGCGGCGGCTGATCCGGCCGCGCGCAGCGCGACCTTCGGATCACCGGACATCCCCGACCCCCTCCCCGCAATCGAAAACCCCGCCCGGAGGTCCGGACGGGGCGCAGGTCTTTCAGAAAGAGAGAGAGAGAGTAACTTCGGATTATTTCAGCGCGACCAGCACCCGCCGCACGCGCAGCTTGCGCTCCTCGTTCGGCGCGTCCGTGGTCCAGCCGGCCTTCGCCGCGCCGTTCCCGTCCAGCTCCAGCGCGCCTTCCGCCATCAGCCCGTCCAGCCCGAACTCCCGGTAGTGCAGGCCCGCGCGGGTGGCCCGGGTGACACGGGTGCGCGGCTCGGCAAAGCCGTCGGGGTGGATCATGGTAAAGCGGCAGGCGCCCTCGGTGCGGTTGCAGCGGTTCGGGACAAAGCGGGTCACGGCGCCGTCGAAGGCCACGGTCTCCACCACGTCGCCGCGCGCCGTGGTCTTGTAGCGCCCGACGAAATCCGCGGAGCCGCCGGTGCCGTCATAAACGTCGAACACGTGGAGGTTGCCTTCGGTGCCACGGGCGACATGGGTCATCGCGCCGCTGCGGTCCTTCATCACCATGACCGACCCGGGGCCGAAGCGGTCGACCTGCCACGCGATATCCGCGTGCACCGTGTTTGCCGTGAAGAACAGGGCGAGGACGAGCGTCAGTGCGCGCATGAGATGCAGCTCCGTGGTCAGCCGGCCCCCACCGACAGAATAAATCTGGGCGAAATCGGGGCGGTCCGCAACTGCCATTAGTCACAATCGACCGATTGAAAACCGAGCCGGAACAATTGCCTACGGCAACACGGCACCGTTTCCGGTTCGCCTTGCAATGACCTCTCAAAAGAGACCCCTCTACCCTTTTGCATCGCCTTTCGTTGCTCGGACAACATGAGATGGTTGTACGAACAAGGACCTGTCGGGTACGGGCTTCGATTCGCGCCGGTCAAATAAGGCAGAATGTGGCAGGCTTTGCCGCATTTCGCGGACGCCTTCGGCGCGTTTACCAATTCTGACGCAACGTCATCCATCCTGGCGCGTCTGCCCGGACGAAGAAGTTAACAACCGGCCGGGAATCGGGGTCCAATCGGCCGGTTCGCACCTTAATGTGCGTTCATCGAACATGAAGATCGGTTAACCTTCGGGCCGGACCACAGAAGGAGACACCGCATACGGGCAACGCACGCTCCGTCAACCACAACGCGCGGCGGGTTAACCCGGTCGTCCGGTCAGCAACGGTTTACTTGCAATAAGGCCCGCTGCGGTAGCCCGCGACGTCGAAATGGAAGTGGTCCCGGTGGAAACGGTCGGACCTCGGACCCAGCACCGTGCCGAACGGACCGCAGGCGGCAGAGTGCATCTTCTCCAGCATCGCGCCGTCCTTGCCATGGCCCCAGTGGTGCAGAACGGAGATCTCGCTGCCGTCCTTCAGCAGCACCGCGGCGATGTCGATGGCATTGCCCTTGGAATGCTCCGACAACTTCGCGCCGCGCTGGTGATTGCGGGTCCGGCAGGCATAGGAGGCCGCGACCTTCAGCTCTGCCACACCGCCGCCGCGCTTGCCCACGGCCTTCCGCGCGCCTGAGTTCACCCATGTCTTCAAGGCCTTGGCGGTCGAGCACTGGATCGTCGCCGGGGTGCTGAGGGCAACGCCGTCGACACCGCGCAAGAGGACTGCATCCTCGATCCCGCAGGCGCCGTTGCCAGAGACCGGGCCGATCTTCTCGCCGATAAGGGCCGGGTCGCCGCAGACCATGTCGCCCTCGATCCCGATTGCGGCGAAGGCCACCCGCGCCGCGCCTGCCGCCTTGTCCAGTCCGCGATCGACCCGGCCACCGCCGCATCCGGCGAGCCCAAGCAGTACGAACAGAACAACGATGCGCTTCAACGCTTCACCTCGATCCGGCCAAAGTCTGGTTTATCAGTATCCTGACCCGCCTGCAGAATGCCACGCCGAATGGCCCGGGTGCGGGTGAAATAGGCGTGAAGCTGCTCACCGTCGCCCGTCCGGATCGCCCGCTGCAACGCAAAGAGCTCCTCGGTAAAGCGTCCGAGGATCTCCAGCGTCGCCCCCTTGTTGGTCAGGAACACGTCCCGCCACATCGTAGGGTCAGAGGCCGCGATCCGCGTGAAATCCCGGAAACCGGCGGCGGAAAACTTGATCACTTCCTGGTCCGACACGCGGCTCAGGTCGTCGGCAACGCCCACCATCGTGTAGGCGATCAGGTGCGGGATGTGGCTGACCACAGCGCACACAAGGTCATGGTGCTCCGGGTCCATGCGTTCGGTGTTAGCACCCAGCGCCTGCCAGTACTGCTCCAGCCGGGCAACCGCGTCTTCCGGCGCCGTTTCCACAGGAACGATCAGGCACCAGCGGTTGTCGAACAGGCTGGCAAAGCCCGCGTCCGGCCCCGAATGCTCCGTCCCGGCCATGGGGTGGCCGGGGACGAAGTGCACGCTGTCGGGCAGATGCGGAGAGACTTCCGCGATCACGGTCCGCTTCACCGATCCCACGTCCGTCACGGTCGCCCCGGGTTTCAGATGGGGGGCGATGGCCTCTGCCACATGGCCCATCACACCCACCGGCGTCGCCAGCACGATCAGGTCGGCGTCCGCGACGGCCTCCTCGGCGCTGTCACACACGACATTGCAGAACCCCAGCCGGCGCGCCGTCTCCCGCGTTTCGGCAGAACGGGCATAGCCCCGGATCTCCGTCGTCATGCCCGCCCGCTTCATCGCCCAGGCCATGGAGCTTGCAATCAGCCCCAGGCCGATCAGCGCGACCTTCCCGTAGTGCTCGCTCATCGCGCGCCGGCCTTGAACTGACCGATGCAGAAGGCGACGCGCCGCACCGAAGGTTCGTCGCCAACGGTGATGCGCAGGCAGTTCGGCAGCTTGTACCCCCCGACCTTGCGCACGATCAGCCCCTGCGATTGCAGGTAGAGATCGCAGGCGTCGGCCTCTTCCTTGTCGGCAAAGCGTGCCAGCACGAAGTTCGCCGTCGAGGTGTCGGACGGCACGCCATGCTCCGCCAGCGCCTCCGACAGGATCATCCGCAGGCGGGTGTTGTCATTGCGGCACTTCTCGGCCCATGCGGTGTCGCGCACGGCGGCCTCGGCCGCGGCCAGCGCGGTGTTCGACAGGTTGAATGGCCCGCGCACCCGGTTCAGCACGTCGATCACGGCCTTCGGCCCATAGCCCCAGCCGACCCGCATCCCGCCCAGCCCGTAGAGCTTCGAGAATGTCCGCGTCATCACCACGTTCTCGCGCTGCTCCACCAGCCGCGCGCCACCGTCATAGCCTTCGACGTAATCGGCATACGCCCCGTCCAGCACCAGAAGGCACTGGTCGGGCAGGCCCTCGGCCAGACGCTCGATCTCGGCCAGGCCGATCATCGTGCCGGTTGGGTTGTTGGGATTGGCAATGAACACCAGCCGCGTGCGGTCGGTGCAGCCGCCAAGGATGGCGTCCACATCGGTCACGCGGTCGCGCTCCGGCACCTCGACGGGGGTCGCCCCGGCGGCCAGCGCGCTGATGCGGTACATGCCGAAGCCGTGAACGGTGTGCAGCACCTCGGTTCCCGGCCCGGCATAGGCCTGGCACAGGAAGTGGATGATCTCGTCAGAACCCACGCCGCAGATCACCCGTTCCGGATCGACGCCGTGCACCTCACCGATGGCGGTCCGGAGAGAGGCATGGTCGGTCGACGGATAACGATGCAGCTCATGCACGGAGCGCACCACCGCGTCCTGAACCGCCGGGCTGGGGCCGAACGGGTTCTCGTTGGAGCTGAGTTTGACGACGTTGGTGATGCCGTCCACCTTCGCCTTGCCGCCTTCGTACAGCGCAATGTCCATGATACCGGGCTGCGGATCTATCGTTGCCATGGTGCTCTCCTTCGCCGCGGCAGCCTTACCCGCGTCGACCGGTCAAGAAAAGTGTTTGTTCAGCAAGGCTGACCAGCGTGACATGGGCGCACAGGCCTGACCCCGCGCGGCCTGACGGGACGGTGGGCGGGGCGCCTTTGCCGTCAGGCAAACAGCGCCGGCCCCGTCCGGTCACACCACGACGTCCATGGCCTCCTGCTGGCCCACGCCGAAGACGCGCTTGTAGCGGGCGATCTCGTCCGCCGGGCCCATCGCCTTCTTCGGGTTGTCCGAGAGTTTCACCGTCGGGTTGCCCTCCGCCGACACCGCCTTGCAGACAAGGCTGAACGGCGCCAGACGGTCGCCCGGCGCCAGTCCGCGGAAGTCGTTGGTCAGCAGAGTGCCCCAGCCGAAGGACACGCGGACCCGGCCGTTGAACTGCTGATACAGCTCGATGATCCGGTCCTCGTCCAGCCCGTCAGAGAAGATCACCAGCTTGTCGCGCGGGTCCTCGCCGCGTTCCTTCCACCAGCGGATCGCCACCTCGGCGCCGGTCGCCGGATCGCCGCTGTCGATGCGGATGCCGGTCCAGCCCGCCAGCCAGTCCGGCGCGCGCTTCAGGAAACCCTCGGTGCCGTAGGTGTCGGGCAGGATGATCCGCAGGTTGCCCTCGTGCTCCTCGTGCCAGTCCGCAAGCACATCGTAGGGCGCCTGCGCCAGTTCCGTGTCGTCCTTCGCCAGCGCCGCGTAGACCATCGGCAGTTCGTGGGCGTTCGTGCCGATCGCTTCAAGGTCGCGGTTCTTGGCGATCAGGCAGTTGGACGTGCCGGTGAAGTTCGACCCCAACCCCTCCAGCATCGCCTGCACGCACCAGTCCTGCCACAGGAAGCTGTGCCGCCGCCGCGTGCCGAAATCGGCGATGCGGATGCCGGGCACCTCGCGCAGCCGCTCCACCTTCTGCCAGAGCTTCGTCATCGCCCGGGCATAGAGGACCTGCAGTTCGAACCGGCCCATGTCGTGCAGCACTGCGCGGCCGCGCAGTTCCATCAGAACCGCCAGCGCCGGGATCTCCCACAGCATGACTTCTGGCCATTGTCCTTCGAAGGTCAGCTCGTACTGATCGCCCACCCGCTCAAGGTGATAGGGCGGCAGTTTCAGGTTCTCGAACCACTCCATGAAGTCGGACCGGAACATCTGCCGCTTGCCGTAGAAGGTGTTGCCGCGCAGCCATGTACTTTCGCCGCGCGTCAGCGAGAGCGAGCGGATGTGGTCAAGCTGTTCGCGCAGTTCCCCCTCGTCGATCAACCGCGCAAGGGGCACATCCTTCGTCCGGTTGATCAGGCTGAAGGTGACATGCGTGTCCGGCCGGTTGCGAAACACCGACTGGCACATCAGCAGCTTGTAGAAGTCCGTGTCGATCAGCGACCTGACGATCGGATCGATTTTCCACTTGTGGTTCCAGACTCTTGTGGCGATGTCCAAGCTTCCGACCCTCCCGTCTCACCCTGCCGTGATATGGCATCGGCGTCGGGTTGTGAACGGGGTTTCTCCCGCCGGGCGGCATCGGCCAGGGCCGCGATCAGCACCGCCTTGCGGATCGGTTTCGTCAGGAAGTCGTTCATGCCCGCCGCCTCGCAGGCCGCCCTGTCCGAGGCAAAGGCGTTGGCGGTCAGCGCAAGGATCAGCGGCTGCGGCATGTCAGTGCTTCGGATGCGGCGGCTGGCCTCTAGCCCGTCGAGTTCGGGCATGGCCATGTCCATCAGGATCACGTCGGGATGGATCCGCCGGGCAATCTCCACCGCTTCCCGCCCGTTCGAAGCCTCGTGAAGGGTCACCGGCTGCTTCTTGAGGAACTGCTCCACCAGCATCCGGTTGGTTTCGTTGTCGTCGGCCAGAAGCACCACCAGCGGCCGCGTGATGCCCTGCGGGACGGGATGCAGACCTGCCGCGACCGAGGGCGTTTCTGCTGCCGCCCGATCCAGGTGCACGGTCAGTTCGAAGGTGGCGCCGGTGCCGCCTGTCTTCGGCAACAGACGCAGGTCGCCGCCCAGCCGTTGTGCCAGCGCGCGGCTGATCGGCAGTCCCAGTCCGGTGCCGCCATAGCGCCGCGTCGTGGCCGCGTCCGCCTGCTGGAACACCTCGAAGATCGCCTCCGCCCGGTCCGCCGGCACGCCGATGCCGGTGTCGCTGACCAGCACAGTCAGCCGCCAGCCGTCGCCGTCCGGCTCCGCCCGTGCCGTCACCCGGACCTCGCCCGCGGCAGTGAACTTTATGGCGTTGCCGATCAGGTTCACGAGGATCTGCCGCAGCCGCCCTTCGTCGGCGCTGGCCCGCAGCGGCAGCGATCCGTCGTCCGCCAGGACGATGGACAACCCCTTTTCCGACGCCAGCGGCGTCAGCAGGCGCGCCGCTGCGGCGATGCTGTCGGACGGCACGAATGGCAGCGACTCGAAGGCCATCTGGTCGGCGTCGAGCCGCGAGAAATCCAGAACGTCATTGATGATCTGCAAGAGCGACGTGGACGCGCCGCGGATGGTGCGCACATACTCCGCGCTTTCCGGATCGAGATCATTGGCCGCCAACAGGTCGCTCATCCCGATCACCGCGTTCAGGGGCGTGCGGATTTCGTGGCTCATGGTCGCGAGGAAGGCGCTCTTGGCCTGTGCCGCCTGCTCCGCCTGCCGCTGGGCAGTCATCAGCTCGGCGTTGGTGGCGTCCTGCCGCGCGGCGCTTTCCATCAGCATATACTCGTTGTTCAGCCGCCGCCGCCAGCTGCGCACCGCGAAGGCCACGAAGGCAAAGGTCAGGTAGGACAGCATCATCACTTCGAGCAGGTGGATGAGCTGGGCCAGGCCGAAGCCGCCCGCGGTCAGCGTGTCCATCGTGAGGTAGATCGGGATGCAGAGCGACAGCACCCCAAGCTTCACCCAGCTTGCCAGCGGATGGTGCGTCATGACGTAACCGGCGTTCACCGCCGCGGCCATCAGGAAGCACAGCGCGATCAACGCCGCCTCATCGTTCGGCGCATAGGCCAGAAGCAGCAGCACGCAGGAGGCGATGGTGGCGGACTGCACCCCGGCGGAAAAGGCTGTCAGGCGCCGTTCAAGCGGCACCGATCCCCCGGCCTGCAACCGGGACAGTGTCCGCCGCAGGACCAGCGTGTCGAGCGCCTCCCCCGCGATGGTGATGAAGAAACAGTAAAGCGCGGCGATCGGCGAAACGATGTACCAGACCGCAACGGTCCCGATCACGGTGGGCACCTGCCGCAGGAAGAACTGCCTGCCCCGCGCCCGGGCGTAGCGCATGAGAAGCGTCGCCTCGCCGTAGCGTGCTTCGAACTGGGCCCTGGCGGCAGACGTGACCTTTGCGGCCTCTGGCATCGGGTGATCTCACTTTCGCGGCGAAGCTATTTCGAACTCATGAACATTGTGCCAACCCAAGAGCAAAGTCACAGTTTAAGGGCGTTTCGCCACGCGCCAGACGGCTATGCCAGCACCACGCCCGCCTGCATCATACCCTGACGCGCGGCCTTCAGCGAACCGTCAAGGTCGATGGCACGGCAAAGGTCTTCGCGCACCGTGACCGAAAAGCCCAGTTTCACGGCATCCACCGCCGAGAAGTTTACGCAGAAGTCGGTGGCCAGCCCCACCATGGTCAGCCTGTCGATACCGCGGGTGCGCAGGTAGCCCTCAAGCCCGGTGGGCGTGGTGTGGTCGTTTTCGAAGAAGGCGGAGTAGCTGTCGATTGCCGACCGGAAACCCTTGCGGATGATCAGGTCCGCGCGGTCCGTTTCCAGCTCCATGTGGAAGTTCGCGCCCGGCGAGGCATGGATACAGTGATCCGGCCAAAGCACCTGCGGCCCGTACGGCATCTCGATCATCTCGAACGGCGCCTTGCCCTCGTGCGTGGAGGCGAAAGAGGAATGTCCCGCCGGATGCCAGTCCTGCGTCAGGACCACCGCGTCGAAGTCCGCCATGAGGGCGTTGATCGGCTGGACGATCTCGTCGCCCTGCGCGACCGCAAGCGCACCGCCGGGGCAGAAATCGTTCTGGACGTCGATCACGATCAGCGCGTGCATGGCCTGTCTCTCCTTCTGGCTGCCGGAATCCACCCTAGGGCGCACATCTGGGAATTGCCATGCCCGGCGGAGGACGCTATGCCGCACGCCTTTCAACGCGGAGGATTCTCATGGCCCGGCTCGGACTGGACTTCGGTACGTCGAACACCGCCGCCGGCACGATGGCCGGGGGCAAGCCTTACGTGATCCCGCTGGAGCAGGGCGCACAGACGCTGCCCACCGCCGTCTTCGTCGATTTCGCGGAACGTCGCTACACCTACGGCACTGCCGCCGCGCGGGCGATGCGCGAAGGGGCAGAGGGCCGTTTCATGCGCGCGCTGAAGTCGATCCTCGGCACTCCGCTGGCCCGGGAACCCCGCCGCCTGCTGAACGAACGCATCACCCTTATCGAGGTCATCGCCCGCTTCCTGACGGAAATCCGCGCCCGGGCGGAGGCGCACACCGGCCTGACCTTCGACACCGCGATGTCGGGCCGCCCGGTGCGGTTCCACTCCGCCTCTGAAGAGCGCAACGCAGCCGCCCTCGAGGACCTGACAGAGGCCTACCGGATGGCCGGTTTCAAGGCGGTGGACTTCCTGCCCGAACCGGAAGCGGCGGCGCTGGCCGCGGATGCCGAAGGCCGCCTGCTGATCGTCGACATCGGTGGCGGCACCTCGGACTTCACGCTGTGCGACCGCAAAGGTGGCAACATGCAGGTGATCGCCTCCACCGGCATCAGGCTGGGCGGCACCGATTTCGACAAGGCGCTGAACCTCGCCTACGCCATGCCGCTTTTCGGCTACGAGGCGGAGATCGGGGCAGAGCTCGGCTCCCGCACCCACGCGGCGCCCAAGGCATTGTTCCACGATCTGGCGTCATGGGAAAAGATCCCCTTCGTGTATGATGCCGCTCTGCTGCGCGAAGTGCAGAAATGGATCCGCCTCGCCCCCGATCCGGAACCGTTCGAGCGTCTGGCCGAGGTTCTGGAAAGCCACCTGGGCCACGATGTCGCCTATGCCGTCGAGGCGGGCAAGATCGCGGCCAACGCCGCACCCGAGGGCCGCATCGACCTGCGGGAGGTGGAGCGCGGGCTGAGCGTGACGCTGCTGCAGGACGCGATGAACCGCACGCTGGCGGAGTTCGCCGAGCAGATCTCGGCGCAGGCGCTGCTGACGCTGTCGGAGGCGGGTGTGGCGACGGCCTCCGTGGACAAGGTGGTCTTTGTCGGCGGCTCCAGCCTCCTGGGCGCGGTGCGTAGCGCGATGGCGCGCGCCCTGCCCGACGCCGAACCCGTGGATACGGAGGTCTTTACCGCCGTGGTCCACGGCCTTGCCATTGCGGCAGATTAGCCGATTGCCTGAAACCCGCCCGGGACGTACCTCAAGCCCATGTTTACCGTCTGCGCCCTGTACCACTTCACCCGCTTCGACGACCCCGCCGCGCTGCGCGGGCCGCTGCTGGACCTCTGCCGCGCCGGGCATGTGACCGGCACGCTGCTGCTGGCACGTGAGGGGATCAACGGCACGGTCGCCGGACCGCGCGCCGGAATCGACGCCGTGCTGGCCCATATCCGCGCCCTGCCCGGCTGTGCCGATCTGGAATGGAAACTGTCGACCGCCGAGGAACGGCCCTTCGCGCGCATGAAGGTGCGGCTGAAGAAAGAGATCGTCACCATGGGCCAGCCGGATGTCGATCCGAAGGCCCGGGTGGGCCATTACGTCGAGCCCGCGGACTGGAACGACCTCATCCGGTCGCCCGACGTGGCGGTGATCGACACGCGCAACGACTACGAGATCGCCATCGGCACCTTCGAAGGGGCGGTGGACCCTGAAACCGCAACCTTCCGCGAGTTCCCGGAATGGTGGGAGAAGAACAAGGACCGCTTCCACAACAAGCGGATCGCCATGTTCTGCACCGGCGGCATCCGCTGCGAGAAGTCGACGAACTTCCTGCTGGGGCAGGGGGTGGAGGACGTCTACCACCTGAAGGGCGGCATCCTGAAGTACCTCGAAGAGGTGCCGGCCGAAGAGAGCACATGGGACGGGGCCTGCTTCGTCTTCGACGGGCGGGTGTCGGTGGAACACGGGCTGAAGGAAGGGCCGCACGTGCTGTGCCACGCCTGCCGCCGCCCGATCCTGCCCGAGGACCGCGCGCGGCCGGAATACGAACATGGCGTTTCCTGCCACCTGTGCGTGGAGGAGACCTCTGCCGAGGACAAGGCCCGGTTCCGCGAGCGGCAGAAGCAGATCGCCCTCGCCCGGTCGCGCGGCGAACGGCACCTGCACGCCGACGAGGACGACCACCCGTACGAAGGCCTGTCCTGACGGCGAAGCGTGCGCTTTGCATTGGCGGTGGCGCTGACGGATGCGGTGCGAGGGTGGCGCAAAGCCCCACCCTACAAGCGGGCGCACCCGGCCCGACCGGACCTGTGACGAAGAAACGGGGTCAAAAATACCCGCGCACGAGGCTGCCCGCCAAAAGGCTCCACCCGTCAGCCACGACGAAGAAGGCGAGCTTGAACGGCAACGACACGATGGCGGGCGGCACCATCATCATGCCCATCGACATCAGCACCGCCGCCACCACGAGGTCGATGATCAGGAACGGCAGGAAGATCAGGAACCCGACCTGGAAGGCGCGGGCCACTTCGGAGAGCATGAAGCTGGGCACAAGGACGGAGAGCGGCGCACTGGGCGCCAGCGAAGTCTCCCGCGCATCCGGGCGCAGGTCGGCCATGGCGCGGTAGGTGTCCGGGTCCGTTCGCCCGGCCATGAACGTGCGGAACGGCGCGAGGGTTCGGACCGCCGCCTCTTCCACCTCGATCTGCTCGTCGATCAGCGGCTGCACGCCGGTGTCCCAGGCCTCGGTAAAGACCGGCTCCATCACGAAATAGGTGAGGAAGAGCGCGAGGCTGACGATCAGCATGTTGGGCGGCGACTGCTGCAGCCCGACCGCCTGCCGCAGGATCGCGAGCACGGTCACCATGAAAGGAAAACAGGTCACCATGACGGCGATCCCCGGCGCGAGGCTGAGGAGCGTGATCAGCAGGATCAACTGCACGGAGGTCGCGGTGACCGAACCGCCGCCGAGGTCGATGGAGATGTCCTGTGCCGCCGCGGGCAGGGTCAGCGCAACCAGCGCCGCCACCGCGATCAGGGCCGTTCTGGCCGTGCGGGTCCACATGGATCAGGCCGGGGTCTGCAGGTCGACCACCTCGGTCAGCCGGACGGCGAGCTGGCCCTGCCCGTCCCCCTCGACCACCTCCAGCACACCGATGCCGATCAGCTTTTCGCCGACGTAGAGCTCGACCGGGTCGTCCAGTTGCTTGTCCAGCGCAAGCACCGAACCTTCGTTCAGCTGCAAGAGCTCCCGCACCAGCGGGCGCGCCTTGCCGACGGACACGGTGATTTCGATCGGAACGGAGGTGAAGGGCGTGGCCCCGCCCTCCCGTCCGGATGTCTGGGCGTTATCCATGGCTCAGTTTCCTTTGCTTGTCGTGGGCGAAGCCCTGCACCGCCTCCGCGACCGATGAGATGAGGTCGCCCAGGTCGATCTGCCGTTCATGCTGGCCGAAGCGGATGTCGGCCTGTTCCTCGCCCAACGTGTCGTCCGCCACGACCCGTACCGGGAAGTTGAAGTCCTCTGCCAAGAGCGGCTCGACCGCGGCGACCTTTTCGGGGGCCACGGCGATCTCGACCTCTGCCATGCCGATTTCAGAAGCCATGCGGCCAAGGGTTTCAGAGATGTGCCGCCCCAGCGTCGCCTTCGCGATCTGCGGCAGGAGCGCGGTGACCATCTCCTCCAGCAGCGGCGTCAGTTCGGCGATCATGTGGCCGTAGGCTTCGTTGTAGGTGAAGGACAGGTCCTGCAGGTGCTGCCCGAAGGTGCTTGAGATCCTGTCGCGGTCCTCCGTATGGGCCTTGACCGCGTCGTCCCAGCCGGCCCGATACCCCTTTTCGAAGGACTCGAGCTTCTGGCCCGCCAGTTCGGCTTCGCTGACCTGCGGTTCGACCGGGCCCGTCATCCCGGCCTGCCCGGTGCGGGAGCCGAAGTCCTCCAGCAATTCCTGCAGGGCGATCAACTTGCACGCTCCTTGTCCTCTTCAAGCCAGCTGCGCAGGATCTCGACCGTTTCGGTCTTGCGCTCCTGGATGAGGTTGCGGAGGCGGTCGACCGGGTCCTCGTCCGGCGAGGCGTCGAAATCCATCATGCCGAGGCCGCTGAAGTCGGGTCCGTCGCCCATGACCGGCAGGTCGCCGAAACCGCCGAGCGGTTCGATCTCGCCGTCGAGGGCGGGGCCGGCATCGCTGGCGCCGGGCGCGGGAAGGGCGCCGGCCATACCGCCTTCGGAACCGCGCGCCAGCACGGGGCGGACGACAAACAGGCCGAGGACGAGCGCGACCAGCGCCAGCACACCCATCTGGATCAGGCGCATCGTGTCGATCACGCCGGTGAACAGGCCGGGTTCGAGAGGCCCGGTGCCCAGACCTTCGGGGCGTTCGAACGACAGGGACTTCAGCGTGATCTGATCGCCGCGTTCCTCGTCGTAGCCGACGGCAGAGGCCACGAGGTCGCGCAGCGCCTGCAACTCCTCCTCCGGCAGGGGCTCGAAGGTCTGTCCGCCATTGCCGTCCTCCGTATACGTGCCGTTGACGAGCACGGCGACGGTCAGCCGCTTGATCGCGCCGGGCACGCGGGTGATTTCGCGCGTCGTCTCCGACACCTCGAAATTCACCCGTTCCCGCGTTTCGGCCTTCTGCGATGACGAGGTGTCGCCGCCGCCCGCGTTGCCGTCCGGCAGGTTGGAGGCCACGGTCACGTTGCCGCCACCCTGGTTTTCCGACCGGTCCGTGCTTTCCTCCGTATCGGTGGAGATCACGACCCGCCCCTCCGGATCGAAGCTGCGCGAGCGGATCAGTTCGCTTTCGGTCACGGTGTCGACGCTGACCTCCACCACGGCGTTGCCTATGCCGACGCGCGCCTCCATCAGCCGCTGCACACGGTCGCGCAGCATGGCGGCCTTGTCGTCCGCCGTGGGCCCGGCGCCATGCTCTGCCTCTGCCCCGATCAGGCCGCCCTTTCCGTCGATCACCGCCACGCCTTCGGGCTCCAGCCCCGGGACAGCGGAGGCGACGAGGTACTTCAGCGCCCGTGCCTGCTGGGCCGACAGCGTGCCTCCCGTGGTGGTGACGGAGATCGAGGCCGTGGGCGTCACGTCGCGCTGGAACGGATTGGCCGAGCTGTTGGCGATATGCACCCGGGCGGAGGCGATCTGCGGGTTCGAAACGATGGTTCGCGCCAGCTCCCCCTCCTTCGCGCGCCAGTAGGCGGCATCGAACATCTGGCTGGTGGTGCCGAAGCCGGACAGCCCGTCGAGCAGTTCGTAGCCCTGCCCGCTGTTCGCCGGGAGCCCTTCGCTCGCCAGCGTCAGGCGGAGCGCATCGCGGTCCGAATCGGGGACGAAGATAGCGCCGCCGCGGATGTCGTACTGCACGCCACGGCCCTCCAGCGCCTTCACGACGTCGCCCGCCGCACCGTTCTCAAGCCCCGCATACAGCAGCGAATAGCTGGGCGCCGAGGCCAGCCGGGCCAGCCCCCACACCGCCAGAACCATCGCCAACGTCGCCCCGAGGACCACCATGCGCTGGCGCCCTCCGAGGGCACCCCAACTGTTCATAATCTGGTTCAACCTGGCCTCCGTCCAAACCTTCTGTTCGGTTGCGCCGAGTTTTGACCCATTCGACTTAACAATCAGTTAGCCCCTTTCAGCCTATAACCGCAGCGAAGCGGAAAAGAGGTTGGGCATGTCTGACGCCACCGTCGACGAGGACGGCCAAGAGAAGAAAAAGCCGTCCAAGCTGCCGATGATCATGGGGGTAGTGCTAGCCCTCGCGGGGGCAGGCGGCGGCTTCTTTGCCGTGCAGTCCGGTCTGCTCGGCGGCGGGTCCGAAGCCCATGCCGAAAGCTCGGCGACCGACGCTCATGCAAATCAGCAGGAACACGTCGAAACGACTGCCCTGCCCAACGTGTCGTTCATCGAGGTGCCGCAGGTCATGGTGTCGCTCGGCCCCGGCGGCCATTCCCAGCATCTGCGGTTCCGCGCGTCGCTCGAGGTGCCACAGCAATATGCCGCCGATGTGGAGGCGATCCTGCCCCGTGTGCAGGACGTGCTGAACAGCTATCTCCGTGCGCTTGAGGCGCGCGATATCGAGGCGCCCGGCGCACTTGTCCGGCTCAGGGGACAGATGCTCCGCCGGGTGCGGCTCGTCGCCGGAGAGGACAGGATCCGCGACCTGCTTGTCCTCGAATTCGTGCTGAATTGAAGGATTGAGAATATGGATATGATTGCCGACATCCTGTTGGTGGCCGGGGCGCTTGGCGCGGGGTTCTACTGTTTCATCCTTGCCCGCCGCCTGACGAAGTTCACCGATCTCGAAAACGGCGTCGGCGGGGCCGTGGCCGTCCTGTCCGCTCAGGTCGACGACCTCACGAAGACGCTGGATGCCGCGCGAGGAAGCGCCGGAGAGTCGTCCCGCTCCCTTCAGGAACTGACGGAACGTGCCGAAGACGTGGCCCGAAGGCTGGAACTGCTGGTGGCGTCGATGCACGACCTGCCGCAGAAAAGCGCGCCGCCCAAGGAGTCGGCGGAACCGGTCTTTGTCCGCCATCCGCGCAACTGAGGGTCCGCCATGTCCAAGGATACCAACGCAAAACCCGCCGCAGCCAAGGCCAAGCGCCCGCGCCGCAAGCAGAAGGGCGCGCTCGCGGCCATCGGCGCGCTGCTCCTCGCCTCGGCCCTTGTGCGTGTCGGCGCCGGTGCGACAGAGGCCCTCGCCCGTGAAGAGGGCAGCGAGGCCGCGCAACATCAGGCGGAACCCGCGCACGGCGAACAGGTGGCTGCCAACACCCGGCAAAGCGCGGAAGCCGCCCAGCCCATGGCCGACTCCGACATCCTGCCGCTGATCAATGCCCTCAAGGCGCGAGAGGATCGGGTCCGCAAACGCGAAGAGGCGATAGACGTGCGGATGCAGGCCCTCTCTGTCGCGGAACAGGAGATCGAGCGCAGGATGACAGCCCTGGTGGAGGCGGAGAACCGGCTGCGGGAAACCCTGACGCTCGCGCGGACCGCGGCAGAGGACGACCTGACCCAGCTCACCGATGTCTACGCCAAGATGAAGCCGAAGCAGGCCGCCGCGCTCTTCCAGCAGATGGACCCGCAGTTCGCCGCCGGGTTCCTGTCGCGCATGCGGCCCGATTCGGCTGCTGCCATCATGGCCGGGATGGAGCCGGAGGCCGCCTATCTGATCAGCGTCATCCTGGCCGGGCGGAACGCGGATGTCCCGAACGAGTGACCCAAGCTGTGGCCGCCGCGCCACAGTTCGCCCCTGACGCACGGCCAAGTGACCGCTGCCTTCCCGGACTCGGGATTGATTTTCCTCAGCCTTTTGGCCACATCAATCAGGTCTCCCGAAAAGTGAGTACCGCCATGATCACCCGCCGTTCCTTTGTCGCCGCCGTTGCGGCGACCGTTGCAACCCCCGCGCTTGCGTTCCAGCTCGATCCGACCCTGCGTCCGCAGCGTGTCAGCATCCGCAAGGATCTCGCACCGGGGCAGATCCTGATCCTGCCGGCTGCGCACTTCCTGTACTACATCGACCAGCCCGGCGCGGCGATGCGCTACGGCGTGGGCTTCGGCAAGGCGGGTCAGGCGATTTCCGGTGAGTTCTACGTCGGCTCCAAGAAGGAATGGCCGACCTGGCGTCCGACCGACGCGATGATCGAACGCGATCCGGGCAGCTACGGCAAGTTCAAGGGCAACGACTACGTCCAGCCGGGCGGTCCCGGCAATCCGCTGGGCGCGCGTGCGCTCTACCTCTACCGGGACGGCCGCTACACCTACAACGCGATCCACGGCACCACAGCGCCGGAGTCCATCGGTCGTTCGGTCTCCAACGGCTGCGTCCGGATGATCAACGAGCACGTGATGGACCTCTATCCGCGCGTGAATGTCGGCGCCAAAGTCACCGTTCTTTGACCACCGGAAAATTCGACCTGATCGTGATCGGCGCCGGCCCAGCCGGCGCCGCTTGTGCGAGAACCGCCGCGAAGGCCGGTCTTGCGGTCGCGCTGGTCGACAAGAAGCGGTTTCCGAGGGACAAGCTGTGCGGCGGCGGCCTGACCGGCCGGGCCGTGGGCCACTACGCCCGCATCTTCGACCGTCCGCTGCCGGACATCCCCCTTACCCGCCGCGACCGCTTTCGCTTTTTCGCGTTCGGCGAGGATCTCGGCGGCGGTGAGGAAGCCCCCCCGATCCACCTGATCATGCGGCGCGACTTCGATGCGGCACTCGTGGCCGATGCGCTGTCCGCCGGGGCGCAGGACTTCACCGGGCAGACCGGGACGCTGGATCCCAAGGAACCAGCCATCGACCTGCCGGGTGGCCGGCTTTCTGCGCCGCTGATCGTCGCCGCGGACGGCGTCAACAGCCCCACCGCGAGGCAGTTGTTCGGAGAGGCCTTCGACCGGGAGCGCATCGGCTTCGCGCTGGAGGTCGAACAGCCCGGCGACGCGTCAGAGGTGCCTTTGCGCATCGACTTCGGGGCGGCAGACTGGGGCTACGGCTGGCAGTTTCCCAAGACGTGCGGCACCACCATCGGCGTCGGCGGCGTCATGGCGCGCAACGCGGACATGAAGGCGGCACTTCAAGGCTATCTCGACACGCTCGGCGTAGACGAGGACCTGCCGGTGAAGGGGCAGTTCCTGCCCTTTGGCGACTTCCGCAGCACACCGGGTGCGGGCCGCATCCTGCTGGCCGGCGATGCCGCGGGCCTGGTCGACCCGATAACCGGCGAAGGCATCGCCCACGCCCTGAACAGTGGTGAGCTGGCCGCGCTGGCCGCGGTTCAGGCGCTGGCGGCATGGCAGCCGGACCAGGCGCTGCGGCACTACCGTCACGCCCTGCGACCGATCCACGCCGGACTGCGCCAGGCCCGCATCCTGCGTCAACTCATGTTCCGGGAGCGTCTGAGGCCCGCCTTCATCTCCGGCTTCCGCCGGTCGCGCAGCCTCAGGGGGGAGTACCTGAGGCTGCTTGCGGGCGAGACGGAGTACGGAGAGATCATGCGCGCGATGGCCCTGCGCATGCCCGGCTTCGCGTGGCGCGCGCTCCGAGGCGGCTAAAAAAAATTTGCCCCCGCCACCAAAACGCCCAAGTGTTTTAGGAACTTATTAACGTCTTGAGGTCTAACTCGAGCGAAAGCGGAGATACCATGGCAGTAGTTGCACTCATCGCAGGAAGTCTGTTCAGCGCAGTGTTCGCCGCATTGGCGTTCGCGCTGACCGACATGACCTTGTTCACGGCGATGTCGGTGCATGTCGTGTCTTCGGCGATCGCGGCAATGCTGCTGCTCTCCACGGTCATCCTGAACGACGAGGACGATGACTTCGACTCGCAGTTCTATTGACGGCCCGGCACTGATTCACGACCCGATCCGCGCGATCAACTCCTCCACTTTCGGCCCAACCACGTCGACGATCCGCTTCACCCCATCCGCGTTGGGATGAATGCCGTCCGCCTGCATGACCGCGGACCGGTCCTCCGGCACCTCACCGTCCTCCATCAGCCCGGCAAAGAAACTGTCGAGGTAAAGCGTGCCGTATTCCTCCGCCAGTTCGGGGTAGAGGGCGTCGAAATCCGCCTTGTAGGTCGCCCCGTAATTGCCCGGCGCCTGCATGCCGATCAGCAGAACTTCGACATCGTTTTCCTCGGCGACCTCAAGGATTCCCTTCACATTCGCGCGAGTCACCGCCGGGTCGATGCCGCGCAGAAGGTCGTTGCCGCCGAAGGTCACGATCATCCCCTCGATCTCGGGCGTCAGGGACCATTCCACCCGCGACAGCCCCCCGGCAGAGGTGTCGCCGGACACGCCACCGTTGACCACACGCACGTCATGCCCGTTCTCCGTCAGCCAGTCGCGCAGTTGCGGAACAAACCCTTCCTCTTCCATCAGGCCATACCCTTGCGTCAGGCTGTCGCCCAAAGCGAGCAGGTGAATCGTCTCTGCGGAGGCTGCAACAGGCTGCGTCCCGGCCCATAGCGCAAGGGCCGCAACCTTGCTGCACCCGCACAGCACACCATATGTCAATTTCGGAAACATCGTGGAGCGCTCCTTATGTCATCACCCGTCCTCTCCCTCCAAGATGTCACCCTGAGCCTCAGGGGCAATGCCGGGATGGTCGAAATCCTGCACGGCATCACGCTCGACATACCGGAGGGCGAGACGCTCGGCCTCGTGGGGCCGTCCGGATCGGGCAAGTCCTCCCTGCTGATGATCATGGGCGGGCTGGAGAAGGCGACCGCCGGTACCGTAACGGCGCTGGGACAGGACCTGACGGCGATGGACGAGGATCAGCTTGCACGTTTCCGGCAGGGCAACCTCGGCGTGGTCTTCCAGCGCTTCCACCTGATCCCCACCATGACCGCGCTCGAGAACGTGGCGACGCCGCTGGAGCTGGCCGGTAACCGGGCGGCCTTCGACAAGGCGGCCGAGATGCTCGACAAGGTCGGTCTCGGCCACCGCGCCGATCACTACCCGGCGCAGATGTCGGGCGGCGAGCAGCAGCGGGTGGCCCTGGCCCGCGCATTGGCGCCGGAGCCGCGCATCCTGCTGGCGGACGAACCCACCGGCAATCTCGACGGCGCGAACGGGCAGGCGATCACCGACCTGCTGTTCGGCCTGTCGCGCGAACACGGGGCGACACTGGTGCTTGTCACCCACGCGCCCGAGCTTGCAGCGCTCTGCGACCGGACGATCCATCTGCGCGACGGACGCATCGACCCTGAACAGGCGGCGAGGGCAGCCGAATGAGCCTGCGCACGGCCGCCCGCTTTGCCCGGCGGGAACTGCGCGGAGGATTGTCGGGCTTCCGGATCTTTCTGGCCTGCCTCGCGCTGGGTGTGGCCGCAATCTCTGGCGTCGGCTCCGTCCGATCCGCCATCGAGGCCGGGCTGACCGACCAGGGGGCGATCCTTCTGGGCGGCGACGCACAGGTAAAGCTGACCTACCGCTTCGCCACCGACGAGGAACTGGCGTGGATGGACAGCGTCGCCGACCGCGTGTCGGAGGTGACGGACTTCCGCTCCATGGCCACGGTGCCGCGCGAGGACGACACCGACCGGGCCCTGACGCAGGTGAAGTCCGTGGACGACGCCTATCCCCTGCTGGGCGAACTGGTGCTGGAGCCCGCCATGCCGGTCGACGCGGCGCTGGCCGACCGCGGCGGCATCATGGCACGGGTTCTGGCCGACCGGCTGGGGCTGGCGCCCGGCGACACCTTCCGGCTGGGCGACGGCGAATTCACCCTGCGCGCCACCATCGTGACCGAACCGGACGACGCGGGCGACGGCTTTGGCCTCGGACCCCGGACAATCGTCGCGACAAGCGACCTCGACGGCAGCGGATTGCTGGCGCCGGGGTCCCTTTATGAAACCGAGTACCGGCTCGATCTGCCCGACGAGGCCGACCTCGACACGGTCGCCGCCGACGCGCTGGGACGTTTCGAGGAAAACGGCATGCGCTGGCGCGATGCGCGGACCGGCGCACCGGGCGTGTCCCGCTTCATCGACAGGCTGGGGCGGTTCCTCGTGCTGGTTGGGTTGTCAGGTCTGGCGGTAGGGGGCATCGGTGTCTCTGCCGCCGTGCGGGCCTACCTTGCGCAGAAGACATCGGTCATCGCGACGCTGAGAACGCTGGGCGCGACCCGGCAGACGATCTTCCTGACCTACTTCCTCCAGATCGGCGCGCTGTCCCTGCTGGGCATCGCCATGGGTCTCGTGCTGGGGGCTGCGGTGCCGCTGCTCTTCGCGCCGATCATCCAGAACGCCCTGCCGATCCCCACGGTCTTCACCCTCTACCCCGCCCCGCTGCTTGAGGCCGCCCTCTATGGCGTTCTGACCGCCGCGCTCTTCACGCTCTGGCCGCTGGCCCGGGCCGAGGAGGTGCGGGCCGCAACCCTGTTCCGCGACGCACTGGGCAGCGCGCGTGTCTTCCCGGCACGCCGCTACGTGATCGCCACGGGCGTGCTGCTGGCGGTGCTGGTTCTGGCGGCGGCGCTGTTCTCCGGCAGTCCGGAACTGACGCTCTGGACGGCGGGCGGCATCCTGGGCTCGCTGATCCTGCTGTCTGGTGCCGCCCTGCTGATCCGCGCCGCCGCGCGCGGCAGCACACGCGCCGCAAGGGGCCGCCCTGCGCTGCGTTGGGCTCTGGGCAGCATCGGCGGGCCGCGCGAAAGCGCGTCGGCCGTGGTGCTGTCGCTGGGCCTCGGGCTGGCGGTGCTGGCCGCCATCGGGCAGATCGACGGCAACCTGCGCACCGCGATCCAGCGGGAACTGCCGGACCGCGCGCCGTCCTACTTCTTCGTCGATATCCAGAAGGACCAGATGCCCGGCTTCCTCGACCGGGTGGAGAACGATCCGGCGGTCAGCCGCGTCGACAGTGCGCCGATGATGCGCGGCGTCATCACGCGGATCAACGGCCGCCCCGCGCGCGAAGTGGCCGGCGGGCACTGGGTGGTGCGCGGCGACCGGGGCATCACCTATGCCGCGCAGCCGGACTCCCGCACGACGGTCACAGCCGGAACGTGGTGGCCGGAGGATTACAGCGGGCCGCCACAGGTCAGCTTTGCCGCCGAAGAGGCCGAGGAGATCGGCCTCAGCCTGGGGGACGCCATCACGATCAACATCCTCGGCCGCGACATCGACGCGACGATCACCTCTTTCCGGGAGGTCGACTTCTCCACCGCCGGGATCGGCTTTGTCCTGACGATGAACCCCGCGGCGGTGGAGTCCGCGCCGCATACCTTCATCTCCACCGTCTACGCGGCGGAAGAGGCCGAAGCGGCGATCCTGCGCGACGTGGCAGACGCCTATCCCAATATCACCGCCATCCGTATCCGTGACGCCATCGCCCGGGTGACGGAACTGCTGGAAAGCGTCGGCGCGGCGATCCGATGGGGAGCCGCTGCGACCTTGCTGACCGGCTTCCTCGTGCTGATCGGCGCGGCGGCGGCGGGAGAGACGGCGCGCACCTACGAAAGCGCCGTGCTGAAGACGCTGGGCGCATCGCGCAGGCGCATCCTCCAAAGCTTTGCCCTGCGCTCCGCGCTGCTGGGCGGGGCCGCGGGGCTTGTGGCACTGGCGGCGGGCATCCTGGGCGGCTGGGCGATCATGACCTTCGTGATGGAGGCGGATTTCGCCGTGGTCTGGCCGAACGCGCTGGCAGTGGTGACGGGCGGCGTGCTGGCGACCTTGGTGGCCGGGCTGATCTTTGCCTGGCGCCCTCTGTCGGTGCGCCCCGCCGCGGTGCTCCGGGCCAGCGAATGAAGGGGTCGCCCCCGCTCTTCCGGAGCGCTCCTTAGGTATTTTGGCCAAGATGAAGCAGGCCTTCCGCCCTTCCGGCACTTGAACCCGGGCACGGGGGCTGGCAGGTCTGAATGCGACCGCAGAAAGAGATGTTGAGATGACCGACACGCTTCCGATGCCCATCACCGCGCCGTTCACCCCGGCGCAGCGTTCCCAGATCATCAACCTGATCCGCCGGGCCGCCCGGACGGAGATCATGCCCAGGTTCCGCAGGCTCTCGGCCCACCAGGTGGCGGAGAAGACGGGCGCGCAGGACCTCGTGACGGAGGCCGACAAGGCCGCCGAGGAGATGATCGCGCGCGGCCTGCAGGGCATGTTTCCGCATGCTCTTGTGGTGGGGGAGGAATACGCCTCCGAGCATCCGGAAATCCTTGACCGGATCAAGGACGCGGAGCTGTGCTTTACCATCGATCCGGTGGACGGGACCTGGAACTATGCCAAGGGCCTGCCGCTTTTCGGAGTGATGCTGTCGGCGCTGCGCTTCGGGGTTCCCGTCTTCGGCCTGCTGTACGACCCGGTGGTCAACGACTTCATCCTCGCCGATTCGGAGAATCCGGCGGTGCTGCAGATGCCGCGCGGCCTGCGGCGGGAAGTGTCGACCTCTGACGGGGGCGCCATCGAGGACCTCGTGGGCTTCGTGCCCCTGTCGCTGATCCCTGCGGAGAAGCGTGGTCAGATGGCGGCGGCCATGACCCGCTTTGCCCGGGTGAATTCTCTGCGCTGCGCCTGTCACGAGGCGCGGATGATCGCGCAGGGGCATGCCGATTTTGTCCTGTTCTCGAAGCTGACGGCATGGGACCAGCCGCCGGGCGCCATCGTCATGAAACAGGCGGGCGCGCATGTGGCGATGCTGGACGGGTCCGAGTATCGCGCCGACGTGAAGACCGGCTATTTCCTCGCGGCCAGCGATGCGGCGACATGGGGCCGGGTGCGGGACCTGTTCGACTTCCTCCTGGATCCGGCGAGCGACGCAGAGGCGTAACGCCCTCCGGCCAGAGGCCATGACGCAGCCGTGAATGTTCCCATCTTGTTCACCTCAAGAGGTGAACGTATGATGAACATCATGGCTGGAAAAACGCTCGATCAGAAACTGGCGATCCTGTCGGACGCTGCGAAATACGATGCCTCCTGCGCGTCGAGCGGGGGGCAGAAGCGCGATTCCCGCGATGGCAAGGGCATCGGCAGCACCACCGGGTCGGGCATCTGCCACGCCTATGCTCCGGACGGGCGGTGCATCAGCCTGCTCAAGATCCTGATGACCAACTTCTGCATCTATGACTGCGCCTATTGCGTGAACCGAGTCAGCAGCAACGTCGAGCGGGCGCGCTTTTCGCCGGAAGAGGTCATCCACCTGACGCTGGAGTTCTACCGCCGCAACTACATAGAGGGCCTGTTCCTGTCGTCCGGGATCATCCGGTCGCCCGATGACACCATGGCGGACATGGTGCGCATTGCGCGCGGGCTGCGGATGGATCACCATTTCCGCGGCTACATCCACCTCAAGACCATTCCCGACGCCGATCCGAAGCTGATCGAGGAGGCCGGGCTTCACGCCGACCGCCTGTCGATCAACGTCGAACTGCCGACCGACCGCGCGGTGAAGGACTACGCGCCGGAGAAGGACCCCGACCAGATCCGCCGCGCCATGGCCGATGTGCGCGTGCTGAAGGAAACCGCCAACGAGCGCACCCACACCGGACGCCGCGCGCCCAGGTTCGCCCCAGCCGGGCAGTCGACCCAGATGATCGTCGGCGCGGACGGGGCAAGCGATGCGACCATCCTGCAAAGCTCCACCCGGCTCTACAGTTCCTACCGGCTGAAGCGGGTCTATTACTCGGCCTTTTCACCGATCCCGGACGCCGCCGCGAAGCTGCCCCTGATCAAACCGCCGCTGATCCGGGAGCACCGCCTGTACCAGGCCGACTGGCTGATGCGGTTCTACGGCTTCGATGTGTCCGAGATCACCGCCAACCGGGTGGACGGCAACCTCGACCTGCAGATCGACCCAAAGCTGGCCTGGGCGTTGGCCAATCGCCATGTCTTCCCGGTGGACGTCAACCGCGCCCCGCGCGAGGTGCTGTTGCGGGTGCCGGGGTTCGGGACAAAGACCGTGGGCCGCATCCTGAACGCGCGCCGCCACCGCACCCTGCGCTACGACGACCTCAGGCGCATGGGGGCCAACCTGAAGAACGCGAAGCCTTTCATCCATGCGCTCGACTGGACGCCGCGCACGCTGACCGACACCGCCGACCTGCGGGCCCGCTTTGCGCCGCCGCCCACGCAGCTATCGCTGTTCTGAGATGCACAGCGTCACCCTGCCCCGGATCGGGACCTTCGACGCGTGGCGCGATGCCGCCCGTGCACTTCTGTCTGCCGGAACTCCGCCGGAGGGCATCCTCTGGTCGCACGGGGCGCAGGAGGGCGACCTGTTCGGCGGCGACACGCCTTTGCCCAAGGCAAAGGGCCAGATCACCGTCCCGAAAGCCTTTCTGCCTCTGGCGAAGCTGGCCGTCTGGCACCGCGACCCCCAGCGGTTCGCGCGGCTCTATGCCATGCTGCTTGCCCTTCAGACCGACAGACACCTGCTGGAGGACCGCGCAGATCCGCGGGTCGAGCGGCTGAACGCCATGGCAAAGGAGGTCTCGCGCGACAAGCACAAGATGACCGCCTTCGTGCGCTTCCGCGAACTGGGCGTCCCGCGCGCCAACCGCCGCGCCTTTGCCGCATGGTTCGAGCCCACGCATTTCATCCTCGAACCCACGGCGCCGTTCTTTGCCAGGCGGTTCGGGGACATGGACTGGTCGATCTACACACCGGATCTGACCGCGCATTTTGACGGTGACCTGACCTATGCGGAGGGCGCGCCGAAACCGCCCTTCCCCGAGGATGCGACCGAGGACCTTTGGCGGACCTACTTCCGGTCGATTTTCAACCCGGCGCGGGTGAAGCCGAAGGCCATGCAGGCGGAGATGCCCAAGAAGTACTGGAAGAACATGCCCGAAGCGCAGCTGATCCCCGAGCTTCTGGCGCAGGCCGACGCCCGCGCGGCAGAGATGGCGGCCAATGCGCCGACGCTGGCCCCGGCACGCGCTGCGCCGATCCTCGACCGGCTGCGCGCCGAACAGGCGGCAAAACTCGCCTCCCAGGACGCGTTTCTCACCGCGCTGAAGGGCTGTCGCCGCTGCCCGCTGTGGGAACATGCCACGCAGCCGGTCGCAGGCGAGGGGCCGGAGGATGCCGCACTGATGTTCGTCGGCGAACAGCCCGGCGATACCGAGGATCTGACCGGGCGTCCGTTCACGGGGCCCGCGGGACAGGTGTTCGACACGGCGCTGCAGGTGAACGGCATCCGGCGGCAGGAGGCGTTTGTCACCAATGCGGTGAAACACTTCAAGTTCCGGCCGCGCGGCAAGCGGCGATTGCACCAGAACCCGGACAGGGACGAGATCGCGCACTGCAAGTGGTGGCTCGACCTGGAAATCCAGCGCGTTGCGCCGCGGCTGATCGTGGCCATGGGCGGCACCGCGCTGGAAAGCCTGACCGGATCGCGCGAGGGCCTGCTGAAGCGCCGCGGCCGGTTCGAACAGACGCCGGAGGGCACGCCGATCCTCGTCACCGTGCATCCAAGCTACATCCTGCGCCTGCCGGACGACAGGCTGCGCGCTGAGGAAACGACCCGGTTCCAGACCGACCTCGCACTTGCGGCCCGCTGGCTGGCCGGGGACGCGCCTGACCGGCTCGCAGGGTCTCCGGCTAGCCGCGCGTGACCTCGTACCCCGGTTCCTCCGGTTCCGTGTCCACCAGTTCGGTCGGGAACCCTTCGGCGAGAATGCTGAGGCCTGTCGCCTCTTCCAGCCGCTCGATGATCCGGTCGGACTGCGCACGCATCCCATAGCGCCGCTGCCCGTCGGACATGATGTCGATGATGAGCGGCGAGATCTCCAGCGGCACACCGCCCTGGTCGGCGAGCTTCTGGAACAGGCCGATGTCCTTCTGCACGAGGTCCATGGTGAAGTTCACATCACGCGACCCTGACAGGATCAGCTGGCTTTCGGTTTCGTGCACGAAGGACGTGCCGGAGCTGATGCGGATCGCCTCGTAGGTCGTGGCGAGGTCGATCCCCGCCGCCTTCATCGTGGTCAGCGCCTCGCACAGCGACAGCAGGTTCACCGTCGCAAGGTAGTTGGTCATCACCTTCAGCTTCGACGCCGATCCCAACGGTCCGGTATGCAGGATGCGCCGCCCGAGGTGCCTGAGCAGCGGCAAAACATGCTCCACCCCCGCGCGCTCTCCTCCCGCGAAGATCGAGATGTTGCCGGTGTCCGCCCGGTGGCAGCCGCCGGAGACCGGGCATTCCACCGCCAGCCCGCCCGTGGCCGCAACCAGCGCGCCAAGGCGGATGACCTCGTCGGCATCGGTGGTCGACATCTCCATCCAGGTCTTGCCCGGCCCCATGTGCGGGATCATCTGCGTGACCACGGCGTCTGACGCGGCGGGCGAAGGCAGGCAGGTGATGACCACGTCGCAGGCGCGCATCATCGCGGCCGGGTCTTCTCCGGCCTCGGCGCCACGCGCCACGAACCCCTCGACAAGGTCCGCGTCCAGATCGTGCACCAAGAGGTCGATGCCGTTGCGCAAAAGGCTGCCCGCCAGCTTGCCGCCGACATTGCCCAGACCGATGAACCCGACTTTCAAGCTGAGACCCCCCATCGAAGAACCGGGCCGGGATGTGTTCCCGACCCGGCCGATTCCCGTGTCTCACTGTGATCCGCCCGGGGCCGGCGCGTAAAGCCGCGCCGACACCGGGCCTGCATTTTCCTGCAGTCTACTCCGCCGCCTCGGCGATCTCTTCCATCGGCGGGCAGGTGCAGATCAGGTGGCGGTCGCCATAGACGTTGTCGACGCGGTTGACCGGCGGCCAGTACTTGTCGACCCGGAAAGCCCCCGGCGGGAAGCAACCCTGTTCGCGCGTGTAAGGCCGGTCCCAGTCGCGGACGAGGTCCTCCATCGTGTGCGGAGCCATCTTCAGCGGGTTCATGTCGCGGTCGATGTCGCCGTTCTCGATGGCGCGGATCTCCTCGCGGATCGCCAGCATCGCGTCGCAGAAGCGGTCGAGCTCGGCCTTGGTCTCCGACTCCGTGGGCTCCACCATCAGCGTCCCGGCCACCGGCCAGCTCATCGTCGGCGCGTGGAACCCGGCATCGACGAGGCGCTTGGCAATATCCTCCACCGTCACGCCGGCGCTCTTCTCGAACGGGCGGACGTCGAGGATGCACTCATGCGCGACCCGACCCTTGTCGCCGCGGTAAAGCACGTCGAAGGCGCCATCCAGCCGTTTGGCGATGTAGTTCGCGTTCAGGATCGCGACGCGCGTCGCCTGCGTCAGGCCCTTGCCGCCCATCATCAGGCAATACGCCCATGAGATCGGCAGCAGCGACGGCGAACCGAAGGCCGCCGCGCTGACCGCGCCATTGCCGCCGTTCGGATCGCCCGGCAGATGCGGCGCGAGGTGCGCCTTCACGCCGATCGGACCCATGCCGGGGCCGCCGCCGCCATGCGGAATGCAGAAGGTCTTGTGCAGGTTCAGGTGGCTCACGTCGCCGCCCAGATCGCCGGGCCGCGACAGGCCGACCATGGCGTTCATGTTCGCCCCGTCGATGTAGACCTGCCCGCCGTGCTCATGGGTGATCGCGCAGACCTCCTTCACCGTGCGCTCGAACACGCCGTGGGTGGAGGGGTAGGTGATCATGCAGGCCGCCAGCGCGTCGGAGTGCTTTTCCGCCTTGGCGCGGAAATCGTCGAGGTCGATGGAGCCCTTGGCGTCGCATTTCACCGCGACGACCTTCCAGCCGACCATCTGGGCCGAGGCCGGGTTGGTGCCATGCGCGTTGACCGGGATCAGGCAGACGTTGCGCTGCCCTTCGCCCCGCGCGCGCTGCCAGTCGCGGATCGTCAGCAGGCCAGCGTATTCCCCCTGCGCGCCGGAGTTCGGCTGCATGGAGATCGCGTCGTAGCCGGTGATCTGGCACAGCTTGTCGCTGAGATCGCCGATCAGTTCCGAATACCCCTTCGCCTGATCCTTGGGCGCATAGGGGTGGATCATCGAGAATTCGCGCCAAGACACCGGCATCATCTCGACCGCCGCGTTCAGCTTCATGGTGCAGGAGCCGAGCGGGATCATCGCGCGGTCCAGAGCGAGGTCGCGGTCGGCAAGACGGCGCATGTAGCGCATCATCTCGGTCTCCGCCCGGTTCATGTGGAAGACCTCGTGCTGAAGGTAGGGCGTCGTGCGCACCAAGTCCTCCGGCAGGCGGTATTCGGATTCTGCAGGGTCATCCTTGCGGACAAGGCCGAAGGCCCGCCAGACGGCTTCGATGGTCTGCGGGCGGGTGCGTTCGTCCAGCGTGATGCCCACCTTGGTCTTGCCGACCCGGCGCAGGTTCAGGCCCTGCTGGACCGCCGCCTGCAGGACGCCGCGCTGCAGGAGACCCACGTCCACCGTCACCGTGTCGAAGTAGACGTCGGGCTCCACCTTGAAGCCCGCGGCTTCCAGGCCTTTCACCATCCGCACCGTCTTGCGGTGGATCCGCTGGGCGATGGCGCGCAGGCCCTTGGGCCCGTGGAAAACCGCGTAGAACGAGGCCATGACCGCCAGCAAGGCCTGCGCGGTGCAGACGTTCGACGTCGCCTTCTCGCGGCGGATGTGCTGTTCCCGGGTCTGCAGCGACAGGCGGTAGGCGCGGTTGCCGTGGCTGTCCACCGACACCCCGACGATCCGACCGGGCATCGCGCGCTTCATGTCGTCCTTGCAGGCCATGTAGGCGGCGTGCGGGCCGCCATAGCCCACGGGCACGCCGAACCGCTGGGTCGACCCCACGGCGATGTCGGCACCCATGGCCGCCGGCTCCTTCAGCAGGCAGAGCGCCATCGGATCGGCGCTGACGATGCCCACGGCCTGCGCCTCATGCAGGGCGGCCATCTGGTCGGTCAGGTCGCGCACGTGGCCAAAGGTGCCCGGGTACTGGAAGATCGCGCCGAACACCTTGTCGGCTTCCAGATCCTCCGGCGCGCCGACGACGACCTCGATGCCCAGCGGTTCGGCCCGGGTCTTCATCACCGCGATGTTCTGCGGGTGGCAGTTCTCGTCGACGAAGAAGGTCTGCGCCTTCGACTTCGCCACGCGCTGCGCCATGGTCATCGCCTCGGCGCAGGCGGTCGCCTCGTCCAGAAGCGAGGCGTTGGCGATCTCGAGCCCGGTCAGGTCGCAGATCATCGTCTGGAAGTTCAGGAGCGCCTCGAGCCGGCCCTGCGATATCTCGGGCTGGTAGGGCGTGTAAGCCGTGTACCACGCCGGGTTCTCCAGGATGTTGCGCTGGATCGCCGGGGGCGTGATCGTGCCGTGGTAACCCTGACCGATCAGCGAGGTCAGCACCTTGTTCTTCTGCGCGACCTCGCGCATGCGGTGGATCAGCTCGCGTTCCGACAGCGCCTTGCCGAAGTCCAGTTCACCATCCCAGCGGATGTCCTCGGGCACCGTCTCGGCGATAAGCTGGTCCAGGTCGTCGATACCCAGGGCCGAGAACATCTGCGCCATCTCTTCCGGCGAAGGGCCGATATGGCGCCGGTTGGCGAAGTCGTAAGGCAGGTAGTCGATCGGATCGTAGGTCATGCGTCGTCTCCATCCGCGTCTTGCGGGACGGCGCGCTCCCTGCGCCCGCCCCATGTGTCGCGACGCCGGAGTCCCGCAGGACTCGGGCGTTTCCGATAGGAAACCTAGCATAGTCGCCGCAGGGACTTACAGGCCCTGCGGCGGAGAAATTCATCCGAAAGTCTTAGCCCGGACGCTTCTGCAAAAGCTGCATCACGTCAGCCATTTCCGGCCCGCGCTCCAGACCCGTGACGGCCTTGCGCAACGGCATGAACAGGCCCTTGCCCTTGCGGCCGGTGGCCTCCTTCACGGCGCCGGTCCACTGGCTCCAGGTCTCGGGACCGTAGGGCGGTTCGCCCAGCATGCCAAAGGCCTGCGCGACGAAGTCCTTGTCCTCGTCGGCCACCAGCGGCGTGGCCCCGTCGCGGAACAGCGCCCACCAGCCCGGCATGTCCTTGCGGGTGGTGATGTTCTCGCGCACGACCTGCCAGAACAGCTCTGCCTTGTCGTCGGGCACACCCAGCGCGCGCACCTCGTCGGCCACCGCCTCGAACGGCAGCGCGTGCATCTTCCTGGCGGTCAGCGGGTACAGGTCCTCGACGTCGAACTTCGTCGGCGCGGAGCCGAACTGTGACAGGTCGAAACCCTCCGCGATCTCGTCCATCGACATGCGCAGCTCAACGGGCTGCGACGACCCGAGGCGCGCCATCAGCGACAGCAGCGCTTCCGGCTCCACGCCCGCCTCGCGCAGGTCGCGCAGCGCCAGCGTGCCCAGCCGCTTGGACAGCGCCTCGCCCTGCGGGCCGGTCAGCAGCGAGTGGTGCGCAAAGGACGGCGGCGTGCCACCGAGCGCCTCGATGATCTGGATCTGCGTCGCGGTGTTGGTGACGTGGTCGTTGCCGCGCACAACGTGGGTGATCCCCATCTCCATGTCATCGACCACGGAGGCGATGGTATACAGCACCTGACCGTCGGCCCGGATCAGCACCGGATCGGACACCGACGCCGCGTCGATGGAGATCGGGCCGAGGATGCCGTCTTCCCACTCGATCCGCTCCTGGATCAGCTTGAAGCGCCAGACACCGTCGCCCCGCTCGGCCCGCATCTTCGCCTTCTCGTCGTCCGACAGCGCCAGGGCCGCGCGGTCGTAGACCGGCGGCTTGCCCATGTTGAGCTGCTTCTTGCGCTTCAGGTCCAGCTCGGTCGGGGTTTCCCATGCCTCGTAGAAACGGCCCATCTCGCGCAGCTTGTCGGCGGCCTCGGCATAGCGGTCCAGCCGCAGCGACTGGCGCTCGATCCGGTCCCAGGTGATCCCCAGCCATTCGAGGTCCTGCTTCAGCGCGTCGACGTAGGCCTCTTTCGAGCGCTCCGGATCGGTGTCGTCGATCCGCAGGACGAAGGTGCCGCCGCTCTTGCGGGCGATCAGAAAGTTGAACAGGGCGGTGCGCAAGTTGCCGACGTGGATGTAGCCGGTGGGCGAGGGCGCGAAACGGGTGACGGTCATGATGGGTGCCTCCTGACGAGGCGCGGTGTTTTCACACAAAGGGCATTTTGTCTAGGTATGGCAGGGTCCGGCGGGACATTTCCGCTTTGCGCCCCCGGACACGGCGCGGCATGGTGGCCGCAAAGGAAAGGCCGTCCATGTCCCAAGTTCTGACCGTCACGCTCAATCCCGCGCTCGACGTCGCCACCTCGGCGCTGAATGTCACGCCCGGGGTCAAGCTGCGCTGCACCGAACCCACGGTCGAACCGGGCGGCGGCGGCGTCAACGTGGCGCGTGCCATCACCCAGCTGGGCGGCAAGGCCCGGGCGCTGGTGGCGCTTGGCGGGCCGACGGGCGCGGCGCTGGAGCGCGAGCTGCACGCCCGTCACCTCGACGTGCTGCGGATCGAAGGCCCCGGCGAGACGCGGCAGAGCTTTGCCGTCACCGACGCCACCAACGGCGACCAGTACCGTTTCGTGCTGCCCGGACCGGCGTGGAGCACGTCGCAACTCGACGCCATGCTCGACACCATCGACACCGAATGCGACCCCGACGCCTTCGTCGTCCTGTCGGGCAGCATGCCGCCCGGGGCGGCGCCCGGATTCGTCACCCGCGCCTGCATCCGGCTGGGCACACGCCGGGTGATCCTCGACACCTCGGGCGAGCATCTCGAACACCAGGCCACCGCGCCGCAGCCCGCGCCCTACGTGCTGCGCATGGACAGTGCGGAGGCCAAGGCGCTCTCCGGTCAGGGGCTGGAGACCCGCGCCGAAAGCGCCGCCTACGCGGAGAACCTGCGCAAGCGCGGTGCGGCCGAGATCGTCATCATCGCGCGCGGCAAGGACGGGTCGGTCATGGCCGGACCGGACGGGCTGTGGCACACCTCTGCCGCCAACGATGTCGTCGTCTCTGCGATTGGTGCCGGTGACAGCTTCGTCGGCGGCTTCACCATGAGCCTCGCGCAGGGCCATCCCGCACCGGAGGCGCTGCGTCGCGGAGCGGCGGCGGCGGCGGCGGCGGTCATGAGCCCCGGAACCCAGCTTTGCCTGCCGGAGGACTACAAGCTCCTCCTGCCGCGGACGACCCTGACCCAGTTCTGACGGACACAGCGTTTCCATTCCGGAATATGGCCATGCGGGAGTCAACGTGGCAGGTAAGGCCTCATGCGCCTGTTTATCGCCCTTTCCCTGCCCCCGGAGGCCCGCGGACCGCTGACTGCCCTTCAGGAACGCCTGCCGGTCGGACGCCCCGTACCCGAAGAGAACCTGCATCTGACGCTGGCCTTCCTAGGTGACCAGCCCGACGAGGCGGTCGAGGCGCTGCATGACGCGCTGTCCACCCTGCGCGCCCCGGCGGTGCCCCTGACCCTGTCCGGTGCCGCGCTGTTCGGCGGCAAGAGCGGGCAGGCCGTGGGCCTCGAGGCGGACGGCGGCAAGGCACTGACGGAGATGTTCAACAGGGTACGCTCCCGCCTGCGCAGCGCCGGGGTGACGGTCGAACGGCGCCGCTTCCGCCCCCACGTGACGCTGGCGCGGTTGAAGGGCGGTGCGGATGCCTCCGGCGCGCTGTCGGTGCTGGCCGGTGCCTCTGTCGGTCCGGTGGTCGCCACTTCCTTCGGGCTGTTCCGGTCACACCTGAACCGCGACGGCGCGATTTACGAGGCGCTGGCCGTCTACCCGCTGGTGGTCTGACGCGCGGATGCCTATCTGCAGGCCATGACCCGCACCGACGCCGACACTTTCTACGAGATCGCCCGCGCCGCACTGAACGATCTGCCCGAGCCGTTTCGCGCCGGCACGGCGGACGTGGTGCTGCGGGTGGAAGACTGGGCGCCCCGCCGCATCCTCGACGAGATGGGCATCGACGACCCGCTGGAGCTGACTGGCCTTTATGAAGGCATCCCGCTGACCGAGAAGTCGGTCACCTACCCCTCCCCCTATCCCGATACCGTCTGGCTGTTCCGCAAGCCCATCCTAGAGGAGTGGCGCGAACGGCAGGTCGACCTGACCGATCTCATCACCCATGTGGTGGTCCATGAGATCGCGCATCACTTCGGGTGGTCCGACGAGGATATCGCGGTGATCGATCCCTGGTGGGAGTAGGGAAACACGGCATTTCGTGCGCAGAATTAGCAAATGGTTCCATGTTTTTCGAAAAAATTTCTTTGAAAACAATGTGGAACGTGTCGCCGTAACAGCCGTTGACCCCCCAGAAGCAAGACAATGGGAGCAACACCATGAAGACTTTTTACGCATCCGCACTCGCCCTGACCGTGGCCGCAACCGGCGCTTTCGCTGAAAGCCACACGAACGCAGAAGGCGACGCCGCGAAGGCGACCGATCAGACGACGATGACGCAGGAAGCAGACGCAACCGCGAACACCGATTCCTCGATGGACACGGGCATGGACTCCGGCGCCAAGCTGATCCGCACCCGCGACATCACCGGCGGTGACATCTACACCATGAACGAAGCCATGGACGAAGGCTCCGCCTGGGACATGCAGTACACCGAGGTTGGCGCCGACTGGAACGACATCGGCGAGATCGAGGACATCGTGCTCGACTCCAACGGCCAGATGATCGGCGTCGTGGCCGAGGTCGGTGGTTTCCTCGACATCGGTGACAAGCACGTGCTGCTTGAAATGACCGACGTGAAACTCGTGCCGGTCGACGACAAGACCTACGCCGTCGTGACCCGCCTGAACGAGGAAGACCTCGAAGCCAAGGAAGGCATCGACGAAGGTTTCTGGGACTGATCCAGTTCCATTCCATGAGAAAGGGGCCCATCGCGGGCCCCTTTTTTCGTGCGCGATCCGCAGGTTGGGCGCGATGCGTCCTAGCCTTCGTCCCGCCAGCGGTTCACAATCGGGTAGCGGCGGTCCAACCAGAAGGCGCGGCTGGTCAGCCGGGCGCCCGGCGCGGACTGGAACCGCTTGTATTCGCTGATGTAGAGCAGATGCTGGACCCGCATGGCGTCCTCGCGGTCGTAGCCCGCTGCCACGCAATCCGACACCGACCCGTCCTGATCCACGAGAATGTCGAGGATCGCGTCAAGCACCGGGTAATCGGGCAGCGAGTCGCTGTCCTTCTGGTCTTCGCGCAGTTCCGCCGAGGGCGGCTTGGTGATGATCCGTTCCGGGATGACCTCGCCCTCCGGGCCCTTCATCCAGCTGCGATGGTTGGCGTTCCGCCAGCGGCAGGTCTCGAACACACGGGTCTTGTAGAGATCCTTGATCGGATTGTAGCCGCCCGCCATGTCGCCGTAGATCGTGGCATAGCCCACCGCGACCTCGGACTTGTTGCCGGTGGTCAGCAGCATTTCCCCGAACTTGTTCGACAGCGCCATCAGCAAGAGCCCGCGGAGGCGCGACTGGATGTTCTCCTCCGTCAGGTCGGGCTCGGTGCCCTCGAACAGTGGCGCCAGCGTCTCGGTGATCGCGTCGCGTCCCTTGCTGATCGGCACGAAATCGTACCGGCACCCCAGCGCATTGGCGCAGGCCTTGGCGTCTTCCAGCGAATGTTCGGAGGTGTATTCGGACGGCAGCATCACGCAGCGCACGTTCTCCGCCCCCAGCGCATCCACGGCGATGGTCGCGACCAGCGCGGAATCGACGCCCCCAGACATACCCAGCAGGACTTTGCCGAATCCCGTCTTGCGGCAATAGTCGCGCAAGGCCAGGACCATGACGTTGTAATCCTGCTCCCACGCGCCGGGATGGGTGACGAATGTGCCTTCCTCCGCCTTCCAGCCTTCGTCGCCACGGACGAAATCGACGGTGGTCGTGACCTCCTCGAACACCGGCAGCTGCACGGCAAGCCGTGCGTGCGGGTTCAACACGAAGGAGCCGCCGTCGAACACCTGGTCGTCCTGCCCGCCCACCATGTTCAGGTAGGCCAGCGGCAGCCCGGATTCGATCACCCGGGCGATCATCTTGTTCAGGCGGGTCTCGTACTTGTTGCGGAAATAGGGCGAGCCGTTCGGCACCACGAGGATCTCCGCACCAGATTCCTCCATCGCCTCGACCACGTCCGGATACCACGCATCCTCGCAGACCGGCATGCCGACGCGCACGCCGTTGATGCTGACCGGCCCCTGCAACTGATCGCGCGAGAACAGCCGCACCTCGTCGAACACGTTGAAGTTGGGCAGGAAATACTTGTGCGTCACGGCAGCGATCTTGCCGCCCTGAAGGACGTAGTAGGAATTGTGCAGCTTCGCGCCTTCGGGACAGGGCCCGCCGATGGCCAGCGCGGGGCCGTCCGCGCAGGCCTCTGCCAGCGCCTCGATCTCGCGCACGGCCGCATTGACGAAGGCCGGCTTCACGATCAGGTCCTGCGCCTGGTAGCCGGTGATGAACATCTCGGGCAGCGCCACGAGGTCGGCGCCCTGCGCGCGTCCCTCCTCCCACGCGGCACGCGCCTTCGCGGCATTTCCGGCAAGATCCCCCACGGTGGGATTGAGCTGTGCCATCGTCAGGCGGAACCGGTCGGTCATCGCGCATCCTTTCGTCGTCGTCCTCCACATAGCGGCAGCTTGCGGTGGTGAAAAGCGCACCATGGCAAAAGACATTGCCCCGGGGCATCGCGTCCTTTACCACTCGGGGGACCTCAATCACCCGCTGGGAGGGGGCGGCAAGGCCATGAAAACCGTTCGCATTCTGTCTGTTCTGGGCGCCCTCGCACTGGGCTCTGCCGCCATGTCCCAAGAGGACGTGGTGACGAAGGAATACGACGACGGCGGGGTGTACGAAGGCACCTTCCTCGACGGGCTCCAGCACGGGCGCGGCACCTACCGCCTGCCCAACGGCTACGAATACACCGGCGAATGGGTGGAGGGCGAGATCCGCGGCGAGGGCGTCGCCCGCTTTCCCAACGGCTCGATCTACGAAGGCCAGTTCGCCAAGGGCAAACCCGAGGGCATGGGCAAGATCACCTTCGCCGACGGCGGCACCTACGAAGGCTCGTGGCTCGACGGCAAGATCACCGGGCAGGGCGTGGCAACCTACGCCAACGGCGTCCGCTACGAGGGCGCCTTCCGGAACGCGCTGCACCACGGCAAGGGCGTTATGACCGCGCCCAACGGCTACGTCTACGACGGTCAGTGGGTGAACGGCGTCAAGGAAGGCACCGCAAAGATCACCTACCCCGACGGCTCGGTCTACGAAGGCCGCGTGGCCAACGGCGAACGCGACGGCATGGGCAAGCTCGAGATGCCCGACGGCCTGATCTACGAAGGCACCTGGCGCGACGGCCAGATCGACGGCAACGGCAAGCTCACCCAGCCCAACGGCGACGTCTACGAAGGTGCACTGGTCGACGGCCGCCGCGAAGGCCAAGGCAAGGTCACCTACGTGTCCGGCGACGTCTACGACGGCGAGTTCAACAACGACCAGCGCCACGGCATCGGCACCTTCATCGGCAAGGACGGCTACCGCTACGAGGGCAACTGGATCACCGGCCAGATCGAGGGGCAGGGCAAGGTCACTTACCCCGACGGCTCGGTCTATGAAGGCGAGTTCACCGGCGATCTCGCCAACGGCACCGGCAAGATCACCTACCCCGACGGCGCCACCTACGAAGGCACCTGGGTCGACGGCGTGATCGACGGCAAGGGCATCGCCACCTATCCGAACGGCCTGCGCTACGAGGGCGGCTTCGTGAACGCCCGCAACGACGGCTTCGGCATCATGACCTATCCCGACGGCTACCGTTACGAGGGCGAATGGCAGGACGGCGAACGCCACGGCGCGGGCACCGCCACCTACCCGGACGGCACGGTCTACGAGGGACAGTTCCGCGACGGGCTGCGCCACGGCCAGGGCACGATCACCATGCCCACCGGCTTCCGCTACGTCGGCGCCTGGGCCAACGGCGAGATCAACGGCGAGGGTGTCGCCACCTACACCAACGGCGATGTCTACGAAGGCTCGTTCCGCAATGGCAAGCGCGAGGGCGAAGGCACCATGCGCTACGCCACGGGCGAACAGGCCACCGGCGAATGGATCGGCGGCGCGCTGACCCGCAACAGCACCACCACGCCCGCCCCCGGCACCGCCGGGACAGGGGATGCCCCCGGGTCCGAAGACACCGCCACCACCCCCGAAGATCCGCCCGCCAGCGAGTAATCCCCGACCGGCACGGACAACGGACCGACGCCCTCATCAGGCGCGGCCCGCCCCTTCATCTTGGCGAAAATACCTCCGCCGGAGGCGTCCCCACCTGCATCACGCAGCCCGGCGATCCCAATTCAAGCGCCCCTGAAACCAAACGAAAACGCCCCGCACGAAGGCGGGGCGTTCCTTGGTTCCGGTAAAGACTGTCGGCACGGGTGACGGCTCAGGCCATCCACCACCGCTCTGCCATGCGGGCGTTGTCCATCTGCCAGAGGTTGCCGACCTTGTCCGGGCTCGCGACCTTGTTGGAGATCGCCTGGACATAGTTCGCGAACATCGGCACCAGCACGCCGCCCTCGTTGCGCAGGATCATCTGCATCTCGCCGTACATGTCGCGGCGCTTCGCCGAATCGAGCTCGGCACGGGCGTTCACGAGCAGCTCCTGGAAACGGGCGCTGTCTTCCGAACCCCACTGGCTGTCGTTCCACGGCGCACCTTCCGCGTAGGCGGTCGAGAACATCCAGTCCTCGGTCGCGCGGCCCGACCAGTAGGAAGCGCAGAACGGCTTCTTCAGCCAGACGTTCGACCAGTAGCCGTCCGCCGGTTCCTGCACCACGTTGATGTTGATGCCGCCCGCCTTGGCCGAGGCCTGGAACAGCTGGGCCGCATCCACCGCACCCTCGAACGCCGCCGACGACGCCGAGAGGTCGATGTCGATGGACTCCATCCCGGCTTCCTTGAGGTAGAACTTCGCCTTGTCGGGATCGTAGGCCAGCTGCTCCATCTCGAGGTAGTACTGGTTGGCGGGGCCGATGGGGCTGTCGTTGCCCACCTGGCCGTGGCCCAGCAGGATCTTGTCCACCATCTCCTGGCGGTTGATGCCGTGCTTCAGCGCCTTGCGGACGTTGACGTCGCTGTAGGGCGCCAGGTTGGTCAGCATCGGGAAGATGTAGTGCTGGTTGCCCGTCACTTCCTGGATCCGGATCATCGGGTTCGCCTTCAGGAGCGCCTCGGTCTTGAAGTCGATCCGGTTGATGGCGTCCACCTGGCCGGTCATCAGGGCGTTCATGCGGGCGGTGTTGTCGTTGATCGCGATGTACTCGATCTCGTCGAAGAAGCCCGCCTCGTCACCCTTGTAGTGGTCGGGATAACGGGTGCCGACAAAGCGCACGCCCGGCTCGAACGACTGCACCTGGTAGAGGCCGGTGCCGATGCCCTTGGCGATGGCCTCCTCGATCATGCCCGCCGGGTAGATCAGGATGTGGTAGTCGGACAGCAGGTAGGGCAGGTCGGCGTTGCCTTCGGCCAGCGTCAGCTGCACCTGCAGGTCGCCGGTCTTCTTCATCTCGACGATGGGCTCGACGATGGGCTTCGCGGCGGACTTCGCGCCTTCCGCGATGTGCATCTGCAGCGACTCGATCACGTCGTCCGCGCCAAAGGCCTTGCCGTTGTGGAAGGTCACGCCCGATCGCAGGTTGAACGTCCAGGTCTTCGCGTCCGGCGTCGCTTCCCAGTCGGTCGCCAGCTCGCCGCGCAGCGAGCCGTCCGGCGCGATCTCGGTCAGGCTGTCGAACACCGCGCCCTGCGCGGAGGCGATCATGAACAGGTCGGAGTGTGTCCGCCCGTCCCAGTTGTCCGAGGTGTTGGCCCCGGACAGGCCGGCCCGCAGGCGGCCGCCCTTCTTGGCCTGGGCGCGCAGGGGCAGGCCGGAGGCCGCCAGCACACCGGCAGCGGCACCCGTGGTCAGTAGTCCGCGTCTGCTGATACGTGTCATTGTTTCGTCTCCCTGTTTTTATCTCCCCGCAGCCCGGAGGCCGTTGGGAACTTAATGATTCTTCGTGCAGTTTAAACGCAATTTCCCGCGAGCGATGCCCGCCTTCCGTCAGTCCATCCTGGTCACGGCGGCGTCGCCGATGTTGTCCACGCCACGCTCCGTCAGCAGGTTCGTCAGCCAGTCCGGGTCCATCTCCGGAACCGACGACAGCAGGAGGTCGGTGTAGGGATGGTGCGGCGGCCTGAACATCTCGGCCTTGGGGCCCTGTTCGACCACCTCGCCGTCCTTCATCACCACCACCTCGTCGGCGATGGAGCGCACGGTCGCAAGGTCGTGGGTGATGAACATGTAGGACAGGCCCAGTTCGTCCTGCAACCGCGCCAGCAGACGCAGGATGCCCTCTGCCACAAGCTGGTCGAGCGCGCTCGTCACCTCGTCGCAGATGATGAACTTCGGCTCGGCGGCCAGCGCGCGGGCGATCCCGATCCGCTGTTTCTGCCCGCCTGACAGCTCGGACGGCAGGCGGTGCAGGTACTGCTTAGCGGGCAGCTCGATCTGCTCCATCAGCTCCGCCACCCGGTCGCGCTTTGCCCGGCCGCGCAGGCCCATGTAGAACTCCACCGGACGCCCGATGATCTCGCCGATGGTCTGGCGCGGGTTCAGTGCCGTGTCCGCCATCTGGTAGATCATCTGGATCTGCCGCAACTGGTCGCGCGACCGCTTGCGATAGTCCGGGGGCAGCACGTCTCCGTCCAGCTCGATCCGCCCGATGCGCGGCGGCAGAAGCCCGGTGATGCAGCGCGCGGTGGTCGACTTGCCCGACCCGCTTTCGCCCACGACCGCCACCGTCCGGCCCGCGTGGATGTCAAAGCTCACATCGTGCAGCACGTCGATCTGGCCATAGGCCGCCGTCACGCCCTGCACCGAGATCACCGGCGTCGCATCCAGCGCGGGCGCGGGCTTGGCCGGGCGCACGAACTCCCGCACGGCCCAGAGGCTCTTGGTGTAGTCTTCCTTGGGGTGGGACAGCATCTCGCGGGTTTCGTTCTCTTCGACCTCGTCACCCTTCAGCAGAACCTTGATGCGGTCGGCCATCTGCGCCACCACCGCCAGGTCGTGCGTGATGTAGATCGCCGCCGTGTCGAACTGCTCGACGATGTCCCGGATGGAGGCCAGCACCTCGATCTGCGTCGTCACGTCCAGCGCCGTCGTCGGCTCGTCGAAGATGATGAGGTCGGGACGGCAGGCCATGGCCATCGCCGTCATTGCCCGCTGCAACTGGCCGCCAGACACCTGGTGCGGATAGCGAAAGCCGATCTCTTCGGGATTGGGCAGACGCAGGCGGCGGTACAGCTCCACCCCGTCCTCGGCGCTTTCGGACTTCGACGCGACGCCGTGCTGCACGGGCGCCTCGGTGTGCTGGTCGATCAGCTTGTGTGCCGGGTTGAAGGACGCCGCGGCCGATTGCGCCACGTAGGCGATGCGCTTGCCCAGTAGCTGGCGCTTGGTCTCCGCGCTCGCGGCCAGCAGGTCGATCCCGTCGAAGGTCACCGATCCGCCGGAAATCCGCACGCCGTCGCGGCAGAACCCCATGGCGGCAAGGCCCAGCGTCGACTTGCCCGCCCCCGATTCGCCGATCAGGCCAAGGACCTCGCCCTTCTTCAGGGTCAGGTCCACGCCCTTGATGATCGGGGTCCAGGTGTCGTCGGATCGCCCCTCGATCCGCACATCGCGCATTTCGACAAGCAGATCGGACATTCCTTACTCCTTAAGACCCGAGCTTCGGTGCAGCATCCAGTCCACCACGAAGTTCACCGCAACGGTCAGCAGGGCAATGGCACCCGCGGCCAGCAGCGGCGCGGCGGCGATCTGCGGCGCGAAACCCGCGTAGTTTATGAAGGCCGACAGGTCCTTCACCATCGTCCCCCAGTCGGCCAGCGGCGGCTGGATGCCGAGGCCAAGGAACGACAGCGCGGAAATCGTCAGGAAGACGAAGCAGAACCGCAGGCCGAACTCCGCCAGAAGCGGCGCGGTGGCGTTGGGCAGGATCTCTCTGAAGATGAGGTACAGCAGGCCCTCGCCGCGCAGCTTGGCCGCTTCGATATAGTCCATGACGACGATGTTCATCCCCACGGCGCGCGCCAGACGGAACACCCGCGTCGAATCGATCACCGCGATGATGAGGATCATGGCCATCGTCAGCCCGGTGCCAGACACCCACGCGCTCGCCACCGTGATGAGCAGGAGCGAGAAGATCAGCGACGGAATCGCCATCAGCACATCGACGCCCCGGCTCAGCACCTGGTCCATCCAGCCCTGCAGCGTCGCGGCAAGGAAGCCCAGCGTACCGCCCAGCAGGAAGGCCAGGACCGTCGTGGCAAAGGCGATGCCCACCGTGTTCTGTGCACCGTAGATCAGACGGGACAGGATATCGCGGCCGATCTGGTCGGTGCCCAGCGGGAAATCCGGGTTGCCGCCCACCGCCGGATTGCCGCCCGGCACGATGTTGGCCTGGCCAAAGACCTGCTCCTGCCCGTGCGGCGCCAGAACCCCGGCAAAGATCGCGAGGAAGGCGTAGATCAGGATCACGAGGATGCCGAAGGCCGCGGTCAGCGGCATGTGCTGGAACAGCTTCCGCGTGCCGGCCGTGCCCACGTGCCGCCCGACCAGCCGGAACAGGAAGGCCCCGGCGGCCGCGATGCCCACCCCCTGCACCGTCCAGCGGAAATAAAGGACAGAGGCGACGGGCGCCCCCGCTTCGTTCGCCTTGGGCTGGAAGTACAGCCAGATGCCGCCGATGATCACCGCGACGCCCAGCGCGTAACCGAAGGCCACGGCATAGTTCATGTCGCGGAAGTAGGGTTTGTTGCCGGTCGCCTTCTGCCCGACGAAGCGGAAAAGCCAGCCGGCCGCCGCCACGAGGGCAAGCGCGATGAGGACCTTGATCCAGATGCTCATTTCGGGTGCCTCAGACGGGGGTTGGTCAGGATCGACATGATATCCGCCGTCAGGTTCAGCAGGATGTAGGCCCCGGCAAAGATCAGGCAGCAGGCCTGCACAACCGGGATGTCACGGATCTTCACGCTGTCGACGAACAGCTGGCCGATGCCCGGGTAGACGAACACCACTTCGACGACCACCACGCCGGTGATGAGATAGGCGAGGTTCAGGGCGATGACGTTGATGATCGGTGCCAGCGCGTTGGGCAGCGCATGGCGGACGATCACCCGCATCGGCTTGATCCCCTTGAGGCGCGCCATCTCGATATACGGAGAGGCCAGCAGGTTGATGATCGCCGCCCGCGTCATGCGCATCATCTGCGCCGTGACCACCAGCGTCAGCGTCAGCGCCGCCAGCACACCCAGCGTCACCGCGAAGGGCACGGCAATCGCCGCCGTGACGCCCGCAAGGAACATGGTGTTGGCAAAACGCGGCGCGATCTGCGCCGCCACCGTTGTCCGCACGCCGCTGTCCGTTCCCACGAAAGAGGAGAAGTTCGCCTGCGCGAAGGAATTGCCCAGATCGCCCCTCAGCGCGTCGAACAACCATTCGAAGTACCGCACCACCGGGGACTGGTCCAGTCCGAGATCCCGCCGGATCGCCTCGACCGCTTCCGGGGTCGCGCCCTGGCCAAGGATGGCCTGGGCAAAGTCGCCGGGCAGCATGTTGACCGCCGCGAAGATCACGATGGAGACGATGAACAGAGTCAGGATGCCAAGGGCCAGACGCTGCAGGATGATGGTTAGGACCGGATTCACGTTCCCTGCGGTTCTTTTTTTATTGACTGTGGAGTCAACATTAACTGCCGCTCATTGTATGTAAACCCTCTTGGCGGGATATTTCGTCCATTGCTCTGACCAATTCCGCACTGATGCCCGGTTCCGACAGCGCATGTCCGGCATTGCGCACCATGCGAAGGTCCGCCTCGGGCCAGGCCTGCGCCAGCTCCCATGCCCGGCGTGGCGGGCAGATCATGTCGTAACGCCCCTGCACGATCACCCCCGGTGTGCCCTTCAGCCGGTCGATGTTGGCCAGGATCCAGCCGTCATGCTCGAGGAAGCCGTCGTTGGCGAAATAGTGGTTCTCCAGTCGGGCGAAAGCGCGGGCGTAGTGCCCCGGCGACTCGCCCCCGTTGCCGTTGGAATAGACCGTGGCCAGCGCGTTCTCCCACGCGCACCAGGCCTGCGCGTGCCGCGTCTCGGTCGGCAGGTCGCCGCAGAACAGCCGCTTGGCGTAGGCGCCGATCATGTCGCCGCGCTCTTCCTCGGGGATCAGGTGCGTGAACCGCGCCCAGGGTTCCGGCCAGAACTGCCCGGCGCCGCCGCCGTAGAACCATTCCAGCTCCGCCTTGGTCATCATGAAGACGCCGCGCAAAATCAGGTGGCTGACCCGGTCCGGATGGGTGATGCCGTAAACCAGCGCCAGCGTCGCGCCCCAGCTTCCACCGAACACCGCCCAGCGGTCGATGCCCAGCGTCTCGCGGATCATCTCGATGTCGGCCACCAGGTGCCAGGTCGTGTTGTTCACCACGCTGGCGTGCGGCTTCGACCGGCCGCAGCCGCGCTGGTCGAACAGCACCACGCGGTAAACCTGCGGGTCGAAGTAGCGCCGCATCGCCGGGCTGCAGCCGCCGCCCGGGCCACCGTGCAACACCACCACCGGCAACCCGTCGGGGTTGCCACACTGCTCGACATAGATCTGATGCCCGTCACCCGTATCGAGCGTACGCTGATCGAACGGGTCAACCGGAGGATATAGATACTGCGCTGCGCGCTTTTGGCCCGGGATTTTGTCCATGTCCTACCTATATTGGCCAAGCATAGGGAAAGACCATGGGGAATGTCATGACGACAACCGTCGACGCATCCGAGATCGCTAAATTCGAGGCAATGGCCGCCGAGTGGTGGGATCCGAACGGCAAGTTCAAGCCTCTGCACATGATGAACCCGGTGCGGCTCGATTACATCACCACCCAGATCGCCGGGGAATTCGACCGCCAACTCGGCACCGGAAAACCCTTCGCGGGCCTGCGCATCCTTGACATCGGCTGCGGCGGCGGGCTGCTCTGCGAACCCATGGCACGCCTCGGTGCCGAGGTCGTGGGCGTCGACGCCGCCCCCCGCAACATTCCCGTGGCCGAGGCGCACGCCGCGCAGTCCGGCCTCGACATCGACTACCGCCACACCACCGCCGAAGACCTCGCCGAGGCGGGCGAGCGATTCGATGTCGTGCTGAACATGGAAGTGGTCGAACACGTGGCCGACCCGCTGGCCTACCTGACCGCCTGCCGCCGCCTGCTGAAACCCGGCGGCCTGCACCTCTGCTCGACCATCAACCGCAACCCGAAGAGCTTCGCCATGGCGATCGTCGGCGCGGAATACGTGATGCGCTGGCTGCCGAAGGGCACCCACGAATGGTCGAAGTTCATCACCCCGGACGAGCTTTACGACCTCATGCGCCGCGCCGGGCTCGAGCCGGTGGACCGCAAGGGCTACGTGTTCAACCCGGTCTCCTGGCGCTGGTCGATCTCCGACCGCGACCTCTCCGTCAACTACGTGACCGCCGCGCTCGCCCCCGCGTCCTGAACCGCACCCGGCCCCACCCTTCATCTTGGCGGAAAATACCTCGGGGGAGCCGCTCCGCAGGAGCGGCGGGGGCAGCGCCCCCTCTCCCGCACGGCCGCGGGCGCTACCCCTCCAGCTTGCCGCGCAACTCCCGCAACACCGGGATCGCCGCGCGCACCTTCTCGTCGCCAAGGTCGGTCATCACCTCGTCGATCAGCGGCGTGATCGCCGCCAGCGCCGCATCGCGCGCCGAACGCCCCGCGGGCGAGATCGACACCATCTTGCGCCGCGCGTCGTCCCAGTCGGGCCGGATGTGCACGTAGCCGGCGATCTCCAGCTTCGACAGCGTGTTGGTCATGGCACCCCGCGTCACGTGAAACGACCGGGCCAGTTGCGCCGGGCTCTTCTCGCCGCCGCGCGCAAGCTGGTTCAGCACCGAGAAGTGCGAGATCTCCATCCGGTTCGGCAGCACCTTGGTCAGCCGCGCCCGCAACAGCTGGTCCGCGACCAGCAGCTCGCTGAACAGCGAGATGGCAAGCGCGCTGCCGTCGCTCATGTCTCCGGACCCGTGAATGCGCGGTCGTGGGTCAGGGCGGGCACCTTGCGCCGCGCCTCGGCCACTTCCGACAGGTCGATGTCGACCACGTGGACCCCGGGCTTCGTCCCGGCGTCGAGGATCACCTCGCCCCAGGGCGAGACCACCAGCGAATGGCCCCAGGTCTTGCGTGCCCGGCCATGGCGCGCCGGATGTGTGCCGCATTGCGCCGGCGCGAGGACGAAACAGCCGGTCTCGATCGCCCGCGCCTGCAACAGCGGCATCCAGTGCGCGGGTCCCGTCCCGGGTGAAAAGGCCGCCGGCACGGTCAGGATCTCCGCGCCCGCCTGCGCCAGTGCGCGGTAGAGGTAGGCGAACCGCAGGTCGTAGCAGACCGTCAGGCCGATGACACCGACATCGGTCCGCGCGACCACCGCCTGCAACCCCGGCACGTAGCCCGACGATTCCCTGTAGGTCTCCGTCTCCGATACCTGCACGTCGAACATGTGCATCTTGTCGTAGCGCGCCACGATGCCGCCCGAGGGGTCGATCAGGAACGACCGGTTGACGAAGCGGTCCTCCGGCGGCTCGGCCTTCAGCGCCAGCGACCCCGCCAGCACCCAGAGGCCGCTCGCCGCCGCCTGCGCGCACAGCCCGGCCAGCACCCTGTCGTCGCCCTCCTGCCGCAGGACCTCCGTCTGGTGCGCGCGATCCATCGAGACGCAGTTGCACACCTCCGGCATCAGCACGATCTCCGCGCCGTCGGCCTTCGCCTCCTTCAGCATCCTGCGCATGGTGGCGAGGTTGTCCCCCGGATCGTCCGAGGAGGTCATCTGCAGCAGGGCAACCCGCATCAGCCCGCCAGCAACGGGTCGAGCTTGCCCTCCCGCTCCAGCGCCGCCAGGTCGTCGTAGCCGCCGACGTGGGTCTCGCCGATGAAGATCTGCGGCACGGTGTGGCGGCCGTGGGCGCGGTCCATCATCTCCGACCGGCGCGCGGGTTCGCGCATGACATCGATCTCGTGAAACTTGACCCCCTTGGAGGTCAGGAGCCTTTTGGCCGCGTGGCAGTAGCCGCAGATCGGGGTGGAATAGATTTCGACGTTTTGCATGGTGCGTTTCCTTTCGGTCCATGGACCTTTGACGGAAACTTAGGGGTCTTTGGCGACGCGCGCCAGAACGGAGACGCATACCTCCTGTGCGCCCGCAGACAGACAGGCCTCGGCCGAGGCGGCGAGCGTCGCCCCCGTGGTCATCACGTCGTCCACCAGCAGCACCCGCCGGCCCGCCATCAGCCCTTCCCGCCCGGCGCGGACGGCGATCCGGCCCGACAGCACCTCGAACCTCTGGGCGCGCGTCTTTCCGTCCAGCAGAGGCGTCGCCTGCCGCCGCACCAGCGCGTCGGGGCACCAGTCGATCCCCAGCCTGCGCGCCAAGGCCCGGGCCAGCAGCGCCGACTGGTTGTAGCGCCGCGAAAGGTGGCGGTGCAGGTGCAGCGGCACGGGCACCACCAGCGTCTCCGGCGTCACCATGTCGCGGCTGACCCGGGCCATCCACGCCGCCGCGGGTGCCGCGATGTCCTGCCGGTCGCCATGCTTCAGCGCCAGCACCAGCCGCCGCCCCACGTCCGCATAGACCAGCGCCGCCCGTCCCTTCACCCACGGACGCGCAACCGTCAGGCAGTCGTCGCAATGCTCCACCGTCCCGGACTCCCCCGGCAGCGGCACCCCGCACAGGTCGCATGTCAGCCCGGTGATGAACCGCGTCTCGCGCCAGCAGGCGCCGCAAAGGCCGAAGTCCGTCTCCACCAGCCCGCCGCAGGACAGGCAGCGCGGCGGATAAACAAGCTGCAGGAGGGTTTGCATCCGCGCGGTCCAGAAATTATCTGCTCTCATATGGACACCCCTCCCCGCCTGACCGACCGGGCCGCCCTGACCCGCAATCGCCGCCGCGCCGACAAGGGCGCGCTGTTCCTGCACGACATTGCGCGGGACGAGGCGGAGGATCGGCTGGCCATGGTTAACAGGACCTTTACCGCCCCCGCCGTGGTGACGCCCTTTCCCGACGTCTGGCGGCAGACCTTCCTGGAGGCGCGCCTTGTCGAGGATACGGAGATCCTCGACCTGACCCCCGGCGCCCATGACCTCGTGATCCACGCGCTCTGCCTGCACTGGGCCGACGATCCGGTGGGCCAGCTCATCCAGGTGCGCCACGCGCTGAGACCCGATGGCCTTGCCCTCGTGCTGGCCTTCGGCGGCCAGACGCTGCACGAGTTGCGCGCAGCTCTTGGCCAGGCCGAGGCCGAAGTGACCGGCGGGCTCTCGCCCCGCGTCCTGCCCATGGCCGAGATCCGCGATCTGGGCGCCCTGATGCAGCGTGCCGGTCTGGCCCTGCCGGTGGCCGACAGCGCGCCACTCGACGTCAGCTACCGCAACGCGCTGCACCTGATGCAGGAACTCCGCGCCATGGGCGAGGGCAACGCGCTCGACGCGCGGATCAGGCGCTTCACCCGCCGCCGCGTCCTCATGCGCGCCGCCGAGATCTACGCCGAAAGCTACCCGGCAAAGGACGACCGCGTCCGCGCCACCTTCGAGATCCTGACCCTGACCGGCTGGGCGCCCGACGCCAGCCAGCCGCAGCCCCTCCGCCCCGGCAGCGCGGCAAAGCGTCTGGCCGACGCCCTTGGTACGCAGGAAACGCCGTTGAAAGATTGACCTGCCAGCATGACGCGATACCTAGCTGGCGAAACATTCCAAAAAGGGGACATAACCGATGCTGGATGGCACGACGACCGGGACGCGACCCGCGCACGCCCCCTCTGACCACCCGAAGGTCGCAACCGGGAAGGTGGGCGTCCTGCTCGCCAACCTCGGCACGCCGGACGGCCACGATTACTGGTCCATGCGGCGCTACCTGAACGAGTTCCTGTCGGACCGCCGCGTGATCGACTACGCGCCGTGGAAATGGCAGCCGCTCCTGCAACTGGTGATCCTGTCCAAGCGGCCCTTCACCTCCGGCGCCGCCTACCGCTCCATCTGGAACAACGAGGCGAACGAGTCGCCGCTGATGACGATCACCAAGGCGAAGACCGCCAAGATCGCCGCCCGCATGGCCGAAGAATACGGCGACCAGGTGGAGGTCGCCTTCTGCATGCGCTACGGCAACCCCTCGACCCAGTCGAAGGTCCGCGAGCTGGTGGAAAAGGGCTGCCGCAAGATCCTGTTCTTCCCGCTCTACCCCCAATACGCGGGCGCCACCTCCGGCACCGCGAACGACCAGTTCTTCCGCGCCCTCATGGCCGAGAAATGGCAGCCCACCGCGCGGATCGTCGACCCCTACTTCGAGCATCCGAAATACGTGGAGGCGCTGGCCCAGTCGGTCGAACGCGCCTATGCCGCGGCCGAGCAGAAGCCCGAGCTTCTGATCTGTTCCTATCACGGCCTGCCGCAGCGCTACCTGATGGAAGGCGACCCCTATCACTGCCAGTGCCAGAAGACGACGCGCCTGTTGAAAGAGCGGCTCGGATGGGACGATTCGCAGATCAAGACCACGTTCCAGAGCCAGTTCGGCCCCGAGGACTGGCTGCGTCCCTACACCGTCGAAGAGGTCGCCCGGCTGGCGAAGGAAGACGGAGTGAAGCGCATCGCCATCTGCGCCCCGGCCTTCTCGGCGGACTGCATCGAAACGCTGGAAGAGATCAACGAGGAGATCAAGGAGAGCTTCGAACACGCCGGCGGCGAGAGCTTCACCTACATCCCCTGCCTGAACGACGACGACGCCCACATCGAGGCGCTCAGCACGGTGATCGGCGAAAACCTGTCAGGCTGGGTCCGCTGAAAAAGAAGGCAGGTCTTGGGGCAGGCGCCCCCGGACCCGCCACACCTTGACCCGGAAATGAAAAAGGCGGTGCCGTTGCACCGCCTTTTCTATTCTCAAAGCCCGCACGGTTGCGGGTGCTTCTGACGATTAGTCAGCAGCAGCAGCCGCAACGATTGCGATCAGCAGCAGCGGGATCAGCAGAGCTGCGGAAGAAGAAGACGCCTGGGTCTCTTCAACAACAACAACCGGCTCGACTTCCATGACAACGTCGTCCTTAGCGTAGGAACCGGCCATTGCGGAAGTTGCAGCAGCTGCAAATGCGGCGGCGAGTGCGAGTTTCTTCATGTTATCCTCCAGATATTCGCCTGCCGCGGCCATAGTGGTCCGTACGACAGGCACCCAAGACTTACCTCGTGACTCGTTCTAAGCAGCATTTCGAAGGCTTTGCAATTGCTTCTTAACGCGCGAAATTCGCCGCTCGCCCGAGTGTCGTCAAATTAGCAACACCTGAGTGCCCACGGACGCCATCTCGTACAGGGCCTCGATATGCTCGTTGTAAAGACCGATGCAGCCGTTCGAGGAGCGGCGGCCGATCTTGCGCGTGTCGTGGGTGCCGTGGATGCGGTAATACTGCCAGCTCAGGTGCATCGCGCGGGTGCCCAGCGGGTTGTCCGGGCCGGGGCCGACATAGTCCGGCCACTCCGGGTTGCGGATCTTCATCGCCGGGGTCGGGCGCCAGTCCGGGTTCGGGTCCTTCAGCGTGATCGAGGTGCGGCCGCGGCGCGTCAGGTCCTCGGTCAGCGGAACCGAGCACGGGTACAGGTGATACTGCCCGCTTTCCTGCCAGTAATGCAGCGCGCGCGAGGAAATATCGACGAGAATCGCACCTTTCGAAAGGTTCGAGAAGTACGGCTGCCAGTTCAGCGTCCGGAAGCTGGAGATGTTGCGGCGCACCGAGGAATTCAGTTCGCGCTCGATCTCCGTCGTGCCTGCTCCGTTCACCTGTGCCAGTGCCGGTGTCGCAAGGGTAGCGGCTGTCGCGGCAAGAAATGCACGGCGGCCAATGGTAAAGCGTGGCGTGTCAGCCATGATTCAAGCTCCTGATCAGGGGATGTCCTGCCTGTGGGTATAATATGGCCTGAATGCCTCAGTCGCAATTCAAAGGCTTGTCATCACGCAGCTTCACGCCGATGTGCGTTTGATCCGCAACGCACGGCGCGGTAAGGCAGTCGAAACGCCTTAAATGCGAGAGCAGTCCCTATGAACCGTCGCGCCTTCCTGATCCTGTCCTCCTTCGCAGCGCTTGCAGCCTGCACCACGTCGCCTGCACCGACCGGTGGCGGAGGGGTCGGACCGGACGGCAGACCCCTGCCCCGCGTCTACCGGATCGGACCCGGCCAGCGCGGCCAGATCGAATACCGGATGCTCGATGCGGTGAACGCGCTGCGCCAGGCCTCCGGCGCCCCGGCCCTGACGCTCGACAACAAGCTGCAGGCCGCCGCCGCCACCCATGCCCGCGACATGTCGGTCCAGAACCGCCCGTGGCACTTCGGCTCCGACGGCTCCTCGCCGATCGACCGGGTGCAGCGCGTGGGCTACACCGGCCGGCTCGTGGGCGAAGCGATCTCGGAAACCTACGAGACCGAGCTGGAAACCCTTTCGGCCTGGATGGAAGAGACGCCGACCCGCAACGTCATCCTCGATTCCTCCGCGACGGAGATGGGCTTTGCCTGGTATCAGGAAAACAACGGCAAGATCTGGTGGTGCCTAGTGACCGGCGCGTCCGGCATGGCCTCGACGCCCGGTCTGCAGACCTGAGGTTTCGCCGCGAAACCTCCAACCTTTACAAAAGGTTAACGCGCGCCGGATCCCGAAGGTCCGGCGCGTTTTCGGTCAGGGATTGATCTGGATCGGCGTGCCGTCCTGCACCATCGCATAGATGTCGCGCATCTGCTTGTCGGTCACGGCAATGCAGCCGGCAGTCCAGTCGCGCGGACTGCCCTTGCGATAGCTCGGCCCCTGCCCGTGGATGAAGATATCGCCGCCCGGGCTCTTGCCCAGTTCCTGCGCGGTCATCCGGTCCACCGGGTTGGGATAGCTGATGCCGATCGACAGGTAGAACTTGCTGTTCGGATTGCGGCGGTCGATGAAGTAGTTGCCTTCCGGCGTCTTGCCGTCGCCCTCGATGAACTTGTGCCCCTGCGGCGCAAAGCCCAGACCCACGTCGTAGGACTTCAGCACCTTGTCATGGTGCAACAGGTGAAGCCGACGCTCGCCCTTGTTGACCACGACCTGGGTCACTTCCGGCCCGCGGTACGTGTAGAACTTGCTGGAACACGCCGAGGCGCCCAGTACGGCCAGCAGAAGAAGGCCGAGTTTCAGAAATCGCATTGTTCACTGCCCCTGAACATTTTTTGCGACCATACACCAATTATCCACGGCTGGACATCTCACGATTTCGCCAGCGTGAACTGCGAAACCAGCTCTACGTGGGTCGACCAGCGGAACTGATCCACCACCCGCACCCAGTCGAGGCTGTATCCCGCCGAGATCAGCCGCGCCGCGTCCCGGGCGTAGCTGACCGGGTTGCAGGACACGTAAGCGATTCGCGGGACACGGGCGCTTGCCAGCTCTGCCACCTGGGCTTCGGCCCCGGCGCGGGGCGGGTCGATCACCACCCCGTCGAAGCGCGCGAGCTCGTCCGGCAGAAGCGGGTTGCGGAACAGGTCGCGCGCCTCGTGCGTGACGTGTCGCAGCCCCTTGCCCTGCCGCCAGCCCTTGTCCAGCGCACGCGCCATGGCGGCGTCGCCTTCCACCGCATGGACCTTCCCGCGGGAGGCCAGCGGCAGCGCAAAGGTCCCGCAGCCCGCAAAAAGGTCGGCCATGTGGGAACAGCCCTCGAGCGCCTCTTCCACGCCCGCCAGCAGCGCGGCCTCGCCCTCGGCCGTGGCCTGCAGGAAGGCACCCGGGGGCGGCACGACCTCCGCATCGCCGAAACGGTGCGCGGGCGGATGCAGGGTCAGGACCTCGTCGTCCCAGGCCAGCCGCGCCAGGTTATGCTTCTGCGCCATGCCCGCAAGCGTCACGCGAAAGGCGTCGTCCACCGCCTTGCCGCCGGTCACGACCACGTCCAGACCGCCCAGCGTCTCCGTCACCTGCACCGACAGCTCGCCCTTGCGGGAGGCGCCGGCGACCGCCAGTTCCTCTACCATCGGCAGGGCCGCCGCCAGTGCGGGGCGGACAAGCTGGCAATCGGGAACCGCGATCACCACGTCGGAGGCCTTGGCATGGAAACCGGCCAGTGCGCCCTTCTTGGTCCGGCGGGCCGAGAAACCCGCCCGCCGCCGCGACCGGGGCGGAGAAGTCACGATGGGCCGCATCTCCGTCTCGATCCCCTGCGCCGACAGGGCCCGCGCCACCACGTCAACCTTCCAGCCTTCGACGAAGGGATCGGCGGCGTGCTGCAACTGGCAGCCGCCGCAGGCCTTCGCGTGGCGGCAGGGCGGCGAGACACGCTCTGGTACGGGGGTCACGATCCGCGGGGACAGCATGACGCCGCTGGTCACCGCGCCCTCGACCACCTCGCCGGGCAGCGCGCCGCGCACGTAGACCGGGCCCGCGGCGATCCCGTCGCCGTGGTGCCCGAGACGCTCCACCGTCACACGCATGTCTTCGGTCATGGAGACCCACCCCCTGCTTCGTCTTTGCACAATTGTCCTGAAACGGCGTCTTCCTTACGCCAGCGCTGCCGCCGGGGTAAAGGCCCCTACTCTGCCGCCTCGGCCCCGATGAAACCGCCGGACTGCCGCGCCCAGTAGCGCGCATAAAGCCCGTCCTGCGCCAGAAGCTGGTCGTGGGTGCCCTGTTCGACGATGCGGCCCTGGTCCATGACCACGATGCGGTCCATCTGGGCGATGGTCGACAGCCGGTGCGCGATTGCCAGCACGGTCTTGCCGCGCATGACCTCGTCCAGCGCCTGCTGGATCTCTGCCTCGACCTCGGAATCGAGCGCGGAGGTCGCCTCGTCCAGAACCAGCACCGGCGCGTCCTTCAGGATGGCGCGGGCCAGGGCGATCCGCTGGCGCTGGCCGCCAGAGAGCTTCACGCCCCGTTCGCCGAGCCGCGCGTCGTAGCCGGTGCGGCCCTTGAAGTCCTTCAGTTCGAGGATGAAATCGTGGGCGGAGGCGCGGCGCGCCGCCTCGAAGACTTCCTCGTCCGTGGCCCCCGGACGGCCGTAGCGGATGTTCTCCATGGCGGAGCGGTTGAACATCGAGGTGTCCTGACGGACCACGGCGATGGCATCGCGCAGGGCGATCTGGGTCAGGTCGCGGATGTCGGTGCCGCCCAGCAGGATTCGACCTTGTTCCACGTCATGCAGCCTGAGAAGCAGCGACACGGCGGTGGATTTCCCCGCCCCGGAGGCGCCGACCAGCGCAATCTTCTCGCCCTCGGCAATGGTCAGGTCGAAGTTGTCGAGCGCGGCGCTTTCGCCGCCATAGGCAAAACCCACGTGGTCGAAGCGCAGCGGCCCATGCGGCGCGATGCGTTTGGCGCCCGGGCGGTCGGTGATCCCGTGGGAGGGGGTCAGCGTGCCGATGCCGTCCTCGATCTCTCCGACCTGGGTGAAGATGGTGATCGCCACGCGGCCCAGCCGGTTGGTCAGCATCGACAAGCGCGTGGTGATGAGCGCGGTCATGGCGATGTCCCCCGCCGAGGCGGTGCCGACACTGTAGAGGTAGAGCGCGCCGAGGATCGACGCGACCGGAAGGATGCCGCCCAGCGTCATCAGAACCATGCGGAAGACGGCGGACAGTTCGCCGAATTCCAGCGAGCGCTGGCGCAGGGTTTCGAGCGCGTCCTGCGTGGCGCGGTCCTCGTCGTGGTCGCGGGCGAACAGCTTGACGGTCGAGATGTTCGACAGCGTGTCGACGATCTGCCCGGTGACCTGCGTGCGCGCCCCGGCCCGGCTGGCAGAGCGGCGCTGCACGCGGGGGATGAAGTACCGCAGCGTCGCGGCATAGAGCACGGCCCAGACCACGAAGACGGTCAGCAGCCGCCAGTCGACGGACCCCAGCAGTATGAAGGAGCCGAGGAACATGGCGAGGGAGAAGACGATGACGTCGGAAACCTCGATCACGAGGTCGGTCAGCGCGCGGGCCACCTGCAGCGCCTTCTGGCTGATACGCCCGGCAAAGTCGTTCTCGAAGAAGGCCATGGAGTGGCCCAATGTGTAACGATTCAACCTGAACAGCACGAGCGGGAAGAGGTTCGGCCCCAGCAGCACACCCGAGACGGCCGCGTCGAAGACGAAGAGGATCGGACGCAGGATCATGAAGAACGCGACGCCAAAAAGGATGAGCGGCCAGTAGGTGTCCCAGAAGGCGCCCGCACCCGCCGCGCCGGCGCTGTCGATCACCCAGCCGGTGAAGCGGGCGGCCACCAGTTCGGAGGCGCCCGCCAGGAAGGTGACGAAGAAGGTCAGGCCGATGGCGCGTTCGGTGCCGCGCAGGGCCCAGCGCGCAAAGGCCCACATCCCGCGCGGCGGCGGGCCCTCCGCCGCGGCGAAGGTGTCGATCTCCGGCAGCAGGCGTCGGATCATTCGGCGGCCTCCTGCGTGCCGCTGCCGATGAACCCGCCGGACTGGCGTTCCCAGAAGCGGGCGTAGAGGCCGTTCTGCTCCAGCAGCTCGTCGTGGCTGCCCTGCTCTGCAATGCGACCCTGATCCAGCACGATGATGCGGTCCATGCTGGAGATCGTGGACAGGCGGTGGGCGATGGCCATGACGGTCTTGCCCTCCATCACGCGGTCCAGCGCCTCCTGGATGGAGGCTTCGACCTCGGAATCGAGGGCCGACGTCGCCTCGTCTAGGATCAGGATCGGCGCGTCCTTCAGGATGGCGCGGGCCAGAGCGATGCGTTGCCGCTGGCCGCCCGACAATTTCACGCCGCGTTCGCCCAGGAAGGCGCCGTAGCCCTGCCGTCCCTTGTGGTCGCGCAGCGCAAGGATGAACTCATGCGCCTCGGCCTTCTCGGCGGCGGCGATGACCTCTTCCTCCGTCGCGTCGGGGCGGCCGTAGCGGATGTTGTCCAGCGCCGTGCGGTTGAACATGGCGGTTTCCTGCGTGACCATGCCGATCTGGCGGCGAAGGCTTTGCTGCGTGACCTTCGCGACGTTCTGGCCGTCGATCAGGACGGCGCCTTCCTCGGTGTCGTAGAGACGCAGGATCAGCGACATCAGGGTCGATTTCCCCGCACCGGAGGCCCCGACGATGCCGACCTTCTCGCCCGGGGCGATGGTGATGTCGACGTCCTGAACGCCGCCCTCGCGCCGCCCGTATGCAAAGCTGACGTGGTCGAAATGCACCTCGCCCTGCGACACGTGCAGCGGCATGGCGTCGGGCGTGTCTTCGATCCGCTGGGCGGGGGCGAGCGTGCGCATGCCGTCCTCCACCTCGCCGATGTGCGACGAGATCACCATAAGCGTGTAGCTGATCCAGCCGGTCATCTGGCTGAGCCGGATCGACAGCGCGCCCACGGCAGCCACGTCACCCGGCGTCACGCCGTTGCCCATCAGCGCGACCGACAGGCCGACCAGCAGCACCGGCAGGAACCCGGCGATGAAGATCAGCCCGAGGCGGAAGAAGGTCTGCGCCTCACCGAACCGCAGCCAGGTCTGGCGCAGCGATTCCATGGAGTTCAGCGCCTTGCCGTCCTCGTGGCTGTCCCCGGCGAACAGCTTTACCGTCTTGATGTTGGTGATCGAGTCGACGACCTGCCCGGTGACCATGGAGCGTGCCTCGGCCCGCGCGGCGGCGCGCCCGCGGACGACCGGCAGCATGACCTTCAGGAACAGCGCGTAGGCCACGAACCAGCCCGCCAGCGCGGCGACCATCCACAGGCTGATGCCGCCGACGAGGAAGCCGGTGGAGATCACGGTCGACAGGCCGAAGGTCACGGCGTTCACCGTCTCCACCACGATTTCCGTCATGGAGTTGGCGACCTGGTTCTTCTTCTGCGCCAACCGCCCGGCAAAGTCGTTGTCGAAGTAGGTGACGGACTGGCCCAGCGTCCAGCGGAAGGTGCGCGCCATGACCTGCACGAAGATGTTCGGGCCGATCATCACCGACTGGGTCAGGGCAAGGCCGCCAAACAGCAGCGGACGCGCCACGAGGAAGACCGCGACGCAGGCCAGCGCCAGCCCGAGGTGCAGCGACAGGAACTGGTCGGGCGGCGTGGTCGACACCGCGTCCACCACGGAGCCGAGCAGCTTCATCGACACCACCTCGATGATGCCGGCGAGAACAGAGACCATCACGCCGAGCCAGATCACCCGCCAGCCACCGGCCAGCGTCCAGCCCATGAAGGCGCGCAGCGTCGTCGGCGGCGCGTCCCCGACGGGGGCGTCGGGGGTGATCTGGTTGCCGGCGCGGTGGATGAAGTTGGTGAACGCGCGTTGCATCACTCTGCTGCCTTTTCGTCGGTATCGAGATCGAGGAACCCGCCGCTTTGCCGGGCCCAGAAGGAGGCATATAGACCGCCCCCCGCCAAAAGCGCGTCATGGGTGCCGTCCTCGACGATGTGACCGTCTTCGATCACGAGGATTCGATCCATTCGCGCGATGGTGGACAGGCGGTGCGCGATGGCGATCACCGTCTTGCCCTCCATCATGCCGTAGAGCGTGTCCTGAATGGCCGCCTCGACCTCGGAATCGAGGGCGGAGGTCGCCTCGTCCAGGATCAGGATCGGCGCGTCCTTCAGGATCACCCGGGCAAGGGTCACCCGCTGGCGCTGGCCGCCGGACAGCTTCACGCCGCGCTCGCCCACATGGGCGTCATAGCCGGTCAGACCGTTCGGGTCCTGCAGGTCGAGGATGAAGTCATGCGCCTGCGCCTGCTTTGCCGCGGCGATCACCTCCTCTTCGGTCGCGTCGGGGCGGCCGTAAAGGATGTTGTCGCGGACGGAGCGGTGCAACAGGCTCGAATCCTGCTGAACCATGCCGATGTTGAGCCGGAGGCTGTCCTGCGTGACCTGAGAGATGTCCTGCCCGTCGATGCGGATCGTGCCGCTCTCGGCGTCGTAGAACCGCAGCAGCAGCTTCACCAGCGTCGACTTGCCCGCGCCGGAGCGCCCGACAAGACCGACCTTCTCCCCCGGACGGATCGTCAGGGAAATCCGGTCGAGCCCGCCTGCCCCGCGGCCGTAATGGTGCGACAGTTCCTGCACCTCGATCCGGCCTTCGGTCAGCTGCAGCGGCTTGGCGCCCGGCGCATCGGTCAGGTCGATGGGCTGTGCGATGGTTTCCATCCCTTCCGCCACGACGCCGAGCTGGCGGAAGAGCGTGGTCAGCGCCCACATGATCCAGCCGGTCATGGCGTTCAGCCGGAGGGTCAGCGCGGTCGCAGCCGCCACCGCGCCCGCGGTGGCCGAGCCCTGCATCCAGAGCGCCACGGCCCAGCCGACGACACCGACGATCAAAAGGCCGTTCAGCACCACGAGGGACACATCCATGATGGTATAGAGACGCATTTCGCGCTGGAACGTCTCGCGCGTGGTGTCGATGGCTTCCTTGGCATAGGCCAGTTCGCGGTCGTGATGGGCGAACATCTTGACGGAGTGGATGTTGGTGTAGGCGTCCACCACCCGCCCGGTGACAAGGCTGCGCGCGTCGGAGGCGGCCTTGGAGGCGGGTCCGACCCGGTGGATCGTCCAGCGCATCAGCAGGGCGTACAGCCCCAGCCACAGCACCAGCGGCACCATCAGGCGCGGGTCGCTGTCGCCCAGCAGGACCATGGCGCCGATGACGTAGGCCATGGAGAAGGACACGGCATCGAACACCTGGAAGACGACCTCGCCCGCGGCGGGCGGGGTCTGCATGATCCGGTTGGAGATGCGCCCGGCAAAGTCGTTCTCGAACCAGCCGACGGACTGGCGCAGGACATGCGCGTGCGACCGCCAGCGGATCAGCGTGCCGAAGTTGGGCATGATGCCGTTGTTCAGCACCAGCACGTCCAGCATCTGCAGCGCGGGCCGGACGAAGAGGATGAACAGCGCCAGCAGGATCAGCGTGGTGCCGTGTTCGGCCCAGACCTGCGCGGGATCGCCGGACAGCACGTCGACCACCCATCCCATCACCCAGATCAGCGCGATCTCGACGAAGGCGGTCAGGCAGGAGAGCAGCGTCGCCCAGACGAAGATGCGCTTGAACGGCTGGGCGTAATCCCAGAGGAACGGCCAGAGGCGGGTCGGCGGGCGGTCGGTTCGCGGGTAGTCGCAGTACGGATCGACAAGGTTTTCAAAGAAGCGGAACATTCGGAGGCGCCTTTGTTCGTGGCGTTAAACGGGCATGATGAAACAGCGTGGGGGCCGGAGGCAGACCCACGCGCGCAGGGTCACTCAGGCAAAGCTGGGTAGGGACCGTGCAATTTCCATCAAGCAGCCTCCGATAGGGTTCGAAGGTCTCTTAGCCCAGATGAATGCTGTTGTCACGCATTTCTGGAGCGGTCGAGAAGAGTAGCCTTGTCGAGCGTGAAACCGGAGGCGATCCAGTCGGATTCGAGCTGCCGGAGCGCCTCGCCCAGTGCGGGTCCCTCGTAGCGGTCCTTGAGGTCCCTGGCGGCGACCGGGAACCGTGCTTTCGCGGCCTTTTCGATGGGGCGCAGGGCGGAGGTGTCGAGCGGCGCGCCGAAGGTCACGGCCCGCAGGACAAGCACGTCGCGCGCCATGTCTGCGCCATGGCGATAGGCGACCTCGGGCAGGGGCATCGGTTCGGATATCAGGCTCTGATACTGCTCAAGACGCTTCTTCTGGGCTTTGGAGAACCGCAGCGCCCCGCCGTCGAAAACGCCAATGGCCGCCAGTCGGCGCAGTGGGTCCGGCGGCAGGTTCAGCGTGGATTCGTGTTCGAGAAGCGGGCCGAGAGGGGTCTCGCTGGCGCCGGGAAGGGCGGTGTTCAGGACGCCGGTGCGCGCCATGACGGCGACCGCGGCGAAAGGGTCGGGGGCGGCGAAGAGCTTCAGCAATTCCTGCCCGACCCGTTCGCGCGACAGGTGTTGCAGACCGTCGAGATTGGCGGCAATGGCGGCCAGCGCATCGGCGTCCATCCCGGTCTGCGGGTCGCCGTACCAGGCATAGAACCGGAAGAATCGCAGGATGCGGAGATAGTCCTCGCGAATCCGCCGGTCGGCGTCCTCGATGAAGCGCAGGTACCGCGCCTCGATGTCGGGCAGGCCGCCGAGGGGATCGGTGATCTGCCCGTGCCGGTCGGCGTAGAGCGCGTTCATGGTGAAGTCGCGGCGCACCGCATCCTCGGCCACGTCATCGGCGAAACGGACCACGGCGCGGCGGCCATCGGTCTCTACATCGGCGCGAAAGGTGGTGACTTCGAAACCCGTGCCATTGGCGACGACCGTCACGGTGCCGTGGTCGATGCCGGTGGGGACCGCCCTGAGGCCCGCCGCCTTCGCCAGGTCAATCACCCGTTCGGGACGCGCGTCGGTGGAGATGTCGACATCCGCGACGGGTTCGCCGAGCAGCGCGTTGCGGACACAGCCCCCCACGGCATAGGCGCGGTGGCCGCCATCCTCCAGCATCTTCAGCACGGCCTGCGCGCCCGGCGCGGTCAGCCAGTCGCCGGTGACGCGGGTCACGCCTGCACCCGCTCCGCCAGGCCGCGCAGCATCCGCGCGGTGGCGCCCCAGATGTAATAGGGACCGTAAGGCGCGGTGTAATAGAGACGCCTTTCCCCCCGCCAGCGCCGCCATTGCACGCTGTAGCGGGCCGGGTCGGTGATGTGGTCGAAGGGGACATAGAACGCCTCTTCGACCTCGCCGGGTTCCGGCACCAGCGTGAAGGGCGCCCGGATCAGTGCCAGCACCGGCGTCACGAGGAAGCCGGTCACCGTCTCATGCGCGGGCAGGGTGCCCAGCACCTCGACGTTGGAGGGGTCGAGGCCGACCTCTTCATGCGCTTCCCGCAGCGCGGCGGCGACCTCGTCCGCGTCACCCGGATCGACCTTGCCGCCGGGAAAGGCGATCTGGCCGGGGTGGTGTTTCAACCGGCTGGAGCGCTTGGTCAGCAGCAGTTGCAGCCCCTGCGGCGTGGCGAGGAAGGCCGCCAGCACGCCCGCGGGGCGCAGCTTGCGCTCCGGAGGCAGCGCGATCCTGGGGTTCAGGTCGAAATCCGACGACTGCCCGGCCGGGACGCCCAGCGCCCGGCGCAGGGCATCGGCCTGGTCACGCGTTGTCATCCGCCTCGAACCCCACCGTCTTCGGGTCGAGCTCGTAATGCGCCCCGCAGAACTGGCAGTCGGCGGTCACGAGCCCATCGTCCGTGGTCATCCGCGAGATGTCCTTCGCGGAGTAGATCGACAGAGACTGGCGCACACGGTCTTCCGAGCAGGTGCAGCCGAAGCGTACCGGCTGGCTGTCGTAGACGCGCGGCCGCTCTTCGTGGAACAGGCGCACAAGCAGGTCGGTCGGCGGCACGGAGGGGCCGATCAGCTCGAACTCTTCCAGAGTCTGGAGGTGGGCGTTCACCCGGTTCCAGTTCTCCTGCTCGTCGCCGGACACGAGGTCGTCAGCCTGCAACAGGCCTTCTTCGCCGGACCCGCCGTCCTGCGCCGCGAAGGGCGAGGGCTTCGGCATGTGCTGCAGCATGAGCCCGCCGGCGCGCCAGTGCTCTTCCTGCCCCGGCTCCTTCGAGCGGCCGAAGGTCAGCGCGAAGGTCGTCGGCAACTGTTCCGACTGGGCGAAGTAGGCGGCGGCGCAATCCGACAGGCTGTTGCCCGCGACCGGGGTGATGCCCTGGTACGGCTGCATTCCTTCGCCCTGGTCGATCAGGATCGCGAAGTAGCCCGCGCCAAGCTGCTGGAACGGCGTCGCATCGGTGATGCGGTCGCGGTCGAAGCTGGCGTAGGCCCGGATGCGCGCCGGGTGGCCTTCCTTGTCGGGGCCGTAGTAATCCGTTGCGATCATCCGCACCGGGCCGTTTGTCTGAACCTGGAGCGACAGCTTCCAGCGCAGCTTGATTGTCTGGCCGATCAGCGCGGTCAGCAGCGCCATCTCGGCCACCAGGGCCTCGACCGGGGCGGGATAGTCGTGCTGCTTCAGCACGCCCGACAGAACGCCGTCGAGACGCGCCACGCGGCCACGCATGTCGCTGCGATCAAGCTGAAAGGGAAGGACGGTATCGTCCCAGGCGATCTTGTCACCGAAGCTCATGAATAGGTCCTTGGGGGTTTTCCTGGCTGCCTGTGGCTGGCAATAGGCGGTCATATAGGGACTTCATGTCCGGAACGCAAAGGGGCAGGGATCATGCGCAGATACGGGGACAGTCCGAAGGCCGGGCAAAGCTACACCTTCCGCCCCGGCGTTTACGTCATCCTGCCGCGCGTCGGGAAACTGCTTCTGACGCACCAGTCGACCCCTTACCCGGAGTTCCAGCTGCCCGGCGGCGGTGTCGATCCGGGGGAGCATCCGCTGACCGCGCTGCACCGCGAGGTCTTCGAGGAGACGGGATGGCGAATCGCGGAGGCGAGGCGGCTGGGCGCGTTCCGGCGTTTCACCTGGATGCCGGAGTACGAGATCTGGGCCGAGAAGCTCTGCGTCATCTACACCGCACGGCCGGTCTTTGCGTTGGGCGATCCGACGGAACCGGGACACACCGCGCATTGGGTTCCGACCGATGTGGCGGCGCAGGTTCTGGGCAACCCCGGGGAGCGGGACCTGGTGACGCGACACATCCTGTAGGCGGCCCTACAGCACGTCGAATTCCAGAAGCGCGGCAGAAACGTCGTCGCCCAGCTTGTCCGAATTCTCCATTTCGCTGGTGAGGCGCCAGAACATGTCCTCCATCAGGTCGGGGCCGGAGCCGTTGGCGGCGCTTTCGCGGAACAGCCGCGCGAGCCCGTCCTCGCCCAGCATGGTGCCGTCTTTCATCACCGCCTCGGTGAAACCGTCGGAGTAGAGCAGGAGCATGTCGCCGCTGGCCATGCGGAACCTGTGCTGGTCGTAGCTGACGTCTTCGACAAGACCGATGGGCAGGCCGCCGTCGCCGATCCATTCGATCTGCCCGTCGGCGCGCAGGAGCAGCGCGGGGGAATGGCCCGCCTGAACGAGCCGCATGTGCCCGGTGCGCAGGTCGGCGGCGACATAGGCCAGCGTCAGGTATTCCTCCACCCCCGGATCGGCGGCGAGGCGCTGGTTCAGCAGGCGCGCGGTTTCCGCCGGTTCGCGCATGGCAAAGCGGTTGCCGGGCATGGCGCGCAAGGCAAGGTTCTGTTCGGGGAAGGTGCTGGAGAGATATCCCGCCACCCGCGCCGTCACCATCGCAGAGGTGATGCCATGGCCGGAAACGTCGATGCTGTAGAGGCCAAGCCGGTCGCCGCCGGGGCGGAACATGCCCACGAGGTCGCCGCCGACGTGGCCGCAGGGATGCAGCAGCAGGCTGACGCGGGAGGTGCCGATTTCGGCGACCCGTTCGGGGACAAGGGACTGCTGGATCGTACGCGCCTGCCTGAGGTCGTTGTCGATCGCCTTGTGAATCTCGCGCAGTTCCTCCAGCGCGACGGAGAGGTGCTGGTTCTTGACCGACAGCTCCCGCTGCATGGCCAGCAGCCGTTCGCCCGCGTTGATTCGCGCCCTGAGCTCGTGATTGTCCACCGGCTTCGTCAGGAAGTCGTCGGCGCCGGCGTCGAGGCCCTGCGCCACATCGCCTTTCTCGCTTTTCGAGGTCAGGAGGATGAAGTAGCCGTATGTCTCCCGGTCGAGCGCGCGAAACCTGCGGCACAGTTCCAGTCCGTCCATGCCGGGCATCATCCAGTCGGACAGCACGAGGTCGGGCGGCGTTTCGGCGCAGATGCGCAGCGCCTCCGGGCCGGAGGTAGCGGTCAGCACCTCGAACCCCCACCGCGCGAGAACGAGGCCGACGATCTTCAGCTGAAGCTGACTGTCGTCAACGACCAGAACGCGCCGGATCGATCCCGTCAGGACGGGCGATTTGAGAAATTCTTCGGCGTGCAAGGCGCTTCCTTCGGCTGCGTTCCGACCCCCGGGAACCCCTGCTAGCGGCATTTTCTTAACGGTGCCTCAAACATCGAATTCGCGGCAACTTCTGTCGTCCCTAAAGGTCGCGTTCACGGTCTTGTCCTATTCCGGAGCGTCAGAGAAGGAGGCGACAGATGATCGACTGGACGCGCGTGAACGAACTCGTCGACGAGATCGGGACCGAGGATTTCGGCGAGGTGGTGGAGCTTTTCCTGATGGAGGTGGACCACGCCATCGGTCTGCTGGCGAACGGCGCCGGTAATCCCGTCGTGGTCGAGGAGCAACTGCATTTCCTGAAGGGCGCGGCGCTGAACCTCGGGTTCGAGACGATGGCACAGCTTTGTCTCAAGGGCGAAAAGGCCGCCGCCGCCGGACGCCCGGACGTGGTGTCCGCCGAAGAGGTGCAGGCGGTTTACGTCACCTCCCGCGCGCAGTTCGAACGCGATCTGCCGAAACGGCTGGCCGCCTGACCCGTCTCAGATCAGGAACTGCGCCAGGATCTCGTCGTCGGTGATGTCCTTGTAGTTGAAACCGTTTGCGTCGAGCTGGCCGAACAGCCGGTCGAAGCTTTCGGGCGCGTTCGTTTCGATCCCGATCAGGACGGAGCCGAAGTTGCGCGCGGACTTCTTCAAGTACTCGAAACGCGCGATGTCGTCTTCCGGACCGAGCAAGTTGAGGAAATCCTTCAACGCGCCGGGGCGCTGCGGCAGGCGCAGGATGAAGTACTTCTTGATGCCGGAGTAACGCTGGGCACGTTCCTTCACCTCGGGCAGCCGCTCGAAATCGAAGTTGCCGCCGGAGGTGACGCAGACCACCGTCCGCCCGCTGATCCCCTGGCCCAGGTCCTTCAGCGCATCGACGGACAGCGCGCCCGCCGGTTCAAGGACGACGCCCTCCACGTTCAGCATTTCCAGCATCGTGGTGCACAGGCGGTCCTCTGCGATGGTCAGGGAGTTGGCAAGGCCGACGCCCTTCAGCCGGGCAAAGCTGCGTTCGCCGATCTTCGCCACGGCGGCCCCATCGGCGAAGGTGTCGACCTTCGGCAGCGCCACCGGACGGCCGGCCTGCAGCGCCGCGCGCAAACAGGCGCCGCCGGCGGGCTCGACAAAGGTGTACTGCGTGTCGGTGCCGAAATAGGACAGGATGCCCGCCGCCAGGCCGCCGCCGCCCACCGGGATCACGATGTGATCGGGCGCGCGGCCAAGCTGGGCTTCGATCTCGGCCGCGACGGAGGCCTGCCCCTCGATCACGTCGTCGTCGTCGAAGGGCGACAGGAAATGCCCGCCGGTATCGCGGCAGAAGGCCTGCGCGGCATGAAGGCAGTCATCGAAATAGTCACCGATCAGGCGGATCTCCACATGGTCGCCGCCGAACATGCGGGTCTTCTGGATCTTCTGCTGCGGCGTCGTCACCGGCATGAAGATCACACCCCGCACCCCGAAATGGCGGCACATGTAGGCGACACCCTGCGCGTGGTTGCCCGCAGAGGCGGCAACATACAGCTCCACCTCCGGACGCTTGCGCATGGCGTTCAGCGCGCCGCGCAGCTTGTAGGAGCGCACGGGCGACAGATCCTCGCGCTTCAGCAGCACCTCGGCGCCGAAGCGTTCGGACAGATGATCGTTGCGCAGAAGCGGCGTCGCGGGGAAGACCTCGCGCATGGCCGTCTCGGCGGCGCGGGCAATATCCTGGAACTCGGTCATGGTCCCGTGCTGGCACCGGCTGCGGCGCTTGGCAAGTGGGATCAGCGCCGCAGGACCCCTGCGTGGAAGATCGCCGTGACCGCGGTGGTGTGGATCAGCACCTGCACCCAGAAGGTCACAAGCACGAAGACCGCGTCGAGCGCGCTGGCTGCGGCACCCTCGACCGGGATCATCAGCTGGATGCCTACGGTCATGACGAAGAGCATCACGGCCAGCCCGAAAAGCGGCGCGGCCTGCTTGCCCGTGGCGGCCCATGCCTCGTGCAGGCGCATCACGCGGTCCACGGCGATGCCGGGCAGCACCGGGCTGAGCCGCAGGAAGACCCAAAACACCAAGAACCACACGATGTTTATCAGGAAGGCATGCACCAGCGGCCCGGGGCGCAGCAGCATGTCGAGGAAGATCAGGATCAGCACACCGGCGAACAGCAGGCCGAAGATCAGCCGGAACAGCCGCCAGCCGTAGCGCGTGAAGACGTCGATGGGGCGGTCGGTGGCCAGCGGATGCTGCGGTTCCGCCAGAAGCAGGAAACGGTGCCAGCGCACGGCGAACCACGCGACGCACAGGCTGAAGACGATGAGCATGCCGGCGGCCGCGGCGATGGCCAGGAACACGCTGTCGCCCATGCCCTGCGCGTAGCCGAGGTAGTTGTACCAGACCACGAGCCCCGCCACGACCGGGACAACCGACAGCCGCAGACCCTGGAAGATGTGCCTGTTGATGAGGTGAACGGTCAGGACGATAAGCGAGACGAGGGGCAAGGGCGTGCTGTTCCGGAAAGAGGCGGATGGCCCAGAAGGAAGGCGCAGGGCGCACGGGTGTCAAGACCTGCGGCCCGGCCGCGGCGGCCCGTCCTGCGGCCATGCGCCGGTGTCCACCTTGCCCATGCGGCAAAAACCCGTTACGCACCGCGCCAAATCTGCGATGAGGATCATCCACATGAACGCGCCCAAGAAAGTCGTGCTGGCCTACTCCGGCGGCCTCGACACTTCCATCATCCTGAAATGGCTGCAGACGGAATACGGCTGCGAGGTGGTGACCTTCACCGCCGATCTCGGCCAGGGCGAGGAGCTGGAACCGGCGCGAAAGAAGGCCGAGCTTCTGGGGATCAAGCCGGAAAACATCTACATCGAGGACGTGCGCGAGGAGTTCGTGCGTGACTTCGTCTTCCCGATGTTCCGCGCCAACGCGGTCTACGAGGGTCTGTACCTGCTGGGCACCTCCATCGCCCGTCCGCTGATCTCCAAACGGCTGGTGGAGATCGCCGAGGAAACCGGCGCCGATGCCATTGCGCATGGCGCCACCGGCAAGGGCAACGACCAGGTGCGGTTCGAACTCTCTGCCGCCGCGCTGAACCCCGACATCAAGTGCATCGCGCCCTGGCGGGAGTGGAACCTGAACTCGCGCACGTCGCTTCTGGCGTTTGCCGAGGAGAACCAGATCCCGATCGCCAAGGACAAGCGGGGCGAGGCGCCGTTCAGCGTGGACGCGAACCTGCTGCACACCTCGTCGGAGGGCAAGGTGCTGGAGGACCCGGCCGAGAACGCGCCGGATTACGTCTACCAGCGCACGGTGAACCCGGAAGACGCACCGGACACACCGGAGGTCATCGAGATCACCTTTGAAAAGGGCGACGCGGTGGCGATCAACGGCGAGGCGATGAGCCCGGCGACGATCCTGACGCAGCTTAACGAATATGGCCGCAAACATGGCGTGGGCCGTCTGGACTTCGTCGAGAACCGTTTCGTCGGCATGAAGTCCCGCGGCATCTACGAGACGCCCGGCGGCACGATCCTTCTGGAAGCGCACCGCGGCATCGAGCAGATCACGCTCGACAGCGGCGCGGGCCACCTGAAGGACAGCCTGATGCCGCGCTATGCGGAACTGATCTACAACGGCTTCTGGTTCTCGCCGGAGCGCGAGATGCTGCAGGCCGCCATCGACAAGAGCCAGGAACTGGTCTCGGGCACCGTGCGGCTGAAGCTTTACAAGGGGTCGGTGCGCACCGTGGGCCGCTGGTCGGACGCGTCGCTCTACTCGGAGGCGCATGTGACCTTCGAGGACGACGCCGGTGCCTACGATCAGAAGGACGCGGCGGGCTTCATCCAGCTGAACGCCCTGCGCCTGCGTCTGCTCGCGGCGCGGAAGCGTCGTCTGGGCTGACGGCTACGTCCGCAACGTCACTCTTGCATAGTCCCTCGTGCCGGGCACATTCGCGCGGTACGAGGGAGACAGCATGAGCCTGACAGACATTCGCGACAAGATGCAGCGTGGGCTCGACAAGCGCCCATTGGACGAGGTGATCAAGTTCGACTGCGGGGCGGACGGGTCGATCACGCTTCAGGACGGGCAGGCCGTGCTGGAGGATCGCCCCGCGCAGTGCACCATCCACATGACCGCGGACAACCTGCGCAAGCTGATCCAGGGCAAGATGAACCCGATGACCGGCTTTGCCATGGGCAAGATCCGCGTGTCGGGGGACATGGCCCTGGCGATGAAACTGGGACAGCTTCTGGGCTGAGACAGAGACTGATTACTCAAGTGAATGACCCCGGCGGAACGCTCCGCCGGGGTCTTTTTCGGACTGCTCTTATTGCGCGGTGATGGTGGCCATCACGAGGCTGCCGTCCGGCTTGATCGGGCCGTCCTCGGTGGCGCCCAGCGTGTATTCGAAAACGCCGGTCGTCATGCCGCCGTCCTCGCCGTGGACCATCAGCATCAGCATGTCGCCCGCAGCGACGTCTTCCTGAAGGATCGCGGCGACGTCCATGTTTTCACCCATGCGCAGCGGTGCGTAGCCGACAACCGGGCCGGGCTTCATTTCAGCGTCGGTGCGGTGCACGACCATCCAGCCGTTTGCCGGAGCGACGACCTTGGTGGCGGACACGACGCCGTTGGAAACGTCCTGATCCGCGGCCTCGACCATCGGCGCCATGGAGTGGCTGGCGGCAAAGGCGGTGGTTGCGGTCACGGCAATGGCTGCGGCAAGTGCTTGGATTTTCATAATTTCATCTCCCGATCATTTGGGTTTTGCGGGCCTTTGCCCGCGTTGAACACCAGCATCCACGTTCCGGGTGTGGGGGAAGTTTCGAATTTTCTCGGAAATCGTTCACGTCCCTCTCACCTTGCGGTGAAGACATGCCGCGACAGTTGCCACGACGGGCAGGGCGCGCGCAGGGTATTTCCAAAAGGGGATCCGACATGAGCACGATCAGGATTTGGATGACGGTCGCCGCGCTGGTCGCGGGGCTTTTGGTACAGGGCCAGCGCGCGGAAGCGGCGGAACTGTTCGTCGCGGGCGGCTGCTTCTGGTGCGTGGAGGCGGATTTCGAGAAGGTCAGGGGCGTGCGGGAGGTCGTGTCGGGCTACACCGGCGGATCGACGAAGAACCCGACCTACAAGGAAGTGTCGCGCGGCGGCACCGGCCATTACGAAGCGGTGCGCATAGACTACGACGAAGGTCAGGTCTCTGCCCGGCAGCTTTACGACCTGTTCTTCCGCTCCGTCGATCCGACCGACGCGGGCGGCCAGTTCTGCGACCGGGGCGAAAGCTACCGAACCGCGATATTCGTTACCAATCCTGCCCAGAAGCAGGCCGCAGAAGCCGCCAAGGCCGCGGCGGAGAAGGCGCTCGGCAAGAAGATCGTCACGCCGATCCGGAACGCCGGACCGTTTTACAAGGCCGAGGATTATCACCAGGACTACTACAAGGGCGACAGCCGGACGCTGACCCGCTTTGGCCCGATCAAGCAGAAGGACGCCTACAAGCGTTACCGGTCGGGCTGCGGCCGCGACCAGCGGGTGAAACAACTTTGGGGCGAGGCCGCGCCCTTCGTGAACTGAGAGGGCCGAGCGCTCAGCCGAAGGCGTCCTGAACCTCTTTCAGGTCCGGGATCACGTCGGCGGTGCCGTAGCGCGTGACCATCAGTGCGCCGGCCTTCTGCGCAAGACTGATCGCCTGTTCCATCGGCATGCCACGGTCGAGACCCGCCAGCAGATAGCCGGTGAAGGTGTCGCCCGCGCCCGTGGTGTCGACCGGCGTGACCTTCGGTGCAGGCAGGTCGCGGACCGAACCGGCGTCGGTGTTGTGCCAGCGGCATCCGTCGCCACCCAGCGTGATGACCACGTCGCGGACCGGCAGGCTCTCTGCCGCGCGGCCGGTGGCCTGTTCGAGCTGCTGCGCCTCCACCGCATTCAGGACAAGGATGTCCAGAAGCGGCAGGACGGCAAGCGTCGCCTCTGCCGAGAAGGGCGCGGCGGCGTAGGCCACCTTCATCCCGCGGCGAGAGGCCTGTTCGGCGGCTTTGCGCTGAAGGTTTGTCTCGTTCTGGAAGAGGAAGATGTCGCTGGAGGTCGCGTCGGCCAACGCCTCGGCGATATGCGTCTCTGTCAGGGCATGATTCGCGCCGGGGAAGATGACGATGCTGTTCTCGCCCTCCGCGTCCAGAAGGACGATGGCGTGGCCCGTGGTCTCTTCGACCTCTCGCAACTGGCGCGTATCGACGCCGTATTCCGTCAGGCGCTGGACCGCCCATGCGCCGTCGGCACCGACCGCCCCGATGTGCAGGCAATGCGCGCCAGCCCGGGCCGCAGCCACGGACATGTTGGCGCCCTTGCCGCCCAGACCGCGGGTAAAGTTCGTCGCAGCCAGCGTTTCGCCGGCGGCGGGAAGGTGCGGAAGACGATAGAAGAGATCCGCGTTGACGGACCCGAGATTGAAGATTGTCATGTGCCCATCTGCAAAAAACTGGTGCTACGCGATATTCCGATGTCCTGCGATCCTGCAGACGGAAGGCATTCCTGAAATGCCGTTGCGATCTTCACGATGCAGCGCTTCGGCGCTGAATTCAACACGAAGCCGTTTGACCGTCGCGGTCACCGAGATCATCGAGCAATAGGGACGGGCGGCCCGGGACCGTCCCGCGCCGTCCGGTTTTCGGATATGGCTGTCAGCCGACCTTGCAGGCGGCCAGAACGGCCATGTTCAGGATGTCGTTCGCGGTGGACGAGGACGAACAGATCTGGATCGAATGATCGACGCCGGCCAGGATCGGCCCGATGATCGTCGCGCCCGCCATTTCCTGCATCAGCTTGGTCGAGATCGAGGCGGAGTGCCGCGCCGGGACGACGAGGATGTTCGCCGGGCCGGTGAGGCGCTGGAACGGGTAGGATTCCTGCGCCTTGGGGTTCAGCGCCACATCGACCGTCATCTCGCCCTCGTACTCGAAGGACACGCCGCGCTGATCGAGAACGCGCGGCGCGATGTGCATCTTCTCGGCCCGCTCGGAGACCGGGTAACCGAAGGTCGAGAAGCTGACAAAGGCGACGCGCGGCTCGAGCCCGAGGTGCCGCGCCACGTCGGCGGCCCGTTCGGCGATGGTGGCGAGGTCCTGTTCATTCGGCCATTCGTGCACCAGCGTGTCCGAGATCAACACGATCCGGCCCTTGTGCAGGATGGCGGTGACACCGGCGGCGCCGTGCTTGGCATCGGCGTCGATGACGTGGTTGACCAGTTGCAGCACATGCGCGGACTTGCGGGTTGCGCCCGTGACCAGACCGTCGCCGTGCCCATGCGCCAGCATAAGCGCGCCAAAGACGTGGCGGTCGCGCGCGGCGAGCCGGTGCACGTCCTGGCGGTCCATGCCACGGCGTTGCAGGCGTTCGTAGAGGAAGTCCTTGTAGGTTTGCAGGTGGCGGCTGTTGGCGGCGTTGACCACCTCGAGCTCGCGCACCGCGTCCGCGAGGCCCGCTTCTTCCAGCTTCTGCTTCACGTCAGCCTCGCGGCCCACGACCAGCGCCTTGCCGAAGCCGTTACGCTGGTAGAGCACGGCGGCGCGCAGCACGCGGGGATCGTCGCCTTCGGCAAAGATCATGCGGGCTTGCGCGGCGCGGGCACGGTTGTTGATCGACCGCAGGATCGGCGTCGTCGGGTCCATGCGCGCCTTCAGCCGTTCCGTGTAGGCGCCCATGTCCACGATCGGACGCCGGGCCGCGCCAGTGTCCATGCCGGCGCGCGCCACGGCGGGCGGAATACGGTGGATCAGGCGCGGGTCGAAGGGCGTCGGGATGATGTAGTCACGCCCGAAGGAAAGCGTCTTGCCATAGGCGAGGCCCACCTCGTCCGGCACGTCCTCGCGCGCCAGCGCCGCCAGCGCCTCTGCACAGGCGATCTTCATCTCGTCGTTGATGGCCCGTGCGTGGATGTCGAGCGCGCCGCGGAAGAGGTAAGGGAAGCCCAGGACGTTGTTCACCTGGTTGGGGTAGTCGGAACGCCCGGTCGCCACGATGGCGTCGGGCCGGACCTCGTGCGCCTCTTCGGGCGTGATCTCTGGATCGGGGTTCGCCATGGCGAAGATCACCGGGTCCTCGGCCATGTCCATCACCATCTGCTGGGTGACGGCGCCCTTGGCAGAGACGCCGAGGAACACGTCGGCCCCCTTCATCGCATCTTCGAGCGTGCGCATCTCGGTCTTGACGGCGTGGGCGGACTTCCACTGGTTCATACCCTCGGTGCGGCCCTGATAGATCACGCCTTTCGTGTCACACATGACGCAATTGTCGTGCTTCGCGCCCATGGACTTCAGCAGTTCGAGGCAGGCGATCCCCGCCGCGCCGGCGCCGTTCAGCACGATGCGCACGTCCTCGATCTTCTTGCCCGACAGGTGGAGCGCGTTGATCAGCCCCGCCGCGCAGATCACGGCCGTCCCGTGCTGGTCGTCGTGGAAGACGGGGATGTCCATCTGCTCCTTGAGCGTCTGCTCGATGATGAAGCATTCGGGCGCCTTGATGTCCTCGAGGTTGATGCCGCCGAAGGTCGGGCCCATCAGCCGGACCGCCTTGATGAATTCTTCCGGGTCTTCGGTGTCCAGCTCGATGTCGATGGAGTTCACGTCGGCGAACCGCTTGAAGAGCACGGACTTGCCCTCCATCACCGGCTTCGACCCGAGCGCGCCGAGATTGCCGAGGCCCAGCACCGCGGTGCCGTTCGAGATCACCGCGACGAGGTTGCCCTTGTTGGTGTAGTCGTAGGCCAGTTCGGGGTTCGCTGCGATGTCCTCACAGGGGACCGCCACGCCGGGGGAATAGGCAAGCGACAGGTCGCGCTGGGTGGTCATCGGCACGGTTGCCTGAACCTCCCACTTGCCCGGTGTCGGCTCCAGGTGGAAGGCAAGCGCCTCTTCGCGTGTGAACTTCACTCTTGCCATGGACCGGTCTCCCCCCGTTTAGGTGTCTGGCCTCATTACCTCCGGTTTGACCGGGCAACAATGGGGGAAGGGCCGTGGTAGCGCGACCAGTGCGACGGCTGCGGCCCGCCTCCGGCCCGACCGGCCCTTTCGCAGCGCGACCGGCCTGATATACCGCTTCGGACCAAGCGGAAGGGAAGGTCCATGTCCAACGTCACACCGATGATGGCACAATATCTGGAGATCAAGGCGCAGTACCCCGACGCGCTGCTGTTCTACCGGATGGGTGACTTCTACGAGATGTTCTTTGACGACGCGGTGGCGGCGTCCGAGGCGCTGGACATCGCCTTGACGAAACGCGGCAAGCACGACGGCGACGACATCCCGATGTGCGGTGTCCCGGTGCACGCGGCGGAGGGCTATCTGCTGACGCTGATCCGCAAGGGATTCCGCGTCGCGGTGGGCGAACAGCTCGAAAGCCCCGAAGAGGCGAAGAAGCGCGGCTACAAGGCGGTGGTAAAGCGCGACGTGGTGCGGCTGGTGACGCCGGGCACGCTGACGGAGGACACGCTGCTGGAGGCGCGGCGGCACAATTTCCTGTGCGCTTTGGGCAATGTCAGAGACGAATGGGCGCTGGCGTGGACCGATATCTCCACCGGCGCGTTTCACGTGATGCCGCTGGGACAGGCACGGATCGGCGCGGAACTGGCGCGGCTTGCCCCGTCTGAGGTGCTGGTTTCCGACAAGGTGGACGAAACCCTGCGCGAGGTGCTGGGCGATCTGGGGATCGAGGCGACGGTGCTGGGCGCGGCGTCCTTCGAGTCGGGCGCGGCAGAGCAACGCCTGTGCAGCACCTTTGCGGTGCAGACCCTGGCGGGGTTCGGGTCGTTTTCCCGGGCGGAACTGTCCGCCATGGGCGCGCTGGTCGATTATCTCGACATCACGCAAAAGGGCCGGCTGCCGCTGCTGCAGACCCCGAAGCAGGAGGCCGGCGCACGGCTGATGCAGATCGACGCCGCGACGCGCCGGAACCTCGAACTGACCTCGGCCATGTCAGGCGGGAGGGCCGGATCGCTGCTGGCGGTGATCGACCGGACGGTGACATCGGGCGGGGCGCGGTTGCTGGAACGGCGGGTCTCCTCGCCTTCACGCGACCTTGCGGTGATCGGCGAGCGGTTGGAAGCGGTGCGTTGGGGCGTGGAAGGGTCGTTCTCCGACGGGCTGCGCGAGCTGCTGCGGCGCGTGCCGGACGTGGAGCGTGCGCTGTCCCGGCTGGGTCTGGATCGGGGCGGGCCGCGCGACCTGACCGCCGTGCGCAGCGCACTTACCCAGGCAGAGACGATACGCGACCGGCTGGACGGTGTGGAACTGCCAACGCTTTTGGGGCGGAGTAGAGACGCATTGGCCGGCCATGATGCTCTGCTGGAACTGCTGGATGCCGCGCTGGTGGCGGAGCCGCCGCTGCGGGTCTCCGATGGCGGGTTCATCGCGCCGGGTTACGACGACGGTCTGGACCAGGCGCGGACCCTGCGGGACGAGGGCAGGGGCGTGATCGCCCGGATGCAGGGGGAATACGCCGAGGAAACCGGGATCGGGTCGCTGAAGATCAAGCACAACAACGTGCTGGGCTATTTCATCGAGGTGACGGCCACCCACGCGGACAAGATGCACGCCCGCAGCGACCGGTTCATCCATCGCCAGACAACCGCCAACCAAGTGCGCTTTACCACCACCGAACTGTCAGAGCTGGAAACGCGGATCCTGAACGCCGGGGCGGAGGCGTCGGAGATCGAAAAGCGGCTCTATGACGCCTTGAGGCGCGAGATTCTGGATCGGGCAGGGGTGTTGTCCGAGCTGGCGTTTTCGCTGGCCGAGTTCGACCTTGCGCTGGGGCTTGCGGAACTGGCGCGGCAACGGGACTGGTGCCTGCCGAAGGTCGACGACAGTCGCGCCTTCGATATCGAAGCGGGACGGCATCCGGTCGTGGAGGCGGCGCTGCAGAAGGCCGGCGAGCCGTTCATCGCCAACGACTGCGCGCTGAGCGCCGAGGGGGATGCCGCTTCGGTCCGGCTGCTGACCGGTCCGAACATGGCCGGTAAGTCGACCTATCTCAGGCAGAACGCGCTGATCGCGCTGCTGGCGCAGATCGGGTCCTATGTTCCGGCGAGGTCTGCTCACATCGGGGTGGTCAGCCAGATCTTCAGCCGGGTCGGAGCCTCTGACGATCTTGCGCGCGGGCGGTCGACCTTCATGGTCGAGATGGTGGAAACCGCCGCGATCCTGAACCAGGCGGACGACCGGGCGCTGGTGATCCTCGACGAGATCGGGCGCGGCACGGCCACCTATGACGGGCTGAGCATCGCCTGGGCGACGCTGGAGCATCTGCATGAGGTCAACCGCGTGCGCGGGCTGTTCGCCACCCACTACCACGAATTGACCGTTCTGGCCGGAAAGCTGCCGGGCGTGAAAAACGCCACCGTGGCGGTGAAGGAGTGGGAGGGCGATGTCATCTTCCTGCACGAGGTGCATGACGGTGCAGCCGACCGGTCCTACGGTGTGCAGGTGGCGCAACTGGCCGGACTGCCCAAGGCGGTCATCACAAGGGCCCGCGACGTTCTGGAAGCGCTGGAGAAGGGGGAGCGGGAACGCGCCTCGCCCAAGGCGCTGATCGACGATCTGCCGCTGTTCTCTGCCGCGGCGAAGGCATCGGCACCCGCTGTTTCACGGGAAACACCTTCGGCGGTCGAGGAAAAACTTGCGGCGATCATCCCGGATGAGATGTCGCCGCGAGAAGCCCTGCAAGTGCTCTACGACCTCAAGGCGCTCGTAAAGGGGTGAAGGTGGGTCACTGATCCACCTTCCCTTTGGTTACTCGTTCAGCTTGCCGGGGTGGAGCTGACGCCGACCTGCGCGGGGCGCAGCAGCCGGTCGTGCAGCATGAAGCCCTCGGCAGAGACCTGGATGATCTCGCCCGACGTGGTGCCCGGCACCGGGGCCTCGAACATCGCTTCGTGCAGTTTGGGATCGAACCGCTCACCGATTTCCGGCGACACGCGGGTCATGCCGTGGCGGTCGAAGACGTTCATCAGCTCTTTCAGCGTCAGTTCGACGCCTTCCACAAGTGCCGTCGACGCGTTGGAGCCGTCTTCCTTCGCCGCAAGAAGGGCGCGGTTCAGGTTGTCGTAGACCGGCAGCAGGTCGCGCGCGATGCGGGAACCGCCGTAGGCCTGTGCTTCCTGCCGGTCCTTGGCGGCACGCTTGCGCGCGTTCTCCGCATCGGCCAACGCCCGCATGAAGCGGTCCTTGTAGTCGTCGCGTTCGGCGCGGAGGGCGTCCACTTCCGCGGCCTCGTCGTCAATCTCTTCCTCGGCACCGGCATAGGTTTCGGCTTCGGCGCTTTCGACATCGTCGAGGAATTGCTCTTCTTTCGGATCTGCCATTCTTCACCTCTGGCTCCGGTCGGTGATCAGCTTGCCGACCAGTTGCGCTGTATAATCCACGATCGGGACGATGCGTCCGTAGTTCAGACGGGTGGGTCCGATGACCCCCACTGCACCGATGATCTTTCGGTCTGCGTTCATATATGGAGAGACCACCAGAGAGGAACCCGAAAGTGAGAAAAGTTTGTTCTCCGAGCCGATAAAAATGCGCACCCCTTCGCCGTCTTCGGTCAATTCGAGGAACTCTGCGATGTCTCTTTTGCGTTCGAGGTCGTCGAACAGGCTGCGGATTCGGTCCAGCTCTTCCTCGGCCGACTCATCCAGAAGATTCGCGCGGCCCCGCACGATCAGCCGTTCGGAGCTTCGGCCCTCGCCATCCCAGACGGCGATGCCCGCGTCGATGAGGTCGGCGGCAAGCGTGTCGATTTCCTGACGGCGGGCCTTTACCTCGGCCTGCATGACCTTGCGGAGATCGGAGAGGGTGCGTCCCTCTGCCAGGGCGTTGATGAAGTTCGCCGCCTCGCGCATCGCCGAAGGGGTCAGGCCCGGCGGCGGCGTGAAGACGCGGTTCTCCACGTGGCCGTCGGCGAAGACGATGACCACCAGCGCGCGGTCTTGCGCGAGCGAGACGAAGTCGATGTGCTTCAGCGGCGCTTCGTGTTTCGGGGTCAGCACGAGGGAGGCGCCGCGCGTCACGCCGGAGAGGGCGGAACCGATCTCGTCCAGAAGGCCGCCGACATCGCCGCTGCGTCCGACAGTGGCATCGAGCTTTTCGCGGTCGCTGTTGTCGAGGTCGCGGACTTCAAGCAGGCCGTCGACGAACATCCGCAGACCGAGTTGCGTGGGCACGCGGCCTGCCGAGACATGCGGGCTGTCGAGGAGGCCGAGGAACTCGAGGTCCTGCATCACGTTGCGGATGGTCGCCGCCGAGATGCGCTCCGACAGCATCCGCGTCAGGCTGCGGGAGCCCACCGGTTCGCCGCTTTCCAGGTAGCCTTCGACCACCCGGCGAAAGACTTCGCGGGATCTGTCGTTCAGCTCGGAGAGAATTTCGTTTGCCTCAGCCATTCTTATCCCTTCGCCCGTCATTAAAGTGCATGCCGGACGCGCGTCAATCGGGGTTGCGCTTACGGGTGCGCCCTGTCTATCCCGTGACAAACACGAAAGGACAGATCATGCGACCGTCGGGACGAGACTTAAGCGAGATGCGCCCGGTTTCAATCGAAACCGGGGTAACGAAGCACGCAGAGGGATCTTGCCTCATCAAGATGGGGGACACGCATGTCCTGTGCACCGCATCTTTGGAAGAGCGGGTGCCGCCTTTCGTGAAGGGCAGCGGGCAGGGCTGGGTGACGGCGGAATACGGCATGCTGCCGCGGTCGACCTCTTCCCGGATGCGACGCGAGGCGGCGATGGGCAAGCAGGGCGGGCGCACGGTGGAAATCCAGCGCCTGATCGGTCGCGCCCTTCGCGCGGGTGTCGACCGCAACGCCCTGGGCGAACGTCAGATCACCGTGGACTGCGACGTGATCCAGGCGGACGGCGGCACGCGCTGCGCCTCAATCACCGGCGGCTGGGTGGCTTTGCGGCTGGCTGTGAACAAGCTGATGAAGGCGGGCGACATCGTCACCGATCCGCTGATCTCCGAGGTCGCGGCGGTGAGCTGCGGGATCTACGCGGGGCAGGCGGTTCTTGACCTCGATTACCCTGAGGACAGTGAGGCCGGCGTGGACGGCAACTTCATCCTGCGCGGCGACAACGCGCTGATCGAAGTGCAGATGAGCGCGGAAGGGTCCGTCTTTTCCCGCACCCAGATGACGCAGCTGATGGACCTGGCCGAAAAGGGCGTGGCCGAGCTGGTCGCGGCACAGCGGGCGGCGGTGAAATGACACGCAAGTTCGAGGGCGACAGGATCCTTGTCGCCACCCACAACAAGGGCAAGCTGGAAGAGATCGCCGATCTGCTGAAGCCTTTTGGGGTCGAGGTTGTTGGCGCCGCGGGCATGGGTCTGCCGGAGCCGGTCGAAGACGGCACGACCTTTGTCGAGAATGCGCGGATCAAGGCGCATGCGGCCGCCAAGGCCACCGGCCTGCCCGCACTGTCCGACGATTCCGGGATCGAGATCGACGCGCTCGACAAGGCGCCGGGGGTCTACACCGCGGATTGGGCAGAAACAGAGTCTGGTCGTGACTTCGTGATGGCCATGACGAAATCGCACGACCTGCTGGTGCAGTCCGGTGCGCCGGAGCCCTGGACCGCGCGGTTCTGCTGCACGCTGGTGCTGGCCTGGCCGGACGGTCAGGACGAAGTGTTCCCCGGCAAGATGGAAGGCCGCGTGGTCTGGCCGATGCGCGGGGAGCAGGGACATGGGTACGATCCGATCTTCCAGCCCGAAGGGTACGACGTGACCTTCGGAGAGATGGATCGCTGGGAAAAGAACAAGATCAGCCACCGCGCCGATGCGTTCCGCAAGTTCGTTGACGGCTGCTTTGCCTGAGAACTGGCAGCAGGGGGGCTTTGGGCTTTACGTGCATTGGCCGTTTTGCGAGGCCAAATGCCCTTACTGCGACTTCAACAGCCATGTCGTTCGGGAAATCGACCAAGCCCGCTGGGCTGCGGCGCTGGCCTCGGAAGTACGGCGCGTGGCGGCGGAGACACCGGGCCGCGTTCTGGGGTCGATCTTTTTCGGGGGCGGCACGCCGTCGTTGATGGCGCCGGAGACCGTCGCGGCTGTGCTCGACGCGGCGCGGGAGGGCTGGACCTTCGGCAACAACATCGAGATCACGCTGGAAGCCAATCCGCGGTCCGTCGAGGCGGCCCGGTTCGAAGGCTATGCGCGGGCGGGGGTCAACCGCGTGTCGCTGGGTGTCCAGTCTCTGCGGGAGCCGGACCTGCGACGACTGGGCCGGCTTCACGATGTTGGCGAAGCGCGGGCCGCGTTCGGGATCGCACGTGAAGTTTTTGACCGTGTCAGCTTCGACCTGATTTATGCGCGGCAAGGCCAGACGCTGGCCGACTGGGAAGAGGAACTGGGTGAGGCGCTCGACATGGCGGTCGACCACCTATCGCTCTACCAATTGACCATCGAGCCTGGCACGGCCTTCTGGGACCGGTCTCAGGCTGGCAAGCTGCGCGGTTTGCCGAGTGATGATCTTGGCGCCGACATGTACGATCTGACGCAGGAAATGTGTGCGCGGGCCGGGATGCCGGCCTACGAAGTTTCGAACCACGCGCGCTCCGATGCGGAGTCGCGGCACAACCTTGTTTACTGGCGGTATGGTGACTGGGTTGGCGTCGGTCCCGGCGCCCATGGACGTTTCGACCTTGGGCCGCAGAGGATCGAAAGCGTGGCCTGGCGGATGCCGGGGCGCTGGATGTCCGCCGTGGAAGAGGCGCAAACCGGCGACGAAAGCCGTATGGCCGTTGGCGGGGACGATCAGGCGATCGAATACCTCATGATGGGGCTTCGTCTGTCAGAGGGACTTGATTTGGCAAGGTTACACCAGATGTCGCTGAATGTCGCCCATTCGGCGCAAGTCGCGTCTCTGCAGGAGATGGAGCTTATGGAATTGTCCGCCGGAAGGTTGATCGCAACCCCCCGGGGACGCCTGGTTCTGAACTCCGTGATCGAGGCGCTTCTGCCTTAACGGTACGTGCTCAGCAGACCGCAGAGCGCGTCGAGATGTTCCAGCGTATCGTAGGAAATCGACAGTCTGCCCTTCTCTTGCCCCGGCTTGTGGTCGATCTGAACCTTCATGCCGAGAGCCGCGGAGAGGTCCGCTTCGAGCGCCTTCGTGTCGGCGTCTTTGTCCATCTGGAACGCGCCGTCGGTCGGGGGCTTGCGGGGCTTGTCCGGGTTGGGACCAGATTTGACGAGCTTTTCCGTATCACGGACCGATAGACCTTTATCCACGATGGTCTTTGCGAGCACTTCGGGGTTCGGCGCCGTGATCAGCGCGCGGGCATGGCCGGCGCTGAGGCTCCCTTCGGAGACCATTTCCTGGACGCTTTCCGGCAGGTTCAGAAGCCGCATCAGGTTCGCGATGTGCGAGCGGCTTTTGCCGAGAGCCTCGGCCAGCTTTTCCTGAGTGTGACCGAACTTGAACATCAGCTGGCGATAACCTGCGGCCTCTTCCATCGGGTTCAGGTCCGCCCGTTGAATGTTCTCGATGATCGCAATTTCGAGGACTTCGGTGTCGTTGAAATCGCGTACAAGGACGGGCACTTCGTGGAGTTGCGCCATCTGTGCGGCGCGCCACCGGCGTTCGCCTGCGACGATTTCATACATGTTCGCGTCGTTGGGATCCTGCCGGACGATAAGTGGCTGGATGACACCTTTGGTGCGGATGGAGTTCGCGAGGTCGTCCAGGTGTTCCTGCGTGAAGGTCCGGCGCGGCTGGTCCGGGTTCGGGCGCAACTGCTCGATCGGGAGCAGGCGGTCCGGGCGTCGGGGGCCTTCCTGCGGGGCGCTTTCCGTGGCCGGTGTCACGTCTGCCATCAGCGCCGAAAGGCCACGACCAAGGCCGCGACGGTTGTCTTTTTTCTCTGCCATGTGAGCCTCCTCTGTCACGCCGATCCTTAGGCTGCGTGTTTTTCGTTTTTCTTGATGAGTTCTGCTGCGAGCGCGCGATAGGCTTGGGCGCCCTTCGAGGCAGTGTCGTAGGCCAGAACGGGCAGGGCGTATGACGGCGCTTCGCTGACGCGGACATTCCGGGGAATGACTGTGCTGAAGACCAGATCGCCGAGATTGGAGCGCGCATCCGCTTCGACCAGTTGGGACAGGTTGTTCCGTGAGTCGTACATCGTCAGGACGATGCCCTCGATCCGGAGGTTGGGATTTGCTGACTGGCGGACTTCGCGAATGGTCAACATGAGTTGCGACAGACCTTCAAGTGCGAAGAATTCACTTTGCAGCGGCACAAGCACGGAATGCGAGGCCACCATCGCGTTCACCGTCAGAAGGTTGAGCGAGGGTGGGCAATCGATCAGGACAACGTCAAAGTCCAGCTTTGCCATGGCGGGCTGGCGCAGGGCATCGTGCAGGAGGTAGCTGCGCTTTTCATTCGAGATCAACTCGATATCCGCTGAACTGAGATCTACGGTCGCCGGGATCAGGTGAAGATTTTCCGTCGACGTGGTGAGGATCACGGAATCGAGGTCGGCCTCGTCCAGCAGGAGTTCGTAGGTCGTATATTCACGATCTTCCGGCTCGATCCCCAGACCGGTCGATGCGTTGCCCTGAGGGTCCAGATCGACAACCAGAACTTTCTGGCCCAGTTCGCACAGCGCTGCGCCCAGATTGATCGTCGTGGTCGTCTTGCCGACGCCGCCCTTCTGGTTTGCAACGGCAATGATTCGAGGCCCGTTTGGCCGCAGTGGATCAGTCATGTGCGAGATCTCGTATTTCCAGAACGACGGCATCTGCGTCTGTCTTGCTTGTATGCGCAGTATAACCGAATTGCCATTGCGCGCGTGCATCTTCGAGCTCTTTTCCCCAAGTTTTCCCTTTGGGAAACAGGGCTATGCCTGTTGGCTTCAGATGGTGGCTGGCGAACTGGCAAAGGGCCGGAAGAGGGGCCAAGGCGCGCGCGGTCAGGATATCTGCCGCCAGGGCGGGAAGATCCATAATGCGCTTGCAGACGACATTTGCATCAACCTGGGTTTCGCGCAGAACGGTGCGCAGGAAGCTCGCCTTCCGTTGGTCCGACTCGATGAGCGTGACCTTCAGTTCCGGGTGCGATTCCTCGGCCAGAATAGCAATCACGAGGCCGGGGAACCCTCCGCCAGAACCGAGATCGGCCAGTTTTCGGCTTTTCCCAGGGATCAGATCCATGAGCTGGGCAGAATCCTGAAAATGGCGACTTGCAGCATCGTTCAAGGTGTTTTGTGAAACCAGGTTTATGACCGGGTTCCACTTTTTAAGAAGCGAAAGATAGAGCTCGAGCTTCTCCGATGTTTCACGTGAAACATTCAAAGCTGGTCCAAGGTTCAGATCCATCACGCGACGGTCTTGCGCTCTACTTGCCGCAGCTTGGCGAGGATGAGCATCAAGGCAGCAGGCGTCATTCCTTCAATTCGCGATGCCTGAGCGATGGATTCGGGGCGCACATCGTCCAGTTTCTTCCGAAGCTCGTTGGACAGGCTCGGAAGCGCATTGAAATCAAAATCGGGCGGGATGCGAACAGCCTCGTCGCGCCTCAGCGTATCAACGTCCCTGGCTTGGCGATCCAGGTAGTTCGCATAAAGCGCTTCTTTCTCGATCTGAGCACCGGTGGCTTCGTCGATGCCAAGGAACGCCGGTTCCAGCTTCGAAAGTTGGGTGAGCGTGACGTCTTTGAAAGACAGAAGCTGGAAGCCTGAACGACGCGTTCCATCCTGATTGACCGCTATTCCCAACGTCTTCACCTGCGAGGGCGTGAAGGACGTCTCTTCCAAAAGACGTTTGCTGGCATTCAAAGCTTCCATTTTCTGAGTGAATGCCCTGGCGCGTTCTTCAGAAACGATCCCCAGATCAATGGCCTTCGGCGTCAGACGTTGGTCCGCGTTGTCGGCCCGGAGCGAAAGGCGGAACTCGGCCCGGCTGGTAAACATGCGGTAAGGCTCCGTTACGGAGCGGGTCGTCAGATCGTCAATCATCACGCCAATGTAGCTGTCGGTACGTGAGAACTGTATCCGCTCGCGCCCCAACGCATGGGCAGCAGCATTCAATCCCGCGACAAGGCCCTGAGCGGCGGCTTCTTCGTAGCCGGTCGTGCCATTGATTTGCCCGGCCAGATACAGACCTTCGAGTTGCTTGACCCGCAGGGTGGAATCGAGCGAGGTCGGATCGACAAAATCATATTCGATGGCGTAGCCCGGTTGCAGGATCTCGACATTCTCCAGCCCTGCAATGCTGCGAACGTAATCCTCCTGAACCTCCGCGGGAAGCGACGTGGAGATTCCGTTGGGGTAGATGGTGTCGGTGTCTAGGCCTTCCGGCTCCAGAAAGACCTGATGCGACTCCTTCTCCGCAAACCGGACCACCTTGTCTTCGATGGAAGGGCAATACCTGGGCCCGATCCCCTCGATATGACCGCCGTACATGGCGGACCGTCCGAGGTTTTCCCGAATGATCTCGTGGGTCCTGGCGTTTGTGTAGGTGATCCCACAGGAAATCTGCCGTGCTTCTGGTGCCTTGGAGAGGAAAGAGAAGAGGACCGGATCCTCATCGCCGGGCTGCTGTTCGAGCCCGCCCCATGCAATCGTCTTTCCGTTCAGCCTGGGCGGTGTGCCGGTTTTCAAACGACCGAGCGGAAGACCCAGCTCGTCGATGCGCTCCGCCAGACGGACCGCGGGGTCGTCACCGACCCTCCCGCCGGGGTAGGAGCGATCACCGATATGAATGATGCCGCGCAGAAAAGTGCCACTGGTCAGGACGACGGACCGGGCCGAGATACTCTGTCCGTCACGCAGGACCACACCGCAAATGCGCCCACCCTCAATGGAAAAGTCGACCACCTCAGCTTCGACGATCTCCAAGTTCTCGACCGAGGTAAGCGTCTCCCGCATCTTTTCCGCATACCGTTTACGGTCAGCCTGCGCGCGCGGGCCTTGAACGGCGGGTCCTTTACGGCGGTTCAGAAGACGAAACTGGATTCCTGCGTAATCGGCAACGCGACCCATGACACCATCCAGCGCGTCGATCTCCCGTACGAGATGACCCTTGCCGAGACCACCGATCGCCGGATTACAGGACATCACGCCAAGGTCGGTTTTCTTGAGCGTCACAAGCGCTGTTTTTGCGCCCATCCGCGCAGAAGCAGCCGCAGCATCAGCGCCCGCGTGCCCGGCGCCAACGACAACAACATCGAACGTCGATTGTTTCACGTGAAACACTCCTCACTTCCCGATGCAAAACGAAGAGAATATCTCGTCCAGCAAGTGCTCAACTTCAACCTTCCCAACGAGAATTTCCAGTTGGCGAATTCCCAGCCGAATATCCTCACTCAGAATATCAACTTCACTCATTCCGTCTTCCAGACCGGACACGGCCTGCTCAAGATAGGTTCGGCTCCGGATCAGGCTATCCCGATGCCGCTCACGAGAGGTCAGACCAATCCCGGCCGTCCGCTCAGAAAGGACCTCCTCAATCCGGGACAAGAGCTGCGGCACACCGAACCCTGTCCTACCCGAAAGCCCGTCCTCGTACACACCTGAATCATCCTTCGCCCAGCGAACGATGTCACCGGATCTTACCTCGATTTCCGGCTGGCCGCCATGCTCCACCAGGTGCACACGCAGGTCGGCGGCTTCTGCCCGCCGACGCGCAAGATCGATACCCAGACGTTCCACTGGATCCTGCGTTTCCCGCAAACCTGCGGTGTCGAGGAATGTCACCGGAAGACCGCCAACCTCCATGCGCACCTCGATCACATCCCGTGTCGTGCCGGCAATTTCCGAAGTGATTGCCGCATCTCGGCCCGCAAGATTGTTCAGCAGGGTGGACTTGCCCGCATTCGGAGGACCGACAATCGCCACCTCGAACCCAAGACGAACACGCTCCGCCGCATCGAGTCCACGAAGCTCGCTCTGAATGTCGGATAACACATCCTTCAATAGACCGACGACCTCATCCGTCACATCGACGGGCACGTCCTCATCCACGAAGTCAATCGTCACTTCCAGCAAGGATGCCGCGCGCACCAGCTTCTGACGCCATTCTGACACCCGACCCGACAGCGCCCCGGACAAGACGGCAAGCGCCTGCTTCCGTTGCGCTTCCGTTTCCGCCTCGATCAGATCGGCAAGAGCTTCGACCTGGGTAAAGTCCATGCAGCCATTTTCCAACGCCCGGCGCGTAAATTCCCCCGGTTGCGCCGGTCGGCAGCCATCCACCAGCGCGAGCTCAGCAAGAACCGCCCGCACGACCGCAATGCTTCCATGCAGATGAAACTCGGCGGACTCCTCGCCGGTGAAGCTGGCCCCGGCCGCAAAGGCCACAACCATCGCTTCGTCGAGCTGCACGCCAGACCGGTCTCGCAAGGTGCGCAGGACCATGCGTCGCGGTTCGGGAACCGATCCCGCAAGCGCCTTCACGGCCTCCCAGGAACGATCTCCGGACACGCGGACCACTGCGACGCCGGACCGACCCGGCGCTGACGCCAAGGCGAAGATCGTATCCATGGCTGCGTCAGCTGTTCATCGAATCGAAGAATTCGGAGTTGGTCTTGGTCTGCTTGAGCTTCGACAGAAGGAATTCGATCGCGTCGGTCGTACCCATCGGGTTCAGGATACGGCGCAGCACAAATGTCTTCTGCAGGTCGATCTTGTCGACCAGCAGATCCTCTTTCCGGGTACCGGACTTGAGGATGTCGATGGCCGGGAAGACCCGCTTGTCCGCCACCTTGCGGTCCAGCACGATCTCGGAGTTGCCGGTGCCCTTGAATTCTTCGAAGATGACTTCGTCCATACGCGAACCCGTGTCGATCAGCGCCGTCGCGATGATGGTCAGCGAACCGCCTTCCTCGATGTTCCGGGCTGCACCGAAGAAACGCTTCGGACGTTGCAGGGCGTTTGCATCGACACCGCCGGTGAGAACCTTGCCGGACGACGGCACAACGGTGTTGAACGCTCTACCAAGTCTTGTGATGGAGTCCAGAAGGATAACAACATCTCGTTTATGTTCGACAAGACGCTTGGCCTTTTCGATCACCATTTCACTGACGGCCACGTGCCGTGTCGCGGGTTCGTCGAAGGTCGAGGAGATCACTTCGCCTTTCACCGAACGCTGCATGTCGGTGACTTCCTCCGGACGCTCGTCGATCAACAGGACGATCAGGTAGCACTCCGGGTGGTTCTTCTCGATCGACGCCGCGATGTTCTGCAGCAGCACCGTCTTACCCGTGCGCGGCGGCGCGACGATCAGCGACCGCTGGCCCTTGCCGATGGGCGACACCAGGTCGATGATCCGGGCGGAACGGTCCTTGATGGTCGGATCCTCGATCTCCATCTTCAGGCGCTCATCGGGATACAGCGGCGTCAGGTTGTCAAAGGCGATCTTGTGCCGTGCCCGTTCCGGATCTTCGAAGTTGATCGCAGCCACGGAAACCAGGGCAAAGTAGCGCTCCTCGTTGTCAGGCGCGCGGATCTCGCCTTCGATGCTGTCGCCTGTCCGCAGCGAATACTTCCGGATCATGTCGGGCGACACGTAGATGTCATCCGGACCCGGCAGGTAGTTCGCTTCCGGAGAGCGGAGGAAACCGAAACCGTCCTGAAGCACCTCCAGAACGCCGTCCCCGTAGATGAGCCAGCCTTCGTCGGCCCGCTCCCGGAGGATTTGGAACATCATCTCGCCCTTGCGCATGGTCGAGGCGTTCTCGATCTCCAGCTCTTCCGCCATGGCCAGAAGGTCCTTGGGGCTTTGCGCTTTCAGATCGGCAAGGTTCAGTTTTTCTTCGCTCATACGCCACATCGCGACAACAACACGTGTCGCGCTTTCTTCGTTTCTAGGGAGAACATGATCCAGAACAGGAACGACAGAGAGGTAGTCCTTCCGACCATCCGAAGTCAATGCCTGACTTCCGGGCGGTGTCCCCGGTCATTCCAAGATAGATAAAGTAAAGATTTAGAAAGGTTTTTGAAGTGATATGGGAGCGGGATTTCTGTGGATTAAGGAACGGTAAACACACTTACCAACACGCCGCAGACCTATGGAGAACTTCGGGGATCGTCTCTGGACGACCTGACAATGAACTTAGAAATATTTATTTATTTCAATAATTTATGCATATGAAATCGCGCAGGAGCGGGGTTGGAAAACCACGGGATGAACCGCATCCGACCGCGATTGTCACGCGCCATGAGATATCCTCGTCAACATGGGCAAGCCCGGCGAAGGACGAGGGCGGAACTCGCGATCTTTCCCGTGCTTGCATGTAGAACCGAATTTTCGCACAAACGTCATCGATCCAGCCCACACACTCATACCAAGATTTATCCCCATGAAAGAGGACCTGATCCTCGCTTCCGGCTCCGAAATCCGCGCCAGCCTGCTCCGGTCCGCCGGCCTGAACGTCGCGTCAGAGCCGGCCCGGATCGACGAAGACATGATTCGGGAATCGCTGCTTGCCGAAGGCGCGACGCCGCGTGATATCGCCGATACACTGGCGGAAGCTAAGGCGCAGAAGGTGTCCGGGCGGCATCCGTCAGGCCTGGTTCTGGGTTGTGATCAGGTGCTGGCGTTCAAGGGCGCCATCCTGTCGAAACCTGTCAGCCGCGAAGAGGCGCGCGGTCAGCTTGTCTCTCTGCGCGGCGAGACACATCAGCTTCTTTCCGCAGCCGTCATCTATGAAGAGGGTAAGCCGGTCTGGCGGCACGTCGGCACCGCGCGGCTGACGATGCGCACCTTTTCGGACGCCTACCTCGACGCCTACCTCGACAGGAACTGGCCTGACGTCGGCTCCTCCGTCGGTGGCTACAAGCTCGAGAAGGAGGGCGTACGTCTCTTCGCCCGCGTAGAAGGCAGCCATTTCACGATCCTCGGGCTCCCCATGCTCGAACTGCTCAACTTCCTGTCCGTCAGAGGAACCATCCCTTCATGACCCTGCCTCGAATTCCCCTCGCCGCCGTCATCGGCAAGCCCATCGCGCATTCGAGGTCGCCGCGTCTGTTCGCGCACTGGCTCAGGAAACATGGGATTCCGGGACATTATATTCCCATCGAGGTGCCCGCCGACAAACTTGCCGAGACCATCCGACTCTTGCCGGAACTCGGTTTCATGGGCGTCAACGTCACGATTCCTTACAAGGAGAAGATTCTGGAGATTGCCGATCTCGCGTCTGACCGGGCGACGCTGATCGGTGCGGCGAACACCCTGATCTTCCGAAAGGACGGCAGGATCCACGCCGACAACACCGACGGTTACGGGTTCACCGAGAACCTCAGGCAGTCGGCGCCGAACTGGGAACCCTCCGCCGGGCCGGCGGTGGTGTTCGGGGCAGGGGGTGCTGCCCGTGCCGTCATCGCATCCCTGATCGACGTGGGTGTGCCCGAAATCCGGCTGACCAACCGGACACGTGTGCGGGCGGAACAGCTGCGGTCCGATTTCGGCAACCGAGTTCAGGTGCACGATTGGGTGCAGGCCGGCAACATCATCGACGATTGCCGCACCGTGGTGAACACGACGTCCCTCGGCATGACCGGCAAGCCGGAGTTCCGCGTTCCGCTGGATGCGCTCACTCCGGACATGGTGGTTTCCGATCTCGTCTACACGCCGCTCCAGACCCGGCTCCTGCGCGAGGCCGAGCGTGCCGGCAGCACGGTGGTCGACGGTCTCGGTATGTTGCTGCACCAGGCGGTGCCCGGCTTCGAACGGTGGTTCGGCACGCGACCGGAGGTCGACGAAGCGACACGCGCCGCCGTCCTGCGATGAGATTCAAGCTGGGGCTGACCGGATCAATCGGCATGGGCAAGTCGTCGACGGCAGCGATCTTTGCTGCCGAAGGATGCGCCGTCTGGGATGCCGACGCCGCGGTGCACAGGCTCTATTCCGCTGGTGGCGCCGCGGTCGATCCGATCCGAGAGCGCTTTCCAGAAGCCATCCGGGACGGTGCTGTGTCCCGCGACGTGCTGAAGACTCTCATCGGCCGCGATCCCGAGGCCCTGCCGGATCTCGAACGCATCGTGCATCCGCTGGTCAGGGCAGATCGGGAGGCGTTCGTCAGGGACAACGCCGACAGGATCGGGGTGTTCGACATTCCGCTGTTGTTCGAGACGGGCGGCGACGCCGAGATGGACGCGACCGCCTGCGTCTTTGTTTCACGTGAAATACAGCGTGAGCGTGTCCTTGCGCGGGGCACCATGACCGATGCGGACCTTGAGCGCATCCTGGCCCGGCAGATGCCGTCCGAGGAAAAATGCGCCCGGTCGACATGGACGATAGAGACGGATACGCCTGAACACGCGCGCGCACAGGTGCTTCACATCCTGCGCGAGATCGAAGAAAGGCTGAGACATGCGTGAAATCGTACTCGATACGGAAACCACGGGGTTCGAGCCGGAGCAGGGCGACCGCATCGTCGAGATTGGTGCCGTGGAACTGTTCAACCACGTTCCGACCGGCAACACCTATCACCAGTACATCAACCCGGAACGGTCCATGCCGCAGGAGGCCTTTGCCGTCCACGGCCTGGGCGACGATTTCCTGCGCGACAAGCCGGTCTTTGCCAAAATCGTCGACGAGTTCCGCGCCTTCATCGGTGACTCGAAACTGGTGATCCACAACGCCGCCTTCGATGTCAAATTCCTGAACGCCGAACTTCGCTGGGCCAACCGTCCGACGCTGGCCAAGGACTGCGCCATCGACACTCTGGACATCGCACGCCGGAAATTCCCCGGCTCACCTGCTTCGCTCGACGCGCTCTGCCGCCGGTTCGGGATCGACAACTCGTCGCGGACCCTGCACGGCGCGCTTCTCGACTCTGAAATCCTGGCTGAGGTCTACCTCGAGCTTATCGGGGGCAAGCAGCCGGATTTCGGGCTGACCGCTGCGTCCTCCACGCCGAGTGTCGGTGAAACAGTGACGAACTGGCGGCCGAAGCCGCGGTCCACGCCGTTGCCATCGCGCCTGACGGACACGGAAAAGGCGGCTCACGCCGCCTTTGTCGAAAAGCTCGGGGAAAACGCGATCTGGAACCGGTCCTGATCGCGTCCCGCTGACTTACTGCGTCGGAACGCTGGAGGCTTCCTGCTGCGCGGCGGCGCGGCGCTGAAGCTCCGCACGGTAGAGCGCGAGGAAGTCGATCGTTTCCAGGTTCAGCGGCGGGAAGCCACCGTCGCGGGACACGTCCGACACGATGCGGCGCACGAACGGGAAAAGCATCCGCGGGCATTCGATCAGCAGGAACGGGTGAAGCTGGTCCTCGGGGACGTTCTCGATGTGGAACACACCCACGTAGTCGAGTTCGAGGATAAAGAGGATTTCGGAAGACTCCTTGGCCTTCGACTCCACCTTCAACTTCATGACGACTTCGAACTGGTGCTCCGGCGTCCGCTTCTTGGCGTCGAGGTTGACCTGAACCTGAACGTCGGGCTGCACTTCGCCGGACACGCCTTTCTGGGACAGGATGTTCTCGAACGAAAGGTCACGGATAAACTGCGCAAGCACGTTCATCTTGGGCGGCTGAGGCGCCTGGGCTGCCCCGTTGGAATCTGCCATGAATTGTACTCCGGTTGAATTTCTTGAAAGCTGGATTAACAGGCGCCGATGGGTTTCTCAATGCCTCGTCCAGCCGGAACCGGGGTGGTTCGGCGACTTGCCCTGCGGAACTTCGGTAAAATCACCGTCGATCACATCACCGCGTGCAGGGGTCGGGTCGCGGTGCGGGGGGCGCTGCGGTTCGGGCCCCATCTGGAAACGCGTCACCTTGATCCGCTGGCGCGCCCAACGCATCACGGCGGACCGGACGCCCGGGACGAGCAGGGCAAAGCCCACGGCATCGGTGAAGAACCCCGGAGTCAGTAGGAGCGCGCCCGACAGAAGGATCATCGCGCCATGCGCCAGCGGCTCACTGGGGTCCTGAAGTTCGGAAAAGCTGCGCCGGAGGTCGGCAAGCGCCCGCGCGCCCTGCGACCGCACGAGGTACGTGCCGATGATCGCTGTCAGCACGACGATGGCAAGCGTCGGCAACAGGCCGATCAGCCCGCCCACCTGGATGAAAAGGGCGATCTCGATCAGCGGGACCATCAGAAAGACCAGAAACAGCCACATGCGCATTCCTCCTTGACCAATGTCCGAACCATATCCGGCCAACGGTTCACTTCACCGCCGCCCGTGTGGACTTGTTCAGACACGTCACCTACATAGGAACCCGAAGCCAAAGTTTCCATCCGTACCCATCATGAGGCCCCGATGCAGAATCCGCTCCTCCAGCTTCTTGTCCTGGCCGGGATCGCCGTCTTCCTCGTGCTGCGTCTGCGCAGCGTGCTGGGGACGCGCGACGGGTTCGAGCGGCCAACGCATTCCGGCAAGAGCAAGGAAACCACGTCGCGCCGCGACTTCGAGGTGATCGAAGGCGGCCCTGACCACGACATCACCGACCACGTCGCAGAGGGCAGCGATGCCGCCAACGCGCTGGCCGCGATGAAACGGGTGGAGCCGAGCTTCTCCGTGTCGGAGTTCCTTGGCGGTGCGCGCGGTGCCTACGAGATGATCCTCATGGGCTTCGAACGGGGCGATATCGAGGGGCTGAAACCGTTCCTCGCCGATGACGTTTTCGAGACCTTCTCCGACGTGGTGGAGGCCCGCGAGGCCGAAGGCCTGACCATCGAGGCGAATTTTGTCGGCGTTCGCGAAATGACGCTGGCCGGCGCATCTTTCGACCCCGACACGCGCGAGGCGGAAATCACCGTGCGCTACGTCGGCGAACTGACCTCTGTCGTGAAGAACGCCGAGGGCGAGGTCGTCGAAGGATCCCCGACCGCGGTGAAGCGTCAGAAGGACATCTGGACCTACGCGCGCGTCATGGGCGCAGACGATCCCAACTGGCAACTGGTCGCCACGGACGAATGATCCGACTTGTCTTCGCGCTTTCGCTGGTTCTCTTTCCCATGAGCGCCTCGGCGGAAGGCGAGGACGAGACCTCGTACACTGTGCTGGATTTCGACGACCTCGAAGGCTGGGCAGAGGACGACCACCTTGCGGCGCTTGAGGTGTTCCGCAACACCTGCGGCGACATGAACGATCCGGATTGGCGGGCGCTGTGCAAACTCGCTCTGGCCACGAACGATGCGCGCGGCTTCTTCGAACTGCTGTTCCGGCCGGTCGTCATCAGCGACGGGGCCGAACCGCTGTTCACCGGCTATTTCGAGCCTGAACTCGACGGTGCGCCGTTCCGATCAGGTCGCTACCAATATCCGATCTATGCGATGCCGCCCGAAGCGCGCCTCAACCGCCCGTGGCTGAGCCGCCGCGATATCCTGACCTCCGGGGTCATGGAGGGGCGGGGGCTGGAAATCGCCTGGGTCGACGACCCGGTGGAGCTGTTCTTTCTGCAGATCCAGGGTTCCGGGCGGGTGCGTTTCCCGGACGGTCGTCACATTCGCGTGGGTTACGGTGGATCGAACGGGCACGATTACCGGTCCATCGGCAAGGAACTGGTCCGGCGCGGTCTGTTCAACATGCACCAGGTGTCCGCGCAGGTCATCAAGGCATGGGTCCGCAGCAATCCGATGCTGGGCGAAGAGCTGCTGTTCCACAACAACAGCTATGTCTTCTTCCGCGAAGTGAGCGAGGTGCCCGCAGAAAAGGGGCCGCTCGGCGCGATGAACCGGTCGATCACGACGATGCGGTCGATTGCCGTCGATCCGAAGTATACGCCGCTCGGCGCGCCCGTGTGGATCGAGAAGAAGGGCGAAACCCCGCTGAACCGTCTGATGATCGCGCAGGACACCGGGTCCGCGATCAAGGGGGCGCAGCGGGCCGATATCTTCTACGGGACCGGCGACGAGGCCGGGCGCATTGCAGGCGGCGTGAAGGACCCCGGGCGGATGGTCGTCCTGATGCCGATCCAGCGCGCCTACGCCTTCGCACCGGACTGGGTGCAATGAGCCGGCGCCGCGTGCGTCCCGATGAACTGGAGCTCTGGTCGCAGATCGCTCGCAGTGCCAAGCCGTTGCCGGGCAGCCTGAAATCACGGAAACTCTCACCTTCCGAACCGACGGTCCCAAACAGCCGTCCTTCGAAGCCTGTGACAGAGAACGTGTCACCCTTTTCCATGGGGGCAAAGGCGCCGGACCACACGGAGACGCATTATTTTCCGAAGACAGCGGCGGACCACCTGCACGCGGCGCCGGTCAACATGGATCACAAGGCCTACCAGCGTCTCAAGCGCGGGAAGCTGACGCCGGATGCCCGCATCGACCTGCACGGGATGACGCTGGACCGTGCACATCCGGCCCTGACACGCTTCATCATGGGCGCACACGCAAAGGGCCACAGGCTCGTTCTGGTGATCACCGGAAAAGGTGCCGCACCCGATCCCTACGATCCCGCGCCACGGCAGCGGGGGGTGCTGCGTCAGCAGGTGCCGATGTGGCTGCAGATGGCACCTCTGGCCGCGGCGGTGCTTCAGATCACGCCTGCACACCAGAGGCACGGCGGCGCAGGCGCTTACTACGTCTACCTGCGGCGGGCGCGGTAAGGATCAGAGAAACTTCGCCGCGCGCCGCACGCCGATGGCCATGCAGATCGTCGTGAAGATGAAGTAGCCCGCAACACCCAGATACTGAACCTCGATCCCCACGCCTGCGTCGATCAGACCGCCGGTTAGACCGGGCCCGAGCGCGGAGCCCAGCACCATCACCGCCGCCGCCATCGCCTTGATCGCGCCAAGGCTTCGCGTGCCGTAGAACTCTGCCCAGAACGCGTTCGGCAGGGTGGTGTTCGCGCCCGCGGTCATGGCTACGAAGATCAGGCCGATCAGGGCGGAAAACAGGCTCTGTCCCACCGCGAAAAGCGTGAAACCGACGACCATGGGAAGCTGGTACCACGGGATCAGCCGTGGCGTCCCGAAGCGGTCCAGCAGCCAGCCGGACACCAGCATCGCGGTGATCGACCCGGCCGTGTACAGCGGGAAGATAGCGACGAGTTCCAGGTGGCTCCATCCCTTCACGGTTGCGAAGTGGACCTGCTGGAAGAAAAACGCGGTGTTGAAGGCGGACGGACCAAGAAGCGCCGGGATCATGAACCAGAACAACCAGTGGCGCAGCATCTCGGGCCGGCGCCAGTGCCGCCCTTCCATACCGACAGAGTGGTCTGTTTCCGCGTGGCTTTGCGGCGTACGTTCCTGACGCAGAAGCATGACCAGCAGAGGGATCGCCATAACCGCCACCGTCGCAGCGCCGACCCAGAGCAGCCGCCAGTCCATCCGGGTCATCAGCCACACGAAGGTCAGGGGGAGCAGGCCCTCACCAATTGCGAAGCCGAGAGTAGCAACGGACAGCGCCTTGCCCCGTGTCGCCACGAACCAGCGCGACATGGAGACGACGGCAAGGTGGCTGGCCATGCCCTGACCTGTAAAGCGGAGTGCAAAGATCACCACGGGCAGCAGCGCCGCCCAGGTGTTGAACGCCATGAACAGGCAGGACGCGGCCAGCATCGACAGGACTGCCGCCCCCAGGACCCGTGTCCGGAAGAAGTCGGTCAGCGATCCCGCCCAGATCATCACCGCCGCCGAGACCGACGTGCCGATGGTGTAGATCAGGCCCCATTGTCCGTGGCTCAGCCCGAACGCGTTGCGGATTTCCCCCGCGAAGATCGAGATGAAGAACGTCTGGCCAAAACTCGACAGGAAAGTCAGCAGGATACCTGCCGCCAGCCACTGGATGTTCTCGGAAAGAAAGCGAAGGAGACTCATGTTTCCGCTATCGGACGGAACCGGGGCGGGCACAAGTGGAACTGCGATGCCGGCTGTCAGGCGTTGCCTAATTCCACATCGCCTGCACGGGTCGGGGCGGCGGTAACGATCCTTCAAGGTTTTTACGGTTAACGTGGTCCGAAGTCCGCGGGGACACGGATCGGGATGACAACAGCCAAGGAAGACGACCTCCGCAGGGGAAAGATCATCGTGCTGGGCGCGAACGGCAAGCTCGGGCGCATGGTGTCCAAGCTCTGGCCCTCGCGCGGTGAGCTGATCACCGTTGCGCGGAAAGAGGGCTTGGCAGATGTCACGTGGAAGCCCGGCGATGATGTTCCGGCAGTTCTGGCCAGCGAAACCCGTGCTATCCTGGCCTTGTGGGGAGCGACCTCCGGCGTGCTGAGCGACAATGCCCGCCTCGCGGAGGCGGCGCTCGATCTGGCGGTCGCTGTCGGTGCGCTGCAGGTTATCCATATGTCCAGCGCTGCGGTGTACGGTGCGGCGGACAGGGCGTTTCATGAGGCAGACGCTCTTCAGCCGGTCGGCCCATACGGTGTTGCCAAGCGCGACATGGAAGATGCGAATGCCGCCTGGCACCGGCCGAATGGGGAAGCCGTCCGCTCTATCGTCCTGCGCCTCGGCAACGTCGCCGGGGCGGACAGCCTCGGGCAGAGCCTGCGCCGCGGGCCTTCGGTGACGGTCGACCGCTTTCCCGACGGCACCGGCCCGCAGCGCAGCTACATCGGCACGGTCGACCTTGTCCGCGTGCTCAAAGCCTTGACAGAAAACACAGCCATATCAGGCACTTATAATGTCGCTGCACGTCAGGCGACGGCCATGGCGGACATCGTGACTGCCGCGGGCATGGACGTAAGGTGGACGTCGGCGCCGCCGGGCGCCATCCAGTCCGTCGTGCTCGACACGTCGAAGCTGGGCAGGCTCTTGCCGGATCTGCGGATCGCTTCATCGCCTGCCGAGCTGGTTGTGCAGGCGCGGGCAGGGGGGTTCTTGCCATGTCCCGCCTGACGTTCCGTATCCTCGATGTGATCTATGCCGTTGGCCTCGGGCTGTTGCTGTCGCCGTTGATCCTGGCCGTGGCGCTGATCGTGCTGTGGAGGGAAGGCCCGCCGGTCTTTTATGGCTCCGAACGGATGCACGACCCGGGCAGATCTTTCACGCTCTGGAAATTTCGTACCATGCAGCCGGCAGAGCGGGACGGGGGTGTGACCGGCGGGCACAAGGCCGCGCGTATCACCTCCACCGGTGCATGGCTCAGACGGACGCGGCTGGATGAACTGCCACAGATTTGGAACATCCTCAGGGGCGATGTCGGTTTCGTCGGTCCGCGCCCGCCGCTTCGCAGATATGTCGAGATGTTTCCCGCCCTATACGACAAGGTGCTGGCAGCACGTCCGGGCGTTACCGGCCTCGCATCGCAGGCATTCCACGCGCATGAGGAAAGACTGCTGTCAGGCGCATCGACGCCGGAGCACACCGAAGACATCTACTGCCGCCGCTGCATCCCGCGGAAGGCACGGCTGGACCTCATCTATGCGAAAAACCGCACGCCCTGTTCGGACATGCGGCTGATGTTCGCGACGGTGTTCGGCCGGGTGACGATGCACGACCGGAAAGGACGTCAGTAGCGGAGAAGCTGCGTGTCCAGATACCCGAGGGTTTCGCCCATCCACTGGCGTCCGCTGACGATCGTCCCGTCTCCGGCCACGTAGTAGCTGTTCTCGAAGGACGCCTCGCCCGCTGCCTGGCACGACACACCGACCGAGGAGGTCGGCATCGTGGCCCGGCCCAGCGTCGTGTGACCTCCCGCGCCGGGACGGACAGAGCAATGGTAGATGATTTCCTTCGTCTTGTACTCCGGCGTCAGGAAGCGCTGCACGTAGCTGACGTTGCCGCCCGCGCGCGACTGGATCATGTAAAGCAGCTCGTCCTCTTCGGTGGACATGAGGTCGCCGCCAAGCCCGCGCGAGGCGGTGATCATGCCGTCGCGCATCACGACGGCCTGCCGCGCC